>CAZQXN010000061.1:0-2604 GCA_964597545.1 uncultured Planctomycetia bacterium | reverse complement strand
CCCGATATTTACAACGCCAAACTGGTGCAGCTCTAGAACGCATCGAAATTGGCCCATGGGCGCATCTCCCTCTATAATATAAATAGCGGAAGGAGTTCCCCCTTGGGAGATGATTCTCAGCCCCTTTGGGATAGTGGGTAAAAAAGGGGCAGGGAATGCTTGAGGACCGAGGGAGCGCAGGAATGACACGATAAAACTGCGAGTGCCGCCAGGGAAAATCCCAAATCTCAAGTACCAAATCCTAAGCAAATCCAAGATCGCAATTGACTGAAATCGAGATGATTAAAGCCCCGGATCTTGTTTGAAATTTGAAATTTAGCATTTGAGATTTATCAATGGGGGATCGAGGGGGTTGAATAGGACTAATTTCGCCCTCTCATTTGAGCAACCCAAAGGGTATGAAAACAGGAATCCAAGGAAGGTAGCACCATGCGCAAACAAACCAGACTTGCCTACCCGTTCAGCGCCATCGTCGATCAGGAGAGCATGAAAAAGGCCTTGCTCCTGAATGCCATCAATCCTAAATTGGGAGGAGTGCTGATTCGGGGGGAGAAAGGGACGGCAAAGTCCATTGCCGTTCGCGCCCTGGCCCAACTTCTGCCCAAGATAGAAGTGGCCTCAAATTGCCCTTTCCTCTGCGACCCGCAGTCTACCGAGAACCTCTGCGATACCTGTGCTGCCCGAGGAACTGAAGGCGAGAAGCTGGGATCGGCCGCCAAGCAGTTGTCTGTGGTGGACCTGCCCATCGGAGCCACCGAGGACAGGGTGGTGGGGACGCTGGACATTGAAAGGGCCATCAAAGCCGGGGAGAAGCACTTCGAACCGGGACTGCTGGCAGCAGCCAACCGGGGCATCCTCTATATAGACGAAGTAAACCTTCTGGATGACCACCTGGTTGACGTTCTCCTCGACGCCGCCGCCATGGGGGTCAATTTCGTGGAACGTGAGGGAATCTCTTTCAGCCATCCGGCCCAGTTCATCCTGGTGGGCACCATGAACCCGGAAGAGGGGGAATTGCGCCCGCAGCTTTTGGATCGATTCGGACTGGCCGTCGAGGTCAGGGGAATCCCCGATCAGGAATCCCGGGCCGAGGTGGTGCGGCGACGCTTCGCCTTTGAGAGTGACGCCGCCTCCTTTATCGCCTCCTGGGAAGCCGGGCAGGAGAGACTCCGCCAGCAGGTGCTCAAGGCCAAACAACTGCTGCCCGAGATGCAACTGGACGACGAGACCCTGAAGCTGATCACGCAGATTTGCGTTGATTTCGCCGTAGATGGACACCGGGCCGATATCGTCATGCACAAAACCGCCATCACCATCGCCGCCTTTCACGGTCGGACCAGGGTCAGCCAGAGCGATGTGAGTGAAGCGGCGGAGCTGGCGCTGCTGCACCGCCGGCGGCGCCAACCCTTCGAGGATGCCCAGTTCGACCAGAAGCTGCTGGCCAAGAGCGTGCAGGCATGGCAGGACTGGCGAGACCCGCAGAGCCGCGAAGAGGAGATGGAGAGCCTAAAGGAAAGCGACGACGACAACCGGCATGACGGCCCCCGAGGGTCCCCTGATGAAGGGATTGTCTTTGATCCGGAGGCTCCATACAGTGTAAAGGCCATCACCACGCCGTTGTTGGACAAACTTCATCGTAGCGAATCGGGACGTCGCACCAAGACCAGAAGCAGCGCCAAAACGGGTCGCTATGTCGGCAGCGAGGTGCCCAAAGACAGGGTTACCGACCTTGCCTTCGATGCCACGCTGCGCGCCGCTTCGCCGTATCAATCCAAACGAAGAGCGAACCGATTTAACGGCAACGCTCTGTTGATAGAAAAGCACGATCTGCGCCAGAAGGTGCGGGAGACCAAGGTCGGCAACCTCATCATGTTCGTCCTCGATGGCAGCGGCTCGATGATCGCCGAGGAGCGAATGGTGGCCACCAAAGGGGCCATCCTTTCCCTATTGCTGGATGCCTACCAACGGCGCGATCACGTGGGGCTGATCATCTTCCGGGACTTGAGCGCCGAGCTGGTGCTGCCGCCTACCAACAGCATCGACCTGGCCCAAAAGCTGCTACGCCGGCTGCCCGCAGGCGGAAGAACACCGCTCACGCATGGCTTGAAGCTCGGCTTACACGTAGTCAATGACTACCTTCGGCAAAAACCCAAGACCATCCCACTGCTGATCCTGGTTTCCGACGGCAAGGGGAATGTCAAGTTCGACGGGGGCGACCCGACCCAGGAGGCCAAAGCTGTGTGTCGGGAAATCCAGGCGGCCAATATTCATTCCATCGCCATCGATACGGAAGAAAAGGACCGCATCTGCGGCAGGATGGAAGCCCTTGCTCTGGAGATGGGAGGATTGTACTTGCTGCCCGAGGAACTGAAGGCGGATCGGCTGGCGGCTACGGTCAAAGAACAAATGCGCTACTGGAGATAAGGGCGAATCCCCCGAGGTTAAAACGGGCGGGATTTAGACTAGAAAAGGGGATTCATCACCAGACCCGCCGGGGTCTTGGGATAAAAATAGGTCGATTTCTGGGGCATACGGTCGCCGGCATCCGCCACAGCCATGACGCTGGAAATGGGAGCCGGGTTCAGGAACAACCCCAACTGCGCC
>CAZQXN010000060.1:0-2613 GCA_964597545.1 uncultured Planctomycetia bacterium | reverse complement strand
CGAAAGAGGACATTTTTACATTGCTAGAACCGGACATTATCACTTTGGTATGACATGGAGAGATACTTCTGAGCTATCAGCGGGATGCGTCGAGTTGGTACTGGTATGCCTGAACCGTATTGCGCAGAGAACTGACCTCTTCGGTCAAGACCCGGTGCGAAATCCAGGCGCGGGTAAAGATGACCATGAGGGCAAAGATCGCGATGCTCACAGCAAGCACTTTTGGCCAGGAAATCACATCTGGTACTTCAGGTGGGGCGGAAGCGACGACATCGTAGGAGCGGGTATGTTCCGTAAGAAAGGCATTCAAACGGGCTTGGGCAGCGGGGTTGACCTCTGTCCAGCGCAAACCTGCCTCATAGCGGCTCCTGCCGTCATGTGATTCCCGGGCCCAGACTACCACGCCCGCTAAGATCACATCCCCCTCCCTGGGAAGAGCAAGGGTTACAGATACTTTGTCGCCAGGCTGGAGAGGATCGGAGGGGGTGAAGCGCATACCGCCAAGACTGACGTCCTGGCTCATGCCAAATCGAGGCGCAGAGAGATTGCGCGCCAGTTGATATGACGCTTCGATTCCAACTGGAACCCGTATGTAGGCACGGCGTTCGTGCATCGCTAACCCCTTAACTAACCTTGCGTTACGTTTACATCCTTACACTATAAGAATACCACAAAACTTTGATCGCCGAGGGAGAAAATGGTCAACAATTTACAAAGGGCGCCGGCCCTCCAGGGCTCGGGTCAGGGTAACTTGATCGGCAAATTCAACGGTAGAGCCCATCGGTAATCCAAAGGCCAGTCGGCTTACCCGGAGAAGACCGGATTCTTTCTTATCCCCTTGTCCTGTACTGGGTTGCGTAGACAACTTAAGCCCTGTTGCCAGGTAGAGCGCTGTGGATTCCCCCTCAAGATCTGAGTCGGTAGCCAGGATAACTTCTCGGACCCCACCCCCCTTAAGGCGGGCCTTCAGCTCTGTAATTTTAAGCTCCCTCGGGCCTATTCCATCCAAAGGGGATAGGGCTCCCAAAAGAACGTGATACACGCCCCGATAACCTCCGCTTTTCTCCAGCGCCCGGATGGAACGGTGGTCCTCCACTACGGTGATCACAGAACGATCCCGACTGGGGTCCCGGCAGATGGCGCATTGGGCCTCATCGGCCAGGTTAAAGCAGTTCTTGCAGAAACCGATCGTCTCCTTGACGCGCAAGAGGGCCTGGCTAAGCTCCTTAGCAAGGGAACCGGGCTGGCTGAGAAGGAAGAAGACGTAGCGCTCTGCGGTTCGGGGGCCCACACCCGGAAGCTTTTTGAGGGCCTCGATCAATGACTCCATGGAGGCGGTCAACCCTGCCATCGCTCTTTACCCCTGCCCGGGTAGAATCCGCCCCTCAAACAGCTCTGCTACGGAATCCAGGAAAGAGGGGTCAACCGGCTTTGTCTCGTCATCGGATTTGGATTTCGGCTGAGTGGGTGGAGCAACCTCAGGGGATGTGCCTTGAGGCTCGTGGGCAGCAGACTCAGGGGTCGAGCGTGAGGGCACCTCTGGCATCTTCTCGACCACCTCAAATGTGCAGTGAACCGGCTGTTCAAACAGTTCACTCAATGCTTTTTGAATCAGGTCCCGATTCTTGGCATCCCTCAGGGCTTCGCAATGAAATTCAAACCCCTTGGGCAAGCCGATCACAACCCCTGCGGGATCTCCGGACTCCATAGCAACCGGTGCTGCCTCAGCAAGATAAGCTGAGGTTGCGGCCTGCTGGTTGTGGATGCGATCCAGCAAATCGGGCCAGAGGAGATTGATCTTCTGGATTCCTGCGTCCTGCTGTGGCGCAGGGGGTGCAGCAGATGCACCCAGAGAAGCCGGCCTGGGCTCTGCTGCCTTGTCGGGTGGTGCTTGCGACTTGGGCGCTGCTTTCTGCTCTGGCCGATCCGGCGCAAGCTCCGCTGCGGGTGGCTCTGTGAATTGCATCTCGTCCCCCAGCACCTCAAGCCGCTCTACCAACTCCGCCACAGAGACCGTTGGCCCTGCAGTGGCCAGACGAACCAAGGCCAGCTCTAAGGGAACGCGGGGCTCTCCCACCCGGCGCATGACCTCAACCGCTGAGGTAAACTCCTGCGCCATGGCAGTGAGCGCCTCAACAGAGAAACCCTTGGCCAGTTCGCTCAGGCGCTTGGCTGTCTCCTTGCCCATCTCCTCAAAACCCAACGCCCCTGCCCCAACCTTGGCCACCAAGACATTCCTAAGGAAAGAGAGCAACTCTAAGGTCCAGCGAATCAGGTCCGTTCCAGCATTGGCACTCTCGGCCACAATCTTCAAGAGTTTGACCGACTCCTTCTCGCGGATGGCGGTGAGGACCGCCGCAAAGACCTCTTCGTCGATGGCGCCGAGCAGCGTTCGGACATCCTTGCCCTGAATCTTATTACCTGCAAAGGCCACCACCTGATCTAAGATCGACTCGGCATCCCTGAGTGAGCCTTGTGCAGCCCGGGCAATGCCGGTAAGCGCCTCCTCTTCAATCTTAAGCTTCTCCTCTTTGGCCACGGACTCAAGCTTTTGGGTGATGGTCTCCAAGGGTAAACGCTTAAAATCATACCGCTGGCACCTGGAGAGGATGG
>CAZQXN010000059.1:0-2821 GCA_964597545.1 uncultured Planctomycetia bacterium | reverse complement strand
CCCTTACTACCTTAAGAACACCTTAAATCTGTCCAAAGACCAGGGACCACCCCAGGTCGCTGGTCCCTATTAACAATTGGTACGGTTTTCGTTCTAAGCTGCAACGCTTCATGTCAACAGCGCATATTTCAAGAGAGCTTGGCCCCAATTGTAAACACTGTGGAGAATGAAAGATGGGAAAATGGACCGATAACGCAAGAATAACCATCCGAGTACGAAGCCCATGGCGATGATTTCAACAGCTTCGACAATCCAGAAAGGCTCAAAAGGATTAATGTGGAATAACGCAAAGATGATGGCTTGAATGGCTATGGCGAGCGCAGGCAGCTTCATGGACCTAAAAAGAGCTTGCAAGAGGAACCCGCGATAAAAAATTTCTTCACTCAACGGCACGAGGACGACTTGAGCAAATCCTTTGACAGTAAACGGGACAACCGGTATCGCTGGAATAGCAGTACGAATAACATCAGGCAGATTCGAGGCATGTAGTTGCTGTGTCTGATTGTGCGCTATCAGACTCCCCGAGGCAATAAAGATCCCGAGAAATAAGAGCCCTAGCGACCCGCTGAAAATAAAAACAGAGCTCACTGATGCATTATCTTTGAGTGCGGGCCAGGTATATCCTAAGCGCCTAGATGAAACCTTGTATTTTTTTGTCGCCACATAGATAGTTAGACCCAGAAAAAGACCGTATAAAAGATAGTCCACGACGGCAGAAGAGTTTTCTACTGGGAATAACCGAATGGACAAAATACATGCCAGAAACATAATTAGCAGGATGCCGCAAGCGTCTTTAATCCCCCAGGGAACTGATGCGACTTCTTCTTCTCTTAAGGGAATAAGCTTGGATTCCTGCTCAGTCATCCCCATACCGCTGACTCCATCGAGCCCATTCCGTAACAATTTTTCGCAGGACGTTCAATCCTCCTAATGACGGGGCTATATCTACACCGGGCGGTTCTCCCTGGCTTATCCTGTCGTTGACCCTGACAAATCCTTGTGCGCGCTCTCCGTACATAGACGTATCTAATTTAATGCTTTCAACCTTTGGTGCCATATCAGCAGAAAGCGCCTGCACCTCCTGGAGAGCCCCACTTGCGCCGCCTATCCTAGAAGCTAATCCGAACCGACCTCTGATGCTTTGTCGGGACTGACCAGGACGTATAGCGCCGACACCTTCCGCTTCCGCAACCATCTTGCCAGGGGCTCCACCATTCTTTTGGCCGATGTCGCTGGCTTTCTGGAAATTGCTATTCGCGATAGCACGAGAGATGCGCATTCCAACAGTAACTGCAGCTGCACTGGCGGCACCCATCCAAGCACCCTGGCCTGGATCGCCCCCCACTGCGGCAGCACCCGCAGCTCCACTGGCAGCGCCGATAGCTGAATTCCGCAAAACCTCCATAACCGGATTCTCCGGAACCGGTACCGCTGATCCAATGGCCGCTGTAGCGGTTTGAATCGCCCCCATGATCGCTCCGCGGCCAGGGTCCTGTCCGCTTAAAGCCGCCGCCGCAGCGCTACCACCGATAGGACAGATGGCGGTAGCATAACCGGCCAATAAGCCTCGCCCCCAAGATTCTGCGAGCCCCCTGCCGCGCTCCAGATTGGCCCCAAAGGTAGCAAATTGATTATATACCGCCATTCCAGCAAATGGGTTGCCAGTTACTATGGTTGTAATTGCAGCGGCAATTGGCGCAATGATCTTGCGAACGATCTTCCCGAACGCCCTCTTGATCTTCTTCCAGAGTTTCTTGAAGAAGTGACCCGTCGGGTCGATGAACTTGATGGGATTGTTGCGGCAGTAAGAATACCTATTCAGTGATTGGGGATCCGACGGGGCCTGGACGATGGTGTCGGGTTGGGTGAAGCGGCCAAGCTCTGGGTCGTAGTAACGGGCGTGGAAGTAGTACAGACCAGTCGTGGAGTCGAGGCGTTGACCGGTAAAGTGGGGGGAAGAGATCCCCGCTTTCGCGGGGATGACAGAGGGGTTTTTCTCGTGGCGGGAGTAGGAGCCAAAGGGCTTGTGCTCATTAAGCTCCACCTGTTGGCCGGAGGAGTTGGTGATGATGTTGACGGACCCTAGGTGATCGCCGTGGTACCAATGAATCGATCCTCCGGTCAAGCCGGAGGATGACAAGGAGGAGGCGTAGGCTTTGCCGACGAAGAGTTCTTCGACGCCGCGGAAGAAACGGCGGAGTTTGGCAAGGAGAGATTTCTCGGGTCCTGCGGACCCTCGAAATGACGAAAGGGCGGACCCTCGAAATGACGAGGAGGCCATGATCATGGGGGTTTGGGAGAGGGTGGAGATGCGGGTGGGGCCTAAGCCTGTCCTGAGCTTGCCGAAGGAAAGATGTGGGATTTAGAGGTGCCGCAGAGGAGAGATTAGAAGTGGCGTTACTGTGCGGGACATTTCCGTTGCCGGGGAAAGCAATTAATGGTCGCTGTCCCTATTAAAAGAGAGGTGAAGTTGGAGGGAATGGTGGTTAGGGGGATTTGGGCCGGGCGGTACTATGTGGACTGCCTCCGAGAACTTGTCAGATGATTCAAGAGGGCAGGATCAAGCGGTACTATCCGGAACGCCTCCGGTTTCACTAAGTGGGATAGCGAGAACCGTCCCTGAGGTCAATAGAAGATGCATATGCAGATGTCAAAGGTAAAGGTAAAGGAAACGTTAAGAGAGGCGAGACCGGAGAGTGCAGTGGTTAGGGGGGAGTTATGCGAGTAGTTTCCGGCAATGTTTAGTCGCTATCCGGTATGCGATGCCTTTACGGCCCCTGTTAAGATTGGACCAAGTAATAAGAGGGTGTTTCTGATAGGA
>CAZQXN010000058.1:0-2958 GCA_964597545.1 uncultured Planctomycetia bacterium | reverse complement strand
GCGCGATCTTTACCAATGCCTCCCTTATGGGAAGAATTTGCTCCTCCTGGCCGGCGAAGCCTTTTTCCTGGTTGTGCCTGGTCACGGCGACTGACAACCACATTGGCGCCTCCTTGGGGCGGTCAAGCATAAGCTCTCCATCTACTGTCCTGAGAAGCCCTGCGGATTGCCAATCTTTTCGTGACCAATCCGCAGTCGGTTTTCCCTCGGCTGCAATGGTGGCAGTGGCTCGATCTATTGCCAGGATAATCTGCTGGACAAAATCAGGCCGGCCAGGGGCGGGATTGGAAACTTCTTGGCTTGGATCCAGGGTGTACCAACCTATCTGGCTGGGTAGATTGGATGGTTCTCCCGACAAAGCCTCTAGGCGGGTTTTTGCTGCGGAGACCGCTGCCGGTTTCAGTGAAATGCGCACAACCCCAGCCTCCTCATGCCACTCCGGCTTCCTGGCAGAGGTCGGTCCCTCCTCCTGGCCGGAGGGTTGAGTATTCCGGATTGTCTCAATAATGGGCCATGCATTCTGCAGGGGCTCATACATGAGCAGGGCATACCGCTTCAATGCTTCACGAGCTGTCTCAAGCGCAGGAGCGCCCTTCACGCCTCCCGGCTTCGCATGGCTAAGGAGAGCGCTTAATTGTGCGGCAACGACTTCAGCAGATCTGCCTGAGTGAGGATCGGCTGTTTCAGGGAATTCACTCAAAATCTTCACCGCTTTCGCTGCTTCAGCAATAAGACTTGCGGCACTTGACTCGTCCAGTGGTGGCAGCTCCACGTCCTCACCATTTCGGAATCGTTCCACCAAGGTGGGCAAGCCTCCTGCAAGAAGATAGGGTGCATCTTCCAGCGCCAAACCACCTTGATAATGCTGGGTGTGAACCCACTCGGCTCCTGGCGGGGAGAACGTTATGTCAAGATGTGGGCTAGGGTCAGATTGAACGTGGGCCACATGTATTCCCTCTCCGAGTTGTCTTACCCAAGCACCAAATGAAAAACGCGCCTTCTGCCACTGCTGCTGTTCTACGGAAGCCGGCTTGGGAAGAATGATGCGCCCGGCTATCTTTAAGAGGCTCAAGAGCTCAGCCTTGCGGTCATCGTCCTGCAACGCAATGTACGGCCCCAACTCCTCCTGGCCGGAGCTTTGAGCATCTCGGATGTCCTCAATGATGCCCCATGCATTGGAGAGATGGACCAGTAGCAGTTTTTGGAAATCTTCCGGCTTTGATTCAGCAACCATTTGCGGGTCTATTTGCTCAAGGGCATCGGTCAGCCTCCGCACAATATCCTGGGCTGATGGACCTGCGCCATGAGCTCTTGTGCCATGGTGAGCATCAAGAATTCTTGCTGCCGCTTGCGCTTCAGCGACGAATTCCATGGGGCTTGAGTTGGCTACCGCTGCTGGTGTTACATCCTCGCCATTCAGATGTCGCTCAACCAGGGTGGGAAAGCCGTTTCCCAGAAGGTAGGGTTTTTGCTCCTCAGAAGGTTCGTCGATCGCAAGAAAGCGAACTTCGTTGCCATCCCTTAATTGTATTTGAAGATAGGGGCTGAGACCGGTCCCCGTGTAATCCGCTGAGTTCAGATCCGCGCCGCTGGTCGCCAGCCAAGCAACAAAGCGCCTAACAGGAACTGTCCACGTATTTTGCTCTGTTTCCGTTGGTTTTTGGAGAATCACATGCCCGGTTACCTTCAGGAGTTCCAACAGCCCTTCCGGTTGATCCTGCAGCGCAATGAATGCTCCCTGCTCCTCCTGACCGGAGGTGGGCAGGCCGCTGTCCCAGAGGTGAATCGTCCCTCTGTCGCCTGCTGAGATGATGTGCTTACCGTCAGAAGAGATGGCTACGGCAAACACCGTATCGTCCGGGGTATTGAAGCGTCGAACCTCGCTGCCGGTTTGAGCATTCCAGAGGCGAATCGTCCCGTCGCCACCTGCCGAGATGAGATGTTGCCCATGGGGGAAGAAGGCTATGGCGCGCACCACGTCAGCATGTCCTTTGAGCTGCCGGAGTTCCTGGCCATTCTTAGCGCTCCAAATACGAACCGTATTGTCGTGACCCCCCGAGGCGATGTATTGATCGTTACCGGAGAAGGCCACGCTGGTTACTGGGCCATTATGATCTTTAAACGTCTGGAGCTCTTGGCCGTTCTCAACATTCCAGAGGCAAGCCGTCCCGTCTTGACTTGCTGTGGCGAGGCGGAGTCTGTTGTTAGAGAAAGCCATCGCATGTACTCTATCGGCGTGACCTTCGAATTGCCCCTCCATGGCTTTGGTAGCGACGTCCCAGAGATGAACCAAATCACCCTTACCTGTTGTGGCGAGGAGGTGGCCGCCACCGGAGAAGACTCCGACAGTCGCTGGGCCGGTGTTGAATCCGGGTTGTTGGATTTCTTTACCGCTTGCAGTATCCCAGAAGCGGACCGTGCTGTCTTCGCCTGCCGAGACTAAGCGGTTTTTGTTGATGGCCGCACCAAACACCGTTCCGTCATGACCTGTGAATTGTCGGGCTTCTTGGCCTTGGGCAACATTCCAGAGACGGGTCGTTCCATCGAGGCTTGCCGAGATGAGATGTTTGTTGTGAGAAGCGAAGGTTACGCTGAGCACCGCTCGTCTGTGCCCTGTGAATTGGTTTATCGGTTCGGACACCACAGGCACCTCCTCCTGGCCGGAGGGGGCTTGAATTGTATCAGCTTCTGCCCAGGGGGATACAATATGAAAAACCCATCCCTGCCCCTCAAGATTCCGTCTCAAGTCGTCATCTGTTAATATGCGCGTCTCGGCCTTCTGCTGCGATAAGTCTGCCTGGCGCGGTAGGTCGTAATAGTCTCTAATCGCCTGGGTTAATTCTTGCGGGATGGTCCCGGACATAGTATCGCCCCTTGGAGACTCAATAGATGCAATACTCGATTCCTCCTGGCCGGAGGGGGCTTGAATTGTATCAGCTTCTGCCCAGGGGGATACAA
>CAZQXN010000057.1:0-3017 GCA_964597545.1 uncultured Planctomycetia bacterium | reverse complement strand
GGTCAACACGCCGCTTAAACCCCCCAGCCACTCAGGCGGAACGATGGATTGGGTGCGAATGGAGATGAGGCTTGAGGGAGGCTTAGGTTTGCCGGCTGGCTGCAGAGTATCCTTCGAGAATTCCACTTGGATTGGGTGGGGCAGATGCCGCCTAAGCGCTGCCTCCTCCTCTTCGAATACTTCGTAGCAGGTTACATCCATCAATCGCCTCAAAAGCGCTTCTACGCTTCAAACAGAGTTGTAGAGAGGTACCGCTCAGCCGCATCCGGCAGGATGACGGCGATGGTCTTGCCGGTAAACTCCGGAAGCTTGGCCAAACGAACCGCCACAGCTGCGGCCGCACCGCTTGAAATCCCTCCTAGAATCCCTTCCTCACTTGCCAGGCGGCGCCCCATGGTGAGAGCTTCGTCGTCAGTTACAGCTTCTACGCGGTCGACACAACTTAAGTCCAGCGTCTCCGGGATGAATCCGGGGCCGATTCCCTGAACCTTGTGGGGCGAATGGGAGGGGGCCTTGCCAGCAAGGGTGTTACGGATCACAGTGCTGCTGGCAGGCTCCACCGCAACGGAAAGCAGGGGCTTCTTCTTGGTCTTCTCGAAAAAGCGGGAGATCCCGGTAAGCGTTCCCCCGGTTCCTACACCAGAGACCAAAAGATCCACAACCCCATCGGTATCGTTCCAGATTTCCGGACCAGTCGTCTGCTCATGGATGGCAGGATTGGCGGAATTCTTGAACTGCTGCGGCAAAAACCACTTTTTAGGGTCAGAGGCAGCAAGCTCCTCGGCCTTCTTGATCGCACCCGGCATCCCCTCGGGGCCGGGTGTCAAAATCAAATCAGCCCCTAAGAGCTGAAGTACTTTGCGGCGCTCCAAGCTCATGGTCTCGGGCATGGTGAGTGTAAGCTTGTAGCCCCGGGCAGCGCAAACATAGGCCAAAGCAATCCCGGTGTTGCCGCTGGTCGGCTCAACCACCTGCACGCCGGGCTTGAGCACACCGCGCTTCTGCGCATCCCAAATCATGGAAGCACCAATGCGGCACTTGACCGAGTAGGCGGGGTTGCGTCCCTCAATCTTGCCAAGCACCTTGGCGCCGCACCCTTGGGTAACTCGCGTAAGCCGGACCAGCGGGGTATTGCCTATCGACTGCGAGTTATCTTCAAAGACCCTGGACATCTGCCCTCCTCCCACTAAAACTTAAGTGCGCTTGTGCGTGCGGACAGCCGAGACCACCATGGTGGCCTCCTCTGCATTTAAGTTGTCGTCCTTGCGGAACTTCCTAACCTTCCCTTCCACCAAGACATGGCCGGAAACCACGCGGACCCCTGCCTGTGCCGTCCAATCCAGAAAATCCTGGATGGTAAAGAGGTGAATGTTGGGGGTGTTGTACCATTGGTACGGCAGGCGTTTTGTCACCGGCATCTTCCCGCGAATCGCAAGATCGAGCCGCACCCTCAGGTGCGCAAAATTCGGGAATGAAACGATCCCATGCCGTCCAACGCGCAGCATCTCGGTTAAAACATCCATCGGCTGATGGACCGTCTGAAGGGTCTCCTCCAGAACGACATAGTCGAAACTCCGGTCCGGAAAACCTTTAAGGCCGCTGTCGAGGTCAGCCTGGATTACCGGCACCGCCCGCTTCATGCAGGCCAAGACTGCCTCGCTGTCCAGCTCAACCCCCTGGCCCCGAATTCCCTTACGCAGGATCAGTTGCTGGAGCAGCTCCCCGCCGCCACAGCCCAAATCCAACACAGAAGCCCCGTTGGGGATCACGCGCGCAATGACCTTATCTTCCCAGCGTCGGCCTGCACCGGCATAGCCGGGGCTAACACGGGGAAGTGCGGAGGCGCGCTCAGCCAACCGCCTGAAGATCTCCTCGCGGCTGCCACCCGTCAGCGATGAATCCACCTCCTTGCCGTACAGCTTCATGAGGTGCTCAAGAAATGCCTTTGACTTCTTCATGCCGATACCGCCTCGCCCTGCAAAAATGCGCTGAGCAAATCTCCAACTGCTTTGGTCTCCACTAAAAAGGCATCATGGCCGCAGCGCGAAGGAACATTGACGTATGTCACAGCCTTGCCATTTTTGGTCAAGGCGCGGGCAAAGTCAGCGCACTCCCCTGGGGGATAGAGCCAATCCGATTCAAAAGAGGCCACCAACAGCTTGGACTCAATCCGCTTGCAAGCCGCCAGCAGGTCACCCCTACCCCAGCGCTGGGCTGCATCAAAGTAATCCATGGCCCGGGTAATGTAGAGATAGCTGTTGGGATCAAAACGCTCCACAAAGGAACGCCCCTGGTGATCCAGGTAGCTCTCCACTTCAAACTCAATCCCGAATCCCCGCGCCTTGCCGGTCTGGCTGCGCACCCTCCGGCCAAACTTGCCGTGCATCACCTTGTCTGAAAGATAGGTGATGTGCGCAAGCATTCTGGCCGCCGCCAGTCCCGATGCCACGGGAGATTTGCCGTAGTAATCCCCGCCATTGAAGTTGGGGTCGTTCATGATGCAGTAGCGTCCCACTGCGTTGAAGGCCAAACCCTGGGCAGAGAGCCGCGCACTTGCCGCAAGGACCACCGCCCGCTCAACCCGCTTCGGGTACGCCAGCGCCCATTCGATCGCCTGCTGACCTCCCAGGGAACCGCCGACCACCGCATAAAGCTTTCGGATCTTAAGGGCATCCAGGAGACTGGCCTGTAGGCGCACCCAGTCACCCACTGTCACCATGGGGAAGCGAAGTCCATACGGACGCCGAGTCGCCGGATCTGGTGAAGTCGGCCCGGTGGTCCCATAGCAGCTGCCCAGGAAGTTCGAGCAGATCACGAAGAATCGGTTGGTATCAATCGCCTTGCCCGGACCAATCATCGGATCCCACCACCCAGGCTTGTCGATCCGCCAGGTACGCCCTTGGGCTTTGGCCTTAGTATCCCAACCGGCAGCATGGGCATCTCCAGAGAGGCCGTGCAGGATCAGGACAGCGTTGTCGCGTCTTTTGGAGAGCCTGCCGTACGTCTCATACTCCACC
>CAZQXN010000056.1:0-3107 GCA_964597545.1 uncultured Planctomycetia bacterium | reverse complement strand
CTTTACCATATCACCAAAAAGGCGCGAGGCGATTTGTTTGAGCGTGTCGCGTGTCAGTGGTTTGGTGAGAATCTCCATTGCAATCCAATTTCTCTCGGTTGGCTTGCTGGTCAGTTATTGGTTTATTATGGCGCTCCGATTGTCGGACGATCTTCTAACGCATTCTCCCGCCCCAGAGAGCAGCCGACAGCAAGGAAGCGCTGCCCCCAGAACGTCTCTAAGGAACCTGCTATGCTTTCTACTCCAACTTCTTATCCAGCTTCTCCATCAGCCGAGCTCAGAAATCCTTTTTCTTCTGTTCTTCGCGCTGAGGGATGGTAATTTCCCCGCGGCCTTAGCCAAGAAAATCCGTTGGCCGTTCCCTTAAGCTAAGTGCTCCTTAATGCAACGGATGAGCTCCTCCGTCTCAACTGGCTTGGCCAGGAAAGGATACCCCCCGATAACACCTCCCCCGGAATCTACCTCCCCTTTCCGTGCAGCAGCCGTTAAGAATACGATCGGTATCCCTGAAGTTTCCTTGTCCTTTTTGAGCTGAGCAGCGACCTCGGGGCCGCTCACGCCAGGCATCAGCACATCTAAGTATATCAAGTCGGGTTTGAATGCGCGGGCGGCGGCAAGCGCCTTGCTGCCCTCACATTCAGTCTGCACCTCATATGCCCCAGCACGCTCAAGGTTGAGCTTTACCAAATGGCAGAATCCCGCTTCGTCATCAACTATGAGTATTTTCTTCTTGTCTTCTTTCTTCCCCATAATACTGCGCCACATGGATTACCTCTTGGTTGACTGCCCCAGCACTCCGCTGGCTATCCGTAGCGTCAAAATCAGCTTCGTGCCCTGACCCTCTTGGCTTACTACTTCCAGCAAGCATTTGTGCATATCAATGATATTCCTGCTGACCGACAAACCCAAGCCCACTCCCCCTCTTGGGCTTTTTGTTGTGAAGAACGGATCGAAGACCTTCTTAAGATTCTCCTCCGAGATGCCACCTCCCGTATCTTCAATTTCAACGATGACAGCTTCCTCCCCAACGCTGAAAATGCCTTTCTTCCCTACGCCCACGCCTGGCTTCGTTCTGCTGAGCCGCTCAACGCGACTCCGGATCGCAATCCTTCCCCCCTCCGCCATGGCCTGGGCTGAATTCAAGAAGGCATTGACAAGAACCTGCTCAACCCTGTTTCTGTCAATCAACACCCTGGGAAGATCTGTTTTCTTCTCCCACGCGACTTCAATTTTACTGAATTCGACTCTAGTCTTTACCAACTCCAACGCGCTTTCCAGAACGGAATTAATCTCTTCGGCCTGCAGTTTCAGTTTCGTCGCCTTGGAGAAATCCAATAGCAAACCAATAATGTCGTTGGCCCGCCTGATGCTGTCCCGCATGATGCCAAGAACTTCTGAGGTTTCTTTTGTGTGGGCAGACGGCTCCTTCTCCAGATAGCCAATTCCCTGCGTGATAGCAGCCAGAGGATTTCTAACCTCGTGGGCTACGCCGCTGGCCATTTGCCCTACGGCATTGAGCTTTTCGGCTTGGATCAACATATCTCTCGTCTTCCGAAGGTCCTCGTACGCCTTCTGCAATTCCACTGCCCTCTTGCGCTCCACCGCTGCCTGGGCTGCTTGCGCCGAAAGCTGCTTCTCTTTGAGCACCAAGTCTGCCAGCCTCCCGCTTAATGTATTGAACGATGTCGCCAAAACACCTAATTCGTCCCTTGATCCAGTATCAACCCTGGTGCCGAACTTGCCCTTTCCGAGCTCAGCGGTCGCACGCACAAGCTTTGAGATCGGCCTAGAAATCGATTGAGCCATCAAGGTGCCGGCTAGAATTCCGACAAGCATTACTGTCAGCACAATCAGCAACAAGAAATTCCTTAGCTTGAACACGGGGGCAAATAGCGTTTCTGTGTCGTATTCAACGACCAAAATCCAACCCAGTCCCTCAAACATCCGATAGCCACGCGAACGCGCGCAGGCAAACAATTTTTCCCCTTCGTTCTCTATGTCGCCCCCCGAGACGAAATAATGCGCCTGGTCAACACTGCCATGACCAAGGAGGCGCTCAAGCAGCTGTGGGGGTGCGGCCTCAAGGAACTCAAATCCTGGTTCCGAGGCATGGATGATTTTCCCCTCGCTGGTCAGCAGTTTAAAATCTCTGGTCGCGTATCCCTTCCTGGTGCCCCCTGCGCCACGGGCTGCTTGCGCGAACTCCTTTATGACGCTAATCGGCTCATCTATATTGCAAATGACCTTCATAACACCTAGAAAGTTTCCGCTTGCGTCCCGAATGCTGATCCCAAGATCGGTCGAGTAGACGCCCGCGCTTTTGTCGTACTCCACATCCCCCACATACAATCCTTTGTCCTTTGCGACCTGCCACCATTCTTCATCGGCCTGATAGTAATCAGAGGTTTTCTGGGTCTGTGCGACATTAGCGCCATACTTATTCGTCACAAAAATCTCTGGGAAAAGCTCATAGCCATATTCAGTCCTGTAAAAATCGCTGGATGCCAAGCTTGTCCTCAAGTACTCAGAAAGGGGGTTGTCGATCAAATCCCGCATGGCAGGCGTAACAGCCTCTTGAGGTACCGAGGTCCATTCGGCATCCCTCTGCGTGATGTAAGCATGGGCGTTCTCGAGCGCGGCAAACGCCCTGTTGGAATCGCCCAGTTGCGTATCTCGTGCTACGTCTTTTGAGGCAATTTGAAGTTGTTCAATGCGGTAGTGAATGGCGCGATCGACATTGCTCAAGATCTGGGAAGCCAGCAATAATGACGTTTTCCCGATACTCTCCTGCAATGCCTTGCGACTTGCGTCTACGGCGACATAACCCGATATACCGATCAACAAAGCAATCCAGCAAAACCCTAGAGTTAATCTCTGTCCAATATTCATCTCATCCTTTTGAATACCGGGAACCGTCCCAACGCCACGGACCGCAATTGGGTAACGCTCGTGTCGCCACAGGATGCCGTGCCTCCTGCTTTAAGTCCTAATTCTAGCACAGTCAAAAGAAAACGCTAGAATAGGCAGCAGGAGCGGGTAACCGAACAAAAAGCCCCTCCGGCAATTCCCCAGAGGGGCTCTGCATTCTAGATGGCTCCCCCGCGAGG
>CAZQXN010000055.1:0-3776 GCA_964597545.1 uncultured Planctomycetia bacterium | reverse complement strand
CCGGTTCCGCTATGCGAACGCAGCCCCCAGGCCGCGGTCATAGATCTGGAGCAGCTGGATATGGATCCGATCGCACTTCTGACCAGTATTGGAGACAGACTGCAGTCGATCTTTGAAAAGGCCACCGGGTGGCAGGCCGACACCGCCATTCAGGCCCATAACCGGTCTCTTATTGCCAGCACAATGACGGCATACACTTTCGAGGTCAGTCACAGAAGGCTGTTTGTAAAGACGTATGTGAACTTTCTTTACCGCCAGAAGGCCGAGAAGCAACGACGGATCACGCCGCAAGAAGCCAACGAGATCGTACAGGGAGGATATGCCGGCCTTGAACCGATAGACATTGAGGAGTTCCGCGATGTCTAAGATCCGGGCCCCCAAGATCGGGGATAGAATTCGACACCCCGACTGGGGCGCCGGGAAGGTGCTGGGCCTTGTGCGGGGCGGGCGGGTGCTCAAGGTCGAGTTTGACGAAATGACGGGCGTGCCGTGGGAAATACCACGCGAAGAATTAGAGCACAACATGATTCCGATAGAGGCGGGCGGAGAGCGGGCGGCCGCAGCATCAAAAGACCGCCGCAAAGCCGGCGCAATCCATGCCCCCAAAGCTAACGAAGATGCGGTATCGCCCGCGCCACCGAACTCCGTGACTGCGCGCCAGGCGATCGAAGCGCTCAGACTCGGTGTCGTGCCCACATCCCATCTGGACACCTATACCGTCGGCCGAGATATCGAGCTCGCCGTGATCTATCTGGATCTCGAGTCCGCAACTCGGGATGGCGGTTTTAGGGTGGTGCTTGGGGACTACGGAACCGGGAAGACGCATTTTCTTGAGATGGCCGAGCTTCTGGCGCTCGAACAGGGCTTTCTTGCGGCCAGAGCCACCCTGGACAGCCGCGAAGTGCTTCCGCACAAGCCCCGGCGCATCTTTCACCAGCTCGTCCGCGGCATACGCTATCCGGATGATCCGAATTTTGAACCCCGCGGGCTCAAACCGCTCCTGGAAAAGGCCGCAGTCGATGTCAACCGCATACGTCGCTGGAGTGACAAGAACCACCCGGACTACCACCCCTACCTGGGACCCGCCCTCTTTTATATGGCTGTTATGCCTGCTATTGAAAATAACGATGATCTACTTGAACGTTTGTTGGACTGGATAGAGGGCTCTGAAGTGGCCAGCAATGTGGAGCTGGAAAAAAAACTCCGCCGGACTACGGCGGCCGGGACCCGCCTTTTTGCGCTTAAAGATTTCCGCACCGTAACCCATCTCTACACCCTTATCCTCGGAGGCATCGCCGAGCTGGCCCGGCAGGTCGGCTACAAGGGACTGGCCATTATGGTGGATGAAGCCGAATTCTACAGCGTCCTTCGCGGGCAGGACCGCACCTTCGCCGATATACTCTTTCGCACCTTTGCCGCAGCTTGTCTTCCCCGTTCCAGGCTGAATTTCGATCCAGCGGTCCTGCCCAGGGGAGGGCAGGCCATACACAAGAGCTTTTCATACCGCTATAAGGAGCAGCAGTCGCTTTACTGCATCTTTGCTTTGACCCACGACCCTGAAGGCAAGGCGGTCTTAGAAAAAAGCCTCCCGGCCGACCGTTTCATGGAGCTGACACCGTTTACCACAGCAGACTATATAGCCCTTACAAGCCGAGTGCTTTCTCTCTACGACCTTGCTCAAACCGAGTTGGCCCCGGGCAAAAAACTTGCTTCACTCATGGCAAAGGTAATCGAACCCTGTCATCTAGGCGGGCTCATCGACAACCCGAGACAGGCCCTCAAATTTATTACCGAGGTGGTGGACATCACGCGGCACCGCCCCCAGAGCCTCAGGCCGATGCTCGCAAATCTGGAACGACATCTGAAGTCGGGTCGGTCATGACCGACCCGGCAGCCATCAACGCCGTAAAGGCCCTCATCCCAAGGGCGTGGCATGCATTCATGGCGCGGTTTGGCACACCAACCCCGATACAACTTGCTGGAATCCCGGCCATCATGGAAGGTCACCCGACTCTGCTCATTGCCCCCACAGCAAGCGGAAAGACCGAGGCATATGCAGCTCCCATTGCCGAGATGATCATGGCCGGCCCCGAGCCTCGAAACCGCTTGGGTTGGATCGTCTCCCCAACCCGCGCCTTGGTCAATGACCTCACCAGACGTCTCGCGCCACCGCTCGCCGCCATGGGCCTTCGCGTCGGCCGCCGCACCGGCGAACACCGTGAGATCTTGGGTCCCCAGCCGCCTCATATAGTTGTCACGACACCGGAGTCGCTCGATTCCATGCTGGCACGCTCACCTTCCATTGTCTTGCGGGCACGATTTTTGGTGCTTGATGAGGTGCACATGCTGGACGCTACCCCCCGCGGCGATCAGCTCGCCTGTCTTGTCTCACGCATGCGCCGTATAGCACCCGACTTGCAGGTCATCACCTCCTCAGCTACGGTAGATGACCCTGACGGGCTGGCCACCCGATATTCAGAGTTACCCATTAAGCTGATACAGGTCCCGGGGGCTAGGCCCATTGAAGCGGACTTCATCCATAACAGCGCCGGCGCCTTGGCCGGGGCCCTGGGACGAATGACCGCGCAAGGCACAGGCATTCGGAAGGTACTCGTCTTTGTACAACGCCGGGCTGATGCAGAAAGGTTTTTTTTGGTGTTCAAAGGACGGCCACCTTTTGGAGATTCCGTATTCCTGCATCACGGCAGTCTATCGCGCGCCAGGCGGGAGGCCGTGGAGCGAAGGATGCTCAACGGAACATCGGGCCTATGCTTTGCCACGACAACCTTAGAGGTGGGAATCGATATCGGTGATATCGACCTGATCGTCCTTGCCTGCCCGCCGCCGGACGTAACAGCCTTTCTCCAGAGGATTGGCCGGGGAAGCAGGCGCATCCATGTGACCCGGGTTTGTTGTTTGTCTTCTGACAAGGGGCAGACCCTGCGCTACGAACATCTACTCTCCGCTGCTGTTAAAGGCCGCCTGCTGGGCGGTTCCTATCGTTTTTGCCCGTCGGTGCTGGTCCAGCAGTGCCTGAGCCTGCTCATGCAGACACCCAATAAATGGATCACTGCCAAGGCCCTGGCATCCCGCATGCCGGCCTGGCTCAGGCAGACCGGATGGACCAGCAGGCTGCCTGAGCTTTTGGACCACCTGACCGAGGAGAAATGGCTGGTTGCCGGGGGCGGCAGGTACCATATGGGTGAGAAGCTGGAAGAAGCCTTCGAATCCGGGCTCATTCACTCCAATATCGAGAGTCGCGGTAACGCGATTGAAGTGGTCGACCAGGATACCCGCCAGGTGCTGGGGACACTGCCCCGGATGGCAACGGGCGACGGCCGACTACTGCTCAGCGGACGAAAGCTTAAGGTATCCAAGACACTGAGCAGTTCGCGGGTCCTGGTTACCGACACCCGGGCAAGCGCCGATCTCAAAGTCGCGGCGATCCAAGGTCCGGTCATCCATGCAAGCCTGGCGAGGGACTTCGCCCGATTCATCGGCTTTGAGCCCAATGCAGTCCCTGTCCTCCAAATAGAGGATGGCTCATTTGCCCTGTTTCATTTTTTGGGAAGCCTCTGGGGCGCCCTGCTTGCGGTCCTGATCAAGGACCATAGCGGGAAAAATCCGATCGTGGCCAATGCTTTTTGCTTGCAATTGGCTGACCTGCCCGAGGCGCTCCCATCGGATGTGTCGGCCGAGGAGATCCGCTCAACCGCGGTTAGACATTGGTTCAAACTCCGTAGCAAAATCCTCGAAGGAGAGTGGGCCAAACACAT
>CAZQXN010000054.1:0-3838 GCA_964597545.1 uncultured Planctomycetia bacterium | reverse complement strand
CTCCATTGTTGCACTGACTTCCCATGCCATGAACGGAGACGAGGAAAAAGCCCTAACAGCAGGGTGTGACGGGTTTATACCAAAACCGATAGACACGAGAACATTTCTCGAAACAATAAACCAATATCTGAAGTGATTTTCCGGGTGCTGTTAACCCCACACAGCTAAGGGGTCAAGTCTTCCCTTGGCTCATGTTGAAATAACTGATGGTTCAGGGTTCAACGTTTTTTCCCGCCAGAATTAAGGCGGGCAAGGGTTCAAAGTTGATAAAACTACTTTGACTGAATTTGCCCAAGCTTTACTGCCCAAAGAAATCGGGCAGAGGGAGCTTGGAGCGGGGAGCAGGGAGCAAGGGGTGAAGCGGAATACTTATAATGCTTATACTGGATACTGGATGCTCGATACTGATTACTGGTTACTCGATACTCGATACTCGATAAACGCAATTCTAGGGCACGTTGTTGATAAGCGTAATTGAGGAAAGCCGGCCGAAGTGAAAATTGATCCAAAGAGGTTCCAAAACACCTTTAGACAAGGCCCGAGAAGCCACGCACAGTGAGATGAATGAGTTGACTAGGGCCAATCTCAATATCGCTCTCCAAGCTTCTCCGAAATAGTTCCATAAAATATCTTCCCCCCACAAAAAGACCCAAAACTTGCCTTGACATTCTGAATTCTATTTTATATTCTTTTTCAAATTACATTTTGTATTGAAAATTTTGTTGAACCTCATTTATCTGTTTTTTTTTCATAACACCGTTTCACTTAAAAACCGGGTTTTTAAAAAAAGGAAAGAATGGTGAACGAAAAATCATCACAGGCCTCAGAAAACAAGCAAAAGCCTAA
Organism: uncultured Planctomycetia bacterium; assembly: GCA_964597545.1. GTDB lineage: Bacteria > Omnitrophota > Gorgyraeia > 1-14-0-20-64-10 > 1-14-0-20-64-10 > CAZQXN01. The sequence continues at coordinate 2,992 of CAZQXN010000054.1, read as the reverse complement.
GGTTGACCTCACCTGGGAAGCCTACAACGACATCCGGCGAATGATTTTTTTAAGGGATCTCAGGCCGGGCCACAAGATACCCTATAGAGGCATGGCCAAACGGCTGGGAATGAGCCTGACGCCTGTGGTCCAGGCCCTGAAACATTTGGAGTTTTTGGGATTGGTGAGACATGAGCCAAACCGCGGTTTTTATGTTCAAATGATAAATGTCGAGGAAATCCGCGAGGTCTACGAATTGAGAGAGGTATTGGAAATGCGGTTGATCCAGAAGGTCATCGTACGCCTCAATGACGAAAGACTGGAACGGATCAGAGCAGCCCTTGAAGAATACCTCACGGCTAGTAAAAATGGCTCAAACAAGTTGCGTCTGGCCAAAGACATCCAATTCCATCTTGCAATAGCGGCGGCTTCCGGGGAGCCAATCACCACCCAGGTCATACGCTATTTGCTTGATTTCCTGTATCTGAGGTTCGAGCCGGAGTTCATCTTTTCCCGGCCCCAGGAGACAGCAGAAAAGGAGCATCAGGCCATCTATAATGCAATTGCTGAACGGGATGTTAAGGAAGCTCGCAAGGCCATAGGTCACCATATTCGAAGCATTCGAGATAATGCCCTTAAAGGGATCAAAAGCCGGTTAGTTGAGGAGGAAGAGATCGAGATTTGATGCCTTTGAGCTAGCGAGCTCCGCCAAAAACCGTTCAAAGTCGAATGACACATCATTCATCACAAAGACTCAGAGTACGCAGAGACGATTCATGTTTTTCTTTGCCGCAAGACGCCAGCAAAGAAGTATGCTGATGTCCGCCGGGCAATGTTCTAATGAATTGATTGATTTTCATCTATGCGCTAAGTATTTGTCTTTTCTGCCCTCTCAGCAGAAAAGACAAAAAAATTTTCCTTTGCGCTCTCTGGTACGCCAGGCTAAGCCTGGCTGATCTATATGACTGTAAGGTGTCATACATGTTAATTGCTCGTGCAACATGTAGTTGCGGCCTCCTGCTTAGGGTAACCGAACGCAGGGAGTAGGCCGGTCTGTGACAATGTTGTCAGAGGCGAAAGAGGGTAATACCCTCTGGACAACGAAGGCGTAAGCCCTAACGAAAGTGAACCTGATTCGGCCTCGTTACGCTTATATGGCGGCGGCCAGTCTGCCAGAGATGATGAAGCCTGCCACCAGTGGGGAAGAAACGAGCGAAAGCACCTGCTGGGCCGTCCGGGGTGGTTGAGGAGAGCGTGCGCCGAAAGATCAGTCGAGGAACCTGGGAGGCCCGGCGTGGTTTCCGTATCATCAGATGTGAAAAACGCTTTGAGGGAATCAATAACCTTGCAAGCGGCCGCGGCCGGGAGTCGGAGCGGCCCATAGTAGTGAGGAAGTCCCGGAAACGGGATGGAGCGAAGGGGCCGTACTTCAGTCACGTTTTGATCAAAGAAAGGAGACACCGCTTGAGCCGTAAGCGCTCTACTACGGAATGGATGGCGGAAGGGTTCCAACCGGAACCCGGGATGCCTGAGAAGGTCTCTGTTCTGCGATGGAAACTGGGCCGCAAGGCCAAGGGAGAACGTCGGTTTCGGTTCTACGCCTTGTATGATCGAGTCTATCGTCGGGATATTCTTGAGACGGCATGGGCTCGTGTACGGGCAAATGGAGGAGCACCGGGGGTGGATGGGGTAACCATCCGCAGCATAAAGGAAGCGGAAGGGGGAGTAGAAGCGTTCCTGGATGAGATTGAAGGGGAATTGCGTACCAAGACCTACCGTCCTCGGCCGGTGCGCCGTGTCTATATCCCGAAGGCCAAGGGCAAGAAGCGCCCCCTGGGGATTCCCTGTGTAAGGGATCGGGTGGTGCAGACAGCCGTTTTGTTGGTCATTGAGCCGATTTTCGAGGCAGACTTCATGGATTGTTCTCATGGGTTTCGACCGGGGCGCAGAGCTCATGGAGCCATGGATCAGATCCAGAGGAATCTGCATGCAGGGCGACGGGAGGTATATGATGCGGACCTTACCAGCTATTTTGACAGCATACCCCATGGTAAATTGATGCGAAGGGTGGAGCGAAGGATTGCGGATCGATCGGTACTGAAATTGATCCGGATGTGGCTTCGATCTCCGGTGGTGGAAAAAGATGGCAAAGGGAGCGGAAAGAGATCCCGTAAGGGGACTCCCCAGGGAGGGGTTATCTCTCCCCTGTTGGCCAACATCTACCTTCATGAGATGGATCGGGCCTTCTATGAGGATCAGAACAGCCCTTACCGGGTGGCGAATGCCCGGTTGGTGCGGTATGCCGACGATTTTGTAATCCTGGCCCGATACATAGGGCCACGCATCATCGAGTGGGTAGAAGAGAAGCTGGAAGGGAACCTTGGGCTTAAAGCGAACCGGGATAAGACGAGCATCGTGGGAATGGAAAGAAGGGGAGAAGCCCTGGACTTCCTGGGATTTACTCTCCGATATGACCGAGACCTGAAGGGAAGAGGCAAGCAATACTTGAATGTGTTTCCCTCCAAGAAGGCCATAGGTAGTCTCAGAAACAAAATACGAAAGAAGACCCTCAGTGGGTACAAGAAGCCCCTCAAGGAAGTCATTGATGAAATCAATATCATCCTCAGAGGCTGGGCTAACTATTTCCACTATGGGTATCCACGTAAAGAGTTTCGGGACATAAACCATTTTGTACGATGTCGATTCAACAGATTTGTCTTGAATCGGAGCCAAAGACGGAGCAAACCCTTCAGACAGGGCGAAAGCCTGTACGCAGGATTGAAGCGATATGGGCTCCTGTATCTGTAAGTCTCGCACGTCCTCAACTCCTCCCGAATGCCTTGCAGCGAGAGACTGTCGGAGAGCCGTATGCGGGAAATCCGCACGTACGGTTCGACGAGGGGGAGGGCAGCACGAATGCACGGCCTGCTGACCATTTGCCACGACGCCTGAAAGGGCTGATACCCAGGAAGCCAGTGACCTAAACATGCAGTGTTCCCTCTCTACTCTACTG
>CAZQXN010000053.1:0-3968 GCA_964597545.1 uncultured Planctomycetia bacterium | reverse complement strand
CAAAGGAGATCGAGGTATGGCAGAAAAGGCCTCCCAGCGTAATCTCGACGATCTGGACCTGAAGCTAATATCCGAGCTGGAAACCGAAGCCAGAAGCAGCAACCTCTGCCTGGCCAATAAGCTCGGGGTCGATGAGAAAACGGTGCGCCGGAGACTGGCCAGACTGCTCGATGAGCAGATCATCACGTTTTCCACTGACCTCAACGCGACTGCCCTGGGATACCAGGCAGTCTCTCTGGCGATGAACACCGCCTCGGGCCAGGCTGACGCTGTGGCCCATGAACTCACCCTCCGACCCAACGTTAACTACGTGTTCATCACCTCCGGCCGGTATGACGTCATGGCCTGGGCCATCTATGAGCACCCCCTGGATCTTTTTGATTTCGTAACCCGCGATTTGGCCGCGATCCCCCACGTCACCAGCATCGAGACGATGCCGCTCCTCAAAATCATGAAGAACTCCTGGGCATTGCTCGGAAGCAACGGCGCCCTCCCCGTTAATTCGAAGACGCTCAGGAACCTGGACGAAGAGGACTGGGCACTCCTGACCGAGCTTGAGGACAATCCCCGGGCAACCAATACCTATCTGGCCAAACAGCTCGGCGTCAGCAGGGCCACCGCCGGCGCCAGATTGCAGAAGCTGCTCGATTACGGGGTGGTTCAGATTTCCGGCATGGCCAAACGCAGCGCCCTGGGATACTCCCTGGTGCTGGGAGTCCTGATCAAGGCACAGCCGGACAGAATACTGGATGCAGCCCAGGTGTTGATGTCCCACACAGCCGTTCACCGCGTCTTCGCCATCTCCGGTCGATTTGACCTCATGATCTTGTCGACCTTCCAGAGTTCGGAGGGAATGTCCCATTTCCTCAAAAATCAGCTGGGGACCATCTCCGGCATCGTAAGCTATGAGACTATCCTGCATTTGGAGTCGGTAAAAGGCTCGTTCTCGGTTCGCGGCCTGAGGGCATCGCTTCAGCAAGGATCTGCACCATGATTTCCGCAATACGAAGGCGCATGATCTACGCGTTATCCATATAATTTTAGGAAAGGAGATTGCCAATGACGATCAAATACGAGGCCAAGGATCACATCCGCATCATAACCTTTGACAATCCCGAGAAACGCAACGCCCTGAACCCGACTGACTTGGCGGAACTTGGCAGGCTGGAGAACCAGTTCGATGCCGACCCGGATGCCTGGGTCCTGATCCTGACCGGCAGCGGAGAAAAAGCCTTCTCCGCCGGCGCCGATTTGGCGGAAGGGGTCGGGGGGGTCATGAGCGGCGAGATCAAGATCGATCCGCTGCCCAGGCGCTGGTTCAGCCACTGTTACAAACCCATCATTGCTGCGGTGAACGGATATGCCACCGGGGGAGGGATGGAACTAGTCCTCCTCACGGATCTGCGCATCGCGGCGGAGCACGCCACCTTCGGCCTGCCGGAAGTGCGCTGGGCCCTGGTGCCCCAGTTCGGCGGCTGCTGCAACCTGCCCCAGCAGATTCCTTACTGCCGCGCCATGGAGATGCTGCTCACGGGCAATCGCATCACGGCCCAGGAGGCCCTGCAGTATGGGCTCATCAACAAGGTAGTGACCAAAGAGGAGTTGATGTCCTCGGCCATGACCCTGGCCGAGCGCCTGTGCGAAAACGGGCCGCTCGCCCTCAAGATGTCCAAGGAAGTCGCCCAGAAGTCACGCGGGATGCCCAGGGAGATGGGTTATCTCATGGAGATGGAGATCGGGGGCAAATGCTTCACCACCGAGGACGCCAAGGAAGGCCCCATGGCTTTCTTCGAGAAACGCAAACCCGTCTTCCGCGGGATTTGATATTGAACAAATCCAAAGGTGGGAAAGGAGAGTAAATGAAAGGGAATCGACTTTGTGAGCTTCTGGGCATCCGGTACCCCATCATCCAGGCACCCATGAACTGGATCACCGGCGCCGACCTGGCCGCGGCGGTATCGAATGCTGGAGGACTGGGTACACTGGGGCCCAATGCGGGGGCAACCACACTCACAACCGACGTAACCGAGACCGGAGAAAGGCTCCGTGGGCAGATCCGAAAGGTGAAGAGCCTCACAGATAAGCCTTTTGCGGTTAATTTTCCAATTGGGATGGAAGGGGTCGAGCTGTCTCATGCCGGTCGCAAGTTCTCAAAACGGTGCATAGAAGTGGCACTGGAGGAGGGAATACCCATCGCCGTCACCTCGGTGGGGCCCCCGAACGTCTATACTCAGGTACTCAAGGATGCCGGAGTGAAAGTTATCCAGGCCGTTTCCACGTCCGGTCACGCACTAAAAGCCCAGGAAGCGGGAGTGGACGCAGTCGTCTGTGAGGGGTACGAGGGAGGGGGGCATCAGGCATTAACAGGCATGACTACTATGGGTATGATTCCCATGGCAGCCGATATGGTGAAGATCCCAATTATCGCGGCAGGCGGTATTGCTGATTCCCGCGGAATGATTGCGGCCCTTGCCCTAGGTGCTGATGGTATCTACATGGGGACGCGCTTTATTGCGACCCATGAGTGTGACGCGCACCCCAAGATGAAGGAGGCCGTCGTCCAGAGTGGTGATGCTTGCACGGTAAGCCTGAACAAGTTTGTGGTGGCGGCGCGAGCTCTTGAAAACGGTTTCACCCGGAGATACTTAGAAATGCAGCAGAAAGGCGCTTCTCCAGAGGAAATGGGTCCATTTCTCAGCGGGCAGTCCATGCACAAGGGATTAGTCCAAGGGGATACTGATGAAGGCGAATTGCTGTGTGGGCAGGGTGCAGGGATCATACATGGCCTCAGGAGCGCCTCTGAGGTTATTGAAAGCATGGTCTCTGAAATATCTCTTATCATGGACGGGCTGAAGCAGAAGCTTCCTAACCAATGAGGTTTGTGATACGAGTGCACTCACGATATTTGAGTTTTAACAACTTAAAACAAAGAAACGAAAAGGAGGAAGTATAAGCAATGGAATCAGACAAAGTGAAGATTCTTGGTATCTCCGGAACTCCCATCAAGGATGGGAACTGCGACAAACTCGTTCAAGCGGCGCTGGAGGCAGCAGGACAGGTTGATGGAATAGAAACGGAATTTATCAGTCTGGCTGATAAACAAATAGCCGCCTGCGCTCACTGCCAGTGGTGTATAGAAAATCGTGCCAGGTGTAAAGTAAAAGATGACGTCCACGAGGTCCACGACAAGATGTTCGAAGCAGATGGATTTATTCTTGGGGGACCTACCTATAACCAAGTGCTCAGCACGCAGCTCGTCAACCTGTTTTCTCGAGGTAGGGAAGAAATCTTCTTTGCGCATCGAGTAGCTAACAAGTGCATACCTGGCAGCGCAGTAACCGTGGGATGGTTTGGATTTGGGATGGAAACAGCTCAACACATTATTTACCAATTGATGGGAAGTTGGGGCATCTTACCGGTAGCTGCATCCTCGGCTATTTCGAGTACGGCCTGGCAGGGACTGAAGGCTGAATATTCGCCGAACGGTGTACTTGATGACCTCCGAGGAGTGTTTTTGACTCAAGAGATGTGTGGTCGCAGGCTCGCTAAGGTGGCAAAGATGATGAAATATGCCAGAGACGCAGGTTTGAGTGCAGCATACGATACGCCAAGAAAAGAGAAAAAACTGGTTGATGGCGTTTGGAAAGACGCCTGATCTTTAATTTTAGGTTCACGATTACTGCGGAGCATTGCCTATGCAGTTGGGTTCTGTGGGTAGATGAGTGCAACTAAAGGTAGGGATGGTTTGGGGTGGGGCCCAACCCAAACCTCCCCCGAGACTGAGGGATCTAAGCGGATGACAAAGCAGGCGTCGTGTGTGTCAACAAATGGATGGTAGCGGGGCGAGACTTGAGGAATTCGTTCACCCAGAAATACACGGAACTAAGGGAGAAGGGAGCCCCGATAGACGAGATAATGCCGGACGTTGGTACCAAGCGAAGTGACGTCGAGGCAAACGCGCCACTTAT
>CAZQXN010000052.1:0-5645 GCA_964597545.1 uncultured Planctomycetia bacterium | reverse complement strand
AGAATAAAGAAGAGGGCCAAGCAGTTGATCAGCAGGGTAATTGGAATGGCCTCAAAGATTTTGGATCGGACCGGCCTCTGATCTTTGAATGAGCGCCCAAAGTCTCCCCGAATGGTTCTCTTAAGCCAGTTGAAGTACTGCTCGTGCACCGGTTTGTCCAGGCCGTAGAGCTGGATCAGGTGCGCGCGCGCCTCCAGGGAAACCTTGACGTTAAGATCGGTCATGGTGTCGGTCGGTTTTCCGGGGGCTAAGTGCATGACACAGAAGCTGACTACCGTGATCCCCAAGAAGGTGAGTGCCAGGGTGCCGATTCTACGCAGCAGGAAAGGTCCCATCCGAGAGGCCCCTTTAGGCAGTGAGCCGATAGCGCTGTCGGCTCTCAGGTACATACCAGTGAATCAAATTGAACAGTCCTCCATACGGGGAAACCTCCACCTGTTGGTATCTCTGGTGGATTGCCGGCAGGGCGTCAGCGACATAGAGGAAGCACACCGGCTGATCTTGATAAAGCAGTTCGTGGAGCTCCTGGTACAGTCGCCGCCGCTTCTCCTTGGAGAAGGTGGCCCGCCCGGCAGCAATCAACTGATCGGCTTTGGGGTTGGCGTAGCCCAGAAAGTTGAACTCCCCTTCCCCGGTTTTAGAGGAGTGCCAGATGTCGTAAGGATCTGGGTCCCAGGAGAGGCCCCACCCCAATAAGACCGCCTCAAACTTGCGCTTGTTGATGAACTCATCAATGAAGGTGGCCCACTCAATGACGCGGATCTTCATTTCGATGCCGACGGCTCTAAGTCGTCTGGCAATGATCTGCGCTGTCAAAAGCCGCTGCCGGTTGCCCTGGTTGGTCAAAAGGGTAAAGGAGAAGGTTTGACCGGCCCGCTCCAGCAAGCCGTCCCCATCGGCGTCTTTCCAGCCGGCTTGGGCCAACAGCGCCTTTGCTGCCTCGGGATCATGGGGGGGTGGCTGGACCTTGGGGTTGTAAGCCCAGGATTTCTTTGGGAAGGGTCCGGTTGAGATCTCCCCCAACCCTAAGAGGACTCCGTCAATGATCTCCTGCTTGTCGATGGCGAGATTGAACGCCCGCCGCACCCGGATGTCGGCAAAGCGCGGATCCTTGAGGTTGTAGCCCATGTAGGTGTAGCCGAGGCTGGGGTATCTGAATTTCCGAAAGGCCCGAGCAAAATGAGGTGTATCGGTCATGCGCTCATACTGCAGCGGGGTCAGCCCCCCTTGGTCGAGCCCCTGCGCTTGCAGTTCCAGGAAGATCGTTCCCTGATCAGGGATGATTCGATAGACATACCAGTCGATGTAGGGGCGCCCTTCAAAGTAATCGGGATTGGCCGTCAACTCAATGCGGTCTCCTCGGATCCAGCGGTGGAAGCGAAAAGGGCCCGTTCCAATGGGGTGCTCCTTGAAGGGGGTTCTCATCAGGTTCTCCCCTTCCAGGAGATGTTTCGGCATGATCCATTTGGCCCAGCCGCTTACCGCCGGGGCAAATGGTTCTTTGTAGCGGACGCGCACCGTGTAGTCATCGAGCACCTCAAGGGAGGAAACCTTATCAAAATCGCTTCGGTAAGGGGTGGGAACCTTGGGGTCAATGTGACGCTCATAGGTGAATTGCACATCGGCAGCGGTAAAGGGAGTGCCGTCATGCCAGCGGACTCCGCGTTTTAAGAAGAAGAGGATCTCCAGCCCCCCCTCACGGACTTCCCAGCGTTCGGCCAGGTCCCCGACCAGCTGAATGTCTCGGTCGTACTTGACCAGGGTATTGAAGATCAATCCGCAGATGTCGTGTGAAGGGGCATCTGAGGCCAAGACTGGAACGAGGGTGCTGGGTTCCCCAATGGAGGCGGTGACGATGGCATCCCCCTGGATGGGGGTGTGGAACGGATCAATCTCTGCTGCGGAGGATGGCTGGGGCGCTGCCAGAAGGATGAAGCTTAAAAGAAAGAGACCCAGGAGCGGTTCATTCCTCATCCACCGTTCCTTCCAGAGGAACTTCCTGTAAGGGTGTGGCCTCGGGGGATTGAGCCGGGAGAGATTCCGCCGGAACCTGATCCTCGGCTTGTGCGCCCTCAGCTTCCGCTTCGACAGGCGCTGTTGCGTCAGTACCTGGAGGAGCAACCGGGACTACCGCTGTGGGTCGGATACCCTCCAGCAGGGACTTGCTCCGGTGAACCGAAAGGATGGCCAGCCCCAGAGAGGTCAGCATGAAGATGGTGGCAAAGGCGGTGGTGGCCCGGGTGAGATAGGCCGCACCCCGTGTTCCCAAGATCGACTGTGCGGCAGAGCCCCCGAAGGTGTCGGAGAGCCCTCCGCCCCGTCCAGCTTGGAGCAAGATCACTGCGATCAAGATCAGACAAACAATGACGTGGATGAGAAGAACGATTCCGTAGAGCATCAGTTACCCCCTGGCACCGGGTACCGAGGTACCGGGCACCGATTCTGCTGCTTGAACAATGGCGATGAAAGCTTCCGGTTTGAGGCTTGCGCCACCCACTAGGGCACCGTCCACATCCGATTGAGACAGCAACTCCCCGGCATTGGCTGGTTTAACCGATCCGCCGTACTGGATGCGGGTTCCCTCTGCTTGGACTGCGCCGAAGCGCTTTGACAGCCACGTGCGGATCGCGGCATGGACCTCCTGTGCCTGCTCTGGGGTGGCGTTGACGCCGGTGCCGATGGCCCAGACCGGTTCATAGGCGATCACAATGTCACCGACCACCCGCGAGGCTTCAACCTCCTTGAGCCCTGCTGCAAGCTGATCCTCGACAACGGCCATGGTCTTGTCCTGCTTGCGTTCCTCAAGGGTTTCGCCCACACAAAGGATGACATCCAAATCAGCTGCCAGGGCTGCGCTCACCTTGCGCTGAATGTCGGCGTTGCACTCTCCCATGACGTGCCGCCGCTCAGAGTGGCCCAGGATCACGTAATGGCAGCCCATGTCCTTGAGCATTGCCGGCGAGGTCTCACCGGTAAAGGCCCCTTGGGTCTCCCAGTAGGCGTTCTGCGCTCCCAGGCGAACAGCGCTTCCCTGAAGGGCTTGCCCGACGATCTCCAAGTGCACATGGGGAGGACAGAGGGCAACCTCTCGCGACTGCTCTTTGCCCAACCCTTGAACCACTGCCTGGGCCAATGCCTTAGCCTCGGCCCGGGTGCCGTGCATCTTCCAGTTGCCAGCCACAATGGGTTTTCGACTCATCTGGGGTCTGACCCCTTTCGGCAAAGGGGTCTGACCCCTTTTGCTTTTGGTTTTTGCAGGGCAGCTACTCCCGGCAGAGTTTTACCCTCCAAGAACTCCAGGCTTGCTCCGCCACCGGTAGAGACGTGGGTCATCTTCTCTGCCAGGTCGAACTTCTTGACTGCTGCGGCACTGTCTCCGCCACCAATCACGGTTACGGCATCGAGCTGGCTTAACGTCTCTGCGACCTGACGGGACCCGTTGGCAAAAAGATCCATCTCAAAGATCCCCAAGGGGCCGTTCCAAAGGACGGTCTTGGCCTGTGCGAGTGTCTCCTGGAAGAGGGTGATGGTTTTAGGGCCAATGTCTACCCCGAGCCACCCTTCTGGAATACTGACATCCTGGGTCACCCGCGTTTGCGCATCCCCCTTGATCTCTTGGACCAGGACGTGATCTACCGGCAGCACCAGCTTAATCCCCTTAGTTTTGGCTTTCTCCAGTAGGGCGCGTGCGGTTTCAACGTGGTCCTGCTCCACCAAGGAGTTGCCGATGGGTGTACCCTGCGCCTTGAAAAAGGTGTACTGCATGCCGCCGCCGATCAAGATGCCATCAACCTGATCGATCAGGTTGTCAACCATTTGGATCTTGTCAGAAACCTTGGCCCCCCCCAAAATCAACCAGTAGGGCCTGGCCGGTCCGTGCAACACGCGACCCAGGAACTCAAGCTCCTTTTCCATGAGCAGGCCGGCTCCGGAGGGGAGGTGCTCAGTAACGCCAGCGGTAGAGGCATGTGCGCGGTGTGCTGCGCCAAAGGCGTCATTCACATAAGCCTCACCCATGCGGGCCAAGCGCCTTGCGAACTCAGGGTCGTTCTTTTCCTCCTCAGGGTGGAAGCGGAGATTCTCTAAGAGCAGGATCTCGCCGGGTTTAAGTCCAGCGGCGACCCCTTCGACGGCTTCCCCCACGCAATCCGGGACGGTTTTGACAGGACGCCCGATGAGGGTGCTTAGGGTTTGGCCGACCGGTTTGAGCCTCAGATCCTCTGAGACCTTCCCCTTAGGGCGGCCGAGGTGGCTCATCAGGACAACCTTGGCCTTTTGTTCCAAGCAATGGCGCACAGTCGGCAGGGCCGCCCGAATGCGGGTGTCTGAGGCGACCCGTCCGTCCTTGAGGGGGACGTTGAAGTCGACCCGAATCAATACCCGCTTCTCTCGGAGGTTGAGATCCTTCAGCGTTGGAAACTTCATTTCCATCCGGGGTCCTTAACGCTTGGTGATGTACTCAATCAAGTCTATGACCCGGTTAGAGTAGCCCCATTCGTTGTCGTACCAGCCGAAGATTTTGGCCACGGTACCGTCAGCCACCTTGGTCAACGGCGCATCAAAGATGCAGGATTTGGGGTTGCCGTTGAAATCCTTGGAGACCAACGGAGCTTCAGAGTACTCCAGGTAGGTGCCCAGGGGCCCGGCGGCTGCTTCTTTAAAGGCAGCGTTGATCTCCTCTGCTGTGGTTGATTTGCCGAGCTCGCAGGTCAGGTCCACCAGCGAGACATTCGGGGTGGGGACGCGGATTGCCAGCCCATCGAGGCGTCCTTTGAGCTCCGGGATGACCAAGCCGATGGCTTTGGCAGCGCCAGTGCTGGTGGGCACCATGGACAGGGCCGCTGCTCGGGCACGCCTTAAGTCCTTGTGCGGCAGATCCAGGATCCTCTGGTCGTTGGTATAAGAGTGGATGGTAGTCATCAAGCCCTTCTTAATCCCAAAGCTTTCTTTGAGGACCTTGGCCATGGGACCCAGGCAGTTGGTGGTGCAGGAGGCATTGGAGAGGATGTGGTGCTTGGCGGGATCATAGGCTTTTTCATTGACCCCGAGGACAACGGTCAGGTCCTCCTGCTTGGCGGGTGCCGAGATGATCACCTTCTTTGCGCCGGCCTTGAGGTGGCCCTCTGCCTTCTCGCGGCTGGTAAAAAGCCCCGTCGATTCCACGGCGATCTCAACCCCAAGATCCTTCCAGGGGATCTCCGCTGGGTTCTTGTGGCTGATGATCTTAAGCTTCTTGCCGTTGACCACCAGGGCATCTTCCTCGGCCTTAACGTCGGCATCGAGGGTCCCAAAGGTGGAATCGTACTTTAAGAGGTGTGCCAGCGTGGCAGAGCCGACCGGCAGGTCATTGACTGCGACAAACTCTATGTCCGAACGGTCCAAACCAGCTCGGTAGACCAAACGACCAATGCGCCCAAAACCGTTGACGCCAATGCGTACAGACATCTTTTTCTCTCCTTCGTTTGAGATGGATTTTAGATGATATCGCTTGGATGCGGGTGGATCGCGAGGTGAGGGGCATCCATGCAGAACTGCTTGAGCTTCACATCTTACAACCTAGAGCCCTGTTCTTCAAGGAGTAAGTGGGGACGTGTGCAAGCAAAATTAAAATGTCCGGTTTTCAGCAAAGTTAAAATGTCCGGTTT
>CAZQXN010000051.1:0-5652 GCA_964597545.1 uncultured Planctomycetia bacterium | reverse complement strand
GAAAGAGGACATTTTTACATTGCTAGAACCGGACATTATCACTTTGGTATGACAGCAGTTATAAGCGAAGAGGCTACTGCTTGATCATTCCGGCAGAGCAAAGCCGGCCCCGCAACAGAGGGGCCGGCCAGCAAAACCCTTACTTGCGGGCCGCGGCGATGGCCTCGAGCTTGCCTGCCAAATCAGGCCGGGTCTCTCGAAGCGCTTTGGCGGCTTCCTTGAGGGTAGCGGTTGCCTCCTGCTTGCTGCTGCACGCAGGGCAGCTGCTTTTCGCGGAATCTTTCTCGTGGCCAACGCTACAATCGGCATAACTGAGGCCGCCATAGGGACCGGCCAGCAGGGTTCCAGAAGGAGCTGCCATGCCGATCGCCATCACTGCCGCTAACGCAATGATTCCCTGTGTGCTTTTCTTCATTGTCTTATCCTCCTTTTAGGCTTTCAAGGATAAGATGCGTGGTCTTCGGTAAAGGATTCCGGTTTTTGTAACTGGGGACGGTTCATTTTGGGACACACTGAGCGGAGGACTGTCCCCAAATGGACCGTCCCCGGTTAGGCGGTTCTGAGGGCCTCTGCGGCGGCCTCAGGAGAAACGGTGTTGATGTTAACGCCGGAGCCCAGCTCAAAGCCGGCCCGCCGGGTTTTAAGCTGCGGCAGAATCTCCACATGCCAATGGTAGAAGGGGACCTGCGACATCGGGTAAGGGGCGGTCTGTAAGATGTAGTTGTAGTCCGGCTCTCCCAAGAGGCGCGAGAGCTTGCCGAGTGCTACCTGCATCGCCTCGGCCCAAAGTGGGATCTCCTCCTCTGGAATCTCCCCAAAAGCAGCCCGGTGGCGCCTGGGCATGACCCAGATTTCATAAGGGGAGCCGGCCGCGAAGGGGACAAAGGCGACAAATCCTTTATTCTGCGCCACAATCCGCTCTTTGCTCTTGCATTCATGCCGGAGGATGTCGCAGTAGGGACAGGTCCCCATGTCATCGTAGTAATGCTGGGCCTCGTAGAGGCGCTGACGGATGTGCAGGGGGACAACGCCAGTGGTGATGAGCTGGGAGTGCGGGTGTATTAAGGAAGCCCCTGCCTTGGGACCGTTGTTGCGGAAGATGGTCATCAGCAGGTTGTTGCAGTCCGGTTTGAGGGTATGGTAGCGCGTCCAATAGGACTTTAAAATCCGTGCCACCTCCTTTTGCGTCATGTCGGCAAGGGTGGCGTTGTGCCGGGGATTCTCCACGATCACTTCATGGAAACCGCACCCCTCCATCTTGAGATACGGCCCGCTGCGCAGCCGATTGGGGATAATCGCGCAATCCGGTGAGGGGGTCAGTGCCGGGTATTTATTGGGGATGACCCTGAGCAGCCAATCCGGATCACCGGGTGAGCTGCCCGGGGGACGGACAGCCAGGGTCTCTGTCTCTGCGTTGGCTTCGTTTCCCGGACAGAAGGGGCAGTTGGGATCCCGCTTAAGCGTCTTTTTCGAAGACTTCTTGGGCTCTACAAAATCCATCGGTTTGTTCGCCCGGTCGGTGGAGATGATGACCCACTCCCGGGTGGCAAGATTCTGGCGGAATTCAGACATCGTGTTGTGCACCGTTATCAGGGGATTTGTTCTGCTCTTTGGACTTAAGGAAGGCCTTGAGCCGCTGACTCACTTCCGGGGGAATCTCATCGCTGCGCAGCTGCCTGGAGCGATGGATGGTGTCCTGGTAGGTTTTAAGGAATGCTTCACAGGCCGCGCAACCGGCCATGTGCTTGTCTACCCCTTGCTGGTCTTCGGCGCTTATGAGCCGCTCAGCGTAGTCGTACAACAAACGTGCGACGTCACGACAGGTGTACATGGTCAGCCAACCTCTTTCGTAAGAATAACCGGGCGCGATGCAGCCGGGATTTGAGTGCTGAGAGAGATAACCCTAAGATTTCACGCGTTTCCTCGGCAGAGAGCCCCTCAACGTCCCGGAGCAGGAAGACGGCTCGATAGTCCGGGGGAAGTTCGTCTGCGGCGGCCTCAATCTTCTGCATGAGCTCTTTGCGTTCCAGTTCCTGCCGCGGCAGGCGAGTCCAGTCGGTCACCGACTCTAAGGGGCGGCCTATCTCATCCATCTTAAAGACCAGCTCCTCCTCCAGGGGTAGTGTCTTCACCTTGGGAGAGCGCCTGAGCTTCATGAGGGAGGCGTTGACGGTAATGCGGTAGATCCAGCTTGAGACCGCCGACTGGCCGCGAAAGGTACCGGCCTTCTGGAAGAGGATCAGCGCCACCTCTTGAAGGACCTCTTCTGCATCGTGGGAATTGCGCAGCATTCTCAATGCCAATCCATAGATCTTGGCCTGGTGCCGGGCAAGAAGCTCCTCTAAGGCAGTGGAGTTGCCTTCCGCTGTCTGCGCCAGAAGCGTCTCGTCTGAGGTCACCGGTTCACCTGTCTTTCCATACATTGAGATGCACCTGTCTGGGAAAGGATTCTTCTGTACCAAAGGGTCTGACCCTTTGGTACAAGGTATTATAGTTGCGGCTCCTCGTGGATCAAAGGAACAAAACGAACCGGAAGGATCTCCTCCTCCGTGAGCACCTCGCCGGTTTTGCGCAACCGGATGAGGCGCTGGATCCCTCCGGTGGGACCGACCGGGACAACCAGCATGCCCCCATCGGCCAACTGCTCCACCAAGGGCTGTGGAATGTGGTCTGGGGCCGCGGTCACCAAAATCGCGCCAAAGGGGGCGGCCTCGGGCCAGCCGAGATAGCCGTCGCCCACGCGGCTTCGGACCTGCTTAAGGCCCAATCCATCCAACGCCCTCCTGGCCTGAGCAGCCAACCCAGGCAAAAGCTCTATGGTATAGACGGAGTCGGTCAGCTCCGCCAGAACCGCTGCTTGATACCCCGAGCCGGTACCGATCTCCAAGACCCTTTCCCCCGGTGTAATCTCGGCCAACTCGGTCATGAGGGCCACGATGTACGGCTGGGAGATGGTCTGGCCTTCACCGATCGGAAGGGGGCGGTCGCTGTAGGCCATCCCACGCAAAGGGGGTGGAACAAACTCGTGCCGAGGCACGGCCCGCATCGCCGCCAAGACGCGCTCATCTTCAATGCCTCTGGCCTCAATCTGATCGGCCACCATCTGCCGACGCTGCTGGACAAATTCATCCACCGGCTTGGGCGCCTGGCCTGCGGCAGATGCAGGGCATGCCGCAACTCCGCTCAAAACCAACGCCGCTGCGACAATCCCACGCATCCTCATGGCGCCTTCGACCTCGCCGCTAATGGCGCGACCGACGAGAGCCGGCAAGGCCGGCTCAGGAAGTGGTTTCGCCATCCCTTGGCGAAGACCGCGACCAACCATACAAAGGCACCCCCACCAGCAACAGGCCCAGCCCCAACAAGGCCTCCTTGGGCTGCATCCACGCCACATTCACAACAAAGAGGACCATCGCCCCAATGAAAAGTATGGGGGTGAATGGGTATCCCCATACCCGATAGGGACGAGGTGTATCTGGGTCCTGCTTCCTTAATAGGGGCACTGCCAGTGCGGTCATGGCAAAGAAGATAGAGAGAATCACCGTGGAATAGGTCACCAACTGTTCGAAGGTTCCCACCCAAACCAAGATCATGGCCCCTGCTGCGTTAAACCCTAAAGCCAGCGCCGGGGTGGAAAATTTGGAGTGAATCCGGGCAAGCCTTGAGAAGATGGGGTGGTCTCGGCCGATCGCCATGGCAATCCTGCCCCCGGTTAAGATCTCACCGTTGAGGGCCCCAAAGGCTGAAAGGGCCACAGCCAGGGAGGTCAACACCCCTCCAACAGGCCCCACAATCCTTCGCATCACCTCTGCCGCCACCAGGGGTGTCTGAGGCATCTGGTTCAACGGGACATAATAGAGGTAGATTGCATTGACCGCCAGATACAGAAGGGTGATGAGGGCCACACCTCCCAAGATCGCCCAGGGAAGTGTCTTTTGAGGATCTTTAACCTCCTCGGCGACATAATTGACTTCGTTCCAGCCGCCATAGGTCCAGATGACAAAGACCAGCGCTAATCCCAATGCCCGAAGGGTTCCTGGCTCTATCGTCTGCGGCAAAACCGGCTGCGTAGGCGGGAAGATTGTCTGCGTTCCCCAGAGACCCAAGATGATAATCCCGCCTAAGGCCAATAGCTTCAACAGGGTCAAAAGATTCTGGACCTCTTTGCCGACCTGGATACCGACCACGTTGACCGCCGAGAGGGCCGCGATCGCCGCTACCGCGACCCATTGGGTGCCAAGCGCACCGTACGGTACCAAAAAGCCCAAGTACTCGGCAAAGACAACCCCTAAGATTGCAAGGGTTGCGATGCGCTCTACAAAGAGCTTGGTCCAGCCAAAGAGAAACCCCGCCGCCGGCCCGTAGGCGCGGGTGATGTAGATGTAATCGCCGCCGGACTTAGGGTACGCTGCCCCCAGCTCTGCAAAGCAGAGTGCCCCGCAGAAAGCCAGCACTCCGCCCAACACCCACACCGCCATGATGAGGGCGACTGAGGGTAACTGCTCGGCCACCGGGGCGGCCATCCGGAAGATCCCCACCCCGACAACACAGCCGATGACTAAGGCGGTGGCATCCTTAAGGCCCAGCGAGCGTCGAAGGGACGGCAGCGTGTTCACGGCAGTACCATAGCACACTCTCTTGAACATCGGTACCGGGTACACTGTTGAAAAGTGTACCCGGTACCGGGTGGGGTAGCGGGTATAATGGGCGTATGCGACTGGATGAGTTGTACCAATCGGACACGCCGGCGATCTCGATTGAGCTCTTCCCCCCGAAAACCGCTGAGGGGGTAGATGCCCTTTTTAAAGAGGTGGGCAAGCTTAAAGCGCTCTCTCCTGCCTTCTTCTCCATGACCTATGGCGCCGGCGGCTCCACCCGGGATCTCACCTTGGATCTGTGCGGCCGACTTAAGAATCAAGAGCAGGTGGAGACCACCTGCCACTTCAACATCATCGGCCAATCCAGAGAAGAGATTCGTGAAAATCTTGCCCGGATTAAGGATCTGGGGATTTACAACCTTCTGGCCCTCAGGGGAGATCCTCCGCGGGACCAGCCCAACTTCAAGCCCCATCCGGACGGCTTGACTTCCTCGGTGGAGCTCATTGAGGAGGCGCGCCGGATCAGCGCAGAACCCAACGGCACCGGGCAATGGTTTTCAATTGCCGTGACCGGCTTTCCAGAGAAACATCCCGAAGCCAGGGATCGCGCCGCAGGGATTGAATACCTTAAGCGGAAGGTAGAGGCCGGAGGGTGTGTCATCATCACGCAGCTCTTCTTTGACAACCGCTACTTCTTTAAGTTCTTAGGCGAGGTCCGCAAGGCCGGGATCCAGGTGCCGGTCATCCCGGGGATCCTTCCGATCCTCTCAGTTGCCCAGGTGCGCCGCTTTACATCCCTCTGCGGCACCACAATCCCTAAGGCAGTTGAGAAGGCGCTGGCGAAGCACGAGCAGGACGATGCCGCAGCCGCGCAGTACGGCGTTACACTGGCAACCCAGATGTCTTCAGAATTGATTCGGGCAGGTGTGCCCGGGCTTCATTTTTACGCCTTGAACCGAGCCAGCGCTATCGCGTCAATCCTCTCCAATTTGGGCTTAGCTTAGGTTCAGATTTCTAACGCAACACCTTTAAGATTAAACTGGTTGAACAAAAG
>CAZQXN010000050.1:0-5856 GCA_964597545.1 uncultured Planctomycetia bacterium | reverse complement strand
GACATCATCCAACCACTACCTTATGCCATTGTCCAGTTTTTGGGGAGCACCTCACATCAAACAGGAACACCGAAAAACTCATCCAGCCAACCGCCGGTCCTTTCACGCCGGATTGGGCGCTGGAAAAGTATGCTGAATACCTAAAAACGGTCCAGGGTCGGTCACAGCAATATGTTGCCCAGGCTAAGTGCGTGGCGAGGAAATTCATGCGTTTTATGGCCGGGCAAAACCTGACTGATGTCCGGGATCTCACTCGGCCCCATATAGAAACCTTCCAGGAAAGCTACTTGGCAAGCGGCTTAACTACCAACACAAAGCGGGGCAATTTGCTCATACTCGGACAATTCTTGCGCTACCTGCATGAGTTCGGGCATATCAAGATACCCCTTCGCTTGGCTATAGAGCCGCCCAGGCGAGCACGGCAGATTCCCCGAACCATCTTGAGCCAAGCAGAAGTTCAGTTTCTGGTAGGCTTACCCAATCCCAGGGATATTGTGGGAATGCGGGACCTCTGCCTTTTGCTTTTGCTCTATGCTTCAGGGATGCGGCCTAATGAAGCATGCCATTTAACGATTGATGATGTGGATCTTCCTCGGCACCAAGTAGTAGTGCGGCGTCCTAAGAATCGCTGTGATCGTATCGTCCACATAGACACCTTCACTGCCAAACTCCTAGAGCGCTATCTCCAGCAAGCTTGGCCCTGGCTCACCAAAGGCCGACCGACCAAGTGCTTATTCCTAAATGCCTGGGGCACACCGCTCTTTAGGTGGACATTCGCCAGTCACTTCAACAGGCATTATGCTCCTGCGTTCCAGAAGCAGTTCGGTAAGCGCATCTTCTTGTATTCTCTTCGCCACAGTTCAGCTACTCACTGGCTGGATGCCGCTTTCCGGGCTCACCGAGATATCTTACCTTGTATCCAGCGACAGCTTGGCCACGAACATCTGGACTCCACCGCCATCTACACTCACGTTGCCATCGAGCCCTTAAGGGAGATGTTCCGACGCTACCACCCCCGCGAGCTCCAGTTCGCCAGTTTGTCCAAGGTACCCAATTCTCCTGACGCGCTTGAAAGCGACTGGAAAAAGCAACGTAAGCAACCACCCCCTGAACCTCATGCCTAAGGACCGCAGCCATGCGTTGGCCAATTAGCCTCTACAGAGTTCTCTACCCCGGAAGGCCCTACGTCTGGTGCAGGATTTGGATCTTGAGAGAGACCAAAAAAGCTATTCTGGTCTACAGTGGCGGGAGGGCTTGGGTCCCCAAATCGCTGATAGGTGCTATAAGGCTAAACGGCAACACCTTCGAAATCTACGTCAAGGAGGGAACCCTTGGATAGGGCTCAATCCAGCCGCCGAGCATTCTGAGCTCGTCGAGGGGCGAACAGCTCGCTCAGGGGGATGAAGCAATCCCTTCATCCTCTACTGTGCTTCCAAGCCCCTGAATGACTCCGATCAGATAGCCGACTGTTTTCTTCGGATTATTGCCGCTCATCCCGTCAACTCTCTGGGCAGCTTGCCTGACGACCTCTTTACCAAACTCGTCCTCTAGGATGATTAAGCGCTCCACTGCCCCAATATCGCTATCCTCATAGACCAGAGAAGCGTATTCGACAGCACGCCTAACCTTCTCCTTGCCGTACCTCTGCTCCAATTCCCCAAATGCTCGCGCCAACTCCTGCGGATCGTAGAGTGGGTTAAAAACGTACCGATTCGTCTTTCTGTCGCTGTAATCTGCGGGATCCAGAGTGTCCGGCTGCGCTTCCAGAAGATTATTCCGCCTTAGATCCATGAAGCCGTCTTGGGCAAAATACCTCGAGAAGCCGTGCGTCTCTCCCAAATCCTCAGTAGACCTAAACCAAACCGGCTCCATCGGAGATAGCGCAGAATACATCTGCCCCAGCAGATACATTACCTTCCCCGCAAAAGTGAGCCGCCTGTTCCAGCCCCACTTCCAATACGTCAAAGGCACCTGAATATTTCTCTGGGGACTGTCCCCGGAGGGGACTGACCCTGAATTCTCGATTTCCCTCAGCGACGCAACCGGCGCCTTACCCCAGCGATAAGCGTAATCGATCAGCCCGTACCTCTCCTGCAACCGCCGGAGAACCTTCCGGATGGAGCGCCTGGTCAGCCATTTATTCTTACCTCCGATGCTAAGTTCTGCCTTCATGGCCTCGTAGTCCACGATGATCTCTTCCCCGCCAGAACTCTTGAGTAGATAGAGATAGGCATCGAAGGCTGCCTCATCATGAGCCGTCACCATCTTGCCCAACGCTGCTGGGTTCTTTAGAAATGCCCAGGGTGCAGGGACGGCGGGTGTATCTTTGAGCGCCGGCGCATGAAGCTCCAGTGCTTCGAAGTCCTTTAGGATTTCCTTGGCAAACCCTGGGGAACGGATTAGGGCGTTGGCTTCTACGTTGCGGGTAATAGCTGATTCGCTCCAGTTGGTGGAGCCGAGAATGACGGTTTCCTGGTCAAAAACAAGGAGCTTGGCGTGAGTGAAGGCCGCCTCGCTGTCAAAGAAGGTACTCACCCCTCGCTGCCGCAGGTACTGGTAAGCCTTCCAATTCTTCCACTCGGGATCCCAGAAGTCGGAACTATCCCTTTCAGTCCAGTCAATGTTCCGGTCCAGGACCACCTGCACATCCACGCCCCGTTCCTTAGCCTCAGCCAATGCATCCAACAGATGGTACACCTTGGAGCCAAACCGGCTCGGTGGAAGTGAGGCAAAATACATGTAGAGACGGATAGAAGATCGGGCTTGTTGGATTTCGTCCAGGGTGATTTCGAAATATCGCTCGGGAGGGATGTTTTCAACTTCGGCCGGGTAGGCGTATGCTGTAACCGCAAAGAGGAGAGTGGCCAGAGAAGCGGCTGCGCCGCTTCTCACCTTACTGCTCAATCTCAATGGTTATCTTCTTGGTCCCCTTGGGTATTTCCTTCTTTTCCTCATTGTTGACGGCGTAGGACCATTCGTCATAATCGAACGCCACCGCGTAACACCTTCGGGGCTCTTTCTCGTCAAACTTGACTACAAACCCACCCTCTGCCATGTCTGCAACCTCCCATCATCATGGACGTTGAAATTCATCCGGCCGATGTACCTTCCACATGTTTCAGGCTGTTGGAGTTCAGCCTGCTCAGAGACAACGATACCAGGTACATGGGAAGTTAGAAAGTGGCTGCCAGCGAAAGGCAAGCGGAGGGGACTGGCTAAAACGAAAGGCTGAACGTATTGGTGTAGCCGGAATAAATCAGGATGCCATTCGCTAAAACATCTCGTCCGATAAGACCCTGAATGCGCTGCCCCTCAAGCGGAACCTCCATTACGGTGATCAAAGGAATCATAACGCCGTTGGGAAAGGTGAGCGAGACATCGTAGACGTCGCACGGATGAGCAGATGAAGAGGGTGTAGCGATCTGGGCAACGCCCCTTGCTACCAATTGAAGCTGACGAATAACTTCGGGTTTGACGGCTGTCCCGGAAGCTCCTGTATCGATCAAAGCCATAATCTCAACGGGGGAAGGTACCGGTTTGCCCTGCTGTTTGAACAGTTCCTGCGTAGGTCCGGATACTCCGATGCGCACCTGACAGACTGGACCCACTTTTCGGAGATCTGGAACCTGAGACGTGAAGGAAGGCATTACCGGAGGGGATGGGTGTAGAAGAAGTTGACTTCCTCTTCCCGTTGGATTTCTTTGAGCAAGAACGGAATATTGCCGAAACGCTTGAGCCCTTCTTTCAAAGCATCTTCATAAGAGGCAAAAACATCCACAATTTCAGACCCTTTGATGAGCACAAATTTGTGCTCCCCCCTGGAGAGCAGTTCGGCCCTGTGCTGGTTGAATACCTCGTATTCCGCTTCTAAAGCTACTGGCATTGTTCTTTCCCCTTCCTACCTATAAGGTTAGCACGAGACCGCGTATGCCGCAAGGGTAGAAATCTGATTTGAAGCCCGATTTCCTGGACAAAGTAATCTCCCAATCGCAGGTGATTTCCAGAAAATCCGTTTGATGAGAGCGCTAGGTCTAATTCTGCGGAAATCACCTACGATCCTCTAACTCCTTCTACTTGAGAGGGTTATATGATAGACAACCCCATGTAAGAACACAGCCTCCCCCTACTACCACGGCGATCACTTAGGGTCCGTCAACATCATCACCAACTCCTCCGGCCAACAGATCAAACTCCAGGAATATTCCCCTTTTGGTTCTGCTTCTCGCATTGAGGGGTCTGACCCCGCAGGGGGTCTGACCCCTATTGGGTTTACCGGCCAGCGCCTCGACTCCACGACTGGTCTGTACTACTTCCACGCCCGTTACTACGACCCAGAGCTTGGCCGCTTCACCCAACCCGACACCATCGTGCAAGCTCCGTCAGATCCCCAATCACTGAACCGTTATTCCTACTGCCGCAACTCACCTCTCGTCTACACGGATGTGACGGGTCACTTCTTTGCCTTTATCTTCGCCATCATCGCTGCTGTCATCGCTCATGCAGCGATACCCGCCACCGTGGCTGTTGCAGTTAAAGTGGCAGCTGTTGCTGCTGTTGCTGTAGCAACGTATACCTTTGCAAGCGGTATTGAACAAGGCCAAAGCCCTGGAACAGCTTTGGGCCGTGCTGCGTTAGCTGGCTTGGGTACCTTTGCGGGCGGTGTCGCCGGGGGAGCTATCGGTGGAGCGATTGGAAGCTCCTGGGTCGGCTTCGGAGCAGCTGTAGGAGCAGGTGCGGCTGGAGGAGCCTCATCTGCTGCAGCCCTAGGGGGCGATCCCTGGAAGGGGGCAGCGGCAGGGGCTGCCGCTGGTGCAATTGGGGGCGCATTCAGCGGAATTGGTGGTAATCTGGGGACGTTCGGCAACATTGCTCGTGCTGGAGCGGTAGGGGCTGCTGCCGGCGCTGCCGCAGGCGCCATCGCCGGTGACCCCGCTCAAGGTGCGTTGGTGGGCGGAGGTTCCGCATTGGTAATGGCTACTATTTCTGCTATCGCCAATGGTGATTTTCAGCGTGCCAGCGACATCGGCCAGAAGCGGGGTGGAGCTCTTGGTAAGACTGTCGCAGAAGCCGAAATCAGCTCCAGCGCTACGCGGAAGGGCCTAGTAGATGCAACGGGACAGGCCCTAGATGCATGGACAACCGGCACCCAAAAAGCGAATTACAATCGGGATTACTCAGCTTTGATTCCAATGCTTAGCAAGTCAATCCCGAAAGGGCAAGTTGTCACCTACAATATATTTGTTAACAGAGTAACAGGCCATATTACAAACGCGCTTCCCGTAGGAACTCATGATGTTAGAGCTTACCTTGGCGTTCGAGCGGGAGAAGCGTATATGAAAGCGGTACAAATTTACGGCACGGGAGAACCGGAGCTTTTCTTTGAGAGAAACGATGGGATACCGCGCTTCAGGAAGATGCGATAGCTTACTTCATATGAAGCGCATGTTTATTGTTGCACACATTGCGGCACTTATTTTTATGGGTTGGAACCCCATGATGTCAGTTGCCACCTCTGATGACTTAGTCGAAGAAATTAATAGGAAAGTCAGATCTATTCGAAGCTACACCTGTGAGATGGAGATTGAGAAAAAGGGCGTTGTCATCTCAAAAGGCAGAGTATGGTTTAAGTCTTCCCCGCCCAGAAAGAAGAGCGCAACTGTAGTGAGTGGGATGAAATGGGTATCTCTTCAAAATGGAGATGGCGAAATCAGCTATTCCTCAAACCAGAAACTGGTCTTTATAGATAAAGGGAAAGCTATTAAGCCAACGAACGATGCTGGAGGAGTTGCTGCGATACAATCTCTTTACGGCCCCTGTTAAGATTGGACCAAGTAATAAGAGGGTGTTTCTGATAGG
>CAZQXN010000049.1:0-6235 GCA_964597545.1 uncultured Planctomycetia bacterium | reverse complement strand
CTGCATCGTCCAACTCATGCCAAAGGAAGAGGTGATCTTCTTATCCCGCTTGAGCCAGACTGCCCTGTATTACCTGCCCCCCGGAGCCCTTAAGAACAAACTCCTGATTGTTGAAGAGCGCGCAGGATCAGAGACTGCGGATTACGCCTTGCGGATCCTACAGAGCCAAGGTGTGCTCACCCAAGCGATACCGGTCAAAGCAAAGGGAAACGGCCATCTGACCACGGTCTTCTTCTCGGTGGAGGGGCCGGTAAGCTTTCTGGAAACCACTACCCGCCGGATCCAAGAGGAGAATCTAACCCGTTGTTTTGAGCTGCTTCTGGATGAGTCGGAAGAGCAGACACAACGTATTCATGCCGCGCAGCGTCAAGCCAAAACCTGGCCGCCCCCGAAAGAGGCGGCCGACTTGATCGCTCTGCGCGCTACCCATCGCGCAGCACAGAGGCTCCTTAAACCACTTGAGGTGGTCATCCCATATGCTCCTGTTATCCAATTTCCAGCATATGCGGTGCGAATGCGTCGGGACCATTCCAGGTTTCTAGGGCTCATCGAGGCAAGCGCCCTTTTGCATCAGTACCAACGGCGGCATCATCGGGCCTCAGGCGACCGAGCAATTATTGAGGCGGCTGTTGCCGACTACCGAGTAGCCTACAACCTGATGCAACCCTTTCTACAAAGGGCTTTGAGGCCTAGCTTGAGCGTAAACGCTTCTGCATTGGCAACAACACTTCGTCAACGACTGGATCCCGGTCAGCGCTTTCTCATTCAGGAGTGCCGGGACTGGCTCAGATGGCCAAAATATCAGGCACAGCGGGCAATACGCGAGCTCATTATTGCCGGTACCGTCCAGATAGCCGATATGGGCCGCGGTAAGCGTTCTCTCTACCGGCTCGTGGCTGGAGAGCCGGTTTCTGGAAATGGACTGCTTCCGCCCGAGGAACTGGAACAAAAGTGGAACAAGCGAGGAAGTCGATCATAACCCCATGTTGATGAGGACGTTGCGCAAGTGAAGCAGGGGCATCACCCAAATACACCGCAACCTGCCCTCAGCACCAGGAACTCAAGTGTTGAGACCGGAACAATCCGCTTGCGAACGGCTTTGCGTGAATTCTCCGCCTATGTCAGGTCCCGATATGCAGAAGAAACGCAGAAGCACTATGAGCGGGCCATACGAGGGCTTTCCCTCTGGATCGCCAACCGCCCTCCCGGGCAGCGGGTCCACAATGTAGCCGATCTGACCCCTGATGTGCTCTCTGATTATCAGCGCTTTCTCAATACCCAGATGCGCCGGCCGGAAGGCCAACCTTTCACGCAATCCATGAAAGAGGATCGGCTTTATCCGCTGAAGACGTTCTTAAGGTTTCTGTATCGCAAGGGGTTTCTGGCGAAGGATCTGCGGCGGCTCATTTACATCCCTCAGCGGGAACATAAGGTTCCCAGGCGCCTGCTTACCATAGAAGAAATGACCCGTCTGCTCGAGACGCCGAGCGAGCGATCCACCATCGGCATCCGGGACCGGGCCATGCTGGAGATTGCCTATTCGGGATTACGCGCCAGTGAGCTATTGACCCTTGCTCTCGAGGATGTGGATATCAAGGAGAACCGGATCTTCATCCGGCAAGCCAAGGGCTACAAAGATCGAGTGGTTCCGATGACAAACCAGGCAATTTATTGGCTGGAGCGATGGCTCTCCCGCCGGAAGGATTTCCTGAGGCGAGGTGAAACGCAACTGCTGTTTATCTCAAGGGGCGGGCGGCCGATCGCCCGGCGGCTTTTCGCCAGATCGCTGGAGAAGTACGTGCTGCGCGCTAAGCTTCCAGTCCCTGTCGCCCCTCATGACTTGAGGCGCATAACCGCCACCTATCTTGCGGCAAACGGTGCTCCGATCCGCTACATTCAGGCTCTGTTGGGTCACGTTTCGTTAAAGATCACATCCAGATATCTGAGGTTCACCGATGAGCAAATCAAGGCAGAATACGAACGGACACACCCCAGCAATAAACGATCCCGGCACACCGTCACTGTCGCTTGAGCAAGCCAGGGACGAGTATTTGGATTTCTTGCTGACTGTGAAGGGCCGGGGGCAAGGCCGCGCGTATGTCAGCAAAGTCCACCTGAACCGTTTGATCGCTTTCCTGAAATCCCGCAACGTGACCAGCATTAACGAACCCACCCGAAACGATCTGGCACAGTACCAGCAATCCCTGGCCGGAGCGAATGTTAAACCAAATACCCTAAGGGACATTTTGGGGGTGGCGGTTCTGCTCTTCCAATATCTGTGTGATTACGGTCACATCGAGACAAATCCTGCTTCGGTAATCGACCCCCCAAGGAGAGCCCAATCGCTTCCCCGCCCCATCCTTACCGAAGAAGAGTTCCAATATTTGTTAAACCTTCCAAGCTCTACAGCGTTGTTGGGGCTGCGCGACCGTTGCATCTTTCAGGTGCTTTATGCTTCGGCTATGCGAACCGGGGAACTCTGTCAGCTGAATGTGGGGGATGTGAGCTTGGAGGATCAGCAGATTCTCATTCGCCGGCCCAAAAACCGGCGCGACCGCATCGTCCACATTGATCACCATACCGCGCAAGCTCTAAGGCGGTATCTCGACCAATCTCAAGCTTGGTCAGGTCCCAGAGCCAAGACCGATCCTCTATTTTTCAACGCCAATGGCCGGGCACTTAACAGGAACTCCCTTTCAGTCTATTTTGGAATCAAATACGCACCTCAGCTTAAGAAGAAGTGGGGTAAGGTAATCACTCTTTACTCTCTCCGTCATACCTCCGCAACTGACTGGCTTGATTCGGCCGCCAGGTGCCGCCGAGATATCTTGCCGTATGTTCAGCGTCAGCTTGGCCACGAGGATCTCAATTCAACCGCCATCTATACTCATGTGGCCATCGAGCCCCTGCGCCAGATGTTCAAGCGGTATCACCCACGCGAACTCCAATTCGCCAGACAAGCCAAGATACCGAACACCGCCGACGCCATGCAGGATCGCTGGAAAAAGCAGCGCAAGCAACCACCCACCGAACTTCGCGCCCAAGGGTTTTAACTATGCGCTGGCCAATTAGCCTCTACAGAGTCTTTTACCCCGGAAGATCCTACGTCTGGTGCAGGATTTGGATCTTGCGAGAAACCAAGAAGGCTATCTTGGTCTACAATGGCGGGAAAGCTTGGGTCCCAAAATCGCTGATAGGCGACATAAGGTTAAACGGTAACACTTTCGAAATCTACATCAAGGAGGGAACCCTTGCATAGGGCACAATCCAAACGCCGATCATCCTGAGCTTGTCGAAGGATGAACGGCCCGCTCAGGGGGACGAGGTAACCCCTCCCTCATCTGCTTTGCTGCCAATGCCTTGGATGGTGCCGATCAGGTACCCTGCTGTCTTTTTGGGGTTATTACCGCTCATCCCGCCAACCCTCTGAGCAGCTTGCCTGACAGCTTCTTCGCCAAACTCGCCCTCCAGAATAATGAGGCGCTCTACAGCGCCAATGTCGCTATCCTCATAGACCAGAGAGGCGTATTCGATTGCACGCTCAACCTTCTCTTTTCCGTATCTTTGTTCCAATCCCCTCAATGCTTGCGCCAATTCCTGCGGATTGTAGAGTGAGTTAGAAACATACCGATTCGTCTTTCTATCGCTGTAATCTGCGGGATCTAGGGCGTCCGGCTGTGCCTCCACAAGGTTATTCCGCCTTAGGTCCATGAGCCCATCCTGAGCAAAATATCTTGAAAAACCATGTAGTTCCCCAAGATCTTCGGTTGACCTAAACCAAACCGGCTCCATCGGTGATAGAGCGGAATACATCTGCTCTAGCAGATACATCACCTTCCCCGCGAAGGTGAGCCTCTTGTTCCAACCCCAATCCCAATACGTCAGAGGAACCTGGACATACCGCCGGGGGCTGTCCCCAGGGGGGACTGTCCCCGGATTCTCGATCTCCCTCAACGACACAACCGGCTCTTTGCCCCACTTGTAGGAGAAATCAATCAACCCATACCTCTCCTGTAGTCGCTGAAGAACCTTCCGAATGGAGCGCCTGGTCAACCACTTGTTTTTGCCTCCGATGCTAAGCTCTGCCTCCATGGTTCCATAGTCAACGGTAATCTCTCCTTCGCCAGAGCTCTTGAGCAGGCAGAGATAAGCATCAAAGGCTGCTTCGTCGTGGGCCGTCACCATCCTGCCCAGCAATGCCGGGTTGTTTAGAAACGCCCAGGGGACAGGTACAGTAGGCACATCTCTGAGTGCTGGCGCATGAAGCTCCAGCGCCTCAAAATCCTTTAGGATTTCCCTAGCAAACTCTGGGGAGCGAATTAGGGCGTTGGCCTCTACGTTGCGGGTCATAGCGGCTTCGCTCCAGTTGGTGGAACCAAGAATGACGGTTTCGTGGTCGATAACAAGGAGCTTGGCGTGGGTGAAAGCTGCTTCGCTGTCAAAGAAAGCGGTCACGCCTCGCCCCCGAAGGTATCGATAGGCCTTCCAATTCTTCCACTCGGGATCCCAGAAATTGGAACTGTCTCTTTCGGTCCAGTCAACGTTCCGGTCCAGACCCACCTGAACATCCACGCCCCTCTCCTTGGCCTCTGCCAGTGCATCCAACAAACGGTACACCTTGGAGCCAAATCGGCTCGGCGGCAGCGAAACAAAATACATATAAAGGCGGATAGAGGATTGGGCTTGCTGGATTTCGTTCAGGGTAATGTCGAAGTAACGCTTGGGAGGGACAGGTTCAACTTCAGCCGGGTAGGCGTATGCCGCAACCGCAAAAAAGAACGTGGCCAGAAAAGCGGCCGCGCCGCTCTTCAAGCGCTTACCCCTTCGATCTCAATGACAATCTTCTTGGTCCCCCTGGGGATTTCCTTCTTCTCTTGTTCGTTGACAGTGTAGGACCACTCGTCATAATCAAACGCCACCGCATAACACCTTCGGGGCTCCTTCCCATCAAACTTGATTAAAAACCCACCTTCCGCCATAGTTGCGACTCCCAGTTTTTGCATAAGAGAAACTCGTCCTCACAAATCTACGCACTGAGAAACTAGCACTATCATTAGAAATCCTGAGCTCCGCCTGGGCCCAGCACCCGCAGAAGGATGGTATCTCTTGCTTCTTTTCCGGGATTACGCCCTCCCAGAATAATCCTACTTCCATAGATTCCTCACCAAGCCATCAATGACTGCAATTGTTCCAACTACCCCAACGGCAACCATCGATTTCTTGATGGTCCAGAGCAAAGCATCCCCATCTACAAGTCTCCCGGCGCCGTTGTCCTGTATGAAGAAGAAACCGATAATCGCTAGTGCTGCCACCAGATAGATTGATCTCCGGCTAAGGAGATATTTATCGGCAAGCTCAGCAGGACTCTGCGCATAAGGCGCCTCTTCGCCAGTCTCCTCGCCAAGTCGGGGAGCATTTGTCGAGTCTGCCGAAATCGAGTACCCGCTTGATGAGTCTTCAAGCAAGGCTTCTGGTATCAGTGTCGCATTTGGATGGGTAAATTCGGAGCTGCTTATTTCATCTGGAGGAATAAACACCTTCTTCCGGATGAATTTTCTTCTGTGCTTCTTCTTGCTCATCTAAACTTCCAGTATAAGCTCGCACACGTGGCCATATCTCTCCCAAGTTGCTGTCGAAAACTGTCTTATCCGCTCCAGCAGCGCTCCCTCGGACATCTCCTTTTTCGGTGCAATCCAGTAGTCAACATCAAGGAAGATCCCGGCCGCCGGAAACCCTTCTTCTCGCGAGAAAAATTGTCGCATTTGCCGATCGGCCATCGGACCGCTAACAGTGTTAAAGTTCCCAACCTTATCCGAGAAGTTAAGGTTCCACCCTACGTCAATCAGTTTGGCATTGAGTTTCGTCTTCGCCTCCGCAGGGAGCGCAACAAATCGTGTAATGTATTGCTCTCTTAATTGGTCAAACGATCCCTGATATTCCCGAATGAATTTCGACCTCACTCCAACCCTCTCAACATGCAAGCGCTCTCCAAAACCCTCCAGGGAAAATAAGTAGCTTAGGAATTTAATTGCCTTGTCCAGGAAATAACCCTTGCTCTGATTGAAGGGAACGACATATCCTGCGTTCTTAAAACTTACGAATGCCCTTTCTCCGTTACCGTCATCATGGATATCGGTTCTGTTCGATACAATTGTCCACCGAGGAAGCTCCATGTGCCGAGTGAGGTGCTCCCCAAAAACTGGACAATGGCATAAGGTAGTGGTTGGATGATGTC
>CAZQXN010000048.1:0-6451 GCA_964597545.1 uncultured Planctomycetia bacterium | reverse complement strand
CTCTGCCGAGGGGAAGGAGCCGGCCTCCACTGCGTCCTGAAACTGTGTGACAGCTTTTCGGATCTGCTGATCGATCTGGCCAAAGGGTCGAACAAACCTAGGACGAGACGGCCCGCTTAAAGACAGGAGATCCTGGGTCACCAAAACCTGCCCATCACAATGCGGCCCTGCCCCGATCCCAATGGTGGGAATCTTCAGGGCACAGGTTACACGTTCAGAAACCTCGCTCGGCACACACTCTAAGACCAGCCCAAAACAGCCTGCCGCCTCCAGCTGAAGGGCTGCCTCCAGAAGGCGTCTTGCAGCGGCCGCAGAGCGGCCCTGCACCTTAAACCCTCCAACCTTTCCGGCAGTCTGCGGTGTCAGCCCCAGATGCCCCAGCACCGGAATGCCGGCAGCAACAATGGTACCCACCGCCTCGAGTGACTCTTCGGAACCCTGACCGCCTTCAACCTTGACGGCATCGCACCCAGCCTCTTTCAAAAAGCGGCCGGCATTGCGCAGGGTCTCTTTCGGTGACATGTTAAAGGACATAAAGGGCATATCCCCTATCACCAAAGCACGTTTGACGCCACGACGAACCGCCTTGGAGTGGTGGAGCATCTCCTCCATGGTCACCGGCACGGTGCTGGAATAGCCCAACGCCACCATCCCCAAAGAATCCCCCACCAGGACCAGATCCACTCCGGCCTCATCCAACAAGCGTGCCATCGGCACATCGTAGGCGGTCAGCATCGTGATCTTCTCGCCACGCTGCTTCTTCTCGAGTAATCCCGGTATGGTGATCTTCTGCGGATTCATCATTTTTGCTGCAGCTTAAAGGCTTCAACTGTATTGCGCATGAGGGTGGCAACCACCACCGGCCCAACCCCACCAGGAACAGGCGTAATAAACTGGGCCCGCTTGGATGCTCCCTCGAAATCAACATCTCCCTTGAGCTTTCCATCCACCAGGTTGATGCCCACATCAACCACAATGGCCCCTTTGCGCACCGAAGATCCTTTGACCAGATGCGCCTTGCCGACCGCCACCACCAGCACCTCTGCCTGCTGGATGTACTGATCCAAATCACCCGCTTCGGCCGTGCCGATGTGACAAACCGTCGTGGTGCAGAATCGGTCCAACAGCATGAGACTGACCGGCTTACCGATCAGTTCGCTGTGGCCCACAATCACCGCTTTCTTTCCGTAAAGATCCACGCCGGTTGAATCGATCAGCTCCATCACCGCCAAAGAGGTGCAGGTGCCGATCCGGGACCAGCCGAACATCGACTGGCCGATGTGCTGAGGGTGGATCCCCTCCACATCCTTGCGGGGGTCCAATGCCGCCGAGACGGTGCGCGCATCGATCCCCTTGGGCAGTGGAAGCTGAATGGTGACGCCGGTGATTGAGGGCTCCTGGTTCCAGCCGGCGATTCTCCTGAGCAGTTCCTCCTGAGTAACGGCTTCAGGCAGCCGCTCCAGCTTGTAGCCGATCCCCAAACGGCTCGCAGCCCGTTCCTGAGAACGGGTAAAAAGATCCGAAGCAGAGTGGGTCCCCACCTGCACACTCAACAAAACCGGTGCCCTGCCGCAAGCGGTCTTGAGCTGCCCGACCTCGGATTCAAGCTTGTCGTAAAGCTTGCCGGCAATCGTTTTTCCGTCTAGAAGTTGTGCCATCTTCCCAGCCCCTACCTCTTCTTTGCTCGATTCACCCGAACCATTGCCTCTGCCGCTCCAAGGGCCCCCTTGAGCATCGCCTGGCCAGCTTTGGTATCGGACCGCAGGTGCGGACCGGCCAGCGGTTCTAATCTCTGAAAAGCCCTCTTTCCTTCTCTTGCCGCCTTGCAGATGGCCATGGGGACGGCTACCGCTTGCCTTCGAGCTTGCCGCACCCTTGAAGCTGAAAGCTTCCCATCCCGCGCTAAAGCGCAGGCCCGAACCCATTGGCTGTAGGCCTTGGCATCTGCTTCGATCAGGCACGCAAAACCCTTGGACAGGCGATCAAAGGTCTTTGCACCCTTTCTCGCCTTCGACCTGGAGGCCGCAGTGAGCCTCTTGCGAGCAAGAATGATGCGGCTCACCATCGCACCCAACGAGGCCCCAATGCCGCCGGCTAAGGCAGCTGCCGCTCCTCCGCCGGGCGCAGACTCCTTAGAGCCCAATGCTTTTAAGAATCGGTCAATCGACCAAGAAGATGTTGGAATCGCCATCGCTAAAACAACCCTGAGATTCGGCCTTCTGAATCGATGTCCAACCGCTCAGCCAACGGCTGCGGCGGCAGGCCGGGCATCGTCAATATCTTGCCGGTCAGCGCCACCAGGAACTGGGCACCCGCAGCGGCGCGAATCTGCCTGACCTTGAGCTTCCACCCCTTGGGAACCCCCACCATTGAAGGGCTGTCTGAAAGGGAGAGCTGAGTCTTTGCAATGTTGATCGGCAGCTTCCCAAACCCCTCTTGTGTCAAACGCTCAATGTCCCGGGGAGCAGAGTCGATGTATTCTACGCCATCGGCCCCGTAAATCTCGCGGGCAATGGTTTCAATCTTATCCGGAATCGACTGCTCCAAGGGATAGAGGGGTTTAAAGGAGGCTGACTTTTCCTGGAGCGCTCCCATCACCTCCTGGGCCAGCGGGAGTCCCCCCTCGCCGCCCTCGGCACTCACATTGGACACAGCGCAGCGAACCTGCAGCCCCACGCAATGCTCCTGAATGAGCTTCAACTCCGTCTCGGTATCCGCGGTAAAGCGGTTGATCGTTACCACCGGCAGCAGGCCAAAACGACGGATGATCTGGATGTGCCGCTCCATGTTCTCAAAACCCCGCTGCAGGGCGCGGGTGTCCTCGCCGGATGTGGCCTCCTCCAGGGACATGCCGCCATGGACCTTCAGGGCTCGAGCCGTCACCACGAGGACCGCGACCTCAGGTCTAAAGTTTGAGCCTCGCGCCACAATATTGCAGTACTTCTCTAACCCTAAGTCGGTCCCAAAACCGCACTCGGTCACACAGTAGTCGGCAAGCCTCAAACCCATTTCGTTGGCCACAACCGAGTTGGTCCCGTGGGCAAGATTCGCAAAGGGACCGGTATGGATGAAGACCGGCTGACCCTCCAGGGTCTGCACAAGATTGGGTTTGACGGCATCCTTGAGCAGCAGCGCCATGGAACCTACGGCCTTGAGCTGGCCGGCAGTGACCGGCTGACCCGATTTCGTGTAGGCCACCACCATGGCCCCTAAGCGCTTCTTCATGTCATCAAAATTGCTGGCCAGGGCCAGAATGGCCATGATTTCGCTAGCAACAGTAATATCAAAACCGCTCACGTGCTTAAAGTAGTCGGCACCGCTGCCCTGGCCCACCTCCACGTGGCGCAGATTCCGATCCGGAATCTCAGAAACCCTGCGCCAAAGGATGCGCTCGGAATCAATCTCCATGGGGTTGCCCCGAACAATGTGATTGTCCAGAAGGGCCGCCAGCAGGTTGTGGGCCGTACCGATGGCGTGGATGTCGCCGGTGAAGTGCAGGTTGATGTCATCCATCGGCAGGATTTGGGCATAACCAGAACCGCAGGCCCCGCCCTTGATTCCAAAGACCGGTCCGATCGCCGGCTCCCTGAGGGTCAAGATCACCCGTTTGCGCAGTCGACCCAAGGCCTGAGTGAGTCCAATGGCAGTGGATGTCTTCCCCTCCCCAGCCTTGGTGGGGGTCATGGCGGTAACGAGAATGAGCCTGCCGTAAGGACGGCTCTGGATCCGGGCAAGGGCCTTCAGCGAGACCTTGGCCTTGTGGGCCCCATAGGTCTCCAGCTCCTCCATCCGGATCCCGGCGCGCCGAGCAATCTCAGTGATCTGGAGCGGCCGAGCCGATTGGGAGATCTCGATGTTTGATGGAACAGTTCGGGAACTCTTCATGGGCATAACTTTTTTATTATAGCGGCTTTACCGGTCATTCATCAACGGTTTCAAAGGCACCGCGGATAAGGTGCACTGAGGCAGAGGAGGTATTGCCGCTGCGCACCACCGTCACCAGATCAAAGCGAACAGCCTGAGGCTCCAAGCGGTGGCGCGTCAAATAGGCTCTGGCCAAACGGCTCAAGCGTCCTTGCTTACGACCCCGCAGCGACTCCTCTGGCCTTCCAAAACCACTGCCGCTTGCAGAGCGGACCTCCACGAAAACCAGGGCCTTACCTTCCGTAGCCACCAGGTCGATCTCCCCGAGCTTGGAGCGAACGTTACGCGCCAAGATTCGGTAGCCCTTGGTCCTCAGGAAGCGCTCTGCAATCTGCTCCCCTTGAGCACCCAAGGCTGATCTGTTCAGTCTCACGCTATGACCGGATGGGGTGGAAGCTGAAGCGGTGGTATGGGCTGGGACCCAGGACTTTGAGCGCCTTGAGGTGCTCGGGAGTCCCATATCCCTTGTGCCGGCTGAAGCGGTACTCCGGATGGAGGGCATCGACCCATCCCATCCAGCGATCCCGTGTCACCTTAGCTACGATAGAAGCGCAGGCGATCGCCAGACTCCTGGCATCCCCCTGCACGACCGGCATCGCAGGCACCGGG
The DNA here is from genome assembly GCA_964597545.1 of uncultured Planctomycetia bacterium. GTDB lineage: Bacteria > Omnitrophota > Gorgyraeia > 1-14-0-20-64-10 > 1-14-0-20-64-10 > CAZQXN01. The sequence continues at coordinate 1,918 of CAZQXN010000048.1, read as the reverse complement.
CAATCCAACGGAACCCGAGGCCCATCGATCAAGGCCAGCTTCGGAGAGACCCCCAATGCTTTCAAGGCCCGGATCATGGCAAGGGCTGTAGCCCGGTGAATTCCAAGGTGATCGATCTCCTCTGAGACCACTGCCCCCACGCCCACATCAGCACAGGAGAGGATGGCGTAAAAAGCGGTTTCACGAGCACTGGCAGAAAGGCGTTTGGAATCGTCAATGCGAACGGTGAGATTGGTACTGCGAAGAATAACGGCTCCGGCAACCACCGGACCTGCCAGGGGGCCTCGGCCGGCTTCGTCGACCCCGGCCAGGAAGCGCCCTTTAACTTTCCTGCGGCGCTGGAGGTTCCGGTCGAACTGGAGGAGCTGCTGGACTCGCTGTTGGACTCTCAGGGGTCTGCGCAAAGCGTTCCTCGATTCGGGTACCTTTACCGATTTTCTTGCGCAGGTAATAAAGCTTAGCGCGCCGGACATCACCGCGCTTAACCACAAGGATCTTCTCGATCAGGGGGGAGTACAGCGGGAAGGTTCTCTCGATCCCCTCACCGTAGCTGATCCGGCGGACCGAAAACATCTCCCGGGAGGAGGCTCCTCTTCGGGAAATGACCACACCTTCATACGGCTGGACGCGGCTCTTGTTGTCTTCTCGGATGCGCACGAATACCCGTACCGTATCCCCAACTCGAAAGTCAGGACGCTTCGTTTTGCGCTTAAGCGCGTTCTCAATGGCTGCGATTCTTGGGTCCATGAAATAAATCCGGTCGCTTGGATTGGGTCCTGCGTAGGGACTGGAGCTTTCGCCACTCTGCAATGCGTGCGGCATCCCCAGAAAGCAAAACCTCAGGCACCCGCATCCCCCGGTACTCAGGCGGCCGGGTGTACTGAGGATATTCCAACAAAGACTCACTAAACGACTCTTCGGCCTGAGAAGCATCATCCCCCAGTGCACCGGGGAGCAACCTCACCAAACCGTCGACCAAAACCATAGCAGGAAGTTCACCGCAGGTCAAGACATAATCGCCGATTGAGAGCTCTTCGTCGGCCAATTGGGTTCGGATGCGCTCATCCACCCCCTCATAATGGCCGCAGAGCAACATGAGCCACGGACGCTCCACCAGGGCTTTGAGCTTAGGCTGAGCAAGGGGCTCTCCCTGGGGAGAAAGGAGAATAACATGGGGCTTGAGCCCCTTGGGATCCGCTTGCCGCAATTCCTCCACAGCATCAAAAAAAGGAGCGGGCGACATCACCATGCCCGGTCCACCCCCATAGGGCCGATCATCCACCTTGCGGTGCTTGTCCTTGGACCAGCGGCGCACATCATGCAGGCGGACCTGCGCCACCCCCTTGGCGAGCGCTCGCTTCAAGATCGAGGTCTCTAAGACCGGTTGGCACATCTCCGGAAAGATGGTCAGAACATCAATCCGCATCATTCCATTCCCCAATCGCGATGTCCCGGCATCCCGGGATCATCTCACCTACGCAGAGGCCTTGGAGCGGGAAAGTTTCTTGATGAGCCGGTCGACCGTTGCGGTGGGCCTGGCTCCGCGACCGATCCAGAATGAGGTGCGCTCCATATCCAACTGAATAAAGGGAGGATTCTTGGAAGGGTCGTAATACCCCAGTTCCTCCAGGGCCCTGCCCCCTCGAGCGCGCGTCTTCGGGATCACAACGATCCGGTGATGCGGCTTACTCTTTGTGCCCAAGCGTTTCAGGCGAATCACAACTTCTGCCATCGAAAACCTCCTTATTACGGTACCGGGTACAATGTACCGGGTACAATGTACCCGGTACCGATGTGGGGTACCGATGTGGGTTATTCTGATTTCTCGCGCTGAATGTCGGCGCCCAGTTTGACCAATTTTTCATCAATCCGTTCATAGCCCCGATCCAAATGATAGATGCGGGCTACCGACGATTGT
>CAZQXN010000047.1:0-6467 GCA_964597545.1 uncultured Planctomycetia bacterium | reverse complement strand
GGTTCCACAGGTCGCAACTTCGGAGCCGGGATGACCGGTGGGCTCGCTTTTGTGTTGGATCCAGAGGATCAGTTACCTGAGCGGTACAATCCAACCCTGGTGGAGCTTTGCCGGGTGGAGGATCAGGAGGATGAAAACCTCCTCAAATCCATGGTCTTGCGCCATGCGGAGCTGACCGCAAGCCCCAAGGCCAAGGAGATCTTGGCCCATTGGGAGAAGTATCTCTCATCCTTCTGGAAGGTCCAGCCCAAGGGCAATGTGGTAGCCCTCGAGGCTGCTTCAGGCAGCCGCCAAGCCAAGACACCCTAAGATCGGTACCAGGTACCGATTGTTGTCCTAACCCAGCTCAACAGAGTGTGTTATGGGCTACCTGGAACCGCTACTCGCCCCGCCGGTCCCGAACCCAACGATTGCCGCCCTTGAGCTTAACCCACTCCTTCAACTCTGCCCCGATCTGAGAAACTTCAGCGACATGCCGCAACGGCTGCTGTTGGTTGGTGACGATCCCAATGGAGAGGGTTAACAGGGGGAATTTTCTGACCTGACCATCGCGGTCCTGACCTTCAATGTAGCCGTGCTGGCGGTCCTGGGAATCGTAGAACTGAGGGGCGGTCTGGGCAAAGTCATTGATGACCCTGCCGGAGATCTTCTCTGCGGTGTCGGGATGGGTGAGGAGCACGAAGTCATCCCCTCCGATGTGCCCCAGGAAGTCGGTAGGGCCGCCCAACTCCCGCATGGTCATCAAAAGGATTCGGGCTGCTGCCTTGATGATCTGATCTCCCCGCTCAAAACCGTATTGGTCGTTGAAGGCCTTAAACTTATCCAGGTCGATGTAGCAGGTGGCCACCGCCTCCTGCTTATCCAGGCGGGTCTGCAGTTCTTCTAAGATCGAAGCGTTGCCCGGCAGCTTGGTTAGGGGATTGGCGTCAAGGGCCCGGGAGGTTCGCCGTAAGATCATCTTGACCCGCGCCATCAGCTCTGTGGGCTCAAAGGGTTTGACGATGTAATCGTCGGCACCCGAACCGATGCCCTCCACCTTATCGGTGATTTCTCCCCTGGAGGTCAACATAATGACCGGCAGATGCTGCAGGAGCGTGTCTTTCTTGAGGGCCTGGGCGACTTGGCGGCCGTTCATGCGGGGCATCTTAAAATCCAAGAGCATCAGGTGGGGATTGATCTTCTGAGCGCGCTCAAGCCCCTCCTGGCCGTTGGCTGCCTCATGCACCTCATAGCCTTCGGCCTCCAGTGTCAGACGCAGGACATCCCGGATATCCGCCTCGTCGTCCACAACCAGTATGCGCGTTTTTTCCATGTCAACCTTAGGTGGTGGTGCTATTTCTTGGACCGCAGGGAACTCTTAACCGCGGCCAAGAGCTCATCCGGCTCAAACGGTTTGGAAATCCAGGTATGCACCTTGAATTCCTTGAACCGCTCCTTGGATTCCTGGATGACTTGAGTGGCGGTGAATACCACCACTGGGATCGCTGCAATGGCAGGGTTCTGCCTGAGCTTCCGGATGACCTCCAAGCCATCCATGATCGGCATCTTAATGTCCAGTACGACGGCGTCCGGCCGAAGGCGCTCGATGGCTTCAAAGGCCTCTTCTCCGTTGTAGGCGGCTGCGGTCCGATAGCCCTCGGCCTGGAGAAAATCAGAGACAAATCCAACGATGTCGTGCTCGTCGTCCGCAACCAGAATAAGTTTACTCATCGTTGCGGACTCCTCGCCCGGGGCGCCTCACATCTCGGCACCCTTCGCATACCGCGCTTCTTATTCGTCGCGCAGCGAATGTCCGCAACCAGAATAAGTTTACTCATTACTGATTACTCCTGTTAGGGTACCCCAATGGCGGTTTGCGCCACCGGCTTCCAAGGAATGGTAAAACTAAAGGTGGTTCCTTTGCCCGCGCGAGAGGTTACCCAGATCTTACCACCATGTGCCTCAATGATGCGCTTGACCAGCACCAGCCCCAGGCCTGTCCCTTTGCGCTCCCGGTTAACCGGATTGTCAGCCCGGAAGAATTCCGAGAAGAGTCGTTCCAAATCCTCCGGAGGAATGCCGATGCCGGTATCCGCAACATCCACCTGAAGCATCTTTCCTTTGGAGGCGGCTTGGATGGTCAGGGTTCCCCGTTCAGGAGTGAATTTGATGGCATTGGAGAGGAGATTGACAAAGACGCGTTGCAGACGGTTCTCATCCACCTGGAGTTGCGGCAGCTTGGCCGGGAGCTTCACCTTGAGCGTCAGGCTCTTCTCTTTGAGCTGCGGCCCCAACAGGTCTGCGACCGCATCGACCAACCGAGACAGCTCCACCGAACGGATCATCATGCCGATGCGGCCTGACTCAATGCGGGCAATGTCCAAAAGGTCTGAGATGAGATTCGAGAGGTAGTCGGTGTTGCGGCCGATCTTGCCGAGCCGATCCGATTGACTCTTCGAGACCGCCCCGAGCTTCCCCCCGCCCACCAGAGCAGCATACCCCTTGATCGAGGTCAGCGGGGTTCGCAGCTCATGGGAGACAGCCGAGACAAAGTCCGACTTCATCTTATTGAGGCGCACCAGCTCCTCATTGGCCTCGGCCAGCTCTTGGGTACGATTCTTGACACGCTCTTCCAACTCATCGTGCGAGCGCTTGAGGGCCTCATACAGCCGAAGGTTTTCGATGGCAACCCCCACCTCACTGGAAAGCACCGACATCAACTCCACATCACCCGGCTCCAGCTTAGGGTAGGGGGGGTTGGTTCCGGCGAGCAGAAATCCCTTGGGTTGACCTTCGAGCATCAGGGGCACTGCCGCAAAGGATTGAACGCCGATAAGCTCTGCCAAGCGCTTGATGGTTTCATGGGAGAGCTGCCACTTAGGGCGGGGTCCTGCATCTTCCTCAACGGTGGAATCGGCCACCAGGAGGGGTTCGCCGGGTTTGATGACCGGTTGCTGGATGATCCCCAGGAATTCCTCCATGTTGAGCGCCTTGACCTCGTCCGGTTCATAGCCGGACTGTGCTCTGACCGCAAGCTGGGTGGGCTGTTGAGGGTGGACAATGCACACGAGCGCTTTCTCAAACCCAAGGGAGGTCACCATCGATTCTGCGACCAATCGGCACAGCTCTGCCACTGAGCGGACCGAGAGGATCTGCTTGGAGAGGCCGTGCAGGGCGAAGAGCCCTGAGACCTTCTTGTCGAGCGCTTCCTGTGTTCGGGTCAGCTCCAAGTCGGTCTGCACGATGATCTTGGTATTCTGGTCCAGCTCTTCGCAGACGCGGTTGACCCGGTCGAGCTCTTTCTGGTAGCCGCTCAGCTGCCGTCGGAGCATCTCATGAGTGCTGATGAGGGAGGCACCGATCAAGGTCATGAACATGCCGTAGGTGATCCTGAGCATGGTGGTGTCGGAGAGGGAGATGACGATCAGCATCAAGAAGCTGGCGATGATGGTGAGCTTCATGGAGAGGGCCATTAAATGGCCTCCCTAAGCCGCAATGACACAGACCACCAGCGTCTCATTGTGAAAATAGCTCCTTCCCCTAAAGCCTGCGGCTGTCATAGGGGCCTGTTCACCATAGTCATAAAAACCAACCAAAGGAACATTCTCTCCCAATACCTTGCGGATTGCTGCAATCTCCTTGCCTGCCTGCTCTCCGAAAAGGCGAGCTCTGGAGCAGGAGCTGAAGACCAGCGCAAAGGTGGGCTTGCGGGGTGCAATGGCCAAATTGGCTTGCTCGGCGGCCCGGCGCGCTGCCTCCAGCGCCCTGGCTTTCGAACCCATCATAAGCCGCACCTCGCTGCCCTCGGGAACCTCTCCAGCATAAACCAGGGAACCGCCGGGATCAACGCGCAGGACATTGCGCAGGAGATACTCCTCTTCGCCTGGAATGGGCATCCCTAAGGGATAAACAATCGACATGTCGGCCAGCGATTCCGGCTTCAGGGTGCTGGCACCCTTTCCGAAATAAGTTTCGTACAGGTTGACCGCTGTCTGCCCCTCCAGCTCCTGGACCACATTGGCCAAGGATCGGGTCACCTGCCGGGGGCGGCCCAACGGCTGCCAGCCATGCCGCGCACCGATCCCTAAAGAAATAGATCCGGCCAGCAAAACACCTGTGATGGCATTGGTGTAGACATGGCCCTGGTAATACTGGTGGGTTTTTGTGAAGCCAAAGTCATCCGCCGCAGAACCTCCGGCAATCGGAAAGCTTAAACCCAAAACATCTTGTATTCCGCGGATTGCTTCTGCCACATTGCCGGTGAGGCCGTCGGGAAAGGTCAAGAAACCGTGCGGTCCGACGAGCTTGGCTTGGATGGCGGTGTTGGCCACTTCCTGGCCGGCCTGACGGGGATTGTGGCCGATGTTGAGCCCCAGTCCCGTGGCCACCCGGAGGGTATCGGATCGAATCGCCATGGCGACGACCGAACGGCGGGAAGGACCCATGGGAAGAATTTCACCGGCAGTAGAACAGCCTGCCAGCGGAGATTTTTGAGTGACCGAGGTAACTCCGCGTAGGAGCGTCTCCTGATCGTAGCGGACCGATGCAAACAGAAAGATCAGGTCTGCCGGGGGCTGCGCCATCCCTTCTAGGGCTTTGCTGGCGGCCTCTTGGCCGGCCCGAAAGGAGTCGGAGATCCGGCTGTGTCCTATCCCTACCCAGGTTGCCATATCTAAGTGAGAGTATACGGGGGCGGCGGGGTTGACGCAAGGGGCGTGCTTTCTTATACTGAGGTACCGCAACACCCCCTCTTGAACTTATGGGCACGTGGCGGAACTGGCATACGCGCATGCTTGAGGGGCATGTGCCGCAAGGCTTGGAGGTTCAAATCCTCTCGTGCCCACCACTGCAACCCATTCGAACCTTTCTTCCCTTTATCCCTTCTCGCTTGACATAGCCTGCCTTTTGCTCTATTATTAGCATATGCTAATAATAGAGAGAGGTGGTTATGCCCAGACCCGTCCGATGCCGTAGCGTACGCTGCCAGCCGAATTCCAATTACTTCAAACCCAGGGGCATTCCTTTGTTTGCCTTGAAGGAGATTCAGCTGGCCATGGATGAGTTGGAGGCGATTCGACTTTCTGATTTGGAGGGGATGTATCAGGAAGAGGCCGCAAAAAAGATGGAGGTCTCGCGGCAGACCTTCGGAAATATCATTGCCTCTGCCCGCCGGAAAGCGGCCGATGCGCTGGTGAACAGCAAGGCGTTGAAGATTCAAGGGGGTGTTGTGAAGATGACAGAGAGACACTTTGTTTGTGATGACTGCAAGAAAGAATGGACCCTGCCGTATGGTTCGGGCAGGCGGAAGGCTTGCCCGCACTGCAAGAGTGCCCATGTCCATCGGGCTGAGCAGGATCGAGGTTGGGCTCGAGGGGACGGGGGGGCTGGCGGAGGGCAGGGGGGGCCGGGCCGTCGCTGCAGAGGGCCACAGCGTGCCGGCAACGCTTAAACATTACCGAGAGCGTTTGCGGCTCTACAAGCGGTACGGCTACGACATGGTTCATGCCAGGGAGTTTATTCTTGATAAAACCGGTATCACCTCAGGTCGCATCTTGGAGATTGGAACCGGCAAAGGGCACCTGGCGGTTGCCCTCTCTCAAAGAGGTATGAAATTTGTCACCATCGATGTAGACCGCGCATCACAAGCGTTGGCCAAGACCAATCTCAACGCCATGCGCTTAGGAAGCTTTGCTGAATTCCGGGTGATGGATGCCGAACGATTGCGCTATCCCACTGAAGCCTTTGATTATGCGATCGCAGTCAACTTCATTCACCATTCCGAAAATCCCGCCAAGTGCCTACAGGAGATGGTGCGGGTGACCAAAAGGAGGCTGGTTGTGGCGGATTTGAATCAACGGGGAAGCCGCATCTTGGATCGCGTGCATCGGCTGGACGGGCGTCGGCATGAACGCTCCAAGGTTTCTATGGAAGAGGTGAGGACTCTCTTGCAGCGGCATGGGATGGCCGTGAAAACCTTCCGGGATCGCTGCCAGTATGTTCTAGTTGCGCAGAAGGGTGGTGCGAAATGAGGCTTTGTATTCCCGTCGCCACTCCGGTAGGTTTGCAGGCACGGCCCTTTCCTCACTTCGGCAGCGCCCCCTATTTCTTGCTTTACAATACAGACCAGAGGAGTTTTGAAGCGGTACAGGGAACCAATCAACACCATCAACATGGAACCTGCCAGCCCTTAAGCGCATTGATAGGCAAGCAGGTGGATGTGATTGTTTGTGCAGGCATGGGCGCTCGGGCTGTCCAAAGATTAAATGCCGGAGGTATCCGGGCTTTTCAGGCGGCTGCAGCTACAGCAGAAGAGATGATAGCGCAATTCCAGAACGGAAAATTGCCGGAGATCACCCCTGGGCGCGCCTGCACAGATCACCAGTGCCATTAAGCGCTCTGTAAACCCCCTTCAAACCATTCAGCGTGGCTGACCCCTGTCATACCAAAGTGATAATGTCCGGTTCTAGCAATGTAAAAATGTCCTCTTT
>CAZQXN010000046.1:0-9088 GCA_964597545.1 uncultured Planctomycetia bacterium | reverse complement strand
CTGGGGTGATGCCCCACCCCCTGGTATGGACTTCTCAGGCCCAGCCCCCTGGATGACAAAAGGCCCCGAAGGCTCAGACACAGGACCACCCCCCTGGATGCTGGGCCCACCCCCCTCTGCCTGGGGCGGGGAAGGTGGAGATGCCCCTGCCTGGGGTGACTTTAGCCCCATGGACTTCGGAGGATTTGAAGGTGGAGACGCCCCCTGGATGGGAGACTTCTCCGGCTCTGACACAGGAGAAGAAGAGACCGACATCTCCGAAGAAACCATCCTAGAGGGGGAGGAGTAAGTAGTTGAATCTTCTAAACCCTACGTTTCGTTCCAGAGTGATCCAGTATCGGTTGTGGTATGCTAGCCAGAAGAGGAGGCATCTGTAGCGCCATGAAGATTTTGCTGGTTGAGGATCAGATCGAAGTGCTGGACTGTTTGCGCTCCTATTTTGAGGAGCGCGGCAATGAAGTTACCGCGGTTTCTGATGCAGAACAAGCTCTGGCTACGTTGAATAGCAATCTGCAAGCAGGGCAGAATTTCGATCTGGCTTTTGTCGATTTACTGCTGCCCATAGGGCACGGTCGACAGGTAATTCAGGAGATCGCCAAGCAGAAGATCCCCACACGGGTTATTGTGGTGACTGCTTCGGATGACCTGGAGCTTCGCCAGGAGATGCTCAACTACGGCGTGTCAGAATATCTCTTCAAGCCGATCACCATACGTGATTTGGAACGCCTGCTCCTGCCTCCTGCGGCTGCGGAAGGTCCGGCTGAAACCTGATCCGGCCATGTTGCAGCGCGGCCTACCAAGTGGAGAGTAAAACGCGGTCTGCCGGGTAATGAGGCCGCGGGAACAAGGCCTGTGCTACAATAAAACCATGGGCAAGATTTGGATCCACAGAGCCAATACATTCCGGGCGGCGAATGACTTCGACGTCCACTATTACCTCACCATGACTCCAAGCCAGCGTTTGCAGACCATGCAGTGGCTGAGAACCGTCCACGAACGACTCAAACCCTCCCGCATCCGTGGAAAAATCCGAAAAGGACTTCGCAGAGTTACTCGGCGCTTTTAATCGTCAGGGCGTCCGCTACTGTGTTGTGGGGGCCTTCGCGGTCGGCTTTCACGCCATTCCCAGATACACCAAGGACATGGGCATCTGGGTGGAGCCGAACATGGAGAACGGGCGGAGAATTTGCGAGGCGCTCAGGGAGTTTGGCTTCGTGAGCCTGGGTATTCAACCGAAGGATTTCTTGAAGAAAGGGCGGTTCGTCCAATTGGGCTACGAGCCTGTTCGGGTCGACCTGATCACTTCCATGCCGGGGGTGGGATTTGGTCGAGCATGGAAGAACAGGCGGAAGGGGTCCTATGGAAAGGAACCGGTTTTCTTTATCGGCCTGGAAGATCTCATTCGGAACAAGCGGGCTGCCGGAAGAAAGCAGGATCTTGCCGACCTTGAAATTTTAATCAAGGCCCGCAAGCAAAAGAAAAAGACCTGATCATTGCTTCCTGCCTCACCTTTCCTCTTGCGTATGTGGCTGTCCTTTGCGCTTGCCGTCGGTCTCGCGGCGCCGGCTTTCGCCGATTACGCCGAAGGGATGGAGGCATACCGCAAGGCCTGGGCCGCGTATTCCCAGCAGCGATTTGATGAAGCCGAGCAATGGGCTAAGCGCGCAGTCCGAACCGACCCGGAGCAGGTTCATGCCACAGCCCTCTTGGGAGATCTAGCTTATCTAAGCCATGACTTAAAATCCGCCAAGGGCTTTTGGGAAGAGGCGCTTGAGCTTAACCCCAGGCTTGTTTCGATCCGGCGCCAAATCACTCAGGCCGAGATGGAAATAGAGTTGGAGAAGGAACTGGAGCCGGCTTCTGTGGGGTCGGTGAGGGTTCGCTTTCCCAGCAGTTTGGCGCCTGAGCAACAAGAGAGGATTGTTGCGGAGCTGACCCGGGCCACAGAAGAGCTTGCTCCTTTCTTTCAGTATCGCCCCAAACGTCCCTTGACGGTCCTGATTTATCCCAGGGAGGTTTTTTACGGTACCACCCAGTTACCGACCGAGGTGCTGGGTTTGTTTGACGGTAAGATCCGGATACCGGATGAAGCGGCCCCCTCAGTTCCTGTTGGGCTTGGCCGCGATAATGGAGCATGGAACCGGGTTCTCTGGCATGAATATGCCCATGCGCTGGTGTACGATTTGAGCAATGGACGGGCTCCGCACTGGCTCCATGAAGGGTTGGCGCAGGAGGCCGAGAGGATTGCCGAAGGATCTACAACAGGGGTCAAATCCACAGGGGTCAGACCCCCTTCCAATAGGGGTCAGACCCCCTTACCACAGACCCCTTTGCCGCCTTTACGGCAGCTTTTTGGGATTGCCGAGCGGCCCGGGGAAGCCGTGGTCATGCCAACAGGCCAGTTCTATTCGGCATCGCACCGACTGATCCGCTTTCTCTTGGAGGCAAAGGGTTGGGATCGGATGCGGGTTTACTTGAAAGGATTGGGGCAGGGTCAGTCGGTGGAGGAGGCGACCCAGGCTGTTTATGGATGGACGCTAACGGCCCTAGAGAAAAAGTGGCGTTCGAGGCTTAAGAACCATTGATTTTTTCCCTTACATATGCTTAACTCCTGTTAGGAGGTACAGTTATGCCAACAGTACGCGATACCGGAAAACTCATCGGTCAACAGCTCGTCAAGAAAGAGATCATCACCGAAGCACAGCTCAAGGAAGCCGGCGAGAAGCAGCGCTTAAGCGGGCGCATGCTGGGAGAGGTCCTGATTACGCTGGGTTTCGCCACCGAGGATCAGGTAACCGAAGCCCTGGCAGAGCAGCTGGGAATCCCCTTTATGGATGTCTCCACCTACGACATCGATAAAGAGGTGGTCTCTCGTTTTCCGGAGGAGTTTCTGAGAGAGCACTTGGTCATCCCCCTATTTAAGGTAGAGAAGGCTGTCACCATGGCGATGGTTGATCCCCTCAACATCCGGGTGGTGGACCGCCTGCGCTTCATCAGCCATTGCGAGATTGAGCCGATCTTTGGCACCAAGACGGCCATCCAGCAGGCCCTGGACCGCTTCTTCGGTTCGGCCGGCTCACTGGAGAAGGTGATGGAGGACATCCAGACCCAGAAGGTGACCAGCACGCCGACTGTCTCATCAAAACCGGTGCGCAGGGGTCCGCCTTCGGTTCAGACCGGGGCAGGCCAGGTGGCCCCGCAGGCGGCGGCCTCCGAGCAGGTCACCGGACTCATCGCTGCTGCCGAGAATGCACCCATCGTCAAGCTGGTCGACACCATTATCCACCAGGCGTTGGAGAATCGGGCCAGCGACATTCACATCGAGCCGGAATCCGACACAACCTATCTGCGCTACCGCATTGACGGGGTGCTCTATGATGTGCCCCCGCCCCCGAAGCACTTAGAGTCGGCGGTTCTCTCCAGAATCAAGATCATGGCCAACATGGATATCGCCGAGCGGCGTCTGCCTCAGGATGGCCGGGTTCAGCTGTCGCTGGAAAACAAAGAGGTGGATCTGCGTGTATCCACCTTTCCCACGATCTACGGAGAGAACATCTCGATGCGCGTGCTGGACAAATCGGCGATCCAGCTCACCCTCGATGAGCTGGGATTCGAGAAGGAAAATCTCAAGGGGTTTTCCGAGTTGGTCGACCGGCCCCACGGGATTCTTCTGGTGACCGGCCCCACCGGCTGCGGCAAGACCACCACCCTGTACGGGGCCCTGCGCACGGTGGATGCCGTCCAGAAAAATGTCATCACCCTGGAGGACCCGGTGGAGTACCGCCTCGGCAGGGTGCGGCAGGCCCAGGTGGATGTCAAGGCGGGGCTGACTTTTGCCAATGGGCTGCGCTCCATCTTGCGGCAGGATCCGGACATCGTTTTGATCGGAGAGATCCGGGACTTAGAGACCTCAGAAATCGCCATCCACGCGGCCCTGACCGGACACATGGTTTTTGCCACACTCCACACCAATGATGCTCCGGGAGCATTGACGCGCTTGGTAGACATGGGGGTAGAGCCGTTCCTGGCTGCCTCCTCTGTTGTAGGTGTCTTGGCGCAGCGTTTGGTGCGGACCCTGTGCGACAAGTGCAAGGAGGGTTATGCCCCATCGCCTGAGGTGTTGAAGAGCTTGGACATGCCGACCTCCAGCAAGAAGTTGACGTTATACCGGAGCAAGGGGTGTGATGCGTGCAAGCAGACCGGCTACCGGGGCCGGACCGGTGTCTTTGAGCTGATGGAGACCAGCGATGCTGCCCGCGCCCTGCTGCTCAAGAAGGCCTCCTCCCGGGAGATCCGGGACCAGGCGATTAAAGACGGAATGGTCTCCTTGCGCCTGGCAGGGGTGAACAAGATTACGAAGGGGATCACTTCGGTTGAGGAGATTCTCCGGGTCACGGAGCGGGATATTCAGGAGGAGGTATAGCGCACAACGCCATGTCGACCGACAAAAAAGTTGTTGTAGCAGCAGATGATGATTTGGACACTCTCAACATCATTGCCACGAAACTTGAACCCCACAATATTACCGTTCACAAAGCACGGGACGGCCAGCAGGCACTCAACTTCTTCCGCGAGTACAACCCCGACCTGGTCATTCTGGATGTCATGATGCCCAAGGTCAGCGGTTTTAAGGTGGCCAGAATGCTCAAGTTCGGCGCCACCTCCAAGACAATACCGCTGATCCTCCTTACGGCTCGCACTCAGGATGCCGATGCCTCCACCGGAAAAGAAGTTGGCGCGGATCTGTATCTCACCAAGCCCTTTGACCCAGAGCAGCTTTTGAAGGAGGTCAAGCGCCTACTGGGCTTAGGCGCCTAGGGCTGCGTTGGGTTGCTACCTTAGAACAATCCTACCATTGGGTTGAATTCAGAGGAGGTTGCAAGATGGCTTCTGTACGTGTAACCAATGCACTACTGCTGGTGATCGCCGCAGCCCTGCTGGCGAATCTGATGCTGATGTGGGCTGATCAGCCGGCGACTGCGGAGACTTTTCAGCTGGATGGCTGTATTACCGATAAGCCTTACGAGCGGCCGCAGAATTACCTGCACGTGGTGATGCACGGCATGGCCGATGTCGACACCACGCAGGAACTTGGCATCCGGTAGAGGTCTTTCGGGCCGCATGCGCGGCCCTTGGCAGCTGGTCGCGCTTTGAGTGTGATCTGCTCAAAGCAGGATAAGGGTGGGAAGATGGACCAAGCAAAGCGGATTTTGATCGTAGAGGACGATGAAGCACTGTGTAAGCGGTTGGCCCGACTCCTGAAGGATAAGGGGTATCAGGTAGACATCACCGGCAGCGGACACGAGGCTCTGAGCAAAGCCAGGGCGGGCACGATAGACCTCATGCTCCTGGATGCCATGCTACCCAAGATGGACGGTTTTAAGGTAGCCCGGATGCTTAAGTTTGACCAAAAGACCAAGGATATCCGCATTGTCATGATGACGATCCTCAATCGGCCGGCCGACGAGGAACGGGGCAAGTCTGTGGGTGTAGATTTTTACCTGATCAAGCCTTTTGAGGAGAACCAACTCCTTCAATCGATCCAGGGCGTACTCGCTTGATCTTAAGCAGAAAATTCCCTTTTTTGGTTTAAAAGTAAACTTGTTCACTCCATAAGGCTGTGATAGACTACCCGCGATGAAACCACGAATTGGCACGATTGTCTTAAGTATCGCTTTGGTGGTAGCCCTTGCCGCCGCAGCAACCTTCTATCTGGGTCGCAACGCCGAGATGGCCAAGCGGATCTGGACTGAGGACCAGCTGGATCGCATCACCTCTGCCAAGGAGGCGCTCGAAAAGGAGCGGGATGAGCTGGTCTCCGCCAAGGAGGCGATGGAGACACAGCTGGGGGATCTGACCGAGCAGGCCAAGACCCTTGCTGAGCAGATGGCTCAAGAGAAGCGGGCTCGGGAAACCCTGACCACAGAGCTTGCCTCTGCCCGCAAGCGCGCGACCGATCTGCAGAAGCAGACAGAGGCTGAGCGTCGAGAGAAGGCAACCGTTACTGCGGAGCTGGCCAAGGCCAAACAGAGTTACCAGGCCCTCAGCAACGAGCTGACCACACTCCGGCAGGCCAAGGAAGCATTGGAGCGCCGGGTTAAGGAGATGTTGGCTGCCCGCGCCAAGGCTGCAGATCAGATTGTGGTTCGACCCACCCCCGAAGCCGCTCCTGAGCAACTCGAAGGAAAAATCCTCGTTGTCAACAAGGAGTTCAACTTCGTTGTCCTGAACCTCGGTTCCAAGGATAAGCTTCAGGCCGGAGACCGGTTTGTGGTTTACCGTGATGGCGACCGAGTGGGTTCCGTAGAGGTCAACCGCATTTATGAGAACATGGCGGCTGCCGATGTCTTAGAAGAGGAGACCCGAGATCCCATTCGGGAAGGGGACACCGTCCGCATCACTTCGTGATGCAGATCCATCGTTTGTAGGCTACCGTACACCTCCCATTTACAATTCCTGACACCAAAATGGCTGATTTGACCATTCATCCTGCCAAGTCGCTTCAGGGACCATTGGCCCTGCCCGGTGACAAATCAATCTCGCACCGGGCATTGCTGACCGGTGCGATTGCATCGGGCACGACCCAGATCCACGCCCTTTTGGAGTCCCAAGATGTAGCAACCACGCGCTTGGCCGTCGAGGCATTGGGCGTCAAGGTCAAGGCCAAGGGGCAGGCGCTGCTCGTTGAGGGCAAGGGTGCGCTCAAGGCTCCCTCGGCCCCCCTAGAGATGGGCAACTCCGGAACTACGGCAAGGCTCCTCTTAGGTGTCTTGGCCGGACAACCCTTTTCTGCGACCCTCACAGGGGATGACTCCCTCTCCAAGCGGCCCATGCGCCGCGTCACCGAGCCCCTTCAACAAATGGGGGCGACATTCAAGGGCCAAGAGCACCTGCCGCTGACCATTCAAGGCGGGAAACTCTCTGGTGTTCGGTACACCCTCCCGGTTGCCAGCGCTCAGGTCAAGTCCGCCCTCTTGTATGCCGGACTTTTTGCTGAGGGGCCGACCACTGTGGTGGAGTCGGTGAGTACGCGTGACCATACCGAGCGGATCTTGCGCTCCTTTGGCGCTGAGCTCTCGCGCGAAGGAACTGAGATTACCATTCAGCCAAAGGATAAACTCCAGGGCCGCTCCCTTACGGTGCCGAGTGATTTTTCGAGCGCCGCCTTCTTCCTGGTTGCCGCCTCTATCGTGAAGGGTTCTTCTCTCACCCTTCCGGGTGTTGGGCTCAATCCTTCCCGCTCCGGGCTGCTCGAGCTGCTGCAGCGGATGGGCGCTGCGATCTCGGCCAAGGTCACCGCGGGTCAAGATTGGGAGCCGATGGGAGAGATGACCGTTAAGACCGCTTCCCTAAAAGGGATCTCCATTGAGCCGGAAGAGGTTCCCGGCGTCATCGATGAGCTTCCTGTTTTGATGGTGGCGGCAACTCAGGCCGAAGGGGTGACACGGATTGAGGGGGCTGGGGAGTTGCGCGTCAAAGAGACCGATCGAATTAAATCCATGGTGACCGGACTCAGTGCGCTGGGGGCCAACATCCGAGCCGAAACCGACGCTGTCATCATTGAAGGGCCTACCCCCTTAAAGGGTGCTCAGGTGGATAGTCTCGGGGATCACCGCACTGCCATGGCACTGGCAGTCGCCGGTCTTGCGGCCCAGGGGGCGACCACCATTAAACAAACCCAGTGGATTGAGATTTCCTTCCCGGGCTTTGCCCAGGCGCTCCAAAGCGTCGTTCGGTCCTAAAGGCGGTCAATCCGTCTCGATTTTCTTAATTCCCAATACCTTGCAGAGGCGCATCAAGGTAAATAGGGTGATGTTTCTTTTGCCTTCCTCGATGCTGGAAATGTCCGGTTGCTTCATTCCCGCATGAAGCGCCAGCTGCTTTTGACTCAGTCCCTTCTGGAGCCTGGCCTCTTTGAGCATGCTGCCGAGTTTTCGGAAGGTGGACGGAGTCATTCCTTTGATCTTGATGGTGTTACGCTGCTTTACTTCCAACATCTGCTCGTAGATGGTTTCCCACCAGTCCCGGGCATCGGAACGCTGCATTCGCTTAACCCAGTAACCTCGAATCCTCGGCCAAGCTTCCGCGAATGTCTTCTTGGGTATGATTGAGAACAGTTCTTTGGGTTGGTCGCAGCGCGACAACAGAGCAACCATGCGCTGGGCAAACTGGGGATGTTTCGGATTCCTCAGGGCTTTTTGGGTTTCCTTTAGGGCGCGTGCATTCAAATCCCAAAAAAACTTTTTGATCATTCTGCTTCAATTAACGACTGGGTGAACGCTTTGATTTCAT
The DNA here is from genome assembly GCA_964597545.1 of uncultured Planctomycetia bacterium. Classification (GTDB taxonomy): domain Bacteria; phylum Omnitrophota; class Gorgyraeia; order 1-14-0-20-64-10; family 1-14-0-20-64-10; genus CAZQXN01. The sequence continues at coordinate 796 of CAZQXN010000046.1, read as the reverse complement.
TCTCCAAATGTTGGATCATTGCTCCCCCCTTAAACTGCTTGTCATAGATATCCATATCCATCAAGCCCAATTTAAGCTCCTGGCGCGAGAAAGTTCGATACCAGTGAACCATCCCTTTTTGCCAAGGCGCGGGAATGTGATGCAGGAAGAGGCGCAGGGGCTGTATCTTCTCGGAAAGGACATACAGGTCAAACGCATCCCGCGCTTCACGACGCCCTTCCATGATTTGCCTACCCGCCTCATCGATCACGGGCTGAGTTCCAGAGATTGTAGCAATTTTCTGCAAATAGATGTCCTTTGCACTGTAGACGCGGACTCCCCCCACCTTTCGAATCACCGGTTTTTTCAACAGCACATCTTCTACAAAATCCATCTTAAGCGGTCGGGTTGCTCCCCTCACGGGCATCGTGTAGAATCGCAGCCTTGCCCTTCCTGCTGGTGTGAACTCAGACTCCAACTTGATTTTGCGTGCGAAACGCTTTTGCAATGCCAACATCAAGCGGTCAATCTCAGCCGTGTTGTATCGCACCGAGAAAAAGTCTAAGTCTGCAGAAAACCGGTGGCGTAAATAATACAACTCCAGCGCTGTCCCGCCAGCCAAGGCGAAATCTTTCGCTTGCTCAGAGAAGAGAGCCAATACGCGTTTCTGCACCTGCCTGATTTTTTGGTCCAATGCAATTCCCCTAATTCTGTATGATAGGTTATACTCTATCTTAATATAAAGTATAACCTATATACTCAATTTGTCAAACATTTTCTCGACCCTTAGGATCCTTCCTGCATGCGCTGCCGGCGA
>CAZQXN010000045.1:0-9373 GCA_964597545.1 uncultured Planctomycetia bacterium | reverse complement strand
CCATTCGGCCAACTTTTGATAAAGGGGCTCTGGCTCCGGATAAGCCCGAAGGGCAAACGGAGTCACCCGGGCGCGAAGTTCGGCCATGACCTCAGGGGGGAAATCCATGGTTCGCTCGTTTCTGTCCATCGGCTCAATTCCCTCGCGAGTTTCGACAGGGTGGCTGGTTCTTTGAACCTGCGCAAGATGTTTTCGCGCAGCAGGGATCAGTTTGTCGTCTCGCATAGGGCACCAAAGGTTTGTCTTAATCCCTCTGATGAGGGAGGTGTAAAAAGTTTCGCCAGAACAGGCTGCAGGTGTGACCCCTCTGAGTTTTGGGCCTGCTCTGCCTGCTTCAACACCGTGCTGCGCAAAGTTTGTTCGGTGGCCACCGGGCAGCTCTCGCCATAAGATTCATCGACATCCAGCATGAGCTCAGCGCGATACCGTATGGCACGACGTCCCAGGGCCATGGCCTCAAAGCCGGCTGTGGAGCCGGCAAAGAGAACCAATCCGCAGCGTTTAAGGGCATCCCGGAAATTACCAAAACCAGAAGAGAGGGTCTGGGCCGGGAAACCAATCTCCTCCTGCTTGAATGGGCAGATCGGGTGTGGGCGGATGTGGAATCGGATTCCCTCTGCCTGGCCTCCATCTGGAAAGGCGCAACCCAGCGCAGCCAGCAGATCTTGCGCTAAGGTCCGATCAATGGGCAATGTCACGAGAATCTCGGAGGCAGGTGCCGGTGGAAGCGCTGCCTGCTGCTTGCCTGCCCCATGGGCCAGATGCGGATACCGAATGGATCCGCACAGCCCAAGGTGTTCAGAGCGGTGTCCCCCCTCAATGAGCAGATCCCGCGCTTGAGGCCCTGAGGTGCAGATGGCATCTGGAAGGGGCATGCGCTCTGCCTCTCCTTTGCCTAGAAAAAAGGCCAAATGATAACGAGAGAAGATGGCATTCTGAATTGCCAAGAGTCGCACCCCCGGAGTTTCCTTCGCAGCCAGGGCTGCCATCTTTTCCCAAGGCTGGTTTTCATAAAAGGTGACGATCAGCCGGTAGGACCCGCTTGAGAGCATTCGCGAAAGGCACGCATAAAACATGCTGTACACGCACAGGCCTGCGTGGCCCAGCTCAAGCCACCACTCCCGTCGGCAGAGCTGATGGACACAAAGCCCTTGGAGTTTTGCAGGGGCGCTCCATTGGGGTCTCCAGAATGCAAAAATGGATCTGAAATACCCAGCCCAAGTTGACCACAGGATGAGGGGCTGGAGGTATTCGGCGCGCGCAGCCAACTCCCGCTCAAAACCAGAAGCCTCAGGTGGAGTGAAGCGGATCACCTTGAGTTTCTGCTGCTCAAGTTCTTCGTCAATGCCCGGCAGGTACGGATCGATCCATGCGTTTTCTGGGCCAAAGGATTCAGGCTGCGGAAAGGAGAATACCGCCGCTGCCTCCCCTTGAGGCGTTCGCGGGCTTCCTTCTGGCCATGTTTTTCGCTGGCGCAGAAAGTCCCAAGGGGTTTTCGCAGCCCATTTGATGCGCCTCAAGAGCCCCATCAGCAGAGAGCGCAATCGGAATCGAGTAAGCCCCCTGGCCTTGTCCACCTTAAGATCAGGCAGGAGGTGCTGAAAATTGAGATGCATCTGCCGCAGGAGCCATGGATCCTCCACGACAATGAGGAGCGCGCTGCCTTGTTCAAGTGCTTCCTGCGCAACCTGCTCAGCCACCTTGAGATAACAGGTGAGCAGAAAGAAGTCCGAGGCGGTCCAAATCTTCCAGGAAAATCGGGTAGACCACCAGATGCGCGGGTTGTGCTGGCGGCTTCCCACCTCTGCAACAAAATCCAGATAAGGCTGCCTCAGCGCTGCGGCTGCGGTATGGAACCGCCCCTGAAGGGGCAGCCGCCGTGCCTCCCCCATCTGCTGGGCGAGTTGATTGCGCAGGTTTCGGTCCTTGCCCAAATAAAGCCACTGCCAATCCCTCAGGTTGTTTGCAATGTGCCTTTGCCAGCGATTCGGACCGGTAATGACAACGTGCGCAGAGCGGCTCATCGGCTTCATGAGGGGTGCTTGCCTCCAGATGCAACGAGCTCGGGCTGCACACGCTTCGGCATCACGCCGACATGTGAACCAGCCTGAATGACCTTGAGCAGAGCGAGGGTCGTGGGTCCTTCGGGTGCCAGGGGGCTAGGCGTCACTTGTCTGGGGCTACCGAGGTAAGCTCTCACGGCCTCGGCTGCTTGATCGGGCTCATCAAAGAAGGTGGTGTGGGGCAGGAAGGGCTTGATCCCTTCAGGTCGGATGGGTAAATCCCGGCGCAGCAGCAGATGGAATGGAACACCCGCTAAAGCGGTTTCGTAGAGGGTTGTGGTGGGCAGATCCAAAATTACTCGTTTAGCCCATGGGAGCCACAAGGAGAAGGGGGCTTGGGAAAGATGAATGTGTTCGGTATTGAGCCCTTTTGTATAGCGGCCGATGGCACCATGGAATGTGTCTCCGGGAAAGAGCTTCACAACAAATTGGTACTGCGCAAGCTTCGCGAAGAGGTCAATGAGCGCCTTCTGAAGGTGAAAGTGCCAGGTTTCAGAGTAATCGATTCGGTTGAGCCTGCGTACGTCGAACTCAGGTTTTGCGATCGGGTAGACCACGATGGGTTTCTCAAGCGGAAGGTTCAAGGGGGGCCGGTTCCAGCTTGGACGCCGAGACAACCGAACAAAGCCCTCCCAGCGGTCTCGCGCCAGATGCACTTGGGCAGATGGTAAAAGGGCGCCGGCGGAACGCGAGCGAAAGTAATCCGCAAACCCCTGGTTGGCGACGACGTAATGCTGCGTTCGGTACAGCTCAGTCAGGTCCCAGGCGGGCGCGGCGTCCGGTCCGTCCCCGTCGGCGATTAAAACCGATTGTGTTTTGGGCGAGATTTGACAGGCTGCTGCGGCCGGAAAGTGCAGCGGCGCCGTCAGAAAGGGCGCCAAGGCAAAATCCACCTTCTCCTGAGTGTAGAATTGCTGCAAAGCCTCTGTTTGGTGCACGAAAAATGGAATTTGCTCTGTCACCCATGAATGAAGCATGGGAGCGAACAGGGGTGCGAGGGAGAAGCCAAACCATTGGCGAGGCCATTCCCAGATGAGATGAGCCGGATCGCACAGGGTCTGAGCCTGCTTCGCCAATGCGAGATGAGCTTGAGCAGGCTGCGCCTGCCAGATGGTCTTGCCGCCGCCGCTCAAATTCAATATCTTGCTCTCCCACAACAGAAGGCAGCGCTGCCCTGAGACAAGCGCAGTTTTCAAGAGCCCCTTCAAGTAGTTGGACTCTAAGAAGAGGAGGGTCGTTCGGCCGGCGCTCAGGCGACGACTGTGCTTTACTCCGCGCAGGATCCAGGCATAACGCTTGAGATGATCTTTGAGTGTTCTGCGCAGGTTTCTGCGGCCTGTGTTGGGGTGGCGGTTCACTTGATCTTTTGCGACAACCGGAATGATCTTGAAGGGCACTGCATGATGAGCGCAGAAAAGCTGCAGCAGCCGGTGAGTGAGCCCGGCACTTTCTCCATAAGAAGCCAAAAAGGATTGAGGCGCAGCTGCATCGTTTGCTTCAGCAAATAGAAGCGCTTGAGTGTAATGCGCTTCAAAGAGCCGGGACAATTCCAACCCGCGTACGTAGACATTGTCCATAAGGGTCTTCCATTGGTATCCGTAAAGGACCGCGGGTTTGAGGTTGGATTCTCGCAGATCAGCAAACGCTTCTGCCAGGGCGCGGTCCAGGTCTCTGAGCCATTGAAGTTGAGCTTCAAAGTACTCAGACTCCCCTGGCTTAGGAGATCGCTCCAAGCCCAGATCAGCGGCAGTCTCATAGGCGACCTTACGCTTATCCAACTCAAGACAGGCCTGCTGTGTTAGGGCGATGACTCGATCTTGAGGTTCAACCTCAAACACCTCGGGAACGCGCTCTGTGAGCAGCAGCCGCTTCACTGCTGGGCTGCGCTGTGCTGTTTTTAGGAATTGGTCTTTAAGGATTCCGTAGTCCACGATATCCCAGCATTGATTCTCCCTGCGCAGGGCTTGACGTCGCCTGCCCTCCTCGTTCATCCCGAGATGCTGTGCGATCTTGCGCATGGGTTGATTGTTTTGAGCAACACCGCAAGTGATGCGGTTGAGATTCATCACACAGAATCCGTAATTCAGCAGCAGGCGCGAGGCCTCCTTGCCGACTCCCCTGCCCCAGGCCTCTTTCTCTCCGATCAAGATGGCGAACTCGGCTGTCCGGTGAACCGGGTCGATTTGCTGGAGTGAGATATTTCCCAGGTGGCGGTTGTCAGATTTACGCAAGATGGCCAAAACAAGCTCCGAAGAGGAAGCGCGGACTCGCTGAACGAAGGCTGCGGCCTCTTGCACACTGTAGGGTGCCGGCCCCGTAGATCGGTATCGACACACCTCGGGGTCGCTGAGCCATTTCGGATAGGGGCCTGCGCAGTCGGCCTCTGTCAGGGCTCTTAAGACCACCTGCTCCCCTCTTAAGGGTGTCTCAAGGATCACCGCACAACCTCCTCTTGCAGCGCAGCCACTGGAGCGGGATGAGGTGCCTCCGGAGCGAGTTTCAGCGAGTGCAGCAGGTGCACAAAACGCAACAAATCATAATCGTTGTAGCGCCGTCCCACCACCTGTGCGCCAAAGGGAAGTTTCTGGGGTCCTGTAAAGGCCGGCACGCTTATTGCCGGTACGCCGCAGAGCGTCCAAATGAGGCAGTTGTCGGGCCGCTCCTGTACCACCTCTTTCCTGGGGGCGGTGCCCGCTGTTGAGAGATTCAAGATCAAGTCGATGCCCGCTTCAAAAAGTTGATCCAACTGGCGGGCTAACCGACTCTGTCGGTCCAGAGCCTCCTGATATTGCCCCACTGTAATTTCCTGACCATGCCGGATAAGATCCTTCATGATGGGGCTGACCAATTTCTCCTTCCGGAACTCCTCCTGGAAGTAATAAGCGAGTGCCTTATCGTAGATTCCCGCATGAACTTCATGCGCTTGATCAAATTCAAGGGGCAACTCCTTTTCCTCGACCTCGATCCCCTCTTGAGTTGCAAGCTGGTTTGCATAGCGAATGAGCGCATTTTGGGCATACGGCTCTGCCTCTTGCCACTTGGGGCCGCGGATCAACGCGACACGCCAAGGCCGGTTTGCGGGTTTTGCGCGGCTCATATCTGAGAGGCGCTCGTGCACAATGGGGTAGTCCAGCCCATGAACCCGAAGGAGTTCAAAGAAAAGATCCAAATCCTCAGCTGAGCGGGCCATCAGGCCTACGGTGTCGAGGCTATCCGTGGTTTTTAATGAGCCGGTGCGGGGAATCAGGCCAAAGGAGGGTTTGAAGCCATAGATGCCGCAATAGCTGGCCGGGCGAATAATTGAACCGGCAGTCTGACTTCCCAGTGCCACCGGAACCATCTGGGCCGCAACGGCAGCGGATGAGCCGCTGGAGGAGGTACCCGGAGAGAACTCCGGGTGGTACGGGTTGGCAGTGGGTCCGGGGGTGTGCACTGCAAATTCTGCGGTTACGGTTTTCCCAAGGATCACTCCCCCTGCGTATCGGAGCTCCGAAACCACTCGCGCATCATTGCCTGGAGTAAAACCTTCCCAGATCGGAGAGCCCATGGCCGTGGGCATGTCCAGGGTGTTGAAGATGTCCTTGATCCCAATCGGGATGCCGCCCAATGGCCCGATGGGCCGCCCCTTCTCCCTGGCGCAGTCCAACTGCCGCGCCTGCTCCAGGGCACGCTCAGGAGCCAGAAAGGTCCAGGCCTTAATCTGAGGTTCTGCGCGTTCAATCTGATCCAGGCAGCTGCGAATGAGCTCCTCAGAGCTCATCAGGCCAGAACCGATCTGCCGGATGGCGCCAGTTGCGGTCAGTTGATGGGGCGCCGGTTCAGCCATTGGGCTCTTGGTCCTCAGGGGGCTGCACAGGGGGATAGGGCCGCCCATCCCCTCTTTCACCTTCGGGTATTTCTCGCCTCATGCGCTCAAGCATCTTCTCAATGGCAGGGCGTTTTGCTGGCTCATTCGTGAGCTGTTCCTTTATGGGGTAACTGGCCGGAAGGTCCTTGGCCTTGCCCTCTCGTTTGTCCTTGAGGGTCTCGATGAACTCGGTTTCGCTCATGCCGGTTACTTTCAGGTAATAATCCAGCGCCTCGGGTCGCTCAGTATCGGTCTGCTTGGCCAGCTCGCAACCCTCCTCGCGGGTGGCCAGGCCTGCGCGAACATCGGCACTGGCCTGGTCGGTACCGCGACCAAAACCGCGCTTGATAAATTTGGAGTAGTCATGGATGCCCGCCATGGCGCATTCAACAGACTTGTATCGCTTGTAGGCACATTCCACCTGCTCTTCCCGCCAGCCATAGACCCTTTTGATGAACTCCACCTGCCGCTCCTCATCCCAGAAGAGGTAGTCGCTTAAGTGGATTCCGACAATGCCTGCTTTTTCAAACTCCTCGAGCGAAGGGAGGCGAAAGGGGAAGAGATCCTTGGATGTGAGCTCTTCGTCAGCCAGATTTTCAGGTTCTATACGGGCAGAGACTGCGACGATATAGTCTCGGTTGTAACGGGTATATTTTTCTCGATGAGCGGCCCGGCCATCGTTTTCTGAGAGACCATCCCCCCAAATCAAAAGTTTGACTCCGAATTTAACGGCAATCTGAAGGGGGAAGGCCCCTACCCCCATGTGGCAATGCCAACAGGTGTCTCCGATCGCCCCTAAGGATTTCCTGGCTATTCGATTGACCAGGGAGCGGTTGGGGGTGAACATGATGTGGTCTACGTTGAATTGCTCAAGGGCGTTGTGCAGATTGTAAAGCCCAGTCTCAGAGTACCAGTTGTGGTTAAAGGTGACCGCCAAGGGCTTCATGCCGTAAACTTGGGTCAGCACATGCAGCTGAAAGACGCTGTCCTTGCCCCCGCTGATTGGAATCATGCAGTCGTAATTGTCTCCAGCTCGCCCTTTGAATCGATTGAGGAGCTTTTTTAAAGCCTGTTCCCGCTTGACCCAGTCAATATGAATTTTGTCTTCTGAGGAGCGGCAGGCTCGGCAGATCCCCATTTCATCAAAAACAATTCCCTCCTGCGTTTCAGGCATGCAGCAGCGCGTGCAGTACTTTAAGACTCCCTCATACAGAGGTTTGCCCGAATCGGTCATTAACGTGCCTCCTGAAGCGTTGAGGTGGGACGTGTCAAGCAGCGCCCCACCTTTTCAATGGCCCTGGCAATGTCGAGAATGTCCTCGTGGTTATGCGGCGGGCGAACATGTTCATTGATCAGGATCTCGTCATTGTGAAGTCTCTCGGCAACCGGACAGGCCCCCGGGCTGTAATCCGGTTGACTGGCTTGGTTTTCCGGTGCGCAGAAGGGATAGCCATGTTTAAAGGCCTGCCGAGTTTGATAGAGGGGCTGCAGGTAGAGCGGCGCAGTATAGCCCTCAATGAAGCAGATCCCCTCGGCATTGAGCGCTTTGGCAAAGGTACGCCGGTTGACCGAGCAGCGCTCTGCCTTGAAGCGCAGCGGGTACAGATAGTAGGTGCTCATGCAGTCTTCGCAGATATTCGAGCCAAAGGGGGCATGTGTGCAGCGGGGCGGCGCAACCAAAAAGGGAAATTGAGAGAGGGCCTCACTTAACGTGTTAACGTGCGCTAAGCGCACCGCATTCAATTGATCCAGTTTTTTAAGCTGCTCTAAGGCAACGGCAGCTGTCAATTCTGTGAGGCGATAGTTGAACCCTACGATGTTGGTGAGATTCCGGTATCCAGCTGCTTCCACCACCGCCTCGCCGTGGTTGCGGATGAGTGCCAAACGGTATCTGAGCTCCGGGTCACTGGTTAAGCAAATTCCCCCTTCCCCGGATTGGATGCTCTTATTGACGTTGAGGCTAAAGACCCCGATCTGACCTAACGCTCCAACCGGTTTGCCCTTGTACAGCGCTCCGTGCGCTTGGGCGCAGTCCTCTATGACAGCCAGGTTATGCTTGCGGGCGAGGGCCAGGATCCCATCCATCTCGGCTGGGATCCCGAACTGATGAACCACGAGGATTGCGCGCGTGCGCGAGGTCATTTTGGACTTAATGGAGGCCAGATCCAGGCATCCAGTGTGAGGAGAGACGTCTGCAAAGATCGGGATGGCCCCATAGATCAGGGCGCTGCTGGCGCAGGCAGTCATGGTAAAGGGGGAGGTAATCACCTCATCGCCGAAACCGATTCCGAGCGCTCCGATGGCGGCGTAGAGCCCGGAGGTTGCGCTGTTCATGCTCACAGCATAAGAAGCTCCATAGCGCTTGGCCCAAGCAGCTTCCAGTTGTTGGACTGCAGGTCCTCCCCAGAAGCTGAAGGGGGCCTCGGGTGCATGGGACCCCTCAAAGAGGGAGAGGTACCCCCCTTCCAGAGCTGCGGCAGCAGCCCGGCGTTCTTCATCACCCAGGGTGAGATTCCCAAGCCAAGGTTGGGTGCGTATGGGCTTGCCTCCGTTTATGGCTAGGGTCTTGTCACTGAGCGGCATGATGCAATGGCTCTCCGATGTTATCCTGGAGGCGGGCTTTTTCTCGCCCCTCCCACACCAGGCGCATGGTTTGGCGTGCAGCCGCGAGGTCGACGCCGTACTGCTCAAAAAGATCTTTCTTTCCCGAAAGGGTATCGGCCAGCAGTCCGGCTGCATAGGACAGGGCAGCGTCGGATGCTTTCCAGGGGGAGTTAAAAGCTGGGATCAAAACCCTCTCATTCAGGGCATTGGTCTCGGTCTTCTCCAAAATAATGTGCGTTCCGAGATCTCTAATCTGCACCCTGCCCTGTCGAAATCTGAGATCAAACTCAAAGAGCTGGTAATGCCGCTCATCAAATCCCTCAACCTCGATGGGAGCCCCCTGGAGCTCCAAGGTAAGATCCAAGTTCTCATCCCAGCCCCTTCCTCCGGGCGTCACCTGCGCGCGATTCACCTGAAGCGGTTTGCCCAGTAGCATACGCAGGGTGTCAACGAGGTGCACGCCGCCATTGACCCAGCCGCCGTAATAACTGCAGCGCCCACCGATCAGGCCACCGAAAGATCCGGACTGCAGCGTCTCGGCCAACTTGCGATAACTTGGATCAAACCGGCGTGTATGGTTGACCGCAATCTGGATGCCTGAAGCTTCTGCCAATTCCAGGAGATGGTCGCACTCTGCGGGGTCGACGCAGACCGGTTTTTCAACAAAGAGCACCTTGGGTTTCCTTTGAGTTTTCAAGAGCTGCTCGGTTTGAGGAACGTGCAGCGGCGTGGGGCTGGCAATGCAGATCAAGCCCATCGGCTCTTTTTCCGAGGCCAGCAGCTTCTCCAGCGAAAAGTATCCGCGCGGTACACCCCAGGTTCTTTGAAAATGCTTGCGCACTTCATCGTCCGGTTCCAC
>CAZQXN010000044.1:0-9968 GCA_964597545.1 uncultured Planctomycetia bacterium | reverse complement strand
GCGCGATCTTTACCAATGCCTCCCTTATGGGAAGAATTTGCTCCTCCTGGCCGGCCTCGGCTGCTTTAGAGATCCTCACCGTTGCCGTCGTGCCTGTAGCTGGGAAAATGATAGTCCATCTGCCATTGAGGGTATGGCTCTCGAGGTGGTCAATAATCTCTTGGTTTATCTGAGACGAGAGCAACCACACACTTTCCCCAGGAAGCCGAACATGCTTCATCTGACGATCCAGATTCACAAGTGACGGCATGGTATGTGACCAGACAACACGCATGGCCGCATCCGTGGAGGTTAAGCCTCTATTGGCGGCCTCAGTCGCCTCCTCCTGGCCGGAGGGGGCTATGGAAGGATCAGATCCTTGAAGGAAATTACCCCGGTTGCCTGCGGTTAAGCGATTAGCTAGATCCTGGCGAGAATTCGCCTCCTCAAGGCCGACTTGACGAAGGGCGAGAGCAGAGTGAGGGAAAACCAGTGCGATGGATATAAGAAGGGCTGAAGATCGAGCCAAAAATCCAAACTGTTTTGCCATCGGGGAGTCTCCTACCTTAGCCTTAGCGGGGTTATTCTATTAAGGCTAAGTATAGCTTCTTCCTTATGAGATTGCAAGGGGGCGATGTAAATTTTAATACCTACTAACGCGTCCATCGGTACCTCCATCGGTACCGGGTACGCTTACTGACAGCGCTTGTTGAAAACTGTACCCGGTACCGGGGTGGGGTTTGTTAGCGGGGGTTGCGCAGGAGGCGCCAGAAGCAGAAGAGAAGCAGCCCCAGGATCGTTCCCCAGGAGAGTCCCAAAAAGAGCCAGCCTTCAAGGCGCATCAGACCCTCCTCCCGGACACTCTTCGTTTGCGCCAGGCGATGTGAACCAGATAGGCCAGCACCCCAAAGAGGCCCACAAGCCCCACCCGGGTGGCCAGCACATAAGGCTTGTTCTCGGGGGAGACGTTTTCCATCAGGATCACCGAAAGCCAATCCTGCCAGAGCCAGACAAAGAGGATGATCAAGAGAAACAGCGGGGTGACGTACTTGATGATGAACTTGTAGATCCGGGGGATGCGCATCTGGGCGCCGTGATGCATTTCATCCCAAGCCCGGTCAATCCCAAAGACCCAAGCAAAGAGGATGGCCTCCACGGTTCCAAAGATGACCAAGCCGCAGGTCCCGGCCCAGAAATCCAGCTCGTCCAAGACCCCCTGCCCCAGAAAGAAGATGACCGGCTGGGTGGCGGCGAGGGTCAGTAAGCCCACAATCCAAACAATGTATTTTCTCGGCAGGCGGAATTCATCCTCGATAAAAGCGATGGTGGGCTGCAGCAGCGAGACCGAAGAGGTCAACCCCGCCAGAAAGAGGAGGACAAACCAGAGGAAGGCAAAGAGCTGACCTAAGTTGATCTGCTGGAAGATCAGCGGCATCGTCACGAAGCCTAAGTTAAAGGCGCCGCTTTGCGCAATGGGGGTAATCATTGCCGGGCCAAAGAAGACGCAGGCTGCCGGGATCACAATGGAGGCCCCCAGGATCACCTCTGCAAACTCATTGGTGGCCACAGAGGCAAGCCCTGAGAGGGCCACATCCTGCTTGCGCGAGAGGTAGCTCGCATAAGTGAGGATGACTCCAAAACCCACCGAGAGGGTAAAGAAGACCTGCCCTGCGGCTGCCAGCCACACCTTGCCGCTCTTTAGGGCCGAGAAGTCCGGATTCCAGAGAAAGCCCAAGCCGTTGAGCGGTGTCCAGTTTGCTTGGCCCCCTGTCGGGGTCTCGAGGGTTAAGACGCGGATGGCGATAATCACCGCAAATCCTAAGAGAAGCGGCATCGCTATCTTGCAGAGCTTCTCAATCCCCCGGTCAATCCCCTTGGAGAGGATCCACATGTTAAGCGCCGCGGTGATCAAAAAGAAAAGGTATGCGGGTCCCACCCCTTGGAAGTGCTGATTGTGCTCTACCCCCTGGTAACCGCGCAAGAAGGCCTGCATCCCGTCTTGGGTTTCACCGGCATAGGCGCCGGTCAATGCAAACCACGCGTACCCCAGAAGCCAGGATTCGATGTAGACGTAATAGATGTAGATGACCAGGGGGGCGAAGATACCGATCACACCAAAGTACTTGATGAAGCGGTTCTTCTCCCAGAGGGAGTGAAAGACGCCGGGGGCTGTTCCGTGGCCGAAGACCCCGCCATAGCGGCCGATGGTCCACTCCACCCACATTAAGGGGATGCCCAGCAGCAAGAGCGAGATGAAATAGGGGATCATGAAGGCCCCGCCCCCGTTATTGGCGGCCTGGACCGGGAAGCGCAGAAAGTTGCCCAGGCCCACGGCTGAGCCGGCAACTGCGAGGATGATCCCGATGCGCGAACCCCAGGCTTGTCTAGTCATAATGGACTCTTACGAGACACAGTCCCTTGGCCGGAGCGGTGGGTGGGATGACCTTGCTCTGCATTACGGCGTTGGCCTCAAGCCTTCCCTTGCCGATCTCAACTAAGAGCCCCACAATCCGGCGGACCATGTGATACAGAAAGCCGTCTGCCTCTGCGGTGATCACGATTTTGCCACGCTTGCCACGGATTCTCAAGCGGTAGAGATTGCGGATCGTAGAGGCAACGGGACGTCCGGCAGAGTGAAAGGCGCAAAAATCCCGCTTGCCCTCTAAGAGGCGCGCTGCCCGCTCCATGGTTTTGAGATTCAGGGGTGCCGGAATGTGCCAAACGCAGCTGCGCTCAAAGAGGGGGCGTTCTGGTTTGTTCCAGATGGTGTAGCGGTAGGTCTTGCGGCGGGCTTCGTAACGGGCGTGGAAGGTCTTGGGTGTTTTGCTGAGAGAGCGGATCACCACCTCTTCGGGGAGCACGGCATTGAGTGCCCGGTGCAGGGTTTTGATCGGCATATCAGAGCAAATCACCGCGTGCGCCACCTGCCCCTCGGCATGGACACCGCTGTCAGTTCGCCCGGCTCCAGTGATCTTCACCGATTGCTGAAGGATCTTGCGGAAGGCAGACTCCAGGCAGGATTGGACAGTGCGGGAACCATTCTGTCGCTGCCAGCCTGTAAAGGGGGTGCCGTCGTACGCGACGGTGAGCTTAACGGTTTTTGAGGAGGGCTTCTGCGATCTGGATGGCATTGAGGGCTGCTCCCTTTCGCAGGTTGTCGGAGACCGCCCAGAAGGCCAGCCCGTGCGCATCGTCAGGATCTTGCCGGATCCGGCCGACAAAAACCGGATCTTTGGCATCGGCATCCACCGGCATGGGGTAGTCGTCGTCTGCTTCTGTCACCTGGATGCCGGACTGCTGGCTCAAGAGTTTTTTGGCCGCCTCCGGTGTCATGGGGCGATCCAGCTCAACATAGATTGATTCAGAATGCCCATTGATCACAGGGACCCGAACTGTGGTGGCGTTGATCTTAAGTTGAGGCATATGCAGGATCTTCCGGGTCTCCCTGACCATCTTCCACTCTTCAGAGGTGTAGCCCATCTCCTGGAATGATCCGATTTGGGGAACAACGTTAAAGGCAGTTTGCTCAGCAGGGGTCTTGCCCCGAACCGCCTTGCCGGATTTAAGGCAATCGGCAGACTGTGCTTTGAGATTCTCAATGGCCCGGCGCCCGGCGCCAGAGGCTGCCTGATAGGTGGAGACCACCACGCGCTTCAAGCCTGCTGCGCGATGCAGAGGTGCTAAGGCCAGCACCATCTGGATGGTGGAGCAGTTGGGGTTGGCGATCAAGTTGTGGTGGGTTTTGAGATCCTCAGGGTTGATCTCCGGAACCACCAAGGGGACCTTGGGGTCCATCCGGAAGTCTGCGCCGTTATCAATGCAGAGGGCCCCTTGCCGGATGGCCTCTGGGGCGTAAGTTACAGAAGCCCCCTTCTCTCCCTCGGTTCCGGCAAAGAGGACCAACTCCTGGCCGGCAAAGGCTTGGGGTGCAACCTGCTGGACGTCGTAAGGTTTGCCATCCACCTCGATGGTGCGGGCAGAGCGGGCCAGCACGGTTAAGCCTGACATCGGAAATTGACGCTGCCGAAGCAGGCGCAGCAACTCCACCCCCACTGCACCCACACCGACTACGCAGACTTTAGGATCCTTTTTGGACATTATTGCGTCTGGACTTTTGAGAGGGCTTCAACCACCAAGTCTCCAACCTCAGAAGTGGTGTAGCCCATCTTCCCTGCCGCGAGTGATTTAAGCTTGGTGCCGGTGACGATCTTAACAGCCTCCTCAACCCGGGTGGCGGCTCCCCGCTCTCCGATGTGCTCAAGCATCATCGAAAGGGAGCAGATGGCGGCCAATGGATTAATGACACCCTTTCCGGTGTACTTGGGGGCTGAGCCGCCAATGGGCTCAAACATGGAGACCCCCTCGGGATTGAGGTTGCCGCCGGCAGCGATCCCCATACCGCCTTGGATCATGGCGCCGAGATCTGTGATGATGTCGCCGAACATGTTGTTGGTGACAATCACGTCGAAAAACTCAGGAGACTTGACCATCCACATGACCAAGGCATCCACGTGAGAGTAGTCGAGCTTGACCTCGGAGTATGACTTGCCTACCTCCTCAAAGACGCGCAGCCACAGATCGTGCGCGTAGGTCAAAACGTTTGTTTTTGCGCAGAGGGTGAGCTTCTTATTCTCGACCTCACGGTTCTTGGTGAGCTCAAAGGCATACCGGATGCAGCGCTCTACCCCCTTGCGGGTGTTGACGTCGACCTGGGTTGCCACCTCATCCGGAGTGCCGCGCTTTAGGAATCCGCCGGTTCCGGCATAGAGGCCTTCGGTATTTTCCCGGACCACCACAAAATTGATGTCCTCGGGTTTTTTGTCTTTGAGCGGCGTCCAAACGCCTGGGTAGAGCTTCACCGGACGCAGGTTGATGTACTGGTCCAGCTCAAAGCGGATTTTAAGCAGAATCTGCTGCTCCAGGATTCCGGGTTTGACATCCGGGTGGCCGATGGCGCCCAGATAAATCGCTGAGACGGTCTTAAGCTCCGCCAGCACCGAATCGGGCAGGGTCTCCTTGGTTTTGAGATACCGCTCCCCTCCCACGTCGTAGTGGATCAGCTCCACATCAAAGCCGGCCCGCTCAGAGACTGCCTCTAGGACCTTGAGCCCCTCGGCAACCACTTCAGGACCTGTTCCGTCTCCGGGGACTACGGCAATCCGATAGTTGCGTCCTTCTTCCACCATGATCAGCTTCCTACCTTTCCTGTTTCAGGGCTAGAGGCAGTGGCATATGCTTTTTTGGCGATGCGCCCGGCAGAAAAAGCCTGTCTGCCGGCCTCAACAGCCAGGCGCATGGCGCGCGCCATGCGAACTGGGTCTTGGGCCTGGGCCACTGCAGTGTTCATCAATACACCATCCACACCTAATTCCATTGCTACCGCAGCATCGGAAGCGGTTCCCACACCGGCATCCACGATGACCGGAACCTTCACCGCTTCCTGAATGAATCGAATGTTCAAGGGGTTTAAGATGCCCTGGCCCGAACCGATGGGGGCGGCCAGCGGCATGACACAAGCTGCACCTGCATCCACCAACCGACGGGCCATGATCGGGTCGTCGTTGGTGTAGGGCATGACGATAAAACCCTCCTTCACCAAAGTCTCTGTGGCTTGGAGGAGTGCCGTGGTATCCGGAAGCAGGGTCTTTTCGTCTCCGAGTACCTCCAACTTAATCAGATTTGAGAGCCCGGAGGCCCGCGCCAAGCGGGCTGTTCGTACGGCATCCTCTGCGGTGTAGCAGCCGGCCGTATTGGGCAGCAGCGTGTAGCGGGAGGTATCCAGGAACCCGAGGACGGGGTCTTGGGCCCTCTCCTTGAGGTCTACCCGGCGCACCGCTACCGTCACCACTTCCGTTCCCGAAGCCTCGAGTGCCTCTTTCATCACCGGGCCGGATGGGTACTTGCCGGTGCCGAGGATCAGCCGGGATTGGAAGCGGTGGGTGCCGATCTGAAGCAGATCTTCTGTCGCAGTTGTTTGAAGCACGTCTCACTCCTTGTACCAAAGGGTCAGACCCTTTGGTACAAGGAGCACCATAAGGGGTCAGACCCTTTTTGATGAAGAACTATTATAGCTCAAAAAGGGTCAGACCCCGAGGCTAACTTCACAAGAACCTGGGTGTACGGGTGGCGGGCCGATTGGAACAGTGCAGGGTTAGCCCCCTCCTCCAGGATTTGACCGGAGCGCATCACCAGGATTCGATCAGCCACGGCGCTGACGGTGCTTAAGTTATGCGAGATAAACAGGAGTGTCAGTCCGCGCTTTGCTTGAAGATCGGTAAGGAGCCTTAAGATCTGCGCCTGCACAGACAGGTCCAGCGAGGAGACCGGCTCATCGCAGATCAACACCTCTGGATTGAGGCTTAAGGCCCGGGCAATCCCAACCCTTTGGCGTTGGCCGCCGCTTAAGGCTTGCGGGAAACGGTTGATCCATGCAGGATCCAGCCCCACCTCCTGCAGCAGACCTTCCACCCTTTTGCGTAGCGCTCTTCGGCCGGGGCGATGGTGCACGATCAGCGGTTCGGCAATCGCTGATCCAATCCGCATCATGGGGTTGAGTGAGGCCACGGGGTCTTGGAAGATGAGCTGAACTGCTTTTCTGAATCCCTTTCGCTCGGAGGTGTTCTGTCGGCTGAGCGGCCGGCCGCGGTACAAAATCTCTCCATCAGTGGGTTCGATCAGTCCGCACAGGAGGCGAGCCAAGGTGCTCTTGCCGCAGCCAGATTCTCCTACCAGGCCTACTGACTCCCCCTGAGTGAGGTTCAAGCTTGTTTTGAGGACCGCATGAATCCATCCTTGAGCCGGCGCCAGCGGATGAGGTCGATAGGCATAGCGGCAGGTGAGATTGCGGGCTTCAAGAATAACCCCTGCCTGTTTCATTGCGGCACCTTGCGCTGCCAACAGCTGACCTGCTGTTGGGGCCTAAGGGGTTCAAGCCTTGGGTTGTCGGATCGGCATCGTTCAACCACTTCAGGGCAGCGTGGATGGAAAGGACAGCCGGCAGGGGTCGCGCTCAAGTTCGGAACCGATCCAGGGATTGCTTGCAAGGTTTGACGGCCCTTCCCGACCTCCGGAAGGCAGCGCAGCAGGGCCTGCGCATAAGGATGGGAAGGCTCCTCGTAGAATGTGGCGGCTGCGGTCACTTCGACAATCTTGCCGGCATACATCACAGCGACCCGATCGGCGATGGGTGCAACAGTTGCCAGGTCGTGAGTGATCAAAAGCAGGCTCATTCCCAGCTCTTTTTGGAGGGTTTGAAGCAGCTGAAGAATCTCCTCCTGTGTCGTGACATCCAGCGCCGTGGTGGGCTCATCGGCAATCAGCAGGGCTGGGCGCCCGGCAAGGGCCATGGCGATCATAACCCTCTGGCGCATTCCGCCCGAGAGCTGATGAGGATATTGGCGGATCCGTTGACGGGGTTCAGGGATCTTTACCTGCTCCAGGAGTGAAAGGGCCCTCTCTAGGGCTCTGTGGCCCCGCAGCTGTTGATGGAGCGTTAGGGCCTCAATCAACTGCTCCCCAATGGAGAGGACCGGGTTTAAAGCGCTCATCGGATCCTGAAAGATGTAGGCGACCTTTCTGCCTCGGAACTGCCGCAAGCGTTTCGATCCTAAGCGGGTCAATTCCTGTCCCTCCAAGGCGATTGAGCCTGCTGTGATCTTAGCGGGTGCAGGCAGGAGCTGTCCAATGGAGAGGGCCAGCATGGTCTTGCCGCAGCCTGATTCTCCGACCAAAGCCAGGATCTCTCCTTTGAGAAGCTCCAGATCAACACCAGCCACTGCCTTGACCGGCGGGCCTGCCATGGTGATGGTGGTGTGCAGCTCTTCAATAGAAAGCAGAGGGGTCATGAGGGACTCCTCAGGCGTCGGTTGATGCCATGAAAACCGTTGGCGCGAAGCCATACCCTCAAGGGAGAGGTAACATGCTCACGCATGCTGATCCGGCGCAAGGCCCAGCGGTTTATGGGATAACGGCGGATGCCCCGGTTGGTGGTGCAGGCGGCCCGATAACCTGCCGCTTCAGCGGTCTTGAGGACCTCTCGGTTAAAGCCGCCGGCTGGGTAACTTAGAAACTCAGCAGAAATCCCAATTTCAGCCAAGCGTTCCTTGGCGCCCACTAAGTTGCTCTGAATCTCTTTGGAAGAGAGCTCTGGCAGGTAGCGGTGATTCAGTCCATGACTTCCGAACTCGATGCCTGCCTGCTGCATGAGTTTAATTTGGTTTTTGTTTAAAAAGCCAGGTTGGTCGATGTAATCGGCAATCAAGAAAACGGTGGTCGGAATGCCGCGGGCCTTTAAGATTGGGAAGGCATGGTCAAATAGGTCTTCACCGCCGTCGTCAAAGGTAACTGCCACGGCCCGCCGAGGCAGATGTCCCTTGTCCTCCAGCCAGTCGACCACCTGATTGAGACTCACCACTTGCCAGCGGTTGGCCAACAGCTCCATCTGACGGCCAAACGTTTGAGGTGCAATGGTGGGGGTGTCCTTGGAGCCGTCTGGGTGGATTCGGTGATAAGTCAGGATCGGCGGATACCAGAGCTTGAGTCTAGACATCGGCCCTCCAGAGACGCCGCAGTCCCTCTCCCAAAAGGTTGCAGGCCATCACCACCGTGAAGATGGCTCCTCCGGGGATGACGGTCAGCCACCAGGCAACGCCCAGGGTCTCCTTGCCTTCGGTCAGCACATTGCCCCAGCTGGGAATGGGAGGAGGAATTCCTATCCCTAAGAAACTCAAGCCCGACTCAACCAGGATGGCCACTCCAACCCCGAGGGTGGCGGTGACCACGATGGGGGCTGCGGCATTGGGAAGGAGGTGGCGCAGGATGATCCGGGCAGGCCCTGCCCCGGTGGCTCGCGCTGCCAGGATAAATTCCCGCTCTTTGAGGCTTAGGATCTCTGCACGAACCAGGCGCGCGACACCCATCCAACTGGTCAAGCCGATGATCACAATGATATTCCATTCACTTTGGTCTAAGAAGGCGACGGCCGCTAAGATCAGGAAGATTGCCGGGAAACAGAGCATGACATCCACAAAGCGCATGATGATGCCGTCTACCCAGCGCCCCCAGTAACCGGCGATCGCGCCCAGCAGTACCCCGATGAGGGTAGCGATTCCCACGGCTACAATACCCACCCGGATTGAGACTCGAGCACCATAGAGCATGCGGGCGTAGAGGTCTCGGCCCAGCTGATCGGTACCCAGGGGATGCTGGCTGGATGGGGCCAAAAGGGCCTCCTGCATCTGGATATCTAAGGGGTCAGCCGAGGTGAGGAAGGGGGCCAAGAGGCCTGCGGCAATCACAGCACCCAAGATCGCCATACCCACTGCAGCCATGAGTCTCGGGGTCATTTTCCCTCCCCGTATCGGATGCGAGGATCTGCCATGGCGTAGGCGACGTCAGCGAGTAGATTCCCCAACAGGGTCAGGATGGCTCCCAGCACCAGGATTCCCATGATGACTGGGTGGTCACGACTCATTACCGCCCCATAGAAGAGGCGTCCCATTCCAGGGATGGCAAAGATCGATTCCAGGATCACCGAACCCCCAATGAGCCCCGGGATCGAGAGGCCCAGGATGGTGATCAAGGGCAGCAGGGCGTTTCTAAGGGCGTGACGGAAGAGCACAATTCTTTCCGGCAGCCCCTTGGCCCGGGCGGTCCGAATGTACTCCTGGCGGAGCACCTCAAGGGTATTGGAGCGGACGTATCGAGAGATCCCTGCCAGGCCTCCAAAGACAGCGATGGCAACCGGAAGGATCAAGTGCCTTGCGCGATCCCAGATCCACGAAAGAGTGTCCAATCGGTCTGCTCCCAGGGAGGAGAGGCCCGAAACAGGAAGCCATCCTAAGCGCACACCAAAGAAGTCCAATGCCAGAAGGGCCACCCAGAATGAAGGAAGGGCAAATCCCACAAAGACCGCCAGAGTGCTCATGTGGTCAAAATGGGAACCCTCCCGGGCTGCCGAGAAAACCCCAATCGGAATGGCCAGAAGGAGA
>CAZQXN010000043.1:0-10053 GCA_964597545.1 uncultured Planctomycetia bacterium | reverse complement strand
ACCTGAGCTACTCCAGCAAGAGTTTGCTGGTTCTGGAGCAGGACAGAAAAACTCCACTCTTGTTTGGTGCAAAATCACTTATTATATGGAGATACGTACTTCTGTCAAGGAAAATATGGGCATTTTCTGCCCCACCCTGGCAGGCTGACCCTCAAAGTGCTAGGGGGCACCCGGAGGGGCTTTTTTCGAGGAAAAAAACGGAGAATTTCCGAGAATTTAAGCGGGCGAGCGGAATCGTGTGCCGCTTGCGTGATCGGGGATGGGCCCCGCAGCGCAAATACTGCGGCCCACCTTCGATCCCGCCTCCTAGTAAGATCGAGCGGGCGAGCGGAATCGAACCGCCGTAAGCAGCTTGGAAAACTGCTGTTCTGCCATTGAACTACTCCCGCTTAAAACCTAAGAAGTGGTGGGCAGGAGAGGATTCGAACCTCTGTAGGCGCGAGCCAACGGCTTTACAGGCCGTCCCATTTGGCCACTCTGGTACCTGCCCGAACAACTTAAGCAACTGCATTTCACGCTAAGGATAAGAATTGCTTTGCGTAGCGAACCTTGGCTTTCTGGCCGTTCCTAGCATCCGTAAGACGGAGCGACATAGCACTCTTCCTGATTTGATCAATCGGAACAAAGTAAACTTTCTCGCTACGGGAGTCATACGCCGCTATAACATCAATCTCCTTTGCAGAATAGTGTATCACCATCCAATTGTTGCTACTTCTGCAATTGACGTATAACTTCCCGTCTTTGGGAGTAACATACTTAACTTGGACGCGAAGGAATCGCCCTTCCTTTTCGGCAACAAGGTCGTAGCGAGCATTTTCACCAAAAGGAACCAGTACGCACCACCCATCCCGCATTAACCGAGAGGCAACAGCTAGCTCTGCAATCGATCCCTTTGTTTTCTTATGCATATCCCTTGCTTGCCTCCAAGAAAAGCCCGCGGTCTGATTCGAACAGACGACCTACCGCTTACAAGGCGGTTGCTCTACCAGCTGAGCTACGCGGGCGAAGAGCTATCTCCGTCGACTTAAACCCTGGATGACCCTTGGAATCGTAGCAAGCAGATCACCGGCGGTCAAGCTGACTTGTCCCACTCGACGAGCGGCACGATCACCGGCAAGGCCATGCAAGTGGGCCCCGGCAACTGCCGCTTCAAAAGGTTTCATTCCCTGCCCGATGAAGGCGCCAATCATTCCGGTCAAAAGATCTCCCATACCCCCCGCTGCCATACCGGGGTTGCCTGTGGTGTTCACCTTCACTTTCCCGTCGGGGTTGGCAATGACGGTCCGGTGTCCTTTGAGCAGCACAACAACATCCAAGCATTGAGCAGTCTCCAGCGCGATGGCCTTGCGCTGCGCCTGCACCCTCCTCGTGGTGATTCCAAGGAGTCGCGCCATCTCGCCGGGATGCGGCGTGAGGACAACACCCCCTGCCCTTTGAGGACGCCGAATGGTTTTAACTCCCTTAAGAGCAGCAACACCATCGGCATCGATGACCATCGGATGTGGAGCCAAGGCCAGCAACCGGCGCACCAATGCTAAAGCTCCTGGCCGGGTCGTCAACCCCGGACCCAATGCGATGGTGTCTGTGCGTTTCAAAAGGGGTTTGAGTGCGCGCAAGGAAGCTGCCGTTAAAGATCCCCTGCCCCCATCGGGCAATGGGAAAACCATCGCTTCGGTAACCTTGCGCGCGATGATGGGATAAATGGACTTGGGAACAGCCAACGTCACCAGCCCCGCACCTGAACGCAGGGCCGCCTCAGCACACAAGACCGGAGCTCCGGTTAACCCTACGGAACCTGCGATGACCAACAGATGGCCGTAGGTCCCTTTGTGGGTGTTGGGCTGACGCTTGACAATGGCCCGAGGTAAATGCGGCGTCATCCGTGCACCGCGGTGGCGGTTGCCATCGCATACTGGTCGGTGTGTGTTAGGGAGAGGTGAATCTCAAACCCGCTCCAGCGCTCCAGGGTTCCGGTAAGCTCGGCAACAGGTTTCCCGTCGGGATCATGGGTAATCTTCAAATCCTGCCACTTTAAACCCAACCCCTTGGGGACACCCAACGCTTTGACGATGGCCTCCTTGGCGGCAAAACGAGCGGCCAGATGCTGCGTGGCGGCTTTGCGTGCTTTGGCATAGGCCAGCTCCGAAGGGGTGAACAGGCGATTCAAAAAACGCTCCCCCCCGCGCTTGACCGAATCCTTGAAGCGCTGGACCTCAACAAGATCTACGCCAACACCGACGATCTTCATCCTTTGTCCCTGCGACACAACTTCAACATTTGGCGTACCGCACGATACAACCCCACCTCCACCGACTGGGCCACAATGGAAAAACCGATGTTGAGCTCCTCTATTTCCGGAATCTTAACGACAGGTGTGGTGTTGTGATAATCCAATCCATGCCCTGCCGCTACCTCCAACCCTAAAGCATGGGCAAGTCTGGCCCCTTTGTCAATTGCATTGAGGCACTGGCGACGTTGGGCAGCGGTCTTGGCTCCGGCGTAACGGCCAGTGTGCAGCTCAATCATGGGTG
The DNA here is from genome assembly GCA_964597545.1 of uncultured Planctomycetia bacterium. GTDB lineage: Bacteria > Omnitrophota > Gorgyraeia > 1-14-0-20-64-10 > 1-14-0-20-64-10 > CAZQXN01. Next base: position 7,522 of record CAZQXN010000043.1, on the reverse strand, counting down.
CCCCCACACGCCGGGCCCAAATAATCTGCGCAGGCTCTGGATCTATGAAGAGGGAGACATGAATACCAGCCGAACGCAACCGGGTGATGGCTTGACGCAAGCGGCGCTGCCCCTTCTTCACATCAAGCCCTCCCTCGGTGGTCAGCTCCTGGCGCCGCTCTGGAACCAATGTGGCTTGATAAGGTTTGACCCGCGCGGCAATGCGTACAATCTCCGGGGATGCCCCCATCTCAAGATTCAACGGAATCTTGAGCCGCCGCTTAAGCTCCGCCACATCCCGGTCTTGAATGTGGCGCCGGTCCTCCCGAAGATGACAGACAATGCTGTGACAGCCGGCGCGCTCGGCCTCCAGTGCCGCCCAAACAGGGCTTGGGAACGATTCTCGTCGAGCCTGACGAAGGGTTGCGACATGATCCACATTTACACCCAATCGCAGCATCGCTTACTTGACCTTTCCTTTTGCCAGCGCATGCGCAACGTCGGCCACCTGCCGCATTGCCTTGACGTCATGCACTCGAACGATATCGGCGCCGCGTGCAACGCTCAGAGCCACTGCAGCTGCTGTTCCCAAGAGACGCTCCTCAACCGGAAGTCCCAGCAGATGTCCGATGAATGATTTGCGTGACGGGCCCACCACCACCGGAAATCCCATTGCCTTGAAAGCCGCAAGCTTCTGAATGAGCTGAAGGTTCTGCTCGACACTCTTTCCGAATCCAATCCCGGGATCAACCAGAATTTGATTGGCGGTAATGCCGGCACTCTTGGCGCACCGAATCGAGGCGCGCAGGGACTGTTGAATCTCCGGAATCAACCGCCGGTAACGAATGTTCTTCTGCATGGTGCGGGGAGTTCCCCGCATGTGCATGAGTACAACCGGCACCCCGGCCGCTGCCACCACCTCAGCCATCCGGGGATCCTCCAGGGCCGTAACATCGTTGACCATGGAAGCGCCGGCAGCACATGCGGCTTGCGCCACCGTTGCCTTAGAGGTATCGATGGAGAGCGGAATTGAAAGGCGTCCCTGAAGGCGCTCGATAACCGGCAAAACGCGCTTTATCTCTGCGCGCGCTGAAATCCCACGAGCGCCCGGCCGGGTGGATTCCCCTCCGATGTCGATCAGATCCGCCCCTTCAGACTGCAGCCTCAACGCACAGCGTACTGCTCGGTTGGGAGCAGTAAAGCAACCGCCATCAGAAAAGGAATCGGGTGTGACATTCAGGATGCCCATCAGCAGCGGACGTTTGCCTATTTTCAGGCGATAGCGCCCGCAGCAAAGAGCTGTCCCATTGAGGGAGGAGGATACAGCGGATGGTCTGTTCACAGCAGGTGGTTAAGCTGAAGCGGGTTCTGAGGCTTCTCCCGAATCTTGGGTGGCCTCGGGAGGCTGTTGACTCATGACAATACGCTTGGCCTCATCCCCAGCAATCACCTCTTTTTCAAGAAGGGTTTTCGCTAACCGCTCCAGGCGATCCTTGTGCTGAGTTAAGATAGAGCGCGCACGCTCGTGGGCTGCTTCGACAATTCGATGGACCTCCTCGTCGATGCGCTGAGCGGTCTCGTTGGAATAGTTGGGTTCGTCGACAATGTCCCTTCCTAAGAAAACCATTCCCTGGCGCTTCCCATAGGTCAAGGTACCCAAGCGCTCACTCATCCCATATTCACAGACCATCCGACGCGCAATGTCAGTCGCTATTTCTAAATCATTTTGTGCGCCGGTGGTCAACTCCCGGAAGATGAGCTCCTCTGCGGTCCGCCCACCCATCAATACCGCAAGCTTGGCCAGCAGCTCTTTGCGGGTCATGATGTAGCGGTCCTCTAAGGGGGTTTGCATCGTATAGCCGAGTGCCGCGGTGCCCCTGGGAATGATGGAGACCTTATGGACCGGATCGGTCTCAGGAAGCATCATGGAAACCAGGGCATGCCCGGATTCATGGAAGGCAACGACCTTCTTTTCATAGGCTGAGATCACTCGGGATTTTCGTTCAGGACCGGCCATCACCCGTTCTATGGCCGCCTCCATCTCTTTGGTCTCCACCTCTTCCTTATTGTTCCGCGCCGCCAACAGGGCCGCTTCATTGCAGAGGTTGGCCAGGTCAGCCCCTGAAAAACCGGGCGTCTGCCGGGCAATGGATTGAAGGTTTACGGATTTGGCGAGCTTGATATTGCGAATGTGAACTTTAAGGATCTCCTCCCGGCCGGTTAAGTCCGGGCGGTCAACCACGATCTGTCGATCAAACCGTCCGGGCCTTAAGAGGGCCGGATCCAAGACATCGGGCCGGTTGGTGGCTGCAACGAGGATGACACCCACCTGGCTGTTGAAGCCATCCATCTCAACGAGCAGGGCGTTGAGGGTCTGTTCCCGTTCATCATGACCGCCGCCGATACCGGCAAAGCGTTGACGGCCCACGGCGTCAATCTCATCAATGAAGATGATCGCCCCGCGGGCCGACGCCTTGGCTGATTTCTTGGCCTGGTCAAAGAGGTCGCGAACCCGGGAGGCCCCTACCCCGACAAACATCTCCACAAAGTCTGAACCGCTGATGGAAAAGAAGGGCACACTCGCTTCACCCGCCACCGCTTTGGCCAGCAAAGTTTTTCCGCAGCCCGGAGGCCCCAGCAGCAGCACCCCCTTGGGGATCTTGCCGCCCAAGCGCTGAAACCGCTTGGGATCCCTGAGGAACTCGATGACCTCCTGGAGTTCCTCCTTGGCTTCCTTGACTCCAGCAACATCCTTAAAGGTAATTCGATTTCCGTCCTCGGGCAGCGACTGGCGGGCTCGACTCTTGCCGAAAGAAAGGATCTTGCCCCCGCCCTGGGCTGCCCCCCGATACAAGAGAATCCAAAAAGCAGCCAGCAGGAGGAGAGGCCCTGCAAGATTAAAGAGGAAGCTCAGCAAAAAGGTTTTGGGGGGTTCAATCCGGAAATCGGACACCTGCTTTCTGAGCAAGCGAATGAGGTCGGGATCCTCGTCGGGCAAATGCACCACGAAGCGGCGGCCGCTCTCCATCTCGGTCTGAACAGCAGTACGAATCCGCTGGCTGGTATCGTCGGAATCCAGCCAGGAGTAGAACTGGCTGTAGGAGATCTCCTGCGGGAATCCCTGCGCAGAGAGAGAACCCAACCGATAGAGATACACGAAGCTGATCCCCATGATGATCCACACCATCCACCGGAACCACGGATTGTCCGGAGGCGTCTTGGATCGATTTGGAGCCGTTGGCTTCTTTCCGCTACCTGTTGACGGTGTCATTGACTTTTAGTCTACCATACCCCCAATACGGTACCGGGTACACTTTTCAACAAACGCTGTCAATAAGTGTACCCGGTACCGACTCAAGATGTAAGTTGATTATCGTTTGGCAGCAGCTCGATGTCTCAAGCGCAGCCAGTGGGGCCCGGCTGACTCTGCCCTAAACCCATGCGGCAGATCCAAGCTCTTGCCGTTGGAATCCAGCAGGAGCCGCTCCAGCCCAAGCCAGTGCCGGGCAGCAAAACCATGTTTGTCGCCCTGGAGCCGCGCCACCGCCAACCGGAAGAGGCCCCGGCGGAGTGTGGGGGGCAACTGCCGAGTCTGCCGCTTGTTGAAGCGAACGGTTCCCTTGCCTACCCGAGCCGCCTGCCGAAAAACCTTAAGGGTCTCCTGCTCCAGCAACCCCAAATCCTCCCGCAGGATCTGGGCCAAAACAGCCAAGTGGCGCTTCACCTGCGGATTGTAATTGCGCTCCAAAAGGGGAATCAGCTCCAGGCGCACCCGGTTGCGCAGAAAGCGCAGTGACCGGTTAGACCGATCCTCAAGCGCACAGATCCCATGGGCCTTGAGATGCCTCCGCACCGCCTCACGGGAAGATCCAATGAGCGGGCGGATGAGTTTGATTCTCTTTCGGGAACGGTTCTTTAAGGGAAGACCCCGAACCGGAGGAATGCCGGCCAGCCCAGTGGTCCCGGTCCCACGCAGAAGCCAAAGGAAAACCGTCTCTGCCTGATCATCCTGGGTATGCCCCAATGCCAAGGCAGTGCAGCCGGTACGCGCTGCCAGCGCAGTCAGCGCCTTGTAGCGCACTTGACGCGCTGCAGCCTCTAAAGAGATTCCCTTGGGCCGGGTAACCACTCGTCTTAATTGATGGACCGGGACGCCCAGAAGCCTTCCCACCTCGCCCACCCGTTTGGCCTCGCGCCGCGCGGCAGCAGGCCTTAAACCATGATCCACATAGGCCGCTTGCAGCTCAAAGCGCATCTCCTTGCGCAAGGCAACCAGCACAGAAAGAAGGGCGAGAGAGTCCGGACCGCCGGAAACACCCACTAAGATGGATTGGCGGGGCCGAATCATCCGGTGCTGCGCGAGGGTCAAGCGAACCCCCTCCAGGAGATCAGAGGTATGGCGTTTGGAATGCGCGATTGACATCTCTATTGGGAATGTGACTTGAATCAAACTATAGCAAGGGGAGCTTGGACACACCCATGAGGTGCTGGTCGATGTGGTAGGCTGCCCTGCGCCCCTCTGCAATGGCGGTAACAATCAGGGACTGGCCGCGGCGCATGTCTCCAGCCGAGAAGATGCCCTCCATCGACGTCATGTACCCCGCGTCTGTCTGGATGTTGCCTCGAGCGTCTCGCGCAAGCCCAAGCTTCTCCATCCATTCATGCTGCTCAGGAGAAACAAAACCCAATGCAAGCAAAACAAGATCTGCTTCAACCTCAAAGGCAGTGCCTGGAATCTCGCGCGGCACCGGGCGGCTTGCGGAATCGGTCTTGACCCACTCAACGCGGACACAGGAGAGCTTACGCACCGAACCCTTTGCACCCAGAAAGGTTTTAGTCTGCACCACCCACTCCCGCCGGCAGCCCTCTTCATGGCTGGTAGAGGTCTTCAAGACCGGAGGAGGATCCAACCGTGGATCCGCGGGCTGCCGATGTTCCTGGGGCCGGGGCAAAATCTCAAGCTGAACCACCTCTTTCGCCCCTTGGCGATTTGCCGTACCGATGCAGTCTGAGCCGGTATCGCCACCACCAATGACAACAACGCGTTTTCCCTTGGCGTCGATGGAGGCGGACTTAGGAATCTCTTCACCCGCAACCCGCCGATTGGACTGCACCAGGTACTCCATGGCAAAGTGAATGCCGCCGAGATCCCTGCCCTGAATCGCCAGGTCGCGAGGAGCGCGCGATCCCCCGGCAAGGCAGACGGCATCAAAGGTTTTACGCAGCTGCGCAATCGGTTCGCTCACCCCTACTTCAACACCCGTACGAAACTCAATCCCCTCGGTCTCCCAAATCTTGAGGCGCCGATCGATCACCCATTTCTCGAGCTTGAAATCCGGAACCCCATACCGCAGCAGTCCCCCGATCTTATCGTCCCGCTCAAAAACAACAACGCGGTGTCCTGCTTGGTTGAGTTGATCCGCGCAGCACAAACCCGCCGGACCCGATCCAACCACTGCCACAGATTTCCCAGTGCGCCGCTGTGGGGGGTGAGGACGAATGAACCCATGTTCGAAAGCATGCTCAATGATCACCAACTCATTCTCCCGGATGGTCACCGGCTCCCAGCCCAGAACCAAGACGCAGGCCGGCTCACACGGCGCAGGGCAAACCCGGCCTGTTATCTCAGGCAGATTGTTGGTGGCCGCAAGTTGGCGGTAAGCCTCCTCCCACAAGCCGTCTCGAAGAGTGCTGTTCCAATCTGGAATGTGATTCCCGATCGGACAGGCCCAATGGCAGAACGGCAACCCGCAGTCGATGCAGCGACCACCCTGATCCTGGGATTGATCGGCCGGGCGCGGGACGGCAACATCACGGTAATCCTTGACCCGCTCCCGTGCAGGACGGTATTCGGTCTTACGCTGTTTTGAGCCCAAATAGGAGATGGGGTCGTCCATCACATTCTCCGGTAAATTAACTCACGGGTGAGTATGGCGGCGAGTGGATTTGAACCACTGACATGGCGGGTATGAGCCGCTTGCTCTGCCAGGCTGAGCTACGCCGCCTTAGGGTCTGGCTCTTTTGTGCCGGCGCCAAATCTATCGCTGTACAAAAGTGCCTGACCCTTTCGTACATGACCCTTTCGTACAGAGATAGCTTATCACACCTCGGGTACACAGCTTATGCCTTAGCGCTGTCACTCAACTCCAGGGCCACACGGGAAAAACCCAATGCCTTGGCCTGACCCACAAGTCCCTCCCGCAGGGTGGAATCCGACAGTAGGCGGCTGCGCTCATCAGAGGCTGCCTTGACAATGAGCAGTTTGTCCTGCCGCTCCAATTGAGCAGAGGACACCCCCGCATCCGAAAACCACTGCTTCAAGGTGTCCAGCGCTGTGGGATCTATCATGGAGATGGCGTTGGACTCCTTTGAGCAATCCAGCCGCCCCCCAGCACGCGGTCTCCTTCATAGAAAACTGCTGCCTGGCCCGGAGCAACACCATCGCATACCGGATCCAAGAAACGCACTTGAACGCCTTCACCCTGAGGAACCAGCTGCGCTGCATGCTTGGCCGAACGATATCGAACTTTGACCGAAGCGCTCCGCGGACCACGAAGACCCTCGATTCCCATCCAGGTTATTCCCTGGACCTGGCAGGAATCGGTCGCAAGGGCTTCGGCCTCACCCACAACCACTTCGTGAGAGTCCGGCCGAATCTCCAAAACATACAAGGGGCTCGCGCGATAGACCCCCAGCCGCTTACGCTGGCCCACGGTATAACCGGCGATGCCTGTGTGGCTTCCCAGAACACGGCCTGCTCTGTCCACGATCGCACCCGGCACAAAAGCATGAGGGGCACGACCACGCAAAAAGGCTTGAGTGTCCCCGTGCGGGATAAAGCACAGCTCCATGGATTCAGGCTTGTCTGCGACTGAAAAACCGGCCTCTGCAGCCAAAGCGCGAATCTCCCTCTTGGTATACGCCCCCACAGGTAAAAGCAGACGGGCCAACTGATCTTGGGTGAGCTGGTAGAGCGCGTAAGATTGATCCTTGTCCAGGTCTTGCGCCTGAGCCAAGGTGGTGCGCCCGCAGGTTTCATCCCGGACAACGCAAGCATAATGACCGGTGGCAACGTACTCAGCTCCAAGGGCTCTGGCCTCATCCAGCAGAATGCTGCATTTGACTGCGCGATTGCAGATCACACAGGGGTTGGGGGTCAGTCCTTTGGCGTACGCTGAAACAAAGTAATCGGCCACATGGCGCTTGAAGGGTTCAACGGCATCCACCACGCGGAAGGGAATGTCGAGCTGCGAGGCAATTCCTCGGGCATCTTCGGCATCTTGCGCTGAACAGCAGATCTGGCCCTTGGGCAAGGTGTCGCAGAATTCCGGCGGCCAAGTACGCAGAGACATCCCGATCACCCGCCAGCCGGCCTCCTTGAGTAAAAAGGCGGCGACCGAAGAATCGACCCCGCCACTCATCGCCACGACAACCGTGGCCCCGGCTTTAGGAGGCTTTACGGATTCGGATAACCTTCTCTCTCCTCTTGACACGCTTGGGTTCCTTGAATTTCTCGGCCTCTGCTTCCGGCATCCGATAAGAC
>CAZQXN010000042.1:0-10272 GCA_964597545.1 uncultured Planctomycetia bacterium | reverse complement strand
CTTCTTAACGAGATTAAGCCCCTCCACCGTCACCCGGGTCCCTTGAGGAAAGACCTTCATGATCTTGCCCCGCTTGCCGCGGTCTTTCCCGGAAATCACCGTGACTTGATCGTCTTTTTTGAACCGAATCATCCTTAAATGGCCTCTGGTGCCAATGAAATAATCTTAGTAAAATTCCGATCCCGAAGCTCCCGAGCCACCGGCCCAAAGATGCGTGTTCCCCGGGGATTTTTCTGGTTGTCGATCAACACCACAGCATTGGTATCGAATCGAATGGTCGTGCCATCTGCGCGCCGAATCGGTGAGCGGCTTCGAACCATCACCGCATGAACCACTTCACCTTTTTTGATGGCTGAATCCGGTGTAACCTCCCGCACGTTGGCGGTAATCACATCCCCCACCTCAGCCCAACGCTTGCCGTGCCGGTGCAAAACCCCGATCATGGCAGCCCTTTTCACGCCGGAGTTATCGGCAATGTCCAGTATGGAGCGCATCCGGATCACCCCACCACCTGCCTTTCTGCCTTTGGCAGGCCCTGTGCCTCAACCCAGATCCCTGCCAAAAGCAGGTCCGATCTTAGATCGGACAAATCCGTATGGCTTAAGTCAGGTGGTGGGGTCATTGGGTGGCTTCACCCTCCGCCTTAGCATTCAGGGCTTCAGACTCCGGTGAACGCCTGAGAACCTCTACCAAGCGCCAACGCTTGTCCTTGGAAATGGGACGAGTCTCCTCGATGCGAACCTCGTCGCCTCGATGGGCCTGATTCCTCTCGTCATGCGCCTTGAACTTCTCGGCTCGGCGCATCACGCGCCCATAGACCGGATGCTTGACCAAGCGGGTCACGCGAACAACAACCGTCTTGACCATGGCATCGGATACCACTTCACCTACCACTTGTCTGCGCCCCATCGTTACTTGGATTCCTCCGAAGTCGCTTCCTGAATTAAGGTGAGAATCCGGGCTGCATCCCTACGAATCTGCTTGATCTTGTGGGGAGTAGAAAGCTTGCCTCCGGCCTTCTGCATCCTCAAATCGAACAGCTCACGCTTGATGCCTTTTAAGCGCTGCCCCAGCTCCTCGGGACTTAATTCTCGTAATTCAGATACTTTCATTGGGTCCGCCGCCTAACGTGTAATAAAGCGAGTTTTCAAGGACAACTTGGTCGCTGCCAAACGCAGTGCCGCACGGGCCAGATCCTCAGGGATCCCCTCCATCTCAACCAAGATCTTTCCGCGACGCACTACAGCCACCCAAAACTCCGGCTCTCCCTTGCCTTTGCCCATACGGGTTTCGGCAGGCTTCTTAGAGACCGATTTGTCCGGAAAGGCCCTTAAGTAGATGCGCCCACCCCGGCGAACATGCCGGGTGAGGGCCACGCGAGCGGCTTCAAGCTGCGTGTGCGTCACCCAACCATTCTGGGTCACCTGGAGACCAAACTCGCCAAAAGCCAAGTGAGATCCCCGGGTGGCAATGCCGCCCCGCCTGCCCCGCTGGCTCTTGCGATATTTGACTCGACTGGGGATAAGGGCCACGGCCTTTAAGCTTTCTGTTTCCTTGCAGGTTGAGGCGCTTCGCTGGGAGCCTCTGGCTGCTCTGCCACCGCTGGCCGAACCTTGCCCTTACGCTTGGCCGGCAGCGCATCCCCTCGATACACCCAGCACTTGACGCCAATCCGACCATAGGTGGTCTTGGCCTCAGAGAACCCAAAATCGATGTTGGCCCGAAAGGTCCCGAGAGGAATCTTGCCCACTTTATAGCTCTCGACACGAGACATCTCAGCGCCGCCTAAGCGCCCGGCGCAGCGAATCCGAATCCCCAGGGCACCTGAGCTCATCGCCAACTGCAACGCACGCTTCATGGCTCGCCTAAAAGCGATCTGCCGCTCCAGCTGGAAGGCCACGTTCTCGGAGACCAACTGCGCTTCCACCGCCGGGTTTTTGACCTCTTTAATGTCAATGTTCATCTCCCTGTCCGTCAGGGAATGAAGCTCATCCCGAAGCCGGTCGATGTCCGCTCCGCGCCGACCGATGACAATCCCGGGGCGGGCCGAGTGGATGATGATCCGCATGCGCGAAGCTGTCCGCTCGATCTCCACCTGGTTGACTGCGGCGTTGGCGAGGTGCTCTTGGAGATATCGGCGAATCTTATCGTCCTCATTGAGCAGCTTGCCGAACTCTTGGCGCCTGGCAAACCAGCGTGAATTCCAGGTCTTGGTGAAACCTAATCGATTGGCCAGCGGCGAAACTTTATGTCCCACGTCTTAAGCTCCTAACTTCCCTTGGCGTCTAATTCAATGGTTAAATGGCACATCCGCTTGTGGATGGGGGTGGCGCGACCCATGGGGGCAGCCCGAAAACGTTTGAGCGCCGGCCCCTGATCGGCAAAGATCTTGGAGACCACCAGTTGCTCAGCCTTCCAGGTCCCCTCTCGAGTGGCATTGGCAACGGCCGAAGCCAGCACCTTGGCCACCGGGCGGCAAGCCCCCCTGGGCAGAATCGACAACAACGCCTGCGCCCGCAGGACCTCCACCCCTTTAAGCTGGCGCGCAAGCAAGCGCACCTTGCGGGGTTGAACCTGAAGAAATCTTACCTTTGCCTTCGCAACAACTGCCACGACCGATCAAGCTCCTATTATGTTGGCGAAGGAGGCTTGGTGGCCCCCTTGACGCCATGCTTCTTAAAGATCCGGGTGGGAGAAAATTCACCGAGCTTGTGTCCCACCATATTCTCGGTCACAAAGACCGGAAGAAATTTCATGCCATTGTGAACTAAGAAGGTGTAGCCGACGAAATCCGGCGTCACGGTGGAACGCCTGGACCAAGTCTTGATCGGCTTACGCTCACCGGCCTTGACCTGCTTGGAGATCTTCTCCGCCAAGTTCTTATCCACAAAAGGTCCTTTACGCGTCGAACGTCCCATGGATTAACCTCTCTTTGCCTTGGTCTTTTTGACGCGGCGCTTGACGATGTATCGGTTGCTGGGATGGTGCCGCCGCCGGGTCTTGAAACCCTTGGTCTGCCAACCCCAAGGAGAAACCGGATGGGGATTGCCCTGGCCAGCCTTACCCTCCCCGCCACCGTGAGGATGGTCCACCGGGTTCATCGCCACACCTCTGGACTGAGGCCGCCTGCCCCGCCAGCGCGCTGCACCCGCCTTGCCGAGTATGATGGACTCATGGTCTTCGTTGCCCACGGATCCAACCGTCGCATAGCAAACCGCAGGGACCTTCCGCGCTTCACCCGAAGGCAAGCGCAGGGTGGCAAACGCCCCTTCCTTAGCCAAAAGCTGCGCCGATGCCCCTGCCGAACGGGCCATCTGCCCTCCGCGGCCGGGCTTGAGCTCAACATTGTGCACAAAGGTACCCAGGGGGATGTGTGAGAGCGGCAAGGCATTGCCCGCTACGGCTTCAGCATGATCCGCTGCCATCACCTGGCGCCCCACCGATAGATCCCGGGGTGCCAAGATGTAGCGGCGCTCTCCATCCGGATACTCTAAGAGCGCCAAGCGAGCTGAACGATTGGGATCATACTCAATCGCCACCACAGTCGCCGCAACATCCCGCCGATCCCGTTTGAAATCGATCAGACGAAGCATCCGTTTGTGCCCACCGCCTCGATGACGGATGGTAATGTGCCCATGGAGATTGCGGCCCCCTGATTTGCGCAAAGGGCTGAGCAGACGTTTTTCCGGCTTCTTGTCGGAAATCGCCTCGAAGGTGGCTGACTTCATGTGCCGCCGAGACGGTGTGTAGGGTTTAAACTTTTTTACGGGCACGACAAATTCCCCATTAGGTTGCGACTTCGATCTTGTTCCCCTCAGCGAGGGTAACCACTGCGCGCTTTCGGTCCGGCTTCCATCCCCAACGCCTTCCCATCCGGCGGGGTTTCCCCGAGACAATCGCAGTGTTGACGCGATCGACCTTAACGCTAAAAAGTTCCTCTACGGCCCGGCGAATCTCCGGCTTGGTAGCGCGCACATCAACTGAGAAAAAATATTTTCGCTGAACCGATGCGATGGTTCCCTTCTCGGTTCGATCCAATTCCTTAACGATGTCGGAGGCAAAGCGGCTCATTTCTGCGCCCCGCCCAACTGTTTCAAAGCCGGCGCTGTCATCACCAACTTCGAATGGGCCAGAACGTCGTAGCAGTTCAAATCCGAAGCTGGCTTGACGGAAACCTCACGCAGATTTCTGGATGCCCGGGCAAGAATCTTAGAGGGCTCATCCACCACCACCAAGATGCGCCCACTGCCCTGAAGCTTATCTAAAAGTGCGGCCAAGACCTTGGTCTTGGGCGGCATCTCCTTGATGCTCTCGAGAACCGCCAAGGAACCGCTGGCAACTTTATCCTTCAGGGAATGCACCAAAGCAGAGTGGCGAAGCTGCTGCGGCAGCGAGTATCGGTAGGACCGAGGCTTGGGACCAAAGACCACGCCCCCCTTGACCCATATCGGGGAGCGGGAAGAGCCGGCTCTAGCGCGCCCAGTGTGCTTCTGTCGCCACGGCTTGCTCCCTCCGCCGCTGACCTCTGCGCGCGTCTTGGCAGAGGCTGTCCCCTGCCGCTGATTGGCCCGGTACATTCGAACTGCCTGCCACAGAAGATCCGCATTGACCGGACCTTCCAGGGCCTTGGGGATTTGAACAGCCCCCACGCGCTTGCCTTCACAATTGTGTACCGGGAATTCCGCCATTACGCCTTATCCTTTTTCTCGCCTGGATCCTGCCCCTTCTTGTCTGCCTTGCCTTCTGCCTTGCCTTCTGCCTTGGGCCCAGGCTGATCCTTCTTCTGGTCCTTTGCCTCTGCCTTTTGGCCTTTCTCCTCTGACTTGGACTCTTTCTCCTCTTTCTTCTTGGAAGCGGCCTCCTGATGATGGTGGGATCTGTGGGGCCGAGCAGGTTTTCGGGATTTACGAATCACCACCACCCCTTGGTCTCGTCCGGGAACAGCGCCCTGAACCAGCAAAAGATTCTCCTTGGGATGAACCTCGATCACCTCAAGTGCCTCTGCGGTGACGCGCAGATCTCCCATGTGACCCGGCAGATGCTGCCCCTTAAAGACGCGGGAGGGATAAGCGCTCGCCCCGATTGAGCCTGGGGCTCGGTGAGACATCGAGCCATGGCCCCCGGGCCCTCCGCTCCAATTCCAACGAGCCATTCCACCCTGGAATCCCTTGCCCAGTGAGCGACCGGTCACATTCACCCGGTCCCCTGGCTTGAATAACTCTACCGTCACTGTCTGGCCCAGCTCAAACACCTCCTGAGCTTTGGCCTCCTTGGCCTCTTCCTTCTTGGCAGGTGCCGGGAGACGAAACTCCTTGAGTACCTGCTGCGGACCCACCTTTGCGCGGGTGAAATGTCCAGCAGCCGCCTTCAGGGTGCGCTTAGGATCCTTGGCGCCAAATCCCAACTGAACGGCAGAATAGCCATCCCGCTCAAGGGTCTTGACCTGAACCACTTGGCACGGTCCAGCCTCGAGGACTGTGACCGGAATGGGCTCTCCCTCGGTGCTGTAGACCTGGGTCATTCCGAGCTTTCTTCCGATTAATCCCACACCAGGCTTCATTACTTAATCTCCACATCCACCCCTGCCGGCAAGTCCAGCTTCCGGAGGGCGTCAACCGTCTTGGAGGTCGGGTTGAGAATATCCAAAAGGCGCTTGTGCGTCTTCATCTGAAACTGCTCGCGGGACTTCTTGTCGATGTGCGGAGAACGCAGCACGGTATAGATCTCCCGCTTGGTGGGCAGCGGCACAGGGCCTGCGACATCTGCGCCGGTCCTGCGAGCCGACTCCACAATCTCCAAGGCCGATTGATCCAAGATGCGATGATCATACGCCTTGAGTTTGATCCGGATCTTCCGCTCGCCCGCCATCAGCCCTTAGACTCCTTTCCTTTAATGATCTTCTCTGCCAAGCTCCCGGGGACCTGATTGTAGCTCAACGGCTCCATCGAGTAGGAACCGCGGCCCTGGGTCAGCGACCGGATGACCGTGGCATAACCGAACATCTCAGCCAGGGGAACCTCACCCCGGACCACCTTGACATTGGCCCGCTGGGTCATCTCCATGATTTTGCAGCGCCTGGAGTTGAGGTCGCCAATGACCTCACCCAAATAATCTTCGGGGACCACCACCTCCAGCTTCATGATCGGTTCCATGAAGATCGGCTTGGCTCGTTTGACCGCTTCGCGCAACGCAATGGAACCGGCAATCTTGAAGGCCATTTCCGAGGAGTCGACGTCATGATAAGAACCGTCGGTCAGGGTAACGACCAAATCGATGCAGGGATACCCCGCTAAGACTCCGCCTTGGGCTGACTCCAGCACCCCCTGCTTGACCGATGGAATGTACTCCCTGGGGATGTTCCCGCCCTTAATCTCATTGATAAACTCGACACCGCTGCCGCGCTCACCGGGCTCCAAATCAATCACTACGTGCCCGTACTGACCGCGCCCGCCAGACTGCTGAATAAATTTGCCAACGACATCCGGCGCCTTGGCGGTGATGGTCTCCTTGTAGGCGACCTGGGGCGTACCCACCTTGGCCCCCACCTTAAACTCCCGCTTCATGCGATCCAAGAGCACCTCCAGGTGCAGCTCGCCCATCCCGGAGATAATCGTCTGGGAAGTTTCTGAGTTGTACTTGACACGGAAGGTGGGATCCTCTTCCTGTAGGCGGCCCATCGCATGGCCCAGCTTGTCCTGGTCCATCTTGGTCTCCGCCTCAATGGCCAGGGAAACCACAGGCTCCGGAAAGACCATCCCCTCCAAGAGAATGGGATGACCCTTCTCGCAAATCGTCTCACCGGTCTTGGTCTCTTTTAAGCCCACTGCCGCAGCGATGTCGCCGCAGGAAACCTCTTTGACAATCTCCTGCTTGTTGGCATGCATCCGAACGAGCTTGCCAATGCGCTCCTGCTCCTGCCGATTGGCGTTGATGTAGTAAGCACCCGCCTTGAGCACGCCCGAATAAACCCGTATAAAGGTCAGTTTGCCCACAAAGGGGTCACTGGCAATCTTAAAGGCCAATGCCGACAAGGGGGATTCCTTCTCGGTCGGCCGCTCCTCTTCCTCGCCGCTGTCAGGATGGTTGCCCTTCATTGCAGGGATGTCCAGGGGAGAGGGGAGAAAATCAACCACCGCATCCAGGAGAGGCTGCACCCCCTTGTTCCGGGCAGCTGCACCTGTGAAAACCGGAACAATCTTGTTGGCGATGGTGGCACGGCGGATGGCGGTCTTAAGCTCCTCCACCGAAATCTCCTCTTCATGGATGTACTTCTCCATGATCGCCTCATCGGCCTCCCCCACACGCTCCACCATCTTGGCCCGCCACTCCTGGGCCAGTTCCTTCAAGTCATCGGGGATCGGTTGGGTTTCGATTGTGGTTCCCTGCTCATCGGTATAGACCAATGCCTGCTGATTGATGAGGTCTACGACACCGACAAACTTGGCTTCGGCTCCGATCGGGATTTGCAGCGGCACCGGCACTGCCCCAAGCCGCTCGACGATCTGCTTGACCGTCTCGTAAAAGTTGGCGCCCAATCGATCCATCTTGTTGACAAAGCACATGCGTGGGACGTGATAGCGATCTGCCTGCCGCCAGACCGTCTCCGACTGAGACTCCACACCGCTGACTGCATCAAAGATGACGATCGCCCCATCCAAGACCTTCAGGGAGCGCTCCACCTCCATGGTGAAATCCACGTGCCCCGGGGTATCTATGATGTTGATCCGGTGGTCTTTCCAGAAGGAGGTCGTGCAAGCCGAGGTGATGGTGATTCCCCGCTCCTGCTCTTGGGCCATCCAGTCCATGGTGGCTGTCCCCTCATCCACCTCACCGATTCGATGGACGCGGCCGGTGTAAAAGAGAACCCGCTCGGTCGTGGTGGTCTTGCCCGCATCGATGTGCGCGGCAATCCCGATGTTCCGAGTTCGCTCTAATGGATATTCTTGGAGTTCTGTGTCACTCATTGTCTTTTATGGGGTTACGGCCGGGTTACCATCGATAATGACTGAACGCCCGGTTGGCCTCTGCCATCCGGTGCATGTCTTCCCTGCGTTTGACGGCCGGTCCCTGCTTTTGGTAGGCCGCCACAAACTCATCAGCCAAACGCTCACACATGGGCTTGCCGGATTTGCCCCGGGCGAAATCCCTAAGCCACTTCATGGCCAGGAACAGACCGCGGGATTCCCTGACCTCGATCGGCACCTGGTAGGTTGCCCCGCCGACACGACGGGACTTAACCTCCACCAGCGGCCGAATATTCTCCAAGGCCTTCTGGAAGATTACCAGGGGCTCTTCTTTGGCCTTGAGGCGCTCCCCAGCCAAATCCATGGACCGGTAAACGATCCGCTCGGCCAAAGATTTTTTGCCTCCGATCATCAGCATATGGATAAAGCGCTGGACCAGCTTGGACTTAAACCGGGCATCCGGTGCAATCTGCTTTTTTTCAGAACGATGTCGCCTCATTCTCTGGGTCGCTTGGCTCCATACTTGGACCGGGACTTGCGGCGGTTGCTCACCCCCGCTGTATCCAGAGTCCCGCGAACAATGTGATAGCGCACTCCTGGCAAATCTTTGACCCGACCGCCGCGGATCAGCACAATCGAGTGCTCCTGAAGATTGTGCCCCTCGCCGGGGATGTAGCTGGTGGCCTCAATGCCGTTGGTCAGCCTGACCCTGGCAATCTTACGCAGTGCTGAGTTTGGTTTCTTGGGGGTCATGGTCCGCACCTGCAGACAGACGCCCCGAAGCTGCGGCCGAGCTTGAAGGGCAGGAGACTTGGACCGTTTCGTCTTCTCCTTGCGACCTTTACGAATGAGCTGAGAGATGGTTGGGCACATATGAACTAGGCCTTCTTCTTCTTTTTAGGCTCGGGCGCATCTGCCTCGCCTGCTTCATCCGCCGCCGGAGTCTCGCTCGGAGGTGGCTCAACCGGCTGGGCCAAGGGGAGCGGATCAACAGTCTTGACCACCTCAATGTCCCTGTGCTCTGGAAAACCGGAGCCGACTGGGATCAAGTGACCCATAATCACGTTCTCTTTAAGCCCCGACAAGACGTCCTTCTTTCCGGCAGCAGCGGCATCGGTCAACACACGAGTCGTCTCCTGGAAGCTGGCAGCCGAGATGAAGCTCTCCGTAGAGAGAGAGGCCTTGGTAATCCCCAAGAGCAGCTGGGTCGCCTGCGCGGGCTTGCCCTTGCGCTTGGCGAGGCGCTCGTTCTCCTCCCGGAAACGGGTCTTGTCCACCTGGGAACCCACGAGAAAATCGGTGTCGCCGGGATCGTCAATGCGGATCTTGCGAAGCATCTGGCGAACGATCACCTCGATGTGCTTGTCGTTAATCAAAACGCCCTGGAGGCGATACACCTCCTGGATTTCATTGACCAGATATTCCTGCAGCCGCTTGTCACCCCCAATGCGAAGGATGTCCTGCGGCACCACCGGTCCGTCAATCAAGGGCTGTCCTGCCGTGACCCAATCCCCCTTGTAGACGTTGAGATGCTTTCCGTGTGGAACAAGGTACTCCCGCTTCATGCCTGTAGGGCTCTTGATGACCACGCGGCGCTGCCCCTTCTTGGCCTCACCAAACTCAACAACACCGTCAATCTCGCTGATGATGGCCGGATCCTTAGGCCTGCGGGCCTCAAAGAGCTCTGCCACACGTGGAAGACCACCGGTGATGTCCTTGGTCTTGGTCACGACCCTCGGGGTCTTGGCCAAGAGATCCCCGGCCTCAATCTTCTGACCGTCCTTGACCACAACGTGAGCGCCGGCCGGAATCGGGTAGATCGCCAAAACCTCGTTGTGGGTATCCACCAAAACCAGCTGGGGGTGGAATTCACCGCGGTGCTCGATAACGATGCGGTCCGGCAGTCCCGTCTCCGGATCCACGTCGGTCCGCATGGTGACCCCTTCCTTGAGGTCCTCAAAGCGAACCTTACCGCCGCCCTCGGTCAGGATCGGAACCGTATAGGGATCCCAGCGAACAAAGATTTCGTCCTTGGTGACCTTGCCGCCATCGGGATGCTTGAGCACCGCACCTGAAGGAATGGTATGGCGCTCCAGCTCCCGGCCATCCGGATCGTTGAGGGAAACCTGCCCGTTGCGGTTGAGGACAACGAACCCCTTCCCTTTCTGCACCACCCGGATGTTGTGGTATTTCATGACCCCCTTGTTCTTGGACTTGATGTTGGAGGTCTCCACCACCCGGAATGCCGTTCCTCCGATGTGGAAGGTCCGCATCGTCAGCTGCGTGCCGGGCTCACCGATGGACTGCG
>CAZQXN010000041.1:0-11266 GCA_964597545.1 uncultured Planctomycetia bacterium | reverse complement strand
CCGATGTGGAAGGTCCGCATCGTCAGCTGCGTTCCGGGCTCACCGATGGACTGCGCGGCAATGATCCCTACGGCCTCACCCACCTCGACCAGCTTGCCCGTAGCTAAATTCCTTCCGTAACAAAGGGCGCAAACGCCGGAGCTGGATTCGCAGGTTAAGACCGAGCGAATGCGGATCTTCTCGATGCCCGCCTGCTCGATCCGATCTGCGACCTCTTCGGTAATCTCTTGGCCGGTCTCAATGATGCTGGTGTCGGTGATGACATCGGCGATGTTGTCCAGAGCCACACGGCCGATAATCCTTTCTTTCAAGGGAACGACAACCTCATCCCCCTCAATGATCGCACCAATCAAGATGCCGTTGAGGGTGCCGCAGTCGAGCTCACTGATGGAGACGTCTTGCGCCACATCCACGAGCCGACGCGTCAGATACCCGGAGTCAGCGGTCTTTAAGGCCGTGTCGGCCAATCCCTTGCGGGCACCGTGGGTGGAGATAAAGTACTCCAACACCGTCAGCCCCTCCCGGAAGTTGGCCGTGATGGGGCTTTCGATGATCTCGCCGGAAGGCTTGGCCATCAAACCCCGCATTCCTGCCAACTGCCGAATCTGTTGTTTGGAACCTCGCGCGCCGGAATCCGCCATCATGAAGACGGGGTTGAAGGGATCCATTTCCTTAAAGATCAGATCCGACACCTTGTCGGTCGCGTGCGTCCAGATGTCGATGGCCTTGTTGTACCGCTCCCCATCGGTGATCAAGCCCTTGCGGTACTGATCCTCAACATCGTTCACTTCGCGCCTGGCCTCCTGGATGATCTGCTCTTTTTCCTTAGGGATCTGCAGATCATCTACGGAGATGGAGAGGCCCCCGCGCGTTGCCATCTCAAACCCGAGGCCCTTCAAGTCATCCAGCAGTTGAACGGTGCGGGCATGCCCAAACTCCTTGTAGACCTGGATGATGGCCTCACTTAAGGCTTTCTTGCTCATGGTCTCGTTTAAGAAAGTGAAATTCTCCGGGAAGAGTTGGTTGAGCAGAATCCTTCCTAAGGTCGTTTCCACTGTTTCCTTTTCGAGTCTGAGCTTCACCTTGGCATGAAGCGCAACTTCATCCTCCTCAAAAGCAAGGATCGCCTCATCCGAGGATGCAAAGGAGAGGCCGGCCCCTTTGGCCTCACTGTGCATGCGGGTCAGATAGTGGGCCCCCAAGACAATGTCCTGGGTGGGGGCAACAATCGGCTGGCCGTTGGCCGGAGAAAAGATGTTGTTGGAGGCCAGCATCAACAGGCGTGACTCCATCTGCGCTTCGATGGAAAGGGGCACGTGGACAGCCATCTGGTCCCCATCAAAATCAGCGTTAAACGCCGTACAAACCAAGGGATGCACCTTGATGGCCTTGCCCTCAATCAGCACCGGCTCAAAGGCCTGGATCCCCAGGCGGTGAAGGGTGGGGGCGCGGTTCAAGAGGACCGGGTGATCCTTAATCACCTCTTCCAAGATGTCCCACACCTCAAGCCGTGCCCGCTCGACCATCCGCTTGGCCGACTTGATGGTATGAACAAAACCCCGCTCCCGCAGCTTCTTGATAATGAAGGGCTCAAAGAGCTCTAAGGCCATCTTTTTAGGCAATCCACACTGGTTGAGTTTAAGCTCCGGGCCAATGACGATCACGGAACGTCCCGAGTAATCGACGCGCTTACCCAGAAGGTTCTGCCGGAATCGACCCTGCTTGCCCTTGAGCATATCGGCCAAGGATTTAAGGGGTCGATTGCCCGGCCCCAACACGGGTCGGCCATGCCTACCGTTGTCAAAGAGGGCATCCACGGCTTCTTGGAGCATCCGCTTTTCATTGCGGACGATGACGTCGGGCGCTTTAAGCTCAATGAGCTTCTTAAGGCGATTGTTTCGATTGATGACTCGGCGGTAAAGATCGTTGAGATCCGAGGTGGCAAAGCGACCGCCGTCTAAGGGGACTAGGGGCCTTAAATCCGGCGGAATCACCGGAACCACGGAAAGAACCATCCACTCCGGCTCGTTGTCGGACTTTCTAAACTGATCCACAACCTTGAGGGTCTTGATCAGCTTCTTGATGGTCTGTTCACCCTTGGCGACTTTAAGATCACGCTTGAGCTTTTCGTTGAGCTTATCCAGCTCGAGCGCCCCCAAGAGATCCCGGACCGCCTCTGCACCCATCTTCGCTTCAAAGGAGCCCGCACCAAACTTCTTCTGCGCCTCAAGGTAGCGCTCCTCGGTCAATAACTCTCTGGCCTTGAGCGGGGTATCCCCCGCATCGGTCACCACATACTCCTCGTAATAGATGACCCGCTCCAAATCCCTTAAGTTCATGTCGAGGATGGTGCCCAAACGGCTGGGAATGGCTTTGAAAAACCAAACGTGGGTAATCGGAGCAGCCAGCTGAATGTGGCCCAACCGCTCCCGGCGAACTGAAGAGCGTGTCACCTCTACCCCGCAGCGGTCACAGGTAATCCCCTTGTACTTGATCCGCTTGTACTTGCCGCAGTTGCACTCCCAATCTTTGGTGGGTCCAAAGATGCGCTCGCAGAAGAGACCGTCCTTTTCGGGTTTTAGGGTCCGGTAGTTGATGGTCTCAGGCTTCTTGACCTCTCCCTTGGACCAGGCAAGGATCGCTTCCGAAGATGCCAGTTGGATGCTGATGGCGTCAAAGGCATTGACCTCTGGCGCAGAGGCTGTTGCCAGCCCCAGGTCACGAGTCGCCTTCTCAACGCGCTGTGCCTTTGCTCGCTCTAACTGATCCAATTCCTTTGTGGTGTCTGCCATGGATTACCCTAGATCCCTTCGCCTCAATTGCTCTTTTCGGTCCGAATGTCCAAACACAAACTCTGAAGCTCCTTGACGAGAACGTTGAAGGACTCCGGAGTGCCCGGATGGAGCGCCTGCTCCCCCTTGACGATGGACTCGTAGATTCGGGTCCGTCCCACAACATCATCGGATTTGACGGTCAACAGCTCCTGCAGCGTGTAGGCCGCCCCATAGGCCTCGAGCGCCCACACCTCCATCTCCCCGAAGCGCTGACCCCCAAACTGCGCTTTGCCGCCCAGCGGTTGCTGGGTCACCAAGGAATAGGGGCCGATGGACCGGGCGTGGATCTTGTCGTCCACCAGGTGGATCAGCTTCATCATATAGATGTAGCCGACTGCAACCTCCTGATCGAAGGGCTTGCCGCTTAAACCGTCTCTGAGTTGAATGCGGCCCTGCTCGGGTACCCCGGCCTCGCGCATCAGCTGTTTGATCTCAATCTCCCGCGCCCCATCGAAAACCGGAGAAGCGATCTGCATCCCCAGCACCTTGGCCGCCCACCCCAGATGGGTCTCTAAGATCTGACCCACATTCATCCTGGAGGGCACCCCGAGGGGATTGAGTACGATGTCCACAGGGGTTCCATCCGGCAAAAACGGCATGTCCTCATCCGGAAGGATCTTGGCAATGACGCCCTTGTTGCCGTGACGGCCGGCAACCTTGTCGCCTACCTGCACCTTGCGCTTGGAGGCCACGTAAACCACCACTTTCTTTAGGACCCCGGGCGGCAGCTCATCGCCGCGCTTGAGCTGGTCAACCTCGCGCGCTTCCTCATAAGAAAGCTCCTCCAGCTGCTCATTGAGCACTCGAAGAACTTTGCGCGCCTCTTCCTCTTTTTCTTTGTTGATGAGGCGAACCTCCTCCAGATCAGCACGCTCAAGCTTAGGAATGTCCCGGGCGCTAACCTTGTGATTCGCCGCCAGCGCCACTTCGCCGGTCTCCTCATCCAGGAGCGACTGCTCCAGCTTCTGGCCGACAATGAGGCGCCCCAATGCCTTCATCCGCTCACGTTTTAAACTCCGGATCTGCGATGAATAGGTCTTGCGAATGGATTCGATCTTCTTCTGCTCCTCAGCCAACTCATCTTTGGAGCGAGGCCGAGCCTTCTTGCGGGAGAAGACCTTCACATCCACAATGATCCCCTCCACACCCGGCGGAACGGTGAGGGAAGCATCCCGAACATCCCCGGCCTTTTCACCGAAGATCGCCCTGAGCAGCCGCTCTTCTGGAGACTGCTCGGTTTCAGACTTGGGAACCACCTTCCCCACCAAAATGTCACTCGGATGCACCTCGGCACCAATACGCACAATGCCGGACTCGTCCAAGTCTTTGAGCGCATCCTCTCCCACATTGGGGATGTCCCGGGTGATCTCCTCATTGCCGAGCCGGGTGTCCCGCGCTTCAATCTCAAACTCTTCAACATGCACCGAGGTAAAGATGTCATCCTTGACCAACCGCTCACTGATTAAGATGGCATCCTCGAAGTTGTAGCCCCGCCAAGGCATGAAGGCAACCAACAAGTTCCGGCCGAGCGCAAGCATGCCATCCTGTGTCGCCACGCCATCGGCCAACACCTGGCCTGCCTTGATCTTTTGCCCAACGGCAACCAGCGGCCTTTGGTTGACGCTGGTATTGGCATTGGAGCGGGCGAATTTCTTTAAGGGGTAGACCATCCGATCCACGACAACGCGATCCGACTGGACTTCCTTCACGGTGCCGGAATCGCGGGCCACGACCACCGCTCCGGAATCGACCGCCGTGCGATACTCCATCCCGGTGCCGATCAACGGAGGCTCGGGAAACAGCAGGGGCACGGCTTGGCGCTGCATATTGGAACCCATAAGGGCCCGGTTGGCATCGTCATGCTCGAGGAAAGGAATGAGAGAGGCGGCTGCGGAAACCAACTGCTTGGGGGAAACATCTTTAAAGTGAATCTCTTTGGGGGAAAGGAGGGGAAAGTTGCCGCGATGGCGACAGCGCACCAGCTTGTCCTGAAAACGCCCGGCGGCATCAATGCGAGCGTTGGCCTGAGCAATGACGTACTTGTCCTCGACGTCAGCCGAAAGGAACTTGACGCTGCTGCTCACTCGGCCGCCCTCCACCACCCAGTAGGGGGTTTCGATGAAACCAAAGTCGTTGATCCGCCCATAGGTAGAGAGGGAGGCTATCAAACCGATGTTGGGACCTTCCGGTGTCTCAATCGGGCAGATGCGGCCATAGTGGGAATGATGAACGTCGCGCACCTCAAAACCAGCCCGCTTGCGGGAGAGCCCCCCGGGTCCCAAGGCCGAGAGCCGGCGCTTGTGCGTCAGCTCCGCCAAGGGATTGGTCTGATCCAAGAACTGAGACAGCTGCGACCGGCCAAAGAAATCGCGGATCAAGCCCGACACCAACTTGGCGTTGACCAGCTGATGCGGCATGGTGGAATCCAAATCAAAGATCGCCATGCGCTCGCGAACCGAGCGCTCCACACGCGCCAAGGCAATGCGGAATTGGTTCTGGAGGAGCTCGCCCACTGATCGAATCCTCCGGGAGCCCAAGTGGTCGATGTCATCCACCTCCCCTTGCCCACCCTTGAGATTCAGGAAGTACTTCAAGACCGCCACAACGGTCTCAGGATCGAGCACCCTATCCTCCAAGGAGCGCTTGATGCCCAGCTTGCGGTTGAGGATATGCCGGCCCACGCGGCCTAAGTCATAGCGCTTGGGATCAAAGTAAAGCCGCTGCAGGAGGGCTTGCGCCGAAGCCAAGGTGGCCGGATCACCCGGGCGCAGCTTCCGGAAAATGTCCAAGACCGAATCCTCGGCGCTCTTCAAGCGATCCTTCTCAAAGGTTTTCAGGATTCCTGGAACCGGCTGCTTCAAGAGCTTAAGCTCCCGGATCTCTGAGTTCCAAATCATGTTGAGGTGTTCCTTGCCCAGCTTCTCAAATCGGGAAACCAAAACACCTTGCGTCTGGGGATCGATGATATCGGCGGCAAGGGTCCGCCCCGATGCTGCTTCGACGTCGGAAAGCTCCTGCGCCTTCAAGGTCTCGACACCGCAGAAGGCATCCAGGATCATTTCGTCGGAACCTGCGCCGATGGCCCTCAAGAAGGTGGTGACGTAAACTTTTCGGCGGCGGTCAATGACGGCATAGAGGGTATCGGTCAGGTCGAACTCGAATTCAAGCCATGCGCCGCGATACGGAATGATGCGGGCGGTGAACATCCGCTTGCCGTTGGGGTGAATGTCCTCTTCGAAAAAACCACCGGGGGATCGATGGAGCTGAGAAACCACCACCCGTTCATCTCCGTTGATGATAAAGGTGCCGGTAGGGGTCATCAGGGGAACGTCACCCAGATACACCTCCTGCTCCTTCATCTCCTTCGGCGTACGCAGGCGAAGCTTGACGCTTAAGGGAGCCGCATAGGTCAAACCCCTGCGCATCGACTCAGACAGGTCGTACTTGGGAGTCCCCAAAGCATAATGGAGATACTCCAAGCGGTACCTCCCATCCTGGCTTTCAATCGGGAAAACCTCTGAGAAGGCCTCTTGGAGGCCCTGATTCTCCCGACGAGTCCGGGCAACGCCCATCTGCAGAAACTCCACATAGGGCTTCACCTGTATCTGCAGCAGATCCGGAAGGTTATACCGTTCTGGTATTCGTCCGAAGTTGCGCTTTTTCAACGTCGTCTTAGGGCTCATATTCCTCTCACCTTGTCATCCCCAACTTGATTGGGGATCGATCCTCGCTTTCGCGAGGATGACGGCTTTGCCGTCACTTCAGTTCGACCTTCGCTCCAACCGCCTCAAGCTTCTTCTTGATGGCATCCGCCTCTTCCTTGGTGGCACCGCTCTTGACCGGCTTGGGGGCTGAATCCACCAGATCCTTAGCCTCCTTGAGGCCCAAGGTAGTCACTGAACGCAACTCCTTGATGACCTGGATCTTGTTAGCGCCCACTTCGGCTAGCACCACGTCAAAGGAGCTCTTCTCCTCCTCTGCCTCGCCACCTCCGGCTGCAGCTGCACCCGGAGCTCCGGCAACGGCCATCGGAACGGCCGCGGAGACGCCGAAATGCTCCTCCAGCGCCTTGACGAGCTTCGAGAGCTCCAAAACCGACAAGGTTTCAATGGCGGCAATAATCTCAGCCAGCTTTCCAGAAACTTCTGCTTTGGGCTTGCTCTCTTCCTTAGATTGCGCTTTCGAGGCTTCGGCTGCCTTTTCAGGGGCCTTGGCTTCCTTGGGCTTCTCAGCCTCAGGGGCCTGACCCTCTTGCTTCACTGCTTCCTTAGATTCTTTTGTTTCAGTAGACATCTTTCGATCCCCCTTGTTTCATTCCTGCTTCTTTAGAATTGCATGGATAACACCGACCAATGTCCTCTGGACGCCTTGCAGCGTCCCCACCAACCCTGTTAAGGGCGCTTGGATACCGCCGAGCACCTGGGTCAGCAAGGTATCCCGAGAAGGGAGCTTCGCCAGGGAGACCAATTCCGGGGTCTTAAGAATCTCCCCGCCCAGGAGTCCCCCCTGCAGCACAAACCCTTCATGTTCTTTGGAGAAATCGACCAACAACTTTGCCACTGCTGCTGCATCCCCGCGAACCGAGCTGATGCCGCAAGTGCCTTCAAGCATCGACTCCAAATCCTTCCAGCCTAAGTCCCTAAAGACCAGCTGACAGAGGCGGTTCTTCACCATATAGAGGGAAGCTTCAACCCCTTGCAGCTTCTGCCGAAGGACATTGACATCCTTGGCGGAGATGCGATCAAACTTCGTCAGCACAACGGTGTCGGTCCCTTTGAGAGAGCGCTTGAGCTCATCGACCCATTTCTCTTTGAGGGCGCGGCCGAGGTGAGCTCCGTTGGTTGTTGCTTGCGCTGCCTGACTCATCACAACTTCCCCGCGCCTGAATCCAGGCGAATCCCTGGACCCATGCTGCTCGAGAGGACCGCAGAGCGAACGTAGCGACCCTTGGCTGAGGCAGGCTTGGCTTTCCAAATCGCCTCCAGGAGCGCCTGAACATTGGCCTCTAGTTTCTCAGGCGAGAAAGAGCGCTTGCCGACACTCAGATGAATGCCGGCCTGCTTGTCCAGTTTGAATTCCACCTTCCCCTGCTTGGCATCTTGAATGGCGCGGGCCACATCCGGAGTAACGGTGCCGGCCTTGGGACTCGGCATCAGGCCTCGTGGACCCAATACCTTGCCCAACTTTCCGACTTCCCGCATGAGATCCGGGGTGGCAATCGCCACGTCAAAATCCGACCAGCCCCCCTCAACCTTCTTGAAGAGCTCCTCTGACCCCACATGATCTGCCCCGGCCTCCTTGGCCTTACGCTCGGCATCCCCCTTGGCAAAGACCAATACCCGAACCGCTTTCCCTGTTCCATGCGGCAGAACAACGGTGCCTCGAACCATCTGGTCGCTCTTCTTGGGATCCAGCTCCAGGTGAAGAGCCAGGTCCACAGTCTCGTCAAACTTGGGTGCAATCGCTCCCTGGAGTGCAGTAATGGCATCCTTTAAGGGAAGAGGCTTGCGCTCCCCCAAGGCGCTGCGTGCCTGATCCAACCGTCTGCTCATCCGGCTACCACCTCAATTCCCATGGAGCGCGCAGTGCCCTCAACTTGCTTTGCAGCCTGATCCACAGAATCGGTATTGAGGTCAGACAGCTTCGCTTGGGCGATCTCTCTGACCTTGGACATGGGTACCTGGCCAACCTTTTCTCGGTTGGGAACACCGGAAGCCTTGGCAATGCCTGCAGCCTGCTTTAAGAGGACAGACGCCGGAGGGGACTTGATAATAAACTCAAAGCTGCGGTCCTCGTAAGCGGTGATCACCACAGGTAAAACCAATCCCTCCCGGTCCTTGGTTTGATCGTTGAATTTCTTGCAGAAATCCATGATGTTCAAACCGTGGGAACCGAGCGCCGGACCCACCGGCGGTGCGGGGTTGGCGCTTCCGGCCGGACAATACAGCTTGATGGTGGCCTTCACCTTTTTGGTTTTTGATTTGGGCTTGGGGCTCATTAAACCTTCTCCACCTGCCAGTATTCCAGCTCAACCGGGGTTGCGCGCCCAAAGATGCTCACCATCACCTTGAGCTTCCCCTTCTCGGGATTGACCTCTTCAATGGTCCCATTGAAGTTGTTGAAGGGTCCTTCGGTCACTCGAACCCCTTCCCCCTTCTCAAAGATCACCTTGGGAGTGGCTTTTTCCATCTTCTCCTGGCTCGCCTGAAGGATCGAAGTGACATCCTCTTCCTTCAGCGGAACCGGCCGCTGACCTGAACCGACAAAACCGGCCACCCCGGGTGTGGTCTTGACCAGGTACCACGTGTCATCGTTGAGTGACATCTGGACCAGCACATAACCGGGATAGACGCGGCGCTCTGAAATCTTCTTCTGGCCCCCCTTGACCTCGGAGATCTTCTCCATGGGGACCATCACCTTCTCGAGCGACTTTCCGCACTTGCCGCTGGCAATGGCCCGCTCCAGGGAGAGGCGAACCTTCTCCTCCTGGCCGGTCAGCGTGTGGATGACGTACCAGTGCTTTTCCATCAGCGGATAATCCAGCGGATGAGCTTGGCGCAGATCAAGTCGTAGAAGCCGATCAGCAGGGACAGAAGGATCAGGGTCACCAGCACCACTTTCGTCGAGCCCAGCAGTTCTTGGCGCGACGGCCATGAGACTTGACTCAGCTCGCTCTTGACATCCTTTAAGAAGGCAACGCTCTTGCGAATCATCATCCATTCAAAATAGAAGGTGCCGCGTCCTTTGAGGTTTAAGGCCACCCCTTAAGGTCGCGGCGACCACAGGTCATTAACGATAATTTCTCCGCCGCTTGCAGGCGACGGAGAAATGAATATCCCACTCCCTCTTAGACCCGATGCAGGCCAGGAGGGATTCGAACCCCCAACCATCGGATTTGGAGTCCGTTGCTCTACCAGTTAGAGCTACTGGCCTATTTGGTTTCGCGGTGCAGGGTGTGTGACCGACAGAACGGGCAGAACTTCTTCAGCTCTAAACGCTCAGGCTTTTTCTTCTTGTTCTTGAGAAAGCTGTAATTGCGTCGCCGACAGCTCTCACAAGCAAGCGTTTCCAATTCTCGGACTGCTCTAGCCACGTTGCACCCAAAAAAATACGCCGAAGGTTAGGCGATAATCTCCGAAACCACTCCGGCGCCGACGGTCTTACCCCCTTCGCGGATCGCGAAGCGCAGACCTTTCTCCATGGCAATCGGGGCAATCAACTCTACGTCCACGTTCGCGTTATCCCCCGGCATTACCATTTCTGTCCCCTGGGGCAGCGTGACCACACCGGTCACATCTGTCGTGCGGAAGTAGAACTGCGGCCGATAGCCCTTGAAAAACGGTGTGTGGCGACCCCCCTCTTCTTTCGAGAGCGCGTACACCTCCGCCTTAAACTTCGTATGCGGCGTCACCGTTCCGGGCTTGGCCAAAACCATCCCACGCTCCAAGCTATTCTTGTCGGTACCGCGAAGCAAGAGACCCACATTGTCCCCTGCCTGTCCTTGATCCAGCTCCTTGCGAAACATCTCAACACCGGTCACGACGGTCTTGGTGCTCTCGGGCCGAAGACCCACCACCTCAACCTCTTCATTGACCTTGACCACACCGCGCTCAATTCTTCCGGTGCCGACCGTTCCGCGCCCAGTGATGGAGAAAACGTCCTCCACCGCCAGCAGGAAGGGCTTCTCAATGTCCCGCTTGGGCTCAGGAATAAAGTCGTCAACGGCCTTGAGAAGCTCAAGGATCGACTTCTCCCCGTCGGCGTCCCCTGCCTGTGCCTTCAATGCGGAACCCTTGACGATCGGGGTCTTATCCCCTGGAAACTCGTACTTAGTCAAAAGCTCCCGGACCTCCAATTCAACCAGGTCCAGAAGCTCTTTGTCCTCCACCAAATCGCACTTGTTGAGGTAAACGACGATGGCCGGAACGTTCACCTGACGCGCCAAGAGAATATGCTCCCGGGTCTGGGGCATCGGCCCGTCGGGTGCGCTGACCACCAAGATGGCGCCGTCCATCTGTGCGGCACCGGTAATCATGTTCTTGATGTAGTCAGCATGCCCAGGACAATCGACGTGGGCATAGTGTCGTTTATCAGTCTGATACTCAACGTGCGCAATGGAAACCGTCAAGATCTTGCTCTCGCCGCGGACTACGCCGCCCTTGGCGATGTCTGCATAGGACTTCTCCGTCGACTGACCCGACTTGGTCAGCACTTTGGTCATGGCTGCAGTCAGGGTGGTCTTGCCGTGGTCGACGTGACCGATCGTCCCAATGTTGACATGGGGTTTGGTTCGCTCAAACTTCTCCTTAGCCATGATGCCCTCACACTTGTCTTGGTTTACTGTTGGGTGACCTAGAAAATAAAAAACTACTCCTTTGCTCAGCTGGAGACGGGAGTCGAACCCGTGACCCCGTCCTTACCAAGGACGTGCT
>CAZQXN010000040.1:0-11367 GCA_964597545.1 uncultured Planctomycetia bacterium | reverse complement strand
GACGGACTGTTGCCCACCCTCAAAGAGGTGGTCGAGGTCCTCTTTACCAGCCGCCTGATCCAAGCCATCGTCACCACAGAGACCTTTGCCCTGGGGGTGAATATGCCGGCCCGCTCGGTGGTCTTGGATACCTTGACCAAACGCTCCCCCAGCATCAAGTCCGGACGCTTTTCCAGGCAGCCGCTCACCGTACGCCAGTGCCATCAGATGGCCGGACGGGCCGGACGCCGCGGCATGGATGAGGCCGGCTTTGTCTACCTGCGCGTCAACCCTTGGGAGA
Source organism: uncultured Planctomycetia bacterium (assembly GCA_964597545.1). Taxonomy (GTDB): domain Bacteria; phylum Omnitrophota; class Gorgyraeia; order 1-14-0-20-64-10; family 1-14-0-20-64-10; genus CAZQXN01. The sequence goes on along the minus strand of CAZQXN010000040.1, from coordinate 11,087 downwards.
TCCCCTTTTCCGATGTCGAGAAGCTCACGCACGGCCGCCCGGAACAGGTTTTCAGCCGCTTTAACTTAGCCTACGCCACACTGCTCAACCTCTATCAGAGCCACGGAGAGGAACTGCTCCCCTTTTATCAACAGACCTTCCACGCGCATCAGGCCTCTCAAGCTCAGCAGCGAGAGACCTTCTCCCTGCTGGAGAGAAAGCTCGGGCTCTTGAAGGAGTTGGGCTATCTCGCCGGTACGAAGGGGTCAGACCCCTACGTACAAGACCATGGCGGTCGAAGGGGGCAGCTGACCCACAAAGGGATCTTTGCTACTGAATTCTACGGCTATGAGCTGATCTTGGCTGAGCTCTTTGACGCAGGGTGGCTGGAGGAGTTACGGGTGGTGGATCTGGGGATCTTTCTCTTAAGCGTGGTCTATGAGCCCAGGCGAGGCATTGGGCCCGAACCGAAGCTGCCCAGGCGCATCCGCTCCTGGTCGGATGCCCTCTCAGAGCTCTTAGAAGAGATTCACAAGAAGGAGCGCAGGTACCGGATTGCGCCACTCACCAAGAAACCGGCTTTTCATTTGGCAGGAACCATGGAGCGCTGGGCCGCAGGGGCAGGCTTTGATAAGGTGGTCACCCAATCGGGTGTGGATGAAGGGGAGCTCATCCGTTACCTTCGCATGACCATTCAGCTCGCCCGAGCCATCACCTTAAACCCCGAGGCCAGCCCTGCCCTTAAAGATACGGCTCGGGAACTGCTTCGCAAGATTAATCGAGACGCCGTAGACGCCGAGGCGGAACTGCGCCGCTCCCTCTAGCCCCCAACCCCCATTGTACCGGGTACATTGTACCGGGTACATTGTACCGGGTACATCTGCTCTCCGATCCCTCTAGCCCTCTGATCCGCCCCCGGCTTCCTCGCTGGAGGCCGAAGGCGCTTCACCGGAACTTGAAGGAATACCAAGCTTCTTCTTGGCCTCTTCCGACATCATGCTGGGATGCCAGCGGGGTTCCCACACCACGGTCACCTTGGCCTCTTTGACTCCGGGTAATTTCGAGACGATCTCCTTGGCATTTAAGGCAATCTGCCGGGCCATCCCGCAGCCGGGAGTGGTCAGGGTCATCGTCACATGGACTTGAGTCCCATCCGTGACCTCAATCCCGTAGACCAAGCCCAAATCCACAATGCTGACCGGAACCTCCGGGTCATAGCACTCCCGAAGCGCATTTCTGACTTGTTCCTCAGTGACCATCATCACCCCCTTCTTGTCATCCTCGACTTGATCGAGGATCTGCCATTCCCGTGGATGCGGGAATTGATCATCACTTCCGTGAGGATGACATTTTCCCGGCACTGTGTTTGAGATGGTACCATGCCCCTTCTGCTTGATACAATCACCCTCGTGAGCAAAGCCATCGACCTGAACAAGCTCTCGGAAGAAGAGCTCCTAGAGACCCGCATCTGCGACCTGCCGATTCAGATCGAAGGGACCTGGCTGGCCGACTGCATTCAGCAGCTCTACCGCGAGCTGGACGCCCGAGGCATCCCCTTCAAGCCCCGCTGCTACCTGGCCGATGAGTGGGCCACCCCGGAGGATGAGCCAGTTATCGGTATTCCCTTCTTCCTGGCCCACCCTGCCTTGATCCGCCTGGAGAAGAAGATGATGCTGGAGGCCGAGGGGGAAACCAGGGAGTGGTGCATGAAGCTCCTCCGGCATGAAGCCGGACATGCCTTAAGCTACGCCTATCTCCTGCACCACCGAAAGGGCTGGAGGAAGGTCTTTGGCAGACCCACAGAGGATTACGCAGACACCTACCGATTCCGTCCTTACAGCAAGCGTTTTGTCCGGCACCTGGATTACTTTTACGCCCAGTACCACCCGGACGAAGACTTCGTAGAAACCTTTGCAGTGTGGCTGGCCCCAGGCCTGGACTGGCACAAGCGCTATCAGGGGTGGCCGGCCCTCCGCAAGCTGGAGTTTGTGGACCGGCTGATGCTGCAGATCCAGGGCAAGCTGCCGGCCAACCCCAAGGGCACCCCTTGCTGGAAGGCCTCCGCCCTAAAGAGCCGGCTTCGGAACTACTACAAAAAGAAGCGCCGCTCTCAAGCCGAGGATTACCCTGACTTTCACGACCCGAACCTCAAGAGAATCTTTGCAGAGAAGACTGAGGAAACCGAACGCTCTGCCTCTGCGGCACAGATCATCCGAACCCACCGCAAAGCTCTGCTCAATACCCTCTCGCAGTGGACCGGCGAACACAAGTACACAGCCAGCGACCTCCTCAAGGAGATCACCGAACGCTGCCGGGCCTTGAAACTCGTCGCCCCGGAACCTGAGCCGACAACCCTCTTGAAGCTCTCAGCCTACATGACCTCACTGCTGATGAACTACCGCTACACCGGCTGGTTCCGCGGAGGCAAAGAAACCCAATGAAAAAGCGTCTCAAGGTCCTCATGCTCTTTGACGTGCCCTACATCACTCAGCGCGGCTATGACTTTAAGGAGGAACTCACCGACCCCGAGAACATGTACACCGAAAATGACGTCCACCGCGCCCTGCTGGCCCTGGGTCACCGGGTCTCCCTCTTAGGGCTCCACAACGACCTCAAACCCCTTTTTGAAGAGCTTGAGACCACAAAACCCGATGTGGTCTTCAACCTGATGGAGGTCTTCAACAACAAAACCCACTTAGACAAGAATGTGGCCGCCCTCTTGGAGATGCTGGAGGTCCCCTACACCGGGGCAAGCTCCCAGTCGCTCTTCATCTGCAACAACAAGGGACTCTGCAAGAAGATCCTACGCTTCCACCGCCTCCGCGTCCCGCACTTCCATGAATTCCACAGGGGCCACCGCATCTGGCACCCCAAAACACTAAAACTGCCCTGCATCGTCAAGCCCCTTCAGGAGGAGGCCTCCCGGGGAATCTCTCAGGCCTCCATCGTGGACACCCCCCAAGCCTTGATCGAGCGGGTGCGCTTCATTCACGGCAACATGGGATTAGATGCCATCGCCGAGGAGTACATCGATGGACGGGAATTCTACGTCTCAGTGATCGGGGACAGGCGCATTCAGGTTCTGCCTGCGCGGGAGATGAAGTTCGGTGTACTCCCCGAGGAAGAGCCCAGGATCGCCACCTACAAAGCCAAGTGGGATGACAAATACCGGGCCCGATGGGGAATCAAATCAGTCTTTGCAGGAAAATTGGCCGATGGCGTGGAGGAACGGGTGGCAGAGGCCTGCAGGCGAGCTTATCAGGCATTCAACATCCGCAGTTACGCCCGCTTTGACATCCGCTTGACCCCTGAGGGGCAAGTTTACTTCATTGAGCCCAACGTCAACCCCTGCATTGCCCGGATTGATGAGGTGGCCCAATCTGCCGAGAAGGTGGGGATTCCTTACAACGAGCTGATCCGCTTGATCCTCGCCCAGGCCTTCCGCCGCGAGAACTAGGTACCGGGTACACATGTACCCGGTACCGGGGTTAGGTTTTGTTGTTTGATCTTGGTACCGGGTACACTTGCTGTTGAAAAGTGTACCCGGTACCGATTTTAGGTTTGATTCTGTTGCTACGCCATCCTGACGTAGATCAGGGGTTTGTTCAGCGTGGGGTGGGTAATCTCGGTGATCTCAATCACGTAGACCGTGCCGGTCCTCTCAGAAACCAGAAAAGCCGCTCCCAATTGCCGGGCAGTGAATCCCCTCTTGGGGTCCAATAAGACAGAACCCTTGACGCGCCCATCTGCCGGCGTAGCCGCCCGAGCATCACTCAGGTCAAAATACTCCAGGGAGTAAGCGAGATAGAAGTCCCCCTTGAGAGCCAATCTGTTCAGGTGGTCGATCATCCCGGCCACAGTCGTCTCGTTCGCCAGGATGGGTGAAATGGTCTTGGGCAGGTCTGCCGGCGGCCGCACTCCTTTCTGCAGAACCAGCGTCTCAGGGGCAGGCGCATAAGCCGGATCCACCACAAACCCTCCGGGCACCTCCGCGACACCATGCTCCTCAAGCCCTGTCGTCGCTTCAGGCTGCTTAAGCGCCTCAAGAACCCTGTCCTCATGCCAATCAGCAGGGGCGCGGACTATAATCTCCTGAACTGTAGCTTGCCGAACCTCCGCATCAACAGAAACGCGGTATAATCTGCTGCTCTCCGGGCCCAAAAAAGTTCCTACGTGATGGGCGATGCTTCTGCCTGCGCGTTGAGCATCTTGTTGTGTCAAGGTTTTCGAATCCCCGCTGAGTGGGTGCACAGTAACATTTGTAAGATCCCCCGCCCTCTCCAAGATACCGGCAACCTCCTCGGCCGTCCAAGACCCAACCCCCCCCTCCTGCCCGGCAGCGGCTCCACCTTTAATGATCCCCTCCCACAACCAAACATTGTTGAGCACACTCCTGAGAACAGGAACCCCGTCCCCATCGCCTTCCGGATGCAACTCAACAAAACCAGTATAGCTGGGCGGATAATCTCTATCAGGAACATAGCGTTTCCCGCTGGTGTGAACCACAAAATCCTGAGTCGTTAAGGATGTCTCGCTTGTAATGCGCTCCACCTCCTCCTGCCCGGCCGCCTGCGCCGACACCAAGCGAACGGTCACCATCTCATCCGCCTCTGTGTCAGCCCTCAGTACCGGACGAGCAAGAACTCGAACTTCAGACTGCTCAATCTCGCTCTCCGGAACATCCAGCGTAACAGTCAAAATGTGCGCATGCGGATTATAATCAAGCCCCGTAACAATCCGCTGACTCGGGTCATCTTTGGAACCAAGGTAAATGCCGTTTCGTTGGTCGTCTGTTCCAACAAAAAACGCAATGGCCTCACGACCTATGGGCAGACCTTCAGCACGTCTGTCGTCAGCAGCATAGCGAAAGCAGTCAATCAACCCCAAGGTAACAGCATCATGCGAGCGCTGCGGCTCCGGTCCCCGTACAACGTTGATAGAAAGCATGTCCTTCTTGGCGCAGATCGAAACCAACTCATCCAGTGTCAGATAATGATGTCCGGTGAAACGACCATCGGTCATAGCCACCCCATGGGCCACCAGCTGCTCTGCCAACGCGACAAACCCCTCCTCCTGCCCGGCCGCCTGCGCTGACACCAAGCGAACGGTCACCGTCTCATCCGTCTCTGTGTCAGCCCTCAGTACCGGACGAGCAAGAACTTGAACTTCAGACTGCTCAATCTCGCTCTCCGGAACATCCAGCGTAACAGTCAAAACGTGGCCGGATGGATCATAACCAAGTCCAGCAACAAACGGCTGATCCGCGTCGTCATTGAAAACACGGAGGATCGTGGTGTGTTTCCCCTCTTCCGGAGAGACCGTTGCCTGGATCCGGCGCCCTATGGGGGCAGCGCTGCCATCATCGTCCTCAGGATAGCTAAATCCGTCGGCCAACAAAAAGGTGGTCCGACCAAGCATGCGCGCTGGTCCCAACTGCTCACGCGTAATCTTGATGGACAATAGCCTCTCCTCAGCACGAATCGAAACCAACTCATCCAGTGTCAGATAATGATGTCCGTCGGAACGATCATCGGCCACAGCCACCCCATGGGCCACCAGCTGCTCTGCCAACGCGACAAACCCCTCCTCCTGCCCGGCAGCAGGGGGCTGCCAATACTCCCATTCGCCGCTGGCAGCCATCTGCATGAGACTAAAATGGGCGGAACTCCTGGACGCTCGACTGACACTCTCCCTCCCCGCGCCATACTCCAGCTCAAGTTGGTCAGTTCCCGAACGAACAGACAAAAAGCTGAAGACCATGTCCGGATCTGCCGTTTTCCGGAAACGCCAGCCAGGGACGAGCTTAGGCAGGAGAGAAGCAACTTCCCCGATTCTGAGCTTCTTCCACCCTTCCTCGGGAGCCATCTGAGTGATCCCCCACACGCTCCCGTCGTTCAGCTCCGGCCTGCGGACGCGGCGCTCCTCCTTGGGATGAAGCGCTGTTTCGAGAACAACCACGCCCCTATAATGAGCAGGGTAATCCTGGGCGGGGAAATAGCGCACTCCTAAGGCGCTCATGGAGTGATCGGTGAGTATGTCCCGGGTACTCAAAGGCATCTCGGGAACCACCGCCTTCTCCTCCAACCCGGTAAGAGGCTGGCGCATCAGATCAAAGGCCCTGCGGGCCATCTCCCGTCGTGTCGGCTCATCTATCTGAACCGGCGGCGCCTCTTGAGCGGCTATGTTCTCAAGAATGCGCCGGGCCGCCTCATCAGGCTCCGTGTCGGCGTTAAGCTCTCCTGCGCGGACCAATCGTTCAATGGCGCCGGTAACATCCCCAAAATGGCGAGCTCGGGCGGTAAGCGCCACGGCAAGCTCCTCAGCTTTCTGAGGGCGCTCTGCGGCATCCAACATGAAAAGCAGCTCCATATGGCTCACAACCCGATCTTTCACACCATCAGAAACCCCCGGCACCAGAAGAAGATCAGCCACCCCTGCTTTTTTCGCAACGAGGTAGTCATGAAATCCCGAAACCGCTTCTTCCCAATCGAAATTGAAAGGACCTTTGCCGACCTTGTCCTTAAGCAGCTCAAACAAGAAAGCAACGAAAAAGTTGATCACTGTCTTGAACTCCGCTGGACGGATGGCCCCCTCAGGCCAACCCTCCAGTTTGGGGGGATCGTTTTCACGCATCAAACGCCTGCCCCACCCCTGCAGGCTCTCCGAAAGCTCCTGGCGCCACTGGAGGTATTCTTCGATATCAATTGCATGGGATGAAAGATCTAAAACATCGTAAAGGAGCGTTTCTGCGCCAGCGGCCCCGGAAAACCGTTCGACCTGCTCCCGAATCTGCCCCAAGCTTGCCTCTGCGATGCCGCCTGCTGCGTAAACCAGCTCTCCCAAACCAAAAGCCTCGCCTGCACGGACCGCATCCAAGCGACTCAACCCCTCCTCAAAGGTCATCCCCACCTTGGTTATAAACCTTATGTTGAGGCGCTGCTGTTGACGCCGGCTTTCAATGAAGGCCTGGGATTGCGCACCGGTTTCGTCCTTCTGCGTCTCATCGGCGCGCCTTTTCGTCTGAAACGCCCTCCAGGCAGTCCCGTGATACCGCATGAATCGCTTCTCTTCCGCAAGCAGAAAAGCCTCAAACTCCTGCGCCGTCTGAGTGAACCCCTCCTCCTGGCCGGCGCCCGCCTCGGTAACGGTTGCCACGGTTTTGTCTTCATTGAAACTAAGGGTAAACCCTTTGACTTTCGTATCCACATGAAGGACAAATTTCGAAGCCATGTACTGAGTTGCGGGCTCTCCCTCCATATCTTTTGTAAGCGTGCGATTCTTCGACTCGTCTGCGTAGCGGAGATGAATGGTATGGAGGTTCGGCTTTGTCCACCAAAACTTCGGCAGCACCTCACGCCATGTAAGGATTTCGGAGCCCTCCTCCTGCCCGGCCAGGACTTGCATCTGGCGCAGCTGCGTAATCTTGAGATAAATGGGGCTCTCGGCAGAGTAGAAATCCAGCCACACCGGCCTTCCCTCTTCATCGGCAACCCAGCGGACTGAGAGGGGGAGTGGACGGCTCACGCCGCTCTTTTCTTCCGGGTCGATCCGGACTCTCGAGCCATCAGGGGCCTCAATGACAAAACGCGGATTGAAAGGATCTTTGATCTCTTTGAACCGCCACGCTTGACCGCGCACGCCCTGAGAAATCACAAGTCCGTCCGGTTCGGTCCCAAGCAGGTGCATCACCCACGCCCAGGGGAGGCGAATTCCCTCTTCTTGCCGAGAGCTGCCTCCCTGGGCAATCTCAACATAGGCTAAATCAAAACCAGTGGCAGGAATGAGCGTTACCGCCTCTGCATCGGTCAGGCGGGGCCCAACCGCTTTGCCGAAGTTCTTCAGCGCCCAGGCAACCCAGGCCTGGACGTTCGGATTGCCTTCCCGTCCAGAAAGCCGCTCAAGAACCGGAACAACTTCCGCTGCCGCGCTCTCCAGTCTAAGTTGACCCAGCGTCCTCAGCGCGGCAATGCGATTTGCCGAAACGCCGTCATCCAGCTTCCCGAGCAGCTCTTGAATTTCCTCCTGGCCGGCGCCCGGGGTACGCACTCGCGTCACCGTAGCGACCCTGCCGTCATCGCTAACGGTAACCCGGTACTGAGCCCAATCAGACATCATCGAGATCAGCCGCCTGATGGGAGCGTCCACTTTCTCAATATGCTTGCGGCGTATCTCAGAGCTGTTGCCGTCAGCCTCAACCAACCGAATCGTCCGAAGCTTCGGATAGTCGAGGAGTGTACTGACAACCTGATCCCACCTCAGCAAACCCTCCTCCAAACCAGCCCGCTCAAGAATCTTCAACGCCTCTACTAGCTCTTCGAGCATGTCATCACCGGCAGCCACAGCTCGAGCAGGGTGGGTGTTGAAGCGCTCAAAGAAAATCCCGAGAAAAGCTTCAAGCCCCTTATTGCTGCCGGCCACCTGCTCTGGGGTGGGATAGCGGCGCTTGCGAATCCTGGCTCGTTCGGCAGCGCGCTCCAAGCTGCTTTGCTCCTTTGAATTCAAGCCCTCGCCAGCGGTGTGATACACCACAGTCGACATGGCAGGCCGCCAAGCAGCGGCGTTCCTCATGAACCAGTCCAGAAGAACTCTTTTCGGCTCCATCTTGACATAGGGATGAATCCCCTCCAGCTCGGCAAGAAGCGGATAGCGCTTCAGGGCACCGGTTCCAATAACGTGGACAACCGTACCCAGACCGGTATCGGCAAATGCATCCTGGATGGTCCGCTCCAGAAAACCCCTGGCCGAGCCGACCTCATCCTCCTCCAGCCCGGCAGCCTCCTTGTCAACCTTCTTGAAGGAAAGCACCGCATTCTCTGAGAGATTGTGATCTTCTGACTGGCCGAGGAGTTTGCCGTTGACATGCAGCTTCGCAGCGTGATTGTCTCTTCCGCCGCCGGTCAGCTGAAAGCGCACCCCGCGATACCGGTTGGCTTGGGATCTCTCCATCTCTCCCAGAACCGTCAGGGTCACAGGGGCCAGCGCTCGAAACAAATCAACGCTCATGTTCTCGGCCGAAACGCCCTGGGTCATTCCCACCGCATCGGCAAGCGGGAACAGGAAGAAGGTGTGCCCCGGTATCACGCACCCCGGAAATCTTGCGGTATCGTCCGTCAGAAGTTCCTGCACATCACCAATGCACTTGTTCGCGAAACGATGCAACCCCTCCGGACCCTCGTCGGCTCTAACGCTTTGAAGCGTCCCTTCAACAAAGAACACAGCGTCATTTCCCTGAGCAGAAAGCTTCAGGGTGGGGCCATGTACGTTCTGCGTATCATAGTTCGCACGGCGATGCGTGTACTCTGTGGTCAGCTCGACAACACCTCGTCCCACACGAATATCAACCCTCTCGTCGGTCTCCAGGGTCAGCACCGGCCCCTCCTCCTGCCCGGCCTCGGTAATAGGCATTTCTCTAACATGAGCTATCTCGCCCGTATCATCAAAGGTGACTTGGTAGCGAACGTCGGTTTTCGAATACACGGCAAAACGCTCTACGATAGATGGTCCAGGTTCTGCACGGATAGTCCACGGGGTACCGGGATTCCCAATGGAGTAGATCAATGCAGTCCGAAGTCGCGGTTTGCCCCTGAGGGCCTCAACAACCCCGGTCCACTCAAGGGCATCTCCCTCCTCCTGCTCGGTATCAGAGAGAACTTCTAAGGCAAGCGCAATCTCCTCCACGCGCTCTGTATCAATCCAAAGATCTCCATCAGGATCCGCCCGCAAGAAAAAGGTGGCCAGCCAACCCTCTAGATTTTCAGCGCTTGCTGCAAGCTCATCTTCATTGGGGAGGACAACCTCCACCCCCCTGCCACTAGCACCTCCAACCACCTCTGTTTGTTTCATGGCATCGACACTAGCGGGTGTGTGATAAACAATGCGGACGAGGTTTTCGCGCTCTTGTATTAAGGGCGGAATATCAAATCCTGCAGAACCATAACGCGCTTCCAAGGCAATGCGCGGATCCATCCCATCCAGCGCACGAAGCACTGGGTATTGCTTATAAGACACAGCATCAATAAAGTGCAGAACATCGTCTAAATTCTCCTCCCCAAGCTCCCCAAGCACCTCTTGGAGCGCATCCCCCACTGTCTGTTGTGCCCACTCTGGCGTGCCCCAATCTGGGGCGTCGGGATCAGGAGTGGGTTCAGGATCGCCATCTTCCTGTGGGACGGTTTCAAGTCGTAGGTTGTCCACTCGGGCCGCTGCCGATGTTCCCTGATAGAGGATGGTCAGGGTCTTGGCTTGGTCCGCCGGCTGAGTGCGGCTGCTGCGAGCTTTCACCTCAAGCGCCGTTTGGGGAAGTTGATTTGGCGGGATGTCCAACGCAATGATGAGTGCAGGACGCTCTGAAGAATCAACATACGAAAGCCCTGTGACAAAACGTCCCTCCTCCGCACTCCGCTTGGCAGTCAATGTAACGTCGCTGTCGCTGTATGCGTCATCATGGTACGCAACCAACCCTCTTTCCCCCGCATCTTCATCCGACGTGTAGGGAGGGGGAACATCGCCCAACTGGAAGGAGTACCTGTCTGACGCCCCAAGAACACGCAGCCCAAGCTCATTCGGGGTAGAAGCCACGAATTCAACCAGACCATCTATTGTCCTGAGGTTTCCGGTTCCGCTATCGTTCAACATTCCCTCAGCCGCCAGCAATTGCTTGACCTCATCAAACATCCCCTCCTCCTGCCCGCCAGCGGCCGGCTGCCAGACCCCGCCCGGAAGGTTGCCCTTGTTGGCAACTTCCAGGCGGTTGAAAAACTCTTGCCGGGTCTTGGGATTGGCCTCCTCCAGGCCCACTTGACGCAGAGCAAGGGCCGGAACAGAGGATGTCGTCAGGAAGGCAACAACAACCGAGAAAGAAAGGGCTGAGCGCAGGGATAGATAGAGCGGCTTCCTGCGGCAAGGGTGGGATAAATAGGTACGTTTCAACTGCGTTTTCATATTGGGGAGCATAGCGTTAGGCTCAAAACTAAGAGCGTTAGCTAAAGTATACTGTCAAAAGTTTAAAAATTCAAGATAAAGAACCAAATATAATTACCCCTAACTAACTTGGGGCGGATTCAAACGGCTAACGCAACACTACTCGCTCAAAAGCCTCTGAAGGGCTG
>CAZQXN010000039.1:0-12600 GCA_964597545.1 uncultured Planctomycetia bacterium | reverse complement strand
GGCACCTTATAGGGGGCGGTGGTCGCCAGGATGAACAGCACGTGGGCAGGAGGCTCTTCTAAGGTCTTTAAGAGGGCGTTAAAACCCTCGGCGGTAATCTGATGAACCTCGTCAATGATGTAAATCTTGTGGGTTCCCGAAGCTGGGGAGAACTTGGCCAACTCGCGCAGGGCGCGGATTTGGTCAATTCCCCGATTGGAGGCACCGTCGATCTCCAGGATATCCATAGAACGGCCTTCGGCAATCTCCTGGCAGGGACCGCACTGAAGACAGGGCGTTGAGGTGGGTCCTTTGGCGCAGTTGAGGGCCTTGGCAAAAATCCGGGCAGTTGAGGTTTTCCCTGTTCCGCGAGGGCCAGAGAACAGATACGCCTGGCCGATCCGTTTCTTGCGGATGGCGTTGGTCAGCGTCTGGACGATCGCTTCCTGCCCGAGAATCTCGGAGAAGGTCTGTGGTCTGTATTTGCGTGCGAAAACGAGGTAGCTCATATGATTCGGTACGAATTGGTCAAGTTGGCGGAGGGGCAGGGATTCGAACCCTGGAGCCCGGTTTCCCAGGCTAACGCATTAGCAGTGCGCTTCATTCGCCGCTCTGACACCCCTCCCAACACATTGAAAATAAAGGAGTTACCATACTATCCCTATCAGTCGCAGCACCGCTTGTGGCGTGATCCTATGACTTTGAAAAAACGCTTGGCTTCGGCAGAGCGGTCTACAAATACACTGTCATTGCGAGCCATGCGTGGATGAAATCCAAGCTCACGAAATAATCGCACCACAGATTGTCGCAATAGTTGTGACCTACTACAAAAACTGAGCTTGGGATAACTATACCATTTTCCGTTGACCTTGTAGCGATGAAGAAATGGGCTTCCATCCGTATCCATAAGACCACGCAAGCAAGCAACCTTGTAAGATCGGCGTTCCCAAATCCATGAAGGAACATTCAGCCCATGTTTCAGTTTGTTTCCTGGTGTCAGATCGGCAATCTCTTTCAGATATCGAACCAGTTTTGTGCTTGAGATAAGAACTGCGCCGCCCAAATTATTTTTCTCTGAAAGGAGCCGGCTATCTAACCCAAATAATCTTTTTATGATTCGCTGAAGCCACTGGGCATACTTCGTCTCGGTAGCTCTGTTGAATGAGATTGTCACCTGAAATCGGCTTCGAATACCTCCATCGCCAATCAGGACTCCTACAAATTCAGCTAGCAAAGGCGAGTGAGCAGGGTACTTTATCTCCTTTGCTGTAACAACCCCAAAGCGCTTTGCGGCTTCTGGATTTTGCCGGAAATGCTCCTGTGCGCGAAGCCCACCTAGCCGCCTCCCTTCTGGAGTTCCGAGATTGCCGTGCAAGCGATAACGGGCTAACGCCCCTAACCGACCAGCCTTCTTCGTATGTGAAAAATCTTGAACGACGCTGGCTCGTGGAAATGGTACACCGCTTTTCCTGCACAAGGGTTGCAATGCATGATCTGAAATTTTGTATTTCCCGCGCTTCCAATCTCGGAATGTGCGAGGGTGGACACCGCAAAGATCAGCCAACGCATCTACGCCAAGCTCCAGGCGAATTGACACGCGATTGAGAAGTCCTCGTTGTTGGTCAGGTGCTAACATTAACCGTCCCATCGTTATCCACTCAACTCCGCATGCTTTTCCTGCGCAAAGCACTGCATTCCTGCGCCAGTACCTGACCCTTCAAAGGAACTTTCCGCGTGCGAACGGTCTTGCGCCGAACCCCAAAAATCACTCGCTTAACCCCTGCAAATTCCGCCGCCGCCAAGCACATCGAGCACAGAGACTCGGTCACATAAAGCGAGGCACCCTTGCTGCGCCCAGCACAATCGGTTCCAGACAGTTGCGTTAGGGCAATCATCGCAGCGTGGGCCGTAGGATCCTTTAAGCCCTTGGTCTGATGGTGGGCTCGACCCACCACTCTGCGATTGACGACGACTACAGCCCCTACCGGCTCTTCCTTGGCCTCGGCCGCTACAGCCGCTTCCTTGAGCGCCTCGGTCATGTATATTTCGTCAATCGTCACAGATCCACCAGAAGAATTGCGCGCTCGGCGTGATTCGAACACGCGACACCTGGCTCCGCAAGCCAGTGCTCTATCCAGCTGAGCTACGAGCGCATAGGGTCTGACCTTTTTGTGCCCGCCGGGGCAACTCCCGAAGCACAAAAGGGTCTGACCCTTACTTGCTCTGTACGAAAGTGCCTGACCCTTTCGTACAAACCTAAAATTGCTTCCCGTGTTTATGGGGTCTCTTTCTGTTGCGCTCCATCTTGTCCAAGACAGCCCGCTCCAGATCAATGCCCCTGCCCTCGCAGAAATCAAAGATCCGGATAACCGCATCGGCCATCTCTTCGGCCACATTCGGCCAATCATCGTGACGCAACCCCTCAAGCGCTTCTGACAATTCGGAATGAATTAAGGCAATGATCTCTGCATCGTTGCGCTCCTGATCCCAAAAACCCTTTTCCCTGGCTGTCTCGTGGCAGGCTTTCTGTAATTCCTTCATAGAGTGGCCCAATTTCCCTCTGGCCTGAGCTGTCTCCATCCCGCTGTCTCCCTTAAGCTGCGAACACAATGAGTTCTTGAAGGATTTATTCTACCACGTAGATCGGATTGCTGTAGAGCCAGGGCGTGCCCTTTCGGGATGCTTCCAGGCGGTAGACCCCTGGATGAGGAACGGTGTATCGCACCTCCTGTCCCTGCCAGAGCCCAACCTGCCGGCCATCCTGCAGAAGCACCATCTCTCCGGGACCGGGAAGGTAGCCATAGAGCTCCAAATCCCCCTCAAACGTTACCCGGTCCCCCATGATGCCCTGCGCAACGCCTTGGCGCACCGCAAGAAAAACAAACCCTGTAGGGTCTGCCACCAGATCATGGGCCACAAAGAGATGGCCCTGGGCAAGCGCTTGGTAAGCTGCCTCAGGGGTAAGCGCTCCGGGAATCAGCAGGTGGTTACGAACGAACTTAAAGAGGGTAGCATAGGGGCCAAGTCGTAGCCCGATCCGCATCAGCCCATGGGCATCCGGAGAGCCAATCCCCACAACAGGCTTGCCGCGAACCAGCATCTGATCCCATAGCGCCAAAGCATCGGCGGGCCGATCCAACCACCAACCCAGGGAGCCCTCAGATCCAAACAAGAGGGTGCTCAATCCCAACCAGGGGATGAATTCATCCAAAACATCATCCTTGAGGTTGTAAATCTCAAGTCCGGTCATGCCCTGAGCGTCTGGATTTTGCCAGGGGCGCCTTCGGTAGTGCGGGTGGGCAATGAACCCCAAGCCCCCTTGCCGGCTCACCGCATCAATGACCCATTGGGGCTCTTGAAGACGGGGAATCTCCTCCTTAAGGCGCAAACCCAGATAATGCCCTCCGGAGGTACTAATCTCCGCCCCCACTAAAACCAGGGTGGAGCCGTACCAGCCCTCCTTACCCTCCTGTTTAGCCACAAGGGTATCGTGATCGGTGATGATCAGAAAATCCAGCCCCTGGCGATTTGCAATTCGGGCCACCGCTTCAATGGGCAGCCTGCCATCGGACTCGGTGGTATGGATGTGGATGACGCCAACTGCTTCCTGATGGCCATGGGCATAGGCGGGGACCACTCGACTGGAGGGGTGAGGAATAACCGGAGACTCCAGCGGCAGGAGAGCACATCCTGCCATCAGCAGCAGAAAAACAATCAGGGGTCCAAGATATCTCCTGGACCCCTGAGAAAAGAACCGTTTGCCAGACAAGGCAACCTTAATAATTAAACTCCCACAGACTCGGTGGGTCGTCCTGCGGCATCAACCACCTGAACCTGATCCAGCCCGCCATACTTCTCATACCAAGGGCGAGCGATCTTGCCCAAAACCTGGTTAAGGGCTTGGATGTTCTGGACCCCCCGATCCTCGAGCCAGACCTCAAAGGCCGAAGCCCCGGACTTGGCATAGTGGGGAATGCCCTCTTTCCAGGTGGCGCGGCCGCAGAGCACACCGGCAAAGGTGACGCCGGCCTCACCTGCAAGCTGCAGATTCTCGCG
Organism: uncultured Planctomycetia bacterium; assembly: GCA_964597545.1. Taxonomy (GTDB): domain Bacteria; phylum Omnitrophota; class Gorgyraeia; order 1-14-0-20-64-10; family 1-14-0-20-64-10; genus CAZQXN01. Next base: position 8,565 of record CAZQXN010000039.1, on the reverse strand, counting down.
GAAGACATCGTCGCTGACGCCGGCAGAGAGATAGATAAAGGGCTTCTCCGCTGCCTCTGCTGCTTTTCGGTAAACCTCCAGGGCCTCTTTCTTGGTCTGGGCAACCCCTTGGTTCTTGAAAGCCTGGGTCCCCTCCACAAAGGAGGTGTTGACCGGAATCTCCACCTTTAAGACGTCAACGCCGTAGACCGGCTTGGAGAACTCTTTCATGCTCTCGGTGACAATCCTGGGCTTTGCCTTGGCAAACTCCAGATCCTTGCCGTCACCCCCTTTGGGGTCATAGCCGACAAATTCCAAGAAAAAGGGGATGTCCTGCCGGATGCACTCATCTCCGATCCTGGCCACAAAGGCATGCTTGATTTCGTTGACCTTGGGATCCTCATCCGGGCTGTAGTAGAGCAGAAGCTTCACGCAATCACCCTCGGCAGCCTTGGTCTTCTTGACCGTCCAGTAGGGGATGAGGCTTGGGACCCGCCCAGGGATCGTTGAATCATAGCCGGTCTGCTCGTAGGCTAAAAGCAGCCCTGCCCCTTTGGCACGGGCCTTGGCCGCTTCCAAACCGAACTCCGGATCCAACAGAATTGCGCTGGCATGCGGAGTGAGGATCTTGCTGACCAAGGTCTTAAACTCCGCCATCTGCTGATCGGTGACCTCTTCGGGCTTCTTCCCCTGCTCCTTGGCGATCGACTTGCGCAAGGAGCCCCGCTGATCCATGGCGGCGGCACGAATGACGCCTCTTTCATCAGAAACTGCTTTAAGTCCCTTGAGCTTACCGGGTGTAATCTTAAACATCTGGGTACCTTTCCTTGAGTTCTATGGGTTGGGTGTGTAGTAACAACTTTAAAGGCAAGAGACTAGTATGATAGCCAAAAAGCGACCGGTGTCAATCCCGTTCGAATTGGTGACAGTTACGAACGCGAACGTTACCAATTCGAACTCCTGGGGAGATCGTAGCGCACATCCCCATCAGGCCCGCCCTCAAGGTTCCTTTATACCAAAGAATAACCCCCAAGGTCACTCAACTGCGCCTGCTGGGCATGCCCTGCCTGGAGGTGGCCAAAACCCTGGGGGTGAGCGAGAAAACCGTCAAACGCGCTTCTTGTCATTCCCGCGACCCATCCTGTCATTCCCGCGAAAGGGGAATCCAGTCATTTCGAGGGCCGAAGGCCCGAGAAATCTCTAACATGTGGCACCCCAGCCTCTACCGAGCCCTCTTCCCTGCTAGACGATATATCTGGTGCCAAGTAAGGAGGCGTTACTGCTCGTGCCACCCTGCGTTGCCTGGCACCCACACTAAAACCTCCAATCATTATTCCGGATTCATTTCAAGAACAAGAGCGTCCCGCAAGAGAAAAAAACGAGTAGCTCCATCTACAACAACCTTTCCTGCCACTTTATAATGCTCGGGTGCTCGAACAATAGAGCTTTTCCATAACGCATTTTCCGGATCGACCTTTTCAAACCTTAGAAACGTGTTGTGCTGTTGCTTCCCGAATTGAGGAAATGGGTCTCGAAAGATCAAAACATCTGGGTCCTCTTCCCCCAGATGGTTCACCCCATAGCCAACAAGTGCCATAATATGGGTTTTATCCGGCCGTAATGCCGGTATGGATGGATCAAGGTAATAACGCACGATAGAAACCCAAGCCACCCCGTCCCCTACAATACCTCGCTTTAACCAATTTAAATCCGGCTTGGAATCGTCCAGAATAATTTCTGGACCGGGCTCATCTTGACCATATCCACTTTTACTCTTATCGAAACCTTTGATCCAAAGCTGAGCAGTTGAATATCCACGTTCATTAAGGTATTTCTTGAGACCAAAAACCTGCTTATCTACCCTCGTACCCCTCTCAGCTCCAGCTGTGTCCATATAAGGAGCAGAGGATAAGAGCTTTGCAAGGCGGATGGGATCTGTTCTTTGCCCTCCAGAGTCTGAAACAAGATTTGAAAATCCATGTGACGCAAGCCACATCAAGGAATTAGAAACTGCAACGGGGGTGCAATACTGCTCCCACTTCTCAGGAAAATCCGCTTTTAGGTCGGACTGCCGTAAATCCGGAAAAGATCCCATCTTCTCCGTGTAGACAGCAGGCTGAACAGCAGAGAGCTCGCCATCCTGCTTTACATCAGCATGCACTCTACTTGCTCCAAAGATTTGTACAAACAGCAGGATCAGCAACAGGGCACTTGACATTTTTTTCCCAAAAATCACAACGCACTGAAATAGCCTACCCCCAACTTATCTAAGAAATACCCCAGAGATTTTTTGAGGACCTTCGCAAGCCTGGTTAATGTTTCTATCTTGGGAAATGGCTTTCCTGCCTCGTAGCGGGAAATACTCTTCTGCTTCAGTGCGATTTGGTAGTAATGGCGGACGCGAACGTTACCAATTCGAACTTCTGGGGAGCTGGTAGCATATATCCCCATTCGCTCGGCCCGCAAGGTTCCTTTATACCAAAAAATCGCCCCCAAGGTCACTCAGCTTCGTCTGTTGGGGATGCCCTGCCTGGAGGTGGCCAAGACCCTGGGGGTAAGCGAGAAAACCGTCAAACGCGCTTCTTGCCATTCCCGCGACCCGTCCTGTCATTCCCGCCAGCGTTGTCATTCCCGCGAAGGCGGGAATCAATAACATGTGGTACCCCAGCCTCTACAGAACCCTCTGCCCCGGCAGGCGCTACGCCTGGCACCAAATCCGGATCCTACGCGAAACCGAGAAAGCAATCTTGGTCTACAACGGCGGGAAAACCTGGGTGCCTAAATCTTGGATTTGGAATGTTCGACTCCGTAGCAACACTTTTGAAATCTATATCCAAGAGGGTACCTTGCCTTAATTACATCCACCACATTAGGGAAATTACTTCGCTGGCACAGAAACTTCACTCGATGTCTTTTTGGCGGGAGGCCTTGGGATTTGCGGGGTAGCCACTGCAGTATCCGGTTTTTGAGTGTCGCGGAAACTACGAAGTCGAGCCTTTGCCTCTTCAATATTCTGACGATGTTCACCTAACACTGCCTCATCAAGCAAGCGCGCAACCAGTTTGCCATCTTCAACATGCTCCAAAAGTGCCACCCTAATGGGCTCATTCACACCTCCAGGATTAACTTTAACAGCGTGGGCAAGAGCCCATATGACCGCAAAGGTTGCATCTTGAACGGCTGGAGGACCCTCATCCCAAAAAACTTCTCGCATAAGAGCAAGGAACGGATCCGTTATTGGCTGCGAACTCCCCATGGAGCAATACCAAAGATGCTCAGTTTTAAGCTCGGGTTGAAAATCCGGCGGAGCGAACTCACAGAGACATGGCTTATCATTCACCGGGAAAGCAACCAATGCACCATACTGACCAGGAGTTAAATATGTTTTCCGCATATCTTCGATCATTGTCTTGCTGAGGATTTTTGCAATCTCAAGCGGGTCTTTCTGGAAAACTCCACGATCCCAACCGCGCCTGGTAATATCACAAAATCGCTGATTGAGACCTACGGCACCAGTCCCAGCAACCACAACACTATTCCCTATAACCTCGAGTTTCTCTGTCGGCTGTTCGATGGTTCGATAGGCGCCATGCACAAAAGTAGTTGAGCTATCAGTCCCCAGCACCACGCCATCTTTACACAAGACTCCAACGATTGCAGTCATTGTCAGTCCTGAAATACGCTTCTGCTGCGCATCTCCGGAAAGCCTTTGTATATCGCCGAAACCAATTGCGAGAAGGAAAGCTGTCTGACAAACCGCGAGATTTTCTTTACGTAACTCCGAGTATCAATTGGAAGCTGCTCAAGCAACCCTTTCCCAATGCGTTGCCCCTCAGGGGTAAGCTGATAAGTTCTCCAACCCCTGTCACCCGAAACTACCAGGTAATCCTTCTCAGCCAGCTCATCAAGCTCAACATAGACATTCCTATCAAACGGCCCGTAATGGTAAGGTTCAAAATTAAAATGCGGTCCGCCAACCAACTCTGGAATCTCTCTGTCTATTAGAAAAAGCAGTTTCTGTATTTGCACAGGGGTATGCGATTTCCCTTCCCCTGCCGCTAAAGCAGCAAGAACTATTTCGCTCCTCTCCATTTTAGCGCACCTTTTTTTCATTCTTTACTTCAGGTATCTAGTACCATTTCATTAGGCAATACCATTTCCAAAAGTGCCACATCCGGGGAAAACCGGTGCTTCCGGAAACGGTATCACCCTCGGTCATTCTTTAGGGATTATCCTACCATCCTTTTTAAACACCAATGGTCGCGAGGGAATGCATTGTAGGCTTCTTGTGTGCTTCCCAACGATAGGATTATCAGTATCAATCTTGAAGTTTTTGAGGGACCCCTCCAGCGGCACTATCTTAAAGCTTTCATTCTTATGTATAGCATTACCGCGAACATCAGGATGGCTATAATCCACACCAAAGAACCCCTCGGGCTCAGCCACAGGTACCAATTTAACTATTAGCTTGATGTCAAAATGGCTCTTGGGGAAGAGCCGAACAGCGCTCGCTTTGATGTTGTTGGAGAGCCAGGTAAACTGCTTAATTGCAATACCGCTCTCTTTCTTGACAATGTGCCCAATGTCATCGCTCTCTAAGATCCTCAGATCGTCGCAACCCGCCTGGTCGTAAATCCTAGCCTTAACTACGCCACCTGGAACGTCCACGTCCAAGCGAAAATCAGACAGCTCCATATTCGTATGCTTATTTTCAACCCTAAGCATGTACTCTCTAAAATCACTCTGCCACCCAACACCATCCACTTCTAAGCCGATTTCGTATTTTGATCGGAGATTGAGCAATCCGTACTTCAATTCAGGCTGAAATCTCTTTCTCTGCCTTTCGTTTTCCCTTTCTGCCATCTGAGCCTGATGCAGTGACCAACCTTTATTCCCGAAATGAATGGTACCAATGACACAAATAGCAGCTAAGCTATACCAAACAACATACGGCACTCTTCTCGGCGGCCTCCGGTAAAAATTATCCATAGCTATCATTCATCAACAACACATCGGGCTATATTGTATTGTAACGCCGATTAAGCTGTCCCTATCGCCTCTTTCGCTGGAGCCATAATCTATCTAGTACCATTTCCAAAAGTTCCGGGTTGGCTAGAATTGAACTTGGCGCCTGCAGCCCCGACACCAATCTAGAAAGGGTGCCAATCTGGAGCGCCAATCTATAGGCAAACTGCTCCGAATGGTAGCTGCTGGGAAAATCACGGATAACTTTCCTTGTTGGCCGAAAGTTCTTCATGATAAAGATTCAGAACAAAATTTTGAAGCACAGGGTCAATCCTTCGAAAAACTTCTTTCAAGCTCTGACCCACCTTCTGCTTCTTTGCGTAAGCTCTATGAAACTCGTAGGTATAAGGAAACGTTTGGCAATAAAGCATTTTCGACCACCGGCTATCCATTTCACCCATGGACGGTATTAAAGCAACATAGGCATCACCGACCACCGCTAACGGAACACCGATAAGCGAAATTAAAGCTCGGAAAATTGGCAATCGTTCATAGGCGTAAGATAGCCCGAGAAGGGGCCCAAAGAAAAAGACGATCCAAACAAAACTTAATGGTAGCAACAACAAGCCAAATGTTAGATATACAAGTATCCCCAAAATAAGAGTTGTTATTAGCTGGACAGGAATGACAATAAACGAGGTCAAGGTTAGGATTACATGTAGAATTCTATTTGCTACCATAGGATCACCTTTCCGCTCCTATTCCCGAAGATACCGGGTTGGCGAAGATTGAGCGTGGCGCCTGCGGAAACGGAACTAATAACCTAATACGCCAATATTTACTCAGTTCAAGCTTGCTTCTCCCGAAACCGACGATTGCAAGTGCAAAATAATGATCATCTTCCCATCCAATTCGGCTTAGCGCAGGCAGGGCAAAGCTCCGGGGGCCTGACCAAGGGATCTATCTTTCCTTCCCGATTGCAAACCCACTGGTACCCGCAAAAAACACATTTGATAATTGGGAGTGATCTCGTCGGATCCACCTGAGGATCTTGTTCTGGAGGAACTGGCCTATTCATTATATCCATCAATCGAAAGACGACCCATCATTCTCAATATGAATACATCCTTGGCTGCCCAAAAACTTCGACAACCTGATCGGGTCTATTATTCCGGCAATCGACATCTTTGGGCGACAAAATTCTCGCCGTCTGATTCTTCCTGTCAATGCACAACTTGTGATTTTCATACATCCCAGATATCCCGCTCCTTGCCACAATCATCGTCTCTCCCCATTGCTCTACTTCCCAAACCATAGGGGTAAGATTAAGATGGTCAAATTCTACGCTTGCAGTGTAATCTGCACACACCATAAGCGCTTTTATGCAAAGGAGCTTCCCCGTCTCATGCTTCACTCCACGATAATTCCAGCTCCCGACAATCTCGATAAAATCCCCACGATCATAGAACGCATATGGAGCAACGCTCTTAACGTTGCTGTCCTCTGCGCACCCTAAAAATGCGAGGCATCCAACTAAAATCAGGCACCAAAACTTCATTGATCTATTCTCCTGTATAAACAGATTAGATCCGCGTGCCGCAAGATAGCTTTGCCCGCTAAGCTAAGTTAATCCCAAAAAGTACGCGCTGGGTTTTCTGAGGGTTCTTGCTAGTTTTAGCAGGGTCTCAATTTTTGGGATCGACTTCCCTGCTTCGTAGCGGGAGATACTCTTCTGCGTTGCGCCGATTTTCTGGGCAAGTTCGGTTTGGGTCAAATCAAGCTCAACCCGGGCTAGTTTGATCTTTTTGCCTAGTTTCTTGGCGTCCATTTCAAAGCAACCTACCGGTTGGGTTTTCTCTCTGGAACTCTGAAATTTCCTTCTTCATCCAAAAGCTTAGGCATATCTTCAGCGCCCAGACCAAATGCATTGTAGAGCCTGAGCATCAGCGCCTTAACAAGGCCGCCCGGCTTTCCCCTAAGTTGTAAGGGATATTTCGGGAGGAAGATGTGTGGTTGAGTCCAAATTTTTTCTTCTGCGTGAGAATTATAAAAGATTGAACCTGGTAGACCAGGGCGAAGTTTAAATCCGTTGCAGTTATACAATCGCATATCAACAACCAACTGCATTCCCATATTCAACGTGCCCGATTGCTGCCCAAGCAACTTCACGCATAGGGAGAGCCAGGAATGTGTATATTCAAAAAGTACAACTGGATTGAGAAGGACCGGCTTGGGTTCACCATAATCAGCGTGCTTCCAGCAGAACATGTCATCCATCGGAGTTGAGAAGACAAAATAACCAGTCCTCCAGATCTCAAAATGTCGCCAATCCTCCTTCTTCTCAATGCCGTGTAACGTTGGAGTCAAATCGTTGGGCCCATCTAGATTCCATCCAGATGGCCTCTGATCGGGAGGGTTCTTAAGCAACTCAATGATGGTGGCATCGTTTGTATCAATGAGCTCGGGCAGCGTACGATGATCACCGCCTACCGTCACGCAGGCGATTCGAAACGCTGGCTGCGCCTTTATGGCTTCCAGGAAAGAACCGTGCTGTTCCTGCAGGAACTCCTCGGCATCCTTGCGACCTTCTGGAAATGGGCGAAGTTGCGGTGGCTCAGTCATTTGTCTCTTCAGCTAGTATCAAGAGGCCAAATTCTTCTTTAATTTGCGCATCTATTGCTTTGATCTCTTCCTCGACAGTCTTCAATCGCTCCATCAGTGGTCGGAGAATCTTGTTGAGGAAAAGCGCTTCCACCTGCTCATAGTAACTGTTGAAGTCGTGCCGAGCTATCAAACCACTCGCGGTATCCTTCTCAAAAAAAGAAGCAAGCCGGTTTATATTCAACCTTTCTTTGTCATATTCCACAATCAATGCACCTTTTTCCTGTTCTTTCTGAACAAGCTTAAAGATTAAGCTGCCTAAGCGATGTTCTTTCGTAGCTGCCATTTAGAGCACCCCAACACCATCCAAAAAAGACTTGACTTATATACCCTACAGGGTATAATTTAGTCATGTGGGATTTGGGCCAGGAATGGCCCTCTTTGTTGGGTCCAGTATATACCCTCTAGGGCATAAAAGCGAGAAATGGACACCGTCAGCCAGAAGGTTAGCACGATAGCGAGCAAGGAAACGCAAGAGTCGTTCAGCCACGTAGAGAATCCTGCCATTCAGAAGCTGCTTGATGTGGTAGCAGCCACCCTTGCTGAAGAGTACATTCAAACCGCCAGACAAAATCCCGACGTTTTTAAGGAGCCAAAATGAAAGCTGCTATATATGCCAGGTACTCATCTGAGAACCAAAGCGAGAAGAGCATTGAGGACCAGGTCCGGGTCTGCAAGCGGTACCTTCAGGAGCATGATATGATCGTTGCTGATGAGCATGTCTTCGTAGATGAGGCAATCTCCGGTGCCATAGCCACCCGCCCTGGCCTGCAGGCGCTAGAAGAAGCTGCTAAAGCGAAGGAATTTGACGCAGTCGTGGTGGACGACCTCTCCCGGCTCTCCAGGAGCAACCACCAAATGCTCACAATGGTGCTCAGATTCAACTATTACCAGGTCAAGATCATCTCGGTTTCTGACGGAATTGTGACAGACGATGAAAACGCCAAGATCGGTATCCAT
>CAZQXN010000038.1:0-13034 GCA_964597545.1 uncultured Planctomycetia bacterium | reverse complement strand
ATTCTGTCGAAACCGACCAGGCTCCGCCCTTGAGCTTACAATCAGCGCTGTGCTCCTCTTCCATACGAATCACGGTGTATTCCTTCCTGTGGTCGGGGCGCTACTCCTGCATTTCCTCCTACAGAAACCGTCGGCGCACCAGTGGGGCAGAGCAGTTATCGCTGCGGCTGGGGTAGCCCTTTTGACCCTTCCCTTCATGGTCTATCTTCAAGCCTGGCAGCACCATGAGTTCTTAGGCTGGATGGAAATCAAGCGGCATCTGGAATATTACTTCCGGCAAATCAATAAGTTTGTCATCCCCATCCCCTTCTGGGTGATCGTTGGGCTGCTGCTGCGGCCCTTCTTAAAATCGAGCTGGCGCGCCTTGGCCCCCCAGCAGCGCCAAGCATGGGTGTTGGTTTCCTGTCTGTTGGGGGTGGGCCTGCTTTTCTTGATCTTCGCCCCTTGGCAGCGCCATTTCCGGTATCTGATTTATCTGGTGCCCTGGTTCCTTTTCATACAGGCAACCTTTTTGGTCTGGATTGCTCGACGGCGTTTTATCGTAGGCATGATCTTGACGGGTATCATCCTCTTTACGGATCTGCTTCATTACTCCGGCCCCTCCATATTGGCGGCACAAATTCCCGCGGTTCGCGCCCGCCTGAACCATCCCAACGTCAAGGTTCGCTCCTTCCCGATCGAATACCTCAAGGGGCTTAGCACCCCCTACCGAGGACCGATTGACGGCATCGTGGAGTACCTTTTAGCGCATGCTCAGCCCGGACAAACCTTGAAGACACCCCCCTCAGAAGATCACCCGCTCCTGTTCTACACGAATCTGGTGATGGAACCGCTGCCCAACCGCGATGCCTTCGGCAACGAAACCTATCCAGACTGGATTGTCATTCGCAGGGCATGGACTCCGAAAGATTTCTTCTTCACAAAGTACTTTGAGACCATCTGGAACCATTACGATTTCATCCTGATTGATGCTCCGGACATCCCGTGGCAAAACCGACCGGATCCGGGCTATCACCGTTTTGTCACCGATTCGACCGAGTATTCGGTGGTCCTGTTTCGTAAACCCCACCACTGGAAGGGCGTTGCGGATGACTAGCGCATCGAGGCCCGCATCGCAGTCACCTGCGCAGGATCTTTTCTTCCTCACCGTTGTCATTCCAGCCTACAATGAGGGATCTCAAATCGAGCAGGCGGTCCGAAAAACCGCCGAATACCTCAGTGAGCAAAGATACCGCTGGGAAATCTTGGTGGTGGATGACGGCAGCCGGGATGACACCGACTTCAGACTTCGCCGCCTGAAGATGGATGTGCCTGAACTGCGCTGGGTGACACACCCTGAGAACCTGGGCAAGGGGGCTGCTGTCCGATCCGGCTTCAAGCATGCTCAAGGCGAGGCCGTCCTCTTCTGTGATGCGGACGGGGCAACACCCATCGAAACCGTGGAGGCATTCCTGCCGCATCTGCGCCGAGGGGCTGATGTGGTGGTGGGTTCACGGCAAATCGAGGGGGCTAAGATTCAGATCAAGCAGCCGGCATTTCGGCGCTTCCTCTCCGGCGGCTATCGCTGGCTCTGTCAAAAGCTGGCGACACCCGGCATCAGTGACGTAACCTGCGGTTTTAAGGTTGTTTCCCGGCGATCGGCACAGCGCTTTGCAGAGCAGATGCAGATTGCAGGGTGGTCATTTGATGCTGAGCTCTTTGTCATTGCCCAGCTTAATGGCTTTAAGATTATCGAGGTTCCGGTGCGCTGGACCGATCACCGCAACAGCAAGGTGCAGTTGGGTAGAGATGTTTGGGGCTCTTTTCGGGAATTGGTGCAGATTTTGGTCAACCGCAAGCAGGGGAGGTACCGCGCGAAGAGATGAGAATCGCTGCGGTCTTTTGCGTGTACAACGAGGAGGCGTATCTCGCGTATGCCGTCCGGTCAATCCTGCCGGCAGTGGAACGCGTCTATCTCCTGCTGGGCAAAGCCCCCTACGACGCTTACAACCCCCAGGCTCGATCCATTTCCCACGTAGACGGGACAGAACGCTTGGTAGATCAGTTGGCAGCAGAGGAACCCAAGGTGACGGTAGTCAAGGGCATATGGGCTTCTGAGGTCGACCACAGAAACGAGGGACTCAAGCTCTGCCGGGAGGCTGGTTTTGACTACTACTGGCTCGTGGATGGTGATGAGGTGTACCGTGAGGATCATCTGCGTAATGTCCTCGCCACCCTCTCCCAAAAACCTGAGGTGGGCACCTTCATCATCAAGTGTCACATCTTCTGGCGCTCCTTTCGATACCGGATCCCGGCTGAAACCCTCGCCTGGCGGCCGAGGCGAATCTTTAAGATTACCCGGCACCGAAAAATCTTAGGCCTCAAGCTGCCGCATCGCATCCGCTTTACCGGACAGAATGAAACCAACAGTTTAGGGCCGGTCTGGGAATTTCCTCCCAAGGAGGCAGTCTTCTACCACTTTTCTTATGCCCGCTCAGTCCAGGCCATGGAGGACAAGTTCAAAACCTTCTCCCACGCCCACGAGATCAGCGATGACTGGATTAAGCGCGTTTGGCGGAGCTGGCCCGAGAATCGGACCATGACCGACATCCATCCGGTTGATCCCCCGAAATTCAAGCAGGCAGAGGAGACCCCCCTGGAGGATCTACCCCAGATCATGAGAGCGCACCCCTATTACGGCAGGGAGATCATTCGATGAGGCAGGCGGCATCGTGAAGATATTGGTGACCGGGGGGGCCGGTTTCATTGGATCGCACCTGGCCGATGCCCTGATCCAGGAGGGGCACACCGTGCGCGTCCTGGACAACCTAGAGCAGCAGGTGCATGGCGGGAAAAAACCCGATTACTTAAACCCCAAGGCAGAATATCTGTGGGGAGACATCCGGGACCGTGCCACGCTCAAACAGGCCCTTTCCGGCATAGAGGCGATCTTCCACCTCGCTGCCAAGGTCGGCATCGCTCAGTCGATGTACGAGATCGAGTCCTACGTCTCCTCTAATGTCCTGGGGACCTCGATCCTCTTGGAGACCGTGGCCCTCGAGCGAATACCCATCCAGAAACTGGTGGTGGCCAGCTCCATGAGCCTCTACGGGGAGGGAGCCTACCGCTGCCCGGCCTGCGGGCCGATCGCCCCACCGCTTCGCCCCGGCGAACAATTACAGAAACAGCAGTGGCAGATGCGCTGCCCCCGCTGCAAAAAGGAAGCAACCGCAGAACCTTCCACCGAGGAAAAACCCCTTTCCCCTACGTCCATCTATGCCATTACCAAGCGGGACCAAGAGGAGTTGTCCCTTGCGGTGGGACGCAGCTATGGCATTCCAACGGTGGCCCTTCGTTACTTCAACACCTATGGTTCGCGCCAATCCCTCTCCAACCCCTATGCCGGAGCCTGCGCCATCTTCTCATCACAGATTAAGAACAACCGCCCCCCGCTCATCTTTGAGGATGGAGAGCAGCAGCGTGATTTCACGCATGTCTCAGACATCATCCGGGCCAACCTTTTGGTATTGAAGGATTCCCGCGCGGATAATCAGGTTTTTAACGTCGGCACCGGAAACTCCGCCTCCATCCTGGACGTGGCCGAGACACTCATCGAACTCTACGGTGCTAACTTCAAGCCCCAGATCACACAAAAGGCGCGGGCCGGGGACATCCGCCACTGCTCAGCCGACATCTCACGAATCCAGGCCTTGGGGTTTGCACCCCAGGTTTCCCTTAAGGCAGGCCTTAAAGAGTTAGTCGCTTGGGGCAAGGGAATCGATGCCGCCGACCGTTCGGAACAGGCCGCGCGGGAGCTCAAGGCGCGAGGATTAACAGAGTGAAGGACCAGGCCCCTTGCGACATCGTTATCCCCATATGGAACCAGCCGGAGCTCACCCAGCGCTGTCTTGCCAGCGTTCAAACGACCACGCGCAACCCCTTTCGGCTGATCTTAATTGACAACGGCTCTGATGCGCCGACGCAAGAAGCCCTGGACCGCTTTAAGGCCAAGGCAAGCTGTGACGTCCAGATTATCCGCAACCCCAAGAACCTCGGCTTTATCAAAGCGGTCAACCAAGGAATCCGCCGAGCCACGGCCCCCTGGATCTGTCTGCTCAACAACGATACCGTTGTGACATCGGGCTGGCTTGAAGAGATGATTCGGGTGGCAAGCAACGATCCCAAGATTGGCCTGGTCAATCCCACCAGCAACTCGCTGGGTTTCAAACCCACAGGAATCTCGCTCGATCAGTACGCTGGGCAACTGAAAGCGCAAGCCGGACAATGGACCGAACTGACGACTGCGCTTGGATTTTGCCTGCTATCTCGACGCAACCTGTACGAGCAGGTGGGGCTGTTAGAAGAGTCCTATGGCATGGGCAACTTCGATGATGATGACCTCTCCAACCGGGTCAAGCAGCAGGGGATGCGCTGCGTGCGCGCCTCAGCGGCCTATGTCCACCATGAAGAAAAAGCCTCCTTTCGAAATCTCCCCAACTGGGAAGCAGCCTTTGAGCGTAACCGTCGCCAATACGAAGCACGATGGGGGAAAAAGCTGCGAATCCTGATTGCTCCTGCAAATGGGCCGGAGCTAACTCCCTTTCCGGTGGAGGGGGTGCTGAACCTGCTTCAGGCAGGGCACTGGTTCACCTTTGCGCAGGACAACCCCAGCCTGCCTGAATCGATCCGCTCCTATGCCCAAGTCTCCTTCCTGGGGAAGGGCAACTCGCGCCGCTGGAGACCTCGGGCCACCCTGCGACTGCTGCTTCGGCGCAAGAAGCCGTTCGATGTTGTTGTCAGCTTCGATGCTGCATGGAATCGATGGCTGCGGAGCTTACGCTGGCTCTACAGCGCCGAGCTGCTGAATGCCCCTAAGCATGAGGAGCTCTTGGCTCGGTGCGCAGCACTCTCGAGGGGTTCCAAATGAGCCTGGCGGGGAGCAGGACCACCACTCGGGGGCGAGTTTCTCAGGCACGCTTGTCGGCCCCGGCGTGGCCGACTGCGCTCGGTGAAAACCCTCACTCTCCCCAGCAGATACTGCAGTGGGGAACCGTGCCCGTTCGGGTTTTCAGCGGCCTTCGAACCCCGCCCCCTCGGATGGTCCGCTCCCTATGGCGTCTTTTCCGCGGAGGGTGTAATGGAGGATAAGGTGCCTGTTTCAGTGGTCATACTCACCAAGAATGAGTCTGCCCGAATCCGGGAATGCATCGACTCTGCCCGTTGGGCTCAGGAGATCCTGGTGGTCGATGACGAAAGCGCTGACAACACCGTGGCCATTGCCGGGGAGCTTGGGGCTCGTGTTCTCAAGCGCAAGATGGACATTGAGGGCCGCCACCGCAACTGGGCCTATGCCCAGGCCGCATGCGACTGGGTCTTCAGTCTTGACGCCGATGAGCGAATCACCCCTGAGCTGCAAGCAGAGATTGTGGCCCTCTTTGAGGCAGGACCTAAAGCCCAGGGGTATACCGTTCCCCGAAGAAATTATCTGGGCCGCCATTGGATCCGCCACGGCGGTTGGTACCCTTCGCCTCAGCTCAAACTCTTCCTGAAGGAAAAGTTCCGGTACGAAGAGGTGGAGGTTCATCCGCGCGCCTTCATGGATTCCGATTCGGTAGCGCTCACCCAGGACCTGATCCATTATTCCTACCGAGACCTGTCTGATTTCCTGGGTAAGCTCAACCGCCAGACCACCCTGGAAGCACAAAAGTGGTTAAAGGAAGGCTCAAAGATGAGCTTTGCGCGGGGCTTACGCAGAACCTTTGACCGATTCTTGCGAAGTTGGTGGGGAAAGGGGGGCCGGCGGGATGGCTTCATCGGTTACTGGGTCGCGGTCTTCGCAGGCTTTTACCAGTTCTTGAGTTTGGCCAAGTTCTGGGTCGGGAAAACCGGAACAACACCCCGAGGGGACAAACCGAAAGCTCCTGCGCCACAGAACGCATCGCTTGAGCCCCCTCCGAAAACCGCCAGCCAGAAACCGTTGAAGCTTTCTGCTGTCATACTCACCAAGAATGCAGCCGGGAAACTTCCGCACTGCCTTGAATCCATTCGATGGGTGGATGAGATCGTTGTGGTGGACGGCGGATCCACCGATGAAACCCTCCCCTTGGCCCAAGCGGCCGGTGCCAAGGTCGTCACGGAGACCACAGCCGATGACTTTGGCGCTTTAAGAAATCTCGGTGCCGAATCGTCTAGCGGTGATTGGATCTTGCAGCTCGACGCCGACGAGGTGGTCACCCCTGCCTTCAGATCTGCCTTGGAGGGCCTTTTGGCCCACCCCACAGAGCACGCAGCCTACAAGTTTAGAAGGCAAAACAACTTCTTGGGTCATTGGATGCGTTTTGGCGGTTGGGATCATGATTCGTTGCACCTATTCCGCAAGGGGAAGGCCCGCTATCAGGGGCGCGTTCATGAGCAGCTGATCGTCAACGGTTCCATCGGCCTTTTGAGTGCCGGGGTGGAGCACACCCCCTTCAACTCCCTGGAGGAGTTTGTGGATCGGCAAAACCGATACACCACCCTGGAAGCCCGTCAGCTCCTGGAAAAAGAAGGCAGCTTCCCCATCAAAACCCTGCGGTACCAAACCGCTGTCCGACCCGTAAAGCTCATCTGGAAGATCCTCTTTAAGAAGCAGGGGATTCGGGAGGGGATCTTCGGCATTCTCTTCGCCGGCCTGTACGCCTTTGTGCATTTCTTGAAGTGGGCCAAAATCTGGGAGTTTCAGGATGCCAAAGAGCCAACCACGCCCTAAGGGCAAAGGGGCCATCTTCCTGGATCGTGACGGGGTGATCAACGCCTCACCCAAAACCCGTTATGTCACCCGCTGGGAGCAGTTTCGCTTCCTGCCGGGTACCCTGACGGCATTGAAGCGCCTGCAAAAGGCACGTAAAACCGTCGTCATCCTCTCCAACCAAGCCGGGGTGGGTCGGGGGATCATGACAAAGGAAGCGCTCAATGCCATCCACACCAGGATGATGGAGAAGATTCAGCGTGCCGGAGGTCAGATCCATGCGGTCTACACCTGTCCGCACAAACCCGAAGACCACTGCAGGTGCCGTAAGCCGCGCCTTGGAATGCTGCGCCGAGCCGCGCGCCAGCTCCACATTGACCCCAAGCGCTCCATCTTGGTCGGCGACAACGCGACCGACATCCGCTTAGGGTCACACGCAGGGTGCACCACGATTCTGGTCCTCTCCGGAAAAACAAGCCGGTCTGCTGCCAAACGCATGAACCCCAAACCAGACCAGGTTTGCCTGAACTTAGGCGCCGCCGTCTGCGCCATTCTGAAAACTCCATGAAGATCCTTGTTGCCCACGTCCCTGCCGGAGCCGGCCACCTTAAGGCAGCCGAGGCCGTTTGCGCCGCGCTCCAGCGAATCCGGCCCGATGCTTCAGTGGAGCTTTTTGATGCCCTGGAGGGGGTGGACGCTGCTTACCGCTGGACGTATACCGACGGCTACCTCGACATGATCAACCGCAAAACCGCCCTGTGGGGTGCAGCCTACCATCTAACCGACTTCAAGCCGCTGCGGAGATTCAGCCGAAAGGTCCATCGCTTCTTCAACGCATGGCATGGAAAGAAGCTGGAAGCAATCTTGATCGAGCGCAATCCAGACGTCATCGTAGGCACCCACTTTTTTCCCATGGAGGTCTCCGGTTTCTTGAAAACCCAGGGACGCCTGCGCGCCCGGCTGATCAGCATTGTTACCGACTACCTGCCACATTCCGTGTGGATTGCACCCGCGATGGATCTCTACGTGGCCGGCTCTTCGCACACCCAGAGAGATCTCGTCAAGCGCGGCATCCCGGAAGAGAAGATCCGCACCCTAGGAATCCCGCTTCACCCAAAGTTCAACCGAGGGGTTGGCCGCGCCAAACTGCAGAAGCAGCTGGGGCTGGACCCCCATCGCTTTACCGTATTGATCGGATCCGGCGGCACCGGCAGCGGGCCGGTCGTTGAATTGGCATGCGCTTTAGCCAAGGGAAGCGAGCCCATTCAGATCCTGGTGGTGACCGGAAAGAACGCACAGCTGGCCAAACGGCTGGAGGCGAAAAGGGTGGAGCTTCCCAACCCCATCAAGATCTTTGGATTTGTCGATAATGTCGACGAACTGATGGCTGTTTCAGATGTCATGGTCACCAAGCCCGGGGGGTTGACCTGTGCGGAGGCAACTGCCAAGGGCCTGCCGCTGATCCTCGTCCTCTCCATTCCCGGACAGGAGACCCGCAACGCCACGGTTTTATGCCTCGAGGGTGCAGCGCTGGCCACCCGAGATGCCCAAGCGGTGCCCCGGATGATTCACCAGCTTCAACGCAGCCCCCATCACATGCACACCTTAAAACAGAAGGCCCAGGCATTCAGTCGGCCGGATGCCGCTGAGCAGATTGCAAGGCTGGCCCTTAAATGAGGCAGGGTCATCGCAAGGTTGTTCGACAAATCGCCCAACAAACCCAGCAGCTCCTCAAAGAGATGCAGACCGCTGGAATCACAACCGTACCCGCAGGGAGCAGTCGTACGCCCAAAACCCGCTCAAAGGTTCAGTGTTTGGAACCTATCCGACAAAAGGCCTTGAGCTGCCGCAGCTGTCCCTTGCATAAAACGCGCAACACGGTTGTCTTCGGAGAGGGCTCCCTCAGTGCCCCAATCGTCTTCGTGGGGGAGGGACCCGGCCGAGAAGAGGATCTGCAGGGCCGACCCTTTGTCGGGGCAGCAGGGAACCTGCTGACCAAGATCATCCAAGCCATGGGATTTGAGCGCCGCCAGGTTTACATTGCCAACACCGTCAAATGCAGGCCGCCGATGAACCGGCCCCCTGAGCCGGAGGAGCTTTCAGCCTGCCGCGGCTACTTGGAGGCACAGCTCAACACGATCCGTCCACGCATCATTTGTGCCATGGGCCGAACCGCCGCCAACGCCCTTCTTGAAACTCAGGCCCCGATGAGTGCCTTGCGAGGCCGCGAGCTCGTTTGGGGCAAGATACCCTTGGTCATCACCTTTCATCCGGCTTATCTGCTGCGCAATCCATCCGCCAAGAAGGATGTTTGGGAGGACATGCAGGGGATCTTGAAGCGTCTCGGCCGAAAAACCCCTCAGAGCCAGCGCAGGAGTCGGGATGCCCTCGGAATTCGCTGAGGCCGCGGTCTGTTGTTGGAGACACCCCTGTGCCGTGTTGGCCCGCCGCGCACCGCTCGGATCGCCCCAGCGTGTCGATCCGAGCTCCGGTGTCCGGCCGTGCTCGTCCCCTACAGTATGCAGCACCAGGGACACCATGCCCGCACGGCCTTCCAACGGTGCGCGTTCGGGCCACCCCGTCACAAGGGCCCCGTCTCCGAAGTCGGGGCCGCTCTACTCATGGGGTAAAGCAAGAGGATAATGGCAGAAAAAGCGTTTGCTGAGGTCGCGGTACCCCTTCCGGTCCCGACAACCTTCCACTATCGACTCCCCAAATCGCTTCAAAGAAAAGCCCAGACAGGAATGCGGGTGCAGGTCCCCTTTCGCAACCGCCAGATCACTGGTTTCCTAGTCTCTTTTGTAGCAAAACCCGAAGTTCGCGCCGTCAAAACCGTTCAAACCCTCCTGGATGAAGCACCTCTGCTGGATCAAGAAATGCTAGAACTCACCCGGCGGATCGCCCGCACCTACCACGCCAGCTGGGGAGAGACCCTTCAAGCAGCGCTCCCAGGACCTCTGCGCCGAACAGCCTCAGGTAAACCGCGGATCCGAAAGAGCGAGACCACTGAAGCGTCAGCGCGCACCATGCCGCTCGCCCCGACTCCAGAACAGCAGACCGCACTGGAGGCAGTCTTAGAAAGTGTCAGCAAGCAGGTGCACGCCGTCTACCTGCTGCATGGCGTGACCGGCAGCGGCAAAACCGAGGTCTACCTGCAGGCCATCCAAGAGGTGCTCAAGCAGGGAAGGTCCAGCATTGTCTTAGTCCCCGAAATCGCCCTCACCCCTCAAACCATCGAGCGCTTCCAGGGCCGTTTTGGCGCAGAAACGGTTGCAGTCTTGCACAGCAGGAGGTCCTCAAGCCAGCGCCTCGAGGCCTGGGGGGCAATTCAATCCGGGCGAGCGCAAGTTGTTATCGGCGCCCGATCGGCCATCTTTGCTCCAGTGCGCCGGTTGGGGTTGGTGGTGATCGACGAAGAGCATGAACCCTCCTACAAGCAGGAAGAGGCACCGCGCTATCATGCCCGAGCGGTGGCCATCGAGCGAGGGAGACTCGCCCAAGCAACTGTCCTCCTGGGTTCTGCTACCCCCTCAATGGAGATGTATGCCCAGGCCACCCTTGAGGCGCTTAAACCCAAGGACTCGACACCGGTGCATCTGTTGACGCTGCCTAAGCGAATTGAGGAGATCGCGCTCCCCAAGGTTCAAGTGGTGGACATGCGCCGAGAGCATGCCCACGGCCGCCGAGAACAAATCTTCTCTCGCCCCCTCGAAGATGCCCTGGCCGACATCCTGCAGAGCCGCCAACAGGGAATACTCTTCTTAAACCGCCGAGGGTTTTCGACCTTTGTGCACTGTCGGCACTGCGGCACGGTACTCAAGTGCAAGGCCTGCCAAGTGGCCTTGACGTACCACATGGCAACCCGGTCTGTCGTCTGCCACTATTGCCGAGCAAGCGAGAAGGCCCCGGAAATGTGCCCTGGCTGCAAGTCCGGTTATGTCCGCTTCTCAGGAACCGGGACCCAGCGGGTTGAGAGTGAGTTGGCAAGGATCTTCCCGCAGGTGTCGGCGGCGCGAATGGATACGGATGTAACGCAATCACGGGGATCGCACGAACGGATCCTGCGTGAGTTCTCAGATCACAAGACCGATGTTTTGGTCGGCACCCAGATGATCGCCAAGGGGTTGGATTTCCCGCGCGTGACCTTAGTCGGCGTGATCTCCGCTGACACAGCACTTAATCTTCCTGATTTTCGATCGGCAGAACGCACCTTCAATCTGCTCACCCAGGTGGCCGGCCGCGCCGGCAGACGACGCTTGCCAGGTAAAGTGGTGGTGCAAACCTACACACCCCATCACTACGCCATCCAAGCTGCCAGTCGACATGATTATGCCGGCTTTTTCGCCCAGGAGATTGAGATCCGGAGACAGCTTAAGCTTCCCCCGTTTACTCGGCTTGCGATCCTCACAGCCCGCGCTGCACGCGAAAGTAAGGCTCGCGCCTTAGCTGAGACGGCTGCTCAACGCTGCCGCAAGGAACTCCCTGCGGTTGAGGTTCTGGGGCCGGCGCCATCGGCCATTCGACGACTGCGCCGAAGTTTCCGCTGGCAGGTTGTCTTGAAGGCTCAAGCATTGGAACCCATTCAAAAGGGGCTCGCGGATCTCCTGCGTAAAATCCACCCTCCGAGCGGATGCTATCTCGGCGTCGATGTCGATCCCCCGTAAACAAAGCCCGGTACCGAAACCCGGTACCGAGTACACTTTTCAACAATGGTAGAATAGGACCATGATTGTTCCGATCGTCAAGGAACCCAATAAGATTCTCCATCAGCGGGCAACCGAAGTCGCCCAGATTACCGATGAAATCCAGACCTTCATCGACTCCATGATTGCCACCATGCACACCGCCGAGGGGGTGGGGCTTGCGGCCAATCAGGTGGGCTCCAATCGCAATATCCTGGTGGCGTCACCCGACGGCAAGCGTGGGGCAGAGCTGGTTTTGATTAACCCGATCATCATCAAGCAGCACGGCCGCTCCACCTCATCCGAGGGCTGCCTGTCGGTTCCGGGCATCTCAGCGGAGGTGACACGCTCGGCCGTGGTCACTGCCCGGGGCCTCAACCGCAAGGGCACTGAGGTCATGCTCGAGGCAACGGGTCTGTTGGCGAAGATCCTTCAGCATGAGGTCGATCATCTTCGGGGCCGCCTTTACCTGGATCGGCTGCGCTTCTGGAGGCGGCGCCGACTCCTGAATCAGTACAAGGCGTTCGCCGACACCTTGAAGACGATCGACGTCGACCCACCCAACGGGTAGCGCCATGCGACTCTTTTTTATCGGCTCATCCCAATTCGCCCTTCCCACCTTGAAGCAACTCCTCAACAGCGCCCACACCATCACTGCGGTGCTCACTCAGCCGGACCGCCCCAAAGGACGCTCCCTGAAACCAGCGCCCACTCCAGTTAAGACGGCGGCGCTTGCTGCAAAACTTCCGATCTTCGAGCCTGACCGCCTTGAGGAGAGACAACTGCGTAATAAATTAACAGCACTCAAGGCAGAGCTGGGTGTGGTGGTTGCTTATGGCCAGAAACTCCCGCCGTGGCTGCTGAACCTATTCCCTCAGAAAACCATCAATCTGCATGCTTCTCTACTGCCGAAATACCGAGGAGCCGCACCGATTGCATGGGCGCTCATGCAGGGGGAAAAAGAGACCGGCATCACCATCTTTCAGATTGATGCCGAGTGGGACCATGGACCGATACTCCTGCAGGCAAAGATCCCCATTACACTCAAGGACGACGCTGAAACGTTGGGGATCTCCCTTGCAAAATTGGGCGCCTCGGAAATACTCAAGGCGGTCGAACGCCTGGCGGCAGGCAAAGCGCAGTGGAAACCTCAGGCAGACGCAGAGGCAACCCATGCCCCGCGCCTGACCAAGGAAGATGGCATCATCGACTGGCAGGAGCACTGCCAAACCATCCACAACAAGGTGCGTGCACTTAAGCCTTGGCCGGGGGCTGCTACCTTTTGGGGCGGACAATCTTTGAAGCTCCACCTCACTCAGGCCGATCCTGATCGGAATGATGCAGCGCGCTCTCCGGGCACTGTTGTCAGCGCCAACCCAACAGAAGGCTTGCGGATCCAAACAGGGCAGGGGCAGATCCAAATCCTGCGCCTCCAGCCAGCGGGAGGTAACACAATGTCGGCAGAGGAGTTCCTGCGAGGCCACCCCATCTCCCCTGGGGTCCAGCTCTGATTTTGGGGACGATTTTGGGGACGGTCCATTTGGGGACAGTCCTCCACTCAGTGTGTCCCAAAATGAACCGTCCCCACTTACTCCTGTCATACCAAAGTGATAATGTCCGGTTCTAGCAATGTAAAAATGTCCTCT
>CAZQXN010000037.1:816-13962 GCA_964597545.1 uncultured Planctomycetia bacterium | reverse complement strand
CTGTGGGCTTTACAAGCAGGCAGGGAGAGTGTTACCTATGTATCAAGATAGTACAAGTAGGGGTTATTTCTACCACAGGGGTCCTTTCCCTGGCAAGCAGAATTTGCTGAATCAATAAATAATTTAGTACCCAACAACGGTACCGGGTACATTGTACCCGGTACCGGTTTGGGGCCGGTTTGTGTTACGATTGAAGCCATGAACGCTCAAATCATCGGCATTGGAACAGAGCTCTTGCTGGGTTTTACGATCAATGATGACTCTGCCTTTGTGGCGCGCGCCCTGGCAGAGCTTGGAATCAACTGCCACCGCCACTTGACCGTCGGGGATAACCGGGAGCGCCTGGCCCGAACCCTCGAGGAGGCACTGAGCCAATCCGACCTTGTGGTCACCTGCGGGGGGCTTGGACCCACCGTGGATGATATCACCTTAGAAACCATCGCTCAGACCACTCATCGGTCTTTGCGGCTGCATCGCCCCACCTTAACTCAGATCCAGCGCAGGTTTCGCCGCCGCGGCATCCGCATGCCCAAAAACAATGTTCGGCAGGCCTATCTGCCTCAAGGCGCCATCCCCTTCCCTAATCAGGTGGGTACAGCACCGGGCTTCTTTCTGAAAATCTCCACCTCCCCCACAAAACTGCTTATTGCCCTGCCGGGCCCACCCTATGAGTTGACCCCGATGCTCAAGAAGGATCTCCCCAAGCATCTCAAGCCCTATGCCGGGGGCGAGATCATCCGCTCCAAAACCTTAAAAACCACCGGAAAAACCGAGTCGCAGATAGATTCCAAGGTGGCAGATTGGCTTCGCCTCGAAGGAGAGGTTACCCTCGGCATCTATGCCTCTCCTGCCCTGGTCAAACTGCGCATCACTGCCAAGGCTGCCAGCATTAAGAAAGCCACCGAGACCATCACGCGACTAGAACGAAAGATCCGAAGGCGCTTAGGGAATCTTATCTTCGGTGCAGACGAGGAAACTTTGGAAAGTGCGGTGGGGGCGCTCCTGAAGAAGAAGCGCTTGACCCTTGCTGTTGCTGAATCCTGCACCGGTGGTCTAGTAGGTCATCGCCTCACCGAAGCGGCCGGGGCTTCGGATTACTTTCTGGGTGGGATGGTCGCCTATTCCAATGACATGAAATGCAGTGCGCTGGGCATCCCCGAGAAGACACTCAAGCGCCATGGTGCTGTCAGCGTACAAACCGCTCGGGCAATGGCTGATGGGGTAAGAGAGCTCACTGGCGCAGCGCTTGGCCTGGGGCTAACTGGTATTGCCGGCCCTACCGGCGGCAGCGCCAAGAAACCCACAGGCACCGTCTGTATCGCTTTAAGCACCCCCAAGGGCACCCGAGTGCACCAATTTCAATTTCCCGGGACGCGCCAGATGGTGAAGTTCCGCTCCTCGCAAGCTGCTCTGAATCTTGTGCGCCTACATCTGCTCTCTAAAACCCAAAAGGGGTCAGACCCCAAAAAGAAACGGGGTCAGACCCCTTGATCCGCGCCTTTATTGCCGCTGAACTCCCTGAATCGATCCGCCGCGAGGTCTCCCAGCTCCAGGCCCGGCTCAAGGCAACCGGTGCAGACGCCAAGTGGGTGGAAACCGGCAACCTACACCTGACTCTCAAGTTCTTAGGCAATATCGAGGAATCCCAGGTGGAACCCCTTAAAACAGCGCTGGGGGCAGCCGCGCAGAGGGTTGCTCCTTTTTCCATTCAGGTCGAGGGAATTGGTGCTTTTCCCGGGACCACCAGCCCTCGCGTGGTCTGGGTGGGGATTTCTCAAGGGGAGGAAGCACTTATTCAATTGGCGCAAGTTGTTGAGGAGGTGTGCGCGGGCTTAAGTTTTCCAAAAGAGGAGCGACCGTTCCGCGGACATCTGACCATTGGACGAGTCCGGTCTCGCGAACAACTTGCAGGGCTTATCCGAGAGCTTCAGGTAGAGGAATTTAAGGCGAGTGCAGCCGCTCCAATCACACGGTTGGTTTTATTTCAGTCGGCTCTCTCCCCCAAGGGGCCCATCTACACCCCCCGGGCCCAAATCCCCCTTAAAGAATAAGAAGGGCACCTCGAATGAGGAGGTTGGCAATCAATCCGGCCGCCAGATCATCCAAGACAATCCCCCAGGAGCCGGGCAGCTTCTCCAGGCCCCTGACCGGGCCGGGCTTTAAGATGTCGAGGGCGCGAAAGAGGACAAAACCGGCCAAATAGACCTGCCAGGTGACCGGCAAGAAGAGCAGTGCGACCATCATGCCAGCCACTTCATCGATCACCACCGGCCCTGGATCATTCTTTCCCAGGGCTTTGGCCGTAGGGCCCGCTGACCACAATGCCAGCACAATCGCGATCCCACAACCGATGAGTTGATACCTGGGATCCACCGACAAGATCCAAAAGATCCCAAGCCCGACCGCTGAACCCAAGGTTCCTGGGATCAGTGGAACGTACCCTACCCCGCAGACCGTTGCGATGGTTTTCATCTTAGAGATTCAGGATCATTTTGCGGTGGCGCCAGAAAAAGGAAACGCCGCTGGTCATGGTGAGAATAACGGTAAGGAGCATCAGCCACCAAATCCCGCTTTGGGCCCAACCGAGCCACAGATCCCGGTCCGGCCACACCAGTGCAGCCTCTCGAAGGGTAAGAACGATGAGGGTCACAGAGATCGCCACGATCTGCGAGGCGGTCTTGTGCTTTCCGGCAGCCTCTGCCGGCAACACCTGGCCGCGGCCCAGGGCAAAGAGGCGCAGTCCCGTCACCAAGAACTCCCGGGTGGCAATCAAAACCACCATCCAGGCCGGGACAATGTGCAGCTGAACGAAGGCCAGGAAGGCAGAAAGCACCAGGACCTTGTCGGCTATCGGATCCATCAAGACTCCGAAGTCGGTTACGATCCCATGCTTGCGGGCAAGCTTCCCATCCCAGAGATCGGTCAGCGATGCCGCCGCAAAAACCACCATGGCCGCAATCTTGGCGGAAACCCCGGGAGTGAGTAAGAGCAGTATCAGGACGAAGCTTAATGCGATCCGTACGAGGGTCAATCGATTGGGAAGATTCATCCTGCACTCTCCTGATTCTTGCGTCCACCGGATGCCAAGGACAGATCCTGCGCCATCGGCTCGGCCATCAAATCATATTCAACGGCATCTGTAATTTTAACATTCAGGAAGCTTCCGACCGCAAGGGGTTCTTTGGCTGTAATGAAAACTTCTCCGTCTACCTCGGGGGCATCGGCATAGGAACGGGCCTGATACAGGTTGGGCTCGCTCTTTTTTTGGTCGATCAATACCTCCAGGGTGCGCCCCACCCATTCCTGATGAATCTCCTCGGAAATCCCGCGCTGCAGCGCCATCAACCGGTCCAGGCGCGCCTGGATGATCGCGGCCTCTACCGGGTGCGGCATCCGCTCTGCCAAGGTTTTGGGTTCCGCCCGATACGGAAAGATTCCCACCCGCTCGAGGCGAGCCGTTTTTAGAAACTGAGCCAACGCCTCGAGGTGAGCTTCGGTCTCCCCGGGAAAACCTACGATGAAGCTCGAGCGAATGGCAATCCCCGGAACTTGGCGCCGCAAGCGCTCAATGAGGCTGTGAATCCATTGGCTACCGGTCTGCCGGCGCATGGCCTTTAAGATCGGATCTGAGATGTGCTGAAGGGGCACATCGATGTAGGGGGTCACCTTGGGCAGATCCCGAATGGCTGCGATGAGCTGATCGGTCACGTGAACCGGATGGGCATAGAGGATGCGGATCCACCGAATGCCCTCAACCGTCGAGAGCTCCTCCAGCAATTCCGGAAGCATGAGGCGGCCGGTGTGGTCTAAGCCATAGGCGGAGCTGTCCTGGCCGATGAGATTGAGTTCCACCACACCCTGGCCTGCCAGCTTGTGAGCAGCGGCCACCAAATCTTTAATCGAGCGTGAGCGGTGGGGGCCCCGGTATTGCGGAATCGAGCAAAAGGCGCAAGTATGATCACACCCCTCTGAAATTTTAAGAAAGGCATAATGCTTCGGAGTTAAGGGGTAGCGCGGGGTTTTGGCATTAAAGAGCAGTGTCGAAGCCGGGGAGGCTTTGAAGAAGCGGGCGGAAGATGAGTCTCCTGTTTTATCGGGAGGGTCCTGTGCAATGAGCTGGGGTAATTTCGGCAGGTCACCGGTGCCCAAGAAACCGTCCACTTCGGGCAACAGATGGATGAGCTCCCCCTCCTCCTGTCGATGCTTCTGGGGGAGGCAGCCGACCACGTAGAGGCGCTTCAGGGATCCTGAGCGTTTGCGCTCGGCCAACGCTAGGATTTCAGAGACCGACTCTTCTTCAGCTTCGCGGATGAAGGCGCAGGTATTGACGATGGTGCAGTCGGCTTCTGCTGGACAATCGGTGAGGGTGTGGCCGGCCTCGGCCAGCAACCCCCCCAGTCCTTCGGAATCCACCAAAGCCCGGGCGCAGCCAAGGCTCAGCAGGTGGATCTTCACTCCGGATAAATTAACCCTGAGTGGGTGATTTTGACGCCCTTCTTGACTCCGCGGCCGAGTGAGCCTAAGGATTTTCCGTTGAGGGTAAGTTTCGTGGCTTTGGCATTGCCGGTCCAGATCTCAAGCTCCCGCTTGGCCACCCAACTTTCCCGAGATCCTTTGGACAGAGTGTTCTGGAAGATCACCGCCCCGTCGGACTTGACCTGCATCCAAACATCATCCCCCGCATCAACGGTCAGCTTAAGCGGCTTGGCCTTGGGGATTAAGCGCTTGGGGGCATCCTTTGTCGTCTTGGCAGAGGCTACCACAACCTTAGGCGCCCCGGGCTGATCGATCAAGGTCTTGTGCAGATCCATGGCCAAGAAGCCCAAGAAGGCCAGCCCGATCAGGGCCGCCAACCCCACCCCGGCAGGAACCAACACCTTGCGAACCGCAGGCACTTGGGTCTCAGCCCTGGTCACTTCGGTCTCAAGGGAAAGGGAGGGCTCTGGGATACCGCCGCTCGTCATCAAATACTCCTCCACCAACGACGAACCATCCAACCCTAAGTAAGCGGCGTAATTCTTAAGGAAGATCTTGATGTAGGCCGGCTCTAAGAGACCTTCGTAAGCATCACTCTCAATGGCCTCTAGGACCTTGCGCTGGATTTTGGTGACCCGGCACGCGGTGTCCAGGTCAATCCCTTTGGCTTCACGTGCGGACTTCAGACGATTACCGATTGACATGCTCATCAGTTGGGACTTCCTTTAAATAAACTTCTCGGGGCTTGGCGCCGCGGATGGGACCCACAATCCCCTCTTCTTCCATCATATCCAAAATGCGGGCCGCGCGGCCGTAGCCCAGCCGCATGCGACGTTGCAGCAAGGACACCGACGCTTGGCCCGTTTCCACAACAACCTCAACAGCCTCTCCATACATAGAATCGCGCTCTTGCTCGCGGCCCCCTGAGCTCTTGACCACCTCATCTGCCAGATCCACCTCATAGCTGGCAGGGCGCTGAGACTTGAAGTGCTCGACCACCCGCTCAATCTCTGCATCGGTCAAGCAACTTCCCTGTCCCCGAATCATCTTAGAGGAGCTGGGGGAAAGGAAGAGCATGTCTCCCTTGCCAATAAGCTTCTCTGCGCCCATGGTGTCAAGCACCGTCCGGGAATCTACCTTGGAGGCCACCTGGAAGCAGATCCGAGCCGGGAAGTTGGCCTTGATCACACCGGTCAACACATCGACGGAAGGCCGCTGGGTGGCTAAGATCATGTGAATGCCGACTGCCCGAGACAGGTGCGCTAAGCGCGCGATGGTTTTCTCTATCTCAGCCTGAGCCACCAGCATCAGATCCGCCAGCTCATCGATGATCACAATCAGATAGGGAAGGTTTTCTGGAATCTCTTCATTCGGAAAGGCTCCGGCGCGCTGCTTTTTGTGGTACGTCTCAATGTTGCGCACACCGAGCTTCGCAAAAAGGCGGTAGCGCGTCTCCATCTCTTCGACGACCCAATTGAGTGCCGCCGCAACCTTCTTGGGTGAAGTCACCACCGGCATGATCAGATGCGGCAGGCCGTTGAAGACCGCCAACTCCACCATCTTCGGATCCACCATGAGGAAACGCACATCCTCAGGGGTCGCGTTGTAAAGAATGGAGGTGATGAGCGCATTCACGCAGACGGTCTTGCCGGAGCCGGTGGCTCCTGCGATCAACAGGTGCGGCATCCGAGCCAGATCGGCTACCAAGGGATGACCGGCGGTATCCTTGCCCAAGGCCAGGGTCAGCTTGGACTCAGATTCCTTGAAGGTGCCAGACTCCAAGACCTCACGCAGGGAGACCATGGCCGAAGCCGGGTTCGGCACCTCCACCCCCACGCGCCCTTTGCCGGGAAGGGGTGCAATGACCCGCACCGATGTGGACTTGAGTGCCAAGGCGATGTCGTCGGAGAGACCGGCGATCTTTTGGATCTTCACCCCGGGCGCCGGTTCTAACTCATAGCGTGTGACCACCGGTCCCAACTCAATCTCGGCAACTCTGACCTCAATGCCGAATTCCCGCAGGGTATCACTCAACACCTTGCCGTTGTTCCTGGCCCAGTCCTGATCGGCGCTTGCTCTCGAGGAATGGACCGGAAGGGTCAGAAGATCCAGTGCGGGCAAAATGATCGGAAGCTTTTCGGGTGCACCTTCCTCAGGTTCAGATTCCGGTGTCTTAGGTTTGGCTTGCTTGGGTGGCTTTTGCGCAGGCTCAGGGGGCTTAGGCGTCTTGGCCTTTTCCAAATCAGCGCCAAGCTTCTCCTTGGGAACGGAGGGTTCGGAAGGAGCAGTGGTTTTGACCACCGGCTCGGCGTCACGGGTGCTAAATGCGGCCTGGCGGTTTACCGCAGGCTTGGCAGCCCTGTGCAGGGTGAAGCGTTGAAGGAGCGTCTCCTTGGCGCGCTCTGCTCCTGAGGTCAGCTTGTCCTTTGCCCGACCGCCGGCCCAGCTGCTTCCTTTAACCAGCCAATCGCCCAGGCGGCTCAAGAAGGGCCAGATGGCAAGCTCGGTGGTGAGAATCAGGCACAGGAGGCTCACTGTCATGAGCACAATCGTCGCCCCCCACCAGCCAAAGTAATGCATGAGCTGATTGCCCACCACAAGACCTACCATCCCGCCCCGGTAGACCCGGGCCTCCGGCACCTGCACCCAAATCAAAGAGAAGAGGGCTGCAGCCGAGAGGCACAAGAGAATGGTGCTGATGGTCTTGACGGTGGGTTTCTGGAGTTGGGCGCCGCTAAAACGAGAGAAGGCCCAGAGGAATCCCAGGAAGGGTAAGAGGTACGCCGTCAGCCCGAAGGCAGAGCGGATCAGGCCCGCAATCCACGCTCCCACAACACCGCAAAGATTCTGGAGTTGGGGGTTGGGGTCAGAGGAAAAGAAGGCCAGATCGTTGGAATCATAGGAAACCAAGCTCATAAATAAGAGCAGGCTTCCCGCAACCAGGAGGGTTCCCCACAGTTCGTTGCGCCTCTGCGGAGAGAGGGTAAAGCGGGAACCCTGTCCTTTAGATCGTGCCATCCAGTTGTGCCTCTAACTTAAAAGCGTTCTGGGCTGCGCTCCCTAAAACCTCTGCTCTCTCCGCCGCGACGGGGAGCAGAACCCTGCCGTCCGGAGCTGCTCGCATGACGATCCCTTGGACCGCGATCAGGACCGCGATCAGGACCGCGACCGCGATCTCTATCTCGGCCTCCGCTGCGGAAACCGCCACGGCCGCCCTCAGAGCGACCTCGGCTATCGGGACGACGATCCGGACCACCCCGCTTGGCCGGAGGAACGGGTGCCGCATCCGGGCTGGCAGCCTGCTTGTGGCTTAAGTTGATCCGCCCCTGCGAATCAATCTCAACCACCTTGACTGCTAGGGTGTCACCGAGCTTGACCACATCTTCGACCTTCGGAACAAAACCCTCCTGAAGCTCTGAGACGTGGCACAGGCCCTCCTTGCCCGGAGTGATCTCCAGGAAGGCGCCAAAATTCATGACCCGCTTGACCACCCCCTGATAGACTTTTCCGATCTCCGGGTTCGAGGTCAAGCCCTTGATGAACTCAACCGCTTTCTGTGAGGCAGCCGCATCTGCAGAGGCCACCATGACGGTCCCGTCATCCTCAACATTGATGTCAGCGCCGGTCTCAGCGATGATCCTGCGAATCATCTTGCCGCCAGGACCGATGAGCTCGCCGATCTTCTCGGTGTCGATCTTGATGAGCGTAATTCTCGGCGCGAACGGCGAAAGATCTGTCCGAGGCGAGGCAATCCGCTCTTGAATCTTCTCCAAGATCAGCATCCTGGCCGGGTGGGCCTGCTTGAGGGCAGTCTGCAAAACCTCCAGGGGTACGCCAGTCAGCTTCAAATCCAACTGAAGGGCGGTGATCCCCTCTCGGGTGCCGGCCACCTTAAAATCCATATCTCCGTAATGATCCTCAAGACCGATGATGTCGGTCAGGACCGTATGTTTGTTCTCTTCCCGGATGAGCCCCATGGCAATTCCAGCCACCGGCCCCTTGATGGGCACACCGGCATCCATGAGGGCCAAGGTGGTGCTGCAGACGGTCGCCATGGAGGAAGAACCGTTGGACTCCAAGATCTCGGAGACCACACGAACCGTATAGGGAAACTCTTCCTTGGTCGGCAGCACAGCCTGCATGGCCCGATAGGCCAGCGCACCGTGCCCGATCTCCCGGCGGCCGGGTCCGCGCATCGGACGGGCCTCTCCCACTGAGAAGGGAGGGAAGTTGTAGTGCAGCATAAAAGACTTGAACCACTTCCCTGTCAGGGCATCGATGATCTGCTCATCGGTGGAGGTCCCCAGGGTGGCACAGCATAAGCTCTGCGTTTGCCCCCGGGTGAACAGTCCTGAACCGTGCGTGCGGGGCAAAAGACCCACTTCGCAGGAAATGTCGCGCACCGTGGTCAGATCCCTGCCGTCCATCCGACGATTCTCCGCGTGGATCTTGCGGCGGATGATCTTCTGCTCAATCTTGGAGATGGCCTCCTCCAAATCGGCCTCGGTGAGGGTCTCCTCCGGCGTCTGCAGCTGGGTCAGAAGCTCTGCCACCAGCTCCTTCTGGCCGGAACCACCCCCCTCTTTCGAAACGCGCGCCTCCAAGAGGGCGGAGATCTTATCCTTGGCCTTGGCTTCAACTTGATCGATCAGCGCAGCATCGGGCCCGTACGTTTCAAATTCCCGGGGCTCAGGACTGCAGGCTGAAATTAACTCCTTCTGCAGGGCAACCGTCTGGCTGCCGTGCTCCTGCCCAAAGCGAAGGGCCTCAACCATGACCTCCTCTGAAACCTGCTTGGCACCCGACTCCACCATGATGATGCCCTCTTCTGTCGAGGCCACCACCACGTCTAAGTCGCTCTTTGTCAGTTCTTCGAGGGTGGGGTTCAGGATGAAGTTCCCCTCTACCCGACCGACTCGGCAAACCCCAAGCCGGTGCTGGACCGGGGATGCGGCCAATCCTAGGGCGGTCGATGCGCCCACCATGGCCAGCATGTCCGGGTCATTCTTTCCGTCGTGGGAAAGGACCAGCGCAACGATCTGCACGTCATTTCGGAATCCCTTAGGGAAGAGGGAACGGACCGGCCGATCGATCAGCCGGGAGGTCAAAATCTCCTTCTCAGAGGGGCGCCCCTCTCGCTTGAAAAAGCCGCCTGGAATCTTGCCGGCGGCGTAGGTCTTTTCCTGATACTCAACAGTAAGAGGTAGGAAGTCGATCCCATCTCGAACACCCTTGGATACCACTGCGGAAACCAGCACTACGGAACCACCGTATGTCACCATCACGGAACCGTCGGCCTGCTTGGCCATGAGTCCGGTTTCCAAAATTAAATCTTCGCTGCCCCATTTCATCTGGACGCGGCGTACTTCAGACTGGGTCGTCACAACAAACCTCCTAACCTCTTATCTATTGTCTGTGTTGGGGATTTCATGAATTGTCTTTTCGGGGAGTGGTTCCGCTGCCCTTGCAGCGAACCTATCTTTTGAGGTGAAACTATCAGCGTTATCCTTTATCTTCGCAGGCTCAGGCGATCAATGATCTTTTTGTATTCCGAGCGATCGGTGGTCTTTAAATATTCCAGCAGCTTCCTGCGCTGGCTGACCATTTTGAGCAGACCCTGGCGGGAATGATGGTCTTTCCTGTGGGACTTGAAGTGATCGGTGAGGACGTTGATGCGCTCGGTCAAGATGGCAATCTGGACCGGTGTGGAGCCGGTATCAGAGCCGTGCACCTGAAAATCCTGGATCAATTTACCCTTTTTTTCTTTCAAAACTGGCATCTTCTTCTTTCTCTATGTGTTATGTCTTTTTGGGATTGACTTACTATAACATTCCTTCAGGTCCCTGTAAAGGGAAAACCGGTCTTAAGCTTATCCTCGACGAAGAATGCGTCGAGTAGAGGCGGCGTCTCGGGTGAGCTGCTGAACGAGTGCCTCGGCAGATGGGAAGCGTCTCTCGGACCTGAGCCTTTTGATGAACTCAACTTGTAATTTATTGCCGTACAATGAGTTATGCATGCCAAAGAGGTGGACCTCCAGGTGGGGTTCTCCTTTTCCCTTAAACCCCTTCCTGTGGAAGGTAGGCTTAAAACCCAAATCAGCCATTCCTTCACACCTGCGCCGGTTGAGCCGAGCCCGAACCGCATAAACACCCACCGGCGGTAAGACCCCTGCCTCAATCTTGAGGTTGGCCGTGGAGAAGCCGAGTCGCGCACCCCGCCCCTCTCCGTGCACCACATGCCCGATCACCTGTGCTGGACGCCCCAGGCAGGCGGCCGCCTCTCGAAGGTGCCCGTGGTGGATCAGGGTGCGAAGCCTTCTGGAGGAAATCCGCTTGCCTGCCCGCTTGACCGGACCCACCACATGAACCTTAAAACCGAAAGCCTCACCCAATGCCTTGAGCGTCTTGACCGACCCTGAGCGCCTTTTCCCAAAACCAAAATCATGCCCTACCACCACCTCTCGAGCGCCCAGCTTGGCCGCCAGCAACTGCTTTACAAAGCGCTCAGGCGACCATCGGGAGAAGGCGCGGGTAAAAGGAATGACCAGTGCTGCCCGAATACCCAAATCCTCGAAAAGCTTTAAGCGTTCTTCCAGGGAAAGAATCAGAGGTGGCAAACGTCGAGGGGATAAGACCGCGCAGGGATGGGGATAGAAGGTAGCGGCAACCGGCAACGCACCCAGGGCGCGCGCCCTGGAAATGGCCTTTGTGAGAATAGCTTGGTGACCACGGTGAACACCATCAAAGATACCGATCGCCACCACGGGTCTGCGCAATCCAAGGGGCTGGGTTGGAATGCTTCTCAGAACAATCACCCTACCCCTCCAGAATCACCCGAGCTCATCGAGAGGAACGAGGTTCTCCCGCTCTGCCGCCTCGAGCTTCACGGCCCGATCCAAACTGAATGGACCCACATGGGTGCGAGAGAGGTGATCCAAATGCCCTCCACACCCCAAGGCCGTCCCCAAATCAGCGCAGAGGGTCCGAACATAGGTGCCGCTTGAACAGGTCACCTTCAGATCCACCTCCGGCAGCCGCACCTCAAGGATCTCAAGGGTGCGAACCGTAACCCGGCGGACGCGCCTCGGAACAGATTGGCCTGAACGGGCCAAATCATAAAAGCGTTTGCCTTTAACGCGGGCAGCGGAGTAAGCAGGAACCTCCTGCTCAATCTCTCCCTGGAAGCGCTGACAAACAGCGCTGATCTGATCGGTGCTGAAGGCAGGAACCTCTTTGGTCTCTAACACCTTGCCTTCCCGATCCTGCGTATCAGTGGCAACGCCTAAGCGCAGGGTAGCCAAATAGGTCTTATCGGCATTCAGGAGAAAGCGCGCTTTCCGGGTCGCTCGGCCCACCAGCAGAATTAAGAGTCCGGTTGCCGCAGGATCCAATGTTCCGCCGTGTCCCACGCGCCGCATCTGAAAACGTCGGCGGATGGCATCCACTACATCGTGCGAGGTCATCCCGGCAGGTTTGTCGACCAGCAGGAATCCGTCTAAACCAGAGAGGCGTGGATCAGAAACAGAGGGCATGAGAAGCTCTACACAAATCCCTTGGCTTTTAAGGCCTTGCGCACCACCCGAAGAATCTGGCGCCTAGCCTCGGGTAAAGTCTTTTCAATCGTACAGCCGCTGGCTGCCATGTGGCCGCCGCCCCCGAAATGCCGGGCAATCCGGTCCACATCAATCCTTCCCTTGGAGCGGAAACTCACCCGGATCTCCTTGCCGGGTATCTCTTCCCGGAGAGTAAAGGCCACCTCAGCGGTCTGGACCGCCCGAGGGAAGTTGACCAGCTCATCCACAATCTCAGGGCCGGGCTTGGCCCGCTTTAAGAGCCGGTTGGGAATCTCCACCCAGGTTACCAGGCGCTTGCGGTCCTGCCGAATGGACTGGAGCACCTTGCCTAAAAATTTCATGTCGTTGGCGGTATGGCACTCATAGAGGTCCTGCGCCACTTTGAGCGGCGAGATCCCGGTGGCGATCAAGTCGGCGGCGATCCGGTGAACCTCAGGGGTAGTGCTCATATAGCGGAAGGAACCGGTATCGGTCACGATAGACACATAAAGGCAGATTGCCTCATCCCGGGTGGGCTTTAAGCGGAAGGCCTTAAAGAGCTTGTAAACCATCTCTCCCACAGCCGCTGCCTTGGGATCCACCCAGTTGATATCGGCAAAGTTATGGTTGCTGACGTGATGGTCGATGTTGATCGACACAGGGACCTTTTGGATCAGCTTTTTGATGGAGCCGGTACGCTTTAAGACCGGAACATCCACAGTGACCGCCACATCGGGCTTCAACTTGCCGTTGGGCTGGCCGTACACCTGGGCCAAGAGAGGGAAAAAGGTAAAGGCATCTGGAATCCCCCCGTCGTTGGCAAGGACTGCCTTCTTGCCCAAGCGCTTTAAGAGAGAGGCCAGCGCGAGCGCCGAACCCAACGCATCCCCCTCGGGGTTGATGTGCGAGCAGATGATGAAGCTTTGGTGCCGGCGGATCGCCTCCACCACTGCCTTCATCTCTCTTTTCAGTTCCGCTTTGGTTTTGGTCACTGGGTGCTTTCCTCTTGGCGCTTGACCTTTTCCAACAGTTGGGTCATCCGAATGTTCTCTTCTATGGAGGGGTCCTTGCGGAAAATCACCTCAGGGGTCACCCGTATCCGAAGCCGGTCTCCCAAG
>CAZQXN010000037.1:0-806 GCA_964597545.1 uncultured Planctomycetia bacterium | reverse complement strand
TGCGCAGATCGACCTCGTGCGAGAGGTTGCGCCGGATGAATCCGGCGGCGCTCTTTAACCCTCGTTCGGTCGCCTCCGAATCTCCATGCCCCTCCAGCAAGCTGAAATAGACCGTGGCATGCTGAAGATCGGCGGTGATCTTGACCCTTGTTACCGTCACAAAACCGATCCGGGGATCCTTCAACTCCCGCTGAAGGATCTGGGCAACCTCCTCCCGAATGGCCTCTTCAACCCGATGCAACCGTTCAGAAACCATCTCTATAGAAACTCCATCTGTACATCATTGAGCTGGGCTTCCCGTTCCCGCTTGGAAAATTCTACCAACAGGTTCAGGGTGCGATTAACGTGGGTCTGATCGGTCCCGACGCAGGCGACCGCCAGGGTTGCCAACTGCCACTTGTCCTGATGATCGGCCTCTGAGACCGAGACATTAAACCTCTGCCGGATCCGGTCCTTCAAGCTCTTTAAGACCTGGCGCTTCCCCTTGAGGGAATGGCTCTCGGGGATGTGAAAATCCAGTTGAAGCAGACCAATCACCATGAAAACACCTCTAACGCGCTCGGCGCGATTCGAACGCGCGGCACCTGGCTCCGGAGGCCAGTGCTCTATCCACTGAGCTACGAGCGCATAGGGTCTGGCACTTTTGTACCCGCTTGGACTGTGGTTCTGTACAAAAGTGCCTGACCCTTTCGTACAGGAAGTCC
Source organism: uncultured Planctomycetia bacterium (assembly GCA_964597545.1). Taxonomy (GTDB): domain Bacteria; phylum Omnitrophota; class Gorgyraeia; order 1-14-0-20-64-10; family 1-14-0-20-64-10; genus CAZQXN01. The sequence continues at coordinate 102 of CAZQXN010000037.1, read as the reverse complement.
ATTATTTTAGCACGCACACCGGTACCGGGTACACCTGCTGTTGAAGAGTGTGCAAGCAAAATTAAAATGTCCGGTTTTCAGCAAAGTTAAAATGTCCGGTTT
>CAZQXN010000036.1:0-14192 GCA_964597545.1 uncultured Planctomycetia bacterium | reverse complement strand
CAGCCCTTCAGAGGCTTTTGAGCGAGTAGTGTTGCGTTAGCCGTTTGAATCCGCCGAGGGTAAATTAGTAGTAATAAAGTTTTAGATAAAATATATTGACACAATAAGGAAAAAGATGGTATATTTTTAGCGTAGGCAAAAACGGTGTAAGGGCGTCGAATTAAGCACGGTTACAATAGATTCCAGGGAGAAGGTCATTGACCCAAACTCGTACTCATAACATAGAGTTCGGGAAGGACAACTGTCTTTCCCGGAGATCTTTTTTTACCCCATTCATTGGGAGATTGAAAAAGATTTTTGGCTTGATTTTTTATCCTAATGAGCGCTATGATTCTATCTACGTTACAGTGCCCATTATGGGTGGTTTCACACTCCCCGGTAAATCCCACGTGAACAACGTGGGGTCTGTCCCAAGTTGGGACGGAGGCAAACCCGTCGCGAGGCGGGGACCCCTGCAGCCCCTGGAATGCAGGGCGGTGTGCCTTTTAAAGGTGCATCGGCAAAGTCACGGATCCAGCATAAGAAGGGGTCAGACCCCCTTTGAAAAGGGGTCAGACCCCTGCTGGGCAGCCGGACTGCCGACAGGAGAAGATGAGATGAGTCGACAGTCCGGTGAATCGATCTCGTAGCTCACTCCCGCACAGAGGAGACGATTCTCAGTTCCCGGTCCCGGGTGGTGCTGACCCGGTGTTCGGCCGGGATTTCCTTGCATCAGAAGGGGTCAGACCCCCTCTAAACAGGGGTCAGACCCCTTTGACCGAGGGGGTCATCGTCGAGTGGAACAGCCCTCGGCGCCGGCCGATCCTGCGCACCATTGCCTCCGTCACCGTTTTTGCCTTTGTTATGACGCAGATGCCATTCCGCTCCGCCTACGCCCGCCCCCCCTCCTTCTCCCCTGAGAAGAACATCAGTGCCTTCACCGAAAACATGGCCAACATGGTCAACTTCCTGGAGCTCTCCAGGAAGGTATCCAACCTGCAGGAGCGCCTCAAGCAGGAGCAGCAGGTGTACATGGCAGTTGAGGCCGCCCGCCACCGGATTGCCTCCGGCGTCAGCCAAGGCTTGGGGCTGCTCTCCGAAGAGATCACCCGGACCAGCGAAGTCATCCAACGTACCGGCCAGAAGGGGGTTCAGGACATCCAGGAGCTGGCAGGGATCATTGCCTCTCCCATGAGCACCGGCACTACCGAGTTCAACTATGTCTTGGCCCGCAACCCTGCCGAAGCCCCTGAGGAGTACCGGTACATGAAGGTGTTCCTCCGGGACCAGAAGCCCTCCCGGGTGATGGGGGAGTGGGTGGATCTTCCCGGGGGTCCGATCATTCGAAACACCTTCAACATGACCTATCACTCCGGCGCCTTCAACAACCTGCTGGCCGGCTATGAATTTGAGGAGCTTGCCTATATCCCGGGTTTCGGGGATGTAAAGCTGCGTGACGGCAAGGCCTCTCTGACCTGGATGTCCGGCTCGGTCTTCTACGCCACCCAGGACACCGCTGCCTTCAAGCGGCTCCTGCGGGAGGAGGTCGAGACCACCCACTACACCACCTGGACCCCAGGGGACATCGGCCGGCTGGTGGACAAGATGGCCGAGGTCCTGGGCCAAGTGGCTTCTGCTGCGGAGCTGGCCTGGGTGACCGCCATGCAGGTTGCCCTGGACAATGGGGAGATTGCAGTGGGCAAGACCACCTCCAGGGTTGAGACCGTGATACGGTCTTTTGAGCAGTACGATGGCCGGGATCGGCCCCTCTCCTGGATGCAGACCGTTAGAGATTCCACCGGAACCACCGACTCCCGCATTGAGGTGACCTATGCAGATGAGAAGAGCCAGATGCTCAGCACCTACTTGGAGGCGGGGACCCGGCGCTCCTTAGCAGTCAGCGATGAAGACTTCCAGTATTACCAGAGCTGGATCCAGGAGATCTTGTCCGATGCCGATGCTTCCGATGAAGAGCGGGAGCAGGCCGAGCGCCTGCAGGCGTTGATTGATTCCGGCGAGCTCTTTGCCGGCAAGACGATTGAGACCACCTTCACGATCAACCGGAGCAACTTTGTTTATACCGATGACAAGAAGGATGTCTTGGGCTACCGCGAGGAGCGGACCTCTTCGGATACTACCATCGTAACCGTATCAGAGGTGAGCCTGGTTTATAACGATCAGCGCCAGGTGATCCGCCAAGAGGAGGTCCGGACCGAGACCGGCTCATACGGGCAAGAGGACATCGATGCCCTCTGGGCGCTGGTGTTGGAGCTGGAGGCGCGGATTGCGGCATTGGGGGATGACGCCAACAGCGCACTGATCGCCCAGGCGGCTGATTTGAGACTTCTCTTAGAAAGCGGCGAGTTGACCGCGGGAACTCCCTTCTTAAGAAACTCCACCGTTATCCGGGAAGGGTATGTCTACAGCGATATGCGCCAGCCCGTAGAGTGGATCCAGACCACCCAGACCGGAGCCACCACCGTCACCGAGAAGACCTTTGCCTACTACAACGACGCCCAGAACCGGCCCATGCACCTGTTAACCTACTCCACCGAGGAGACTGCCCTCTCCGATGCCATCCGTGCCCAGCTTGAGGCGGCGGCTTTGGAGGTCTTGAGTGATCCCGATGCCACCGATGCGGCGCGGGAGGCGGCCCAGGAGACACTTGCCCTTCTGGCTCAGGGGGATGCGCCTACACTGCTTACCCGAAGCTCAATCCGCTACCGGGGCAACTTCACCTATAATGCCGCAGGCCTTGCCATGGGGTACGACGAGTATCTCACCACCAACGCCGACCGGATCCTCACCCACACTCAGGCCCGCGGCATCCTGTATGACGACCAGGGACGGGAATTAAGCTCTGTGCGCACTGTCCAGCGCACCGGCACCGGCACCCGTTTTACCTACACCCTTCCTGACGGAACTGAACTCTCCCCGGAGATGCTTCAACTGCTTCTGGAGGCATACTCCAACGAAGGAGATCAGGCCACGATCCAGGACCTTTTGGACCGTTTGCTCCTTTCGGCCACGGATGGCCAGGGCAACATTCTGACTGAAGACGAAATTGAAATCATCCTCAGGGATCTCGCCAAGGCCATTGTCCTATTTGAGCCGGATGAGGCTTGGCTTGTGGATCAGGGGATCATCGTCGAGCAGCCCGACGGAAGCTACACCGATGGCGACGGCAATCCCTTAACTCAGGCCGAGGTGGATGCCCTGATCGAAGAGCACACCCGGACCCGTCCCCGGACCATTGACGAAGCCATCGATGACGGGGATCTCTATCTCCTTGATGCCGACGGCAATCCTCTGGATGGAGCGGGCCTGCAAGAGCTGTTGGTCGATAACTCCGTCCCGAGCCACGTTGCCACCATTGCCGAGTTGGTCGATCTTGGGGTCATTGAGGTGGCAGAGGGCGACTACATTTTGGACCAGCGCTCTGTGATTGCCCGCTATGACACGCAGTACAACAGCTTGGGCTTCCTTCTGGGGGTCACAGAGGACAGCACCGATACCGCCAGCGGCTTTAGGACCCAGACCAAGACCGTAGGGGCCTTGTACGATTCCCAGGGACGACAGACTTCGGCGCTCACCATTACCCACCGGCACGGCGAGGGAGTTCGAACCGCCCTCTACTTGATCGGAACGGACGAAGAGCTGGATGCCTTAGCACTCAAAGCCCTCTTGGAGGCCGAAGGGGTCTCCTCCCTGCGCGATTTGATCGGCACCCTGGTTGAGCAGAGAGAGGTTGCGGATCAGATTGATCAAACCAGCTTCGTCTATCGCCAGGAGACCGAGTACTACGGCGAGTCCACCCTGGCAGCCAGCTTCTACGATATCGTCAACACCATCGGTTTCGGGCGGGACGGTGTGACGCAGTACGTCACCACCTCCCTTAACCGGTACAACGACAAAGGCCAGCTCCTCAGCCAGTTGGTCCAAACCCGCACCCAGGGCGCCGACACCATGACGGTCTACCAAATCGAGGTGGGCGGCACCTGGGAGGATATGACCTACGAGCTGCTCCGCGACATGATGACAGACACCGGGATGAGCTTTACGGAGCTGGTGCGCGCCGGCTTGATCCGGGAAGAGCTTCTGCCCACCTTCTCCGATTCAAGATCCGAGAGCTGGCGCAGCCAGATGGAGTACGATGAGAGCACCGGCTTCCTGGTCCACGAGGTCAACCGAACCTCCAGCGATTCCAGCCCCGGAGTCAGCACCGTGACCTTCTCAGATGCCAGCTACGATTCCAACGGCTCACTTCTTTCTGCCCGCACCGTCACCGAATATGACCTCTTCGGGTTGGAGGGCAATGTGACCGAGCTCTTCACCGTTTACCACCGGACCGACAGCGGACAGCTGCGCTATGCCGAGGCCGTGGGAACGCAGGCAAGCAGCGACATCTTCGGCTCCAGCTCCGCTGCCCGCATCAGCCAGTACATGCTGGGGATTGCCGGCGAAGCCAAGCTGGTTGCCTCGATCGTCAACGGCTTCACCAATGAGCTGGACGGTTCCATCTTTGAGATCAGCCAGCTGACCACCTATGACTATGATGCTCAAGGGGTGATCCAAGGCGCTGCAGGCTCGAGCTCCCGGTCGGGCTATGACATTTTCTTGAATTACAGCCAGCGGCTCTTGGAGAACATCTACCGAATCATCAACGGAGAGGCCCGCATCGGCTACTCCATCTCCAGGGATGATGATGACGACACCCCCCTGATCCCCTTCGGTTCCGGGCCCACCCATGTTGCCGGGGATCAGGGGATCACAGGAGCGGCGGCCGACTTCCTTAGGAATCTCGGCAGCTACGTCAAGGAGGTGCATAACATTGGTGGTGTGGAGATCCAGGTCTACTACGAGAAGGATGAAAACGGCGACAAGACCGAGGTAATTGCCGGGGTCGTGATCGACTTTGCCGGCACCCCGGTGGTGCTCACCGATGTCACCGATTTTGATGAGTCGGACGGCGTCATCACCATTGAGGGGGGTTCCGGGGAGGGTCAATTCAAGTATGTGGTGGAGGTAGATGATAATGGTACGGTGGGGACCCAGGCGGATGATGTGGTTGTCGCCACGCGCTTCAAGGTCACTTTCGAGGACAGGAACGGCGATGGCGAGGATGAGCGGATTGAAACCGAGACCCAAGTTGTTGAATCCATCCAGGGCGATGGCGGATTTCCCATCACCACATACTACTCAGTTACCTTTGCTGATGAAACCGATCCCTCTACGCGGGACCAGGAGACGACCAAGGTAGTCTATGCCATCGGATTGGTTTCGGTGACCCAGCATTATACCGACAACCAAGTCAACGGCAGGGTCACGATATCGGGTCCGGGCTACAGCACGACCTTAGAGAATGTTGAGACGGTTGACGATACAACTACTTCCGGCGCGATCACTATTTCCGGCACTGGCTTTACCGTTACTGTTTCCGAGGCAGGAGGCCAGACCACCATCCAGAAGATTTTCGGCTCTGCCGATGACGATCCGCCGAACGAACGGAATGAGACGGTTATCCTTCAGCAGCTGGACATAGGGGGGGTCCTCACCAATATTTCAGTTGTCAAGGACAGCCGAGGGAGGGTGACCCGCGCCACTTACACCGATGATGTGACCGGGACCGTCTGGTTCTCTATCCATACCACTGCCTGGGAACTGGTTTCTGGCGGGGACGACGAAGATCCCAGCAACGACATCTACGCTGCCCGCGTGGTCATCAAGGGTCCCAGCGGCTCCACCCTGGTTTACCTGGAGGATGTAACCGCCATTACCCTATCGGGTACCGGGGTTCTTGGCATCAGTCAGTCCGATGAAACCGATTGGCCGGTTCTCACAGGGACCTATACCGTTAAGATGCGTGACTCGGATTCCGTCGCCACCATCACCGAGTATGATGCCGAAGGAGCAGAGGTCCAGATCATCACCACCTTCCGGGATGACGAGGGTGTGATGACCACCGAATACGCCACCGGTACCGGTGCCAACCGCGTCGTCACCCGAACCATCCGGGTTGAGGAAGGGGATTTTATTACCCGGGTGGTGACCTATCGCGGTGAGTATCAGGCATTTGATCCGAAGACCCAACCCAATCCCAACCTGATTGAGGCCGAGGACATCTTTGGTTTCGGTTTTATCCGGACAGACAAGTACACCGATGCCGACGGCAACCTGGTCTGGGAGTACAGAAAGGATTTGAACGGCGACAAAGACTTCAGTGATCCTGGGGAGCGGTTGATTGGGCGCGGCGATGATCCGCCGGAAGGATGCGAAGGCTGGCAGCGGGTCCAGCTGGTGACCCAGCGGACGATTCAATACATCAACTACGATACCGGTGCCGCGAGCCAAATTGTCCGGATCACCTATGATTACCACGATGCTGCAATCGTTGCTCCAACCGGCAACACCCGGCACGTTTATATGGAAAGCTACGCTCCCAACGGCGCCACCACAACAGTGCTGGAGCTGCAAAGGGATGCCGCGGGGAACATTGACTGGGCCAGGCGCCAGGATTACGACATGAGCGGAAACCGGCGTCTTCTCCACCTGCAGGAGTTGGTTGGGGACGACGGAAAGCGGTACAAGAACATCGCAGCGATCTTCACCAGCGCAAGCGGTGAGCGGACCCGGATTCTTTGGATTCCGGATGATACCGATCGAGAGGAGGGTGCTCTTTTCCCGAAGCGCCACATCATCGAGATTGCCAACGTTGAGGAGTTGGTCGACTTTATGGTCACAGTGGTCGGGGGGTATATCAAGGTCACAGTCGTCGGCGGCTGGCCCGTAGACGCAGATGAGCCACCGGACTTAAGAGAAGTAGAGCTGACCGAAGAAGAGTGGCGAACACTCCTATCGGGCGGAGAGGTCACTGTCACGGCGGCGAACGGCTCAGAGGTTACCATCCGGAAATATCAGGCGGGAGATGCCGTCTCTGCCATGGTCAAACCGGACTTAAGCGGTGTGGTCCTTGATGAATCAGAATGGCAGGCCCTGCTGGCCGGCGAAGGGGTAACCGCTTGGGAATATGACGCAAATGGCAACGGGGTGATTGAAGCTGGTGAGCGGCTGAACATCCGGCTCGTCCAAGATGGTGATACTGCAGTGGTTGCCCTCAGCATCCCGGCGGTACTTCCTATTCTGATGTCGATTCGAATCGTTTCCTATGAGGGCACCGCAGAGATGCCGACCAACCTCACCTTTCTGGATCTGATGAGGCTGCGCTATCTCAACCAGGTGGACGAGCTTGCCGGCAAAAAAGAAGACGAGCGGCGCGGGATTACCCAGCGGCAGTTGGAGGATTTCCGGGCCGGGAAAGAAATTACCGTGAAGCTTGAGGATCTGGGTATTGCAGAACTCACGGGGTCGGTCACGATCCAGCAGGCGATGTTGAACCCAGCGAGTTTGGCCTTCTGGCAGCGGCAGTTTCTGTTGGGCTCGGACGTGCTCAGTGTAGCGGTGGTGGGCGGCGATCCGGGCAGCCTGCCTAGTCTAAGCGGTGTTACCCTGACCGATGACCAATGGGATCGGCTGATCGCCGGCGAGGAGATCTCCGTAACGGTAGGCGGGCAGGGCTATACCATTCGCTTGCCGCAGGAGGGAGATGATGCTCTTCTGGTTGAGCTTGCGATTCCGATTGAGCGCAGGAATTGGACACACCTGATTGCGCGGCGCCTGGTCTCCATTGTGGATCACAATGTAACCGGATCCTTGCCCAGCATGGACCAGATACGCCTTTCCGAGTCCGATCGCAATAAACTGATGAATGGGGAAATCGTCCACTACGACTTGGGTGATGGAGAGTGGGTGGATCTTCAACTCTTCAAGCCCTCTGACCAGAAGATCATCTTGATTGACAGCTGGACCGATGCCGAAGACAATTCAGGCACGGGTCTACCCCCCGGCGTGACTGTGGCGGAACTGAATACTGCCCTCAGCGCACAAGATTGGGCTGATCTGTTTGATGCGACCAAAGGAGAGGTGACGGTGACTGTGGACGGTATCTCAGTGACCCTGAAGCTTTCCAATCGGCTCGACAGCACCCAGCAGGAACGGCTGGGGTTGGGAGACACCACAACGGTGTTGATTGCTGAGAAGACCCTCGATGACGAAGGCAACATCACCGGCGGGACGATCCACCAAGAGACCCTTTCCAACGTTCAGGTTAAGGAGACCATCACCCAGGTGATCGGCAACTACTTTGGAAATTCTCCCAATATTCAGATTGAGGTCGGCAATTTGATTGAGCAGCAACAGGGGGATGGGACCGTCACGCTTGAATTCGTGGCTGATCCCGAAGGGGATGTCCGGCGGATTACCTTCTACAATCCTGATGACCCAGACCAAGAGCCGATCACCATCGACATCACCTTGGGCGGTTTCTTCGACGCGTATCGGCGTGACTACCAGGGCTCCGTCCGCTTGGCTACGGTGATGGACCTGGGTTATGTCCTCCAGGTTGTTGACTGGGCCGGGCCGGGGCTACCTCCCAGTTTAAGGGAGATCATCTTGACTCAGGCCGACTGGGATAATCTGGCCGACGGCCAAGACATCACCCGCGAGGTCGACGGACACACGATCACGCTGAGGCGGGTGTCGCTGGCAAGCCTGGGCCTCACCGCTCAACAGGAGAAGGACTTGAGGGCCGGCCGGTTTGTTGCGGTCGAAGGAACCCTCTGCGCCTCTGTTTCTGTGGCCAAGGGCGAGTACTATGTGGTCAACTCCAATGGAGAGGTGGTGTACCGCATTGCGGAAGCGGCCGGGGGGACAATCACCATTGAGAAGAAGAATGACGAGGGCAGCTGGAGTGATGTCACCGCCACCTTTGAGCAGAAGGACTTGAAGACCCTGCGGGAGGCCAAGGAGAAGCTCTCTGACGGCACCGATCCGGATGAGACCACCAAGGCCAGATCGGTTACCTTAAGCCAACCCCTCAGTGAAGAGGAGATCCTGGACGAGCACGATCTGGATCGCGACGGCAACCGCTTAGAGCCTGTTCAGCTTACCCGACAGATTGCCATTGCCGTTAATGGTGCAGCGCTGCCGATGGTAGAGGGTAGCACCCTCATGGCCGACTCCATTGATCTGACCGGCATCTTAGATGAGGGCGGGGAAGAGTTCACCGCCATCAACGGTTTTGAGTCTTCCTTTAAACATGATCCGGATCTGCCTCCGGTTGTGGGTGTCATTGGAGCGAGTGCGATCACCTCTGTGTCCAGGATACTGGCCGACATTCTCTCTGCCCGGGCTCCCCCCGCTGTTCCGGTTGCGCCCGAAGATGTGCCCGCCCCTGAAGACGAGATTTCTGAAGTCCCCCCTTCCGATATTGAGGAACAGATTGCCCAAGAGCAAGCCGAAGAGCATGAGAGCTGGCTGGACAGCCTGCTGCGCGACCGCCTCTCCCTTGCCCGGAATGTTTTAAGCCGCCTTAGAACACTGCTTCTTGATTTAATGAGCCGCTTGGGCGGATCGGCCGCAGGTGCGCTCGGGGTGCTGACCTCGCTTCGCGTCGACCAAATTGTCCGGACAATCGGTGAACGATTCGGCCGGGCTCTGGTGAACTGCGGCGGCATTGCGCTCATCAGTATGCTTCGCGTCAAGCGGGTTCTCCTTCCAACCGACCTGGAGTTCTCCTTTGCCAAGCTTCTTATTTATCAGTTGGTGGAAGGGGAAGGGCTTGCGGGGCTGACCGGCAATGCCTTGACCGGTCCCTTCCTTTCTGCCTGGACCATTCGCCAGGTGGCAAGCGAGATGGGCATTGAACTGCAGACCATCCGGTTTGCCGCTAACGCGGGACTGCTGTTCCTAAGAACCTTAGCCGCTGCCGGCCAGCGGGCCATTCTTCACTTGAGCCGGGCGGGCGGACACTTCGTTACCGTCATTGACACCTACCTCAATGCGCAAGGAGAGTACGTTGTCCGCTACATTGATGTGGATAACGAGGAGCATGAGGTCCTTTACAAAGATCTGGATTGGACCGGATATGCCATCGTGGAGCAGGAGGCAGGGGTTACCCCAGCCCGGCCGGGTGCCAAGCCGCCGCTGGATGCGATGGAGCCTGCATTGCCCTCATCACCCCCAACACCCGCTCCCCAGCCGGATACACGCCCCAAGATACCTAAACCAGAAGGCCCGGTTCCGGCGCTCTCCACCCAATCCATTGTCTCTGTGGGCTCTCCTATTCCGGCATGGATGGAGGGGGCCGAGGTGGTTTCAGAGGCGGTGGAGCGCTTGGTGGCCGGGGCTGCAGACATCCCCATCCTTCAACCGGGTGAAGTGGACCGGGTGGATGCGGATGGGACCGCCTCCCATACCGACAGCTTCTTTGAGTTCATCTACGACGCCGACGGAAAACTCATTGGCGCCCGGGGTGAATCCGCCACTTGGGGTGTGTCGGTCTTTGGCGAGCGGTTCCTCACCCTAACGACAGACGACTACCTAGTGATTACGCTCACCCAGCAGGTTAAGATTCGGGATTCGGTGTCGGTGACCCACACCCACCGGGTGGACGGCACCGAGGTCACCACCACAACCACCACTCATTTTGACTACACCGATGGTTCGGAGGGGCCGGCCGATCTTCCGGATTACTACAAGAATCCGGACGGAACCATTAAGGATGAGTTCTTGGATGCCAGCGGCAATGTTCTGCCTGGACTCATCAAGGCGGCCAATGGTTTAGTCACCGGAGGCGGTGTGAGCGTCTTCGGAGAGACCTTCACGCTCACCACCCTTCAGACCTACGACATCATTGCCGGACAGCCTAAGGTCATCCGCTCCGAGACCGAGACCCTGACCCACGGCATTGACGGCACCGAAAGCAGGACCGCCCAGGTGGTGGAGCAGCTCTATGACTTAGTGACCGGAATCGTCATCGGCGTCTTTCATGGAGCGGTTGACACCGTGGATCTTCTGACCGGCCTGGCCGGAACCTTTACGGGTGTGGTCACCGATACAGAGGATATCTTCGGTAACAAGACCCAGATCCTTGTCGCAGAGACTTTTGACATCATCAACGGGCAAGGGAAGGTGGTACACGCCTTTACCGAATCCAGGTCGCTCGGTTTTGACGGAGCGCGCACCGTTTCCATCTCAGCTGTTACCAGTGAATATACCGATGGCACGGAAGATCCGGCGACCCTGCATGAGGATTACAGCCGGCCGGCTCCGGACGGCTCGGTGCCGCCTACCGGCCGGGTTTGGATTGGCCTGTTAAAGCATGCTCAAGATGAAGAGGTGGAGTTTACGCCCCTGGATCCGGAGGTCTTGACCTACCCCGGTGTTCGGGAGGATCCAGTCACCGGAGAAACCTACTTCCTGGGCACCGTCACCACGGCCATTGATCCCTTTGGATTTACCGAGACCCAATCCTTTGTGCACAACACCTTTGAGATTATTGCCGGCACCCAGCGGGCAGTGTTGGCGTTGACTCATTCCCTCCAGGTGAGTCTTGACGGCAGCCGAGCATTTACCAAGAACCTGGTTCGTTCAGAGTATACCGACGGCACCGAGATTACCGAGGCGATGCGGGCCGATGGGGTGATCACCGAGGCAGAGCTTGCCGTTGCCTTCGGTTTTGCCCGGCCCGAAGACCGCATCCGCTATCTCAACGGTTATGAACTCCTGGCTTGGAAGGGACTGCTCAAGGATGTGCGGGAGCAGATGATCACCTTCACCAACCCCCACACCGGCTTGCCGGAGACCTTCATTGGAACCGTGACCATCTCGCGGGATGCCTTTGGTTTTGCCGCCGCCCTTTCCAAGGCGGTCAACACCTACGGTCTGTTGATGGGTGCGGCACGGGTCGTGACCTCCGGGACCACCGTGAGGAGCGAAAGCTTAGATGGCGCCGCTTCCACGACCACCGGGACTGTCACCTACAGCTACACCACACCAGAGGAGGTCATCGACACCGATGGAGATGGGGTGGTAAGCCCCGCAGAGCTGGAGGCGGCACTGCCGGGTGTTGAAGCTGGCTTCCGTCACCTTTACCTGGATGCAAGCGGTCTGCGCTTCCTGCCTACATTGCTCAAGATGGCTACAGGGGAAAGCACCACCACCGGCTCAGATGCCTTTGGTTTTAATTCCTTTGAAACCTTCAGCCGGGATACCCACGTGATCATTAATGGTGCCGATCGGGTGGACTTCACAGAGAGTTGGACCATCACCGACGGCGTTGATGGTTCACGATCGATCACCACCGGCACTCACCAACTTCCCATCGTCACGATCTCTGACATCGATACCCTGACTTTGGCGGATCTGATTGACATCGTCAAGGGTGCTGTCGTGGATTACACCTATGACAGCCTGGCCCGGGTGATTGATGCAACAGGACAATCTGTCACGGTTGGCCACGACGCCTTTACCTTCAATAGCTTTGAGACCATTACCGAGGATGTCTACGACACCGCCATCATGGCAGCCACCGGCCAGGTGCGTGTGGATAAGACCCACTCCTGGACCCTAACTCAGGGCATTGACGGCTCCCGCTCAGTGAGTGTCGGCCCTGGGGTTCTGAATGCTCTGGGTGACTTCCTTATACCGGAGCTCAATCCCGCAGCCGGCAACCAGGCGGTTTTTGATGCCCTGACCATCACCGGTATCCACACCTTGGTTTCTAGGGAACGGGCTGTGACCCTTGATTTTGCGTATGATCCGGTCACGGCTAAAATCACCGGCGTAGCCGACGCTGCCTCCCTCACGCTGGGCCACGATGCCTTTGGTTTTAATCACTTCTTTACCCTGACCGAAGATCTCTATGACGCCGCCGTTATTGTCGCTACCGGTCAGACCCGAGTGGATAAATCGTACTCCTGGACCCTAACCCAGGGGATCGACAGCTCTCGGGCCATCACCGTTGGCACCGGCGTGCTGGATGTTCAGGGCGATCTCTTGGTCCCGGAGCTTGAGCCCGGAGCCGCAAACCAGGCCGTTTTTGACGCCCTGACCATTGTTGACATACGAACTCTGGTGGACCGAGATAAGGCCGCCTTGATCGACTTTTCCTACGACGCCAACGCCAAGCTCAACGGCGTTGCCGATGCCGCTTCCTTAACCCTCGGTCATGATGCCTATGGTTTTAACAGCTTCAGGACCTGGGCAGAGGATGTGTACGATCAGGCGGTCCTGGCCGCTTCAGGCCAAGCCCGCGTTGACACCTCCTACTCCTGGACCTTAACAGATGGCATTGACTCCTCCCGCTCCATTGCTGTGGGTACCGGCGCGCTGGATGCCCAAGGCAATCTTCTGGTGCCCGAGCTCAATCCCGACACCCATGTCAATGCCGCATTTGATCAGCTCACCATCACCGACATCCGCACCCTGGTAGACCGGTCCCAAGCCGCGGTGATGGATTTTGGTTATGCCGACCCCAACGACGCTAAGCTCACCAGCGTTGCCGATTCAAGCGCTCTCACCCTGGGCCACGACGCCTACGGCTTTAACAGCTTCAGGACCTGGTCAGAGGATGTGTACGATCAGGCGGTCCTGGCAGCTTCAGGCCAAGCCCGGGTAGACAAATCGTTCTCCTGGACACTCACCCAGGGCATCGACACCTCCCGCTCTGTCACGGTGGGGCCGGATGCGCTTTCCATTCCCGAACTTCAACCAGAAGATGCCGGTTTTGACACTCTCACCATCACCGACATCCGCACCCTGGTAGACCGGTCCCAAGCCGCGGTGATGGATTTTGGTTATGCCGACCCCAACGACGCTAAGCTCACCAGCGTTGCCGATTCAAGCGCTCTCACCCTGGGCCACGACGCCTACGGCTTTAACAGCTTCAGGACCTGGTCAGAGGATGTGTACGATCAGGCGGTCCTGGCAGCTTCAGGCCAAGCCCGGGTAGACAAATCGTTCTCCTGGACACTCACCCAGGGCATCGACACCTCCCGCTCTGTCACGGTGGGGCCGGATGCGCTTTCCATTCCCGAACTTCAACCAGAAGATGCCGGTTTTGACACTCTCACCATCACCGACATCCGCACTCTGGTGACACAAGACAAAGCAGCTTTCCTTGACTATTCATATGATGCTCAGGCTCGGCTGACCGGTGTAGCAGATGCTTCCTCTCTTACCCTGGGCCATGACGCCTATGGCTTCAACCACTTCCGCACCCTCACCGATGACGCCTACACCGTCATCCTCGGCCAGGCCAGGGTGCTCACCTCCAGCTCCTGGACCGTGACCCAGGGGGTGGACGACTCCCGCTC
>CAZQXN010000035.1:0-14797 GCA_964597545.1 uncultured Planctomycetia bacterium | reverse complement strand
TCTTCAAAGCCCAGATCAAACCCAAATCTGTAACCCATGTATTCAAACAAAACAGAAATAACCCCTACTTATCTTGACCCTATTTAGAGGAAGGCGCTATAATAACCCCCTTCAAACAGTGAGGAAAACCATGCCACGTACAAAGTCCAAATCTACACAAGCGCAGACCCGCGAGATCACCGAAAAGAACATCCCAGGCCAGGTGAAGGATAAGGGAAAATCCCTGGAGCTGGCCCTCTCCCAGATCGAACGGCAGTTCGGTAAGGGTTCGATCATGAAACTGGGCGGAGAGTTCCACTCAGACGTCAAGGCCCTGCCCACCGGCTCTTTGGCCCTGGACATTGCCTTAGGGATCGGGGGGATTCCCCGAGGCCGGGTGACCGAGATTTATGGTCCGGAGGCCTCAGGCAAGACGACCTTAACCCTCTCAGTCATTGCGCAGACGCAAAAGAACGGTGGGGTCGCTGCTTTCATTGATGCAGAGCACGCCTTTGATCCGACCTATGGCAAGAAGCTGGGGGTCAATCTCGATGAGCTCTTGATCAGCCAGCCGGATACCGGCGAGCAGGCCCTTGAGATTGCCGACATGCTGGTTCGCTCCAACGCGGTCGACGTGGTCGTAATCGACTCGGTGGCGGCCTTGGTGCCCCGGGCAGAGATCGAGGGTGAGATGGGGCAGTCTTACGTGGGGCTGCAGGCGCGGCTCATGTCCCAGGCCTTAAGGAAGCTGACTGGCGCCATCTCCAAGTCCAAGACCGCGGTGGTCTTCATCAATCAGCTGAGAGAAAAGATTGGCATCATGTTTGGCAACCCCGAGACCACTCCCGGCGGGCGGGCACTGAAGTTCTACTCGTCGGTGCGCCTCGACATTCGTCGGATTGAGCACATCAAGCAGGCAGACCGCGTGATCGGTTCGCGCGCCCGGGTTCGGGTGGTCAAGAATAAGGTGGCACCTCCCTTCCGGACCGCGGAGTTTGAGATCATGCACGACGAGGGGATCTCCAAGATTGGGGATCTCATCGACGTCGGTACAGAGAATGGGTTGGTGCAGAAGACCGGCACGTGGTTGGCCTATGGAGAGGTAAAGCTCGGCCAGGGCCGGGAGAATGCCCGGCATTACCTGAGAGAAAATCCGCAGCTTGTCTCGGAGTTGGAGACAAAGCTTAGGGAGCTGACGACCTCAGCGGTTGCCGTACCCGCCAAGACTTGAAGTAGGTCCACATCATCACATTGCATTCCGTCTGACAGCGTGTCGTGTGCATCTGACGACACGCTGTTTCGTTGAAGGGAGGTTTCAGGAATGAAGCGCATGAAAAATCATTGGATTTTCATTGTGGGCGCTGCTCTGGCGCTGACAGCTGTTCCGGCAGCCGCTGATGCCCAGAGCGACTCGGCGAAAGCTGCGGAATCTGCCCAGACCCTGGAGGGCCATTTCATGGCGGTCTCCGACCATGTGGGTCCGGCGGTGGTTTCCATCTCTACCGAGGTCACGGCAAAGGTCCCGGCCCGAAGGTTTCACTTTGGCCCTTCTCCCTTCAGCCAGTTTGACGATGACGTTTTTGACCGCTTCTTCAGGGACTTCTTCGGAGATTATCCGGAGCGTGAGTTCAAGCAGAAGGGACTCGGGACCGGGGTCATCATCGATGAGGAGGGGTACATCCTCACCAACGAGCATGTGGTTCACAATGCTGATAAGTTGACCGTCACCCTGCCGGACGGCCGAGAGTTTGAGGCCACGATCAAAGGGACTGATTTTCGCTCGGATCTGGCGGTCATCAAGATCGATGCCGAAGAACTTCCAGCGGCCAGGCTTGGCAATTCCGATCAAGTTCGCATCGGCCAGTGGGCGATTGCCATCGGCAACCCCTTTGGGTGGGCGGTGGGGGGATCAGAGCCTACGCTGACGGTAGGGGTGATCTCGGCCCTTAACCGCTCTCTTGCGGTAGGTCGCCAGAATCGGGATTACAGCGATCTCATTCAGACCGATGCTGCGATCAACCCGGGCAACTCCGGCGGTCCCCTGGTCAACATCAAGGGGGAGGTGATCGGCATCAACGTGGCGATCTTCTCGACCACCGGCGCATATGAAGGCATTGGCTTTGCCATCCCAGTCAACGATGCCAAGGCCATCTTGGGGGATCTGATTGAGGGCAAGAAGATCCTCTACGGCTGGCTCGGCATTAAGGTTCAGGATGTGACCGATGAGCTGGCCGAGCACTTTGGCTTGAAGGAGAAGAGCGGCGTCATCGTGGGACGTGTCCTCGACGATTCCCCTGCCCAAAAGGGCGGCATGAAGGACGGGGATGTGATCGTTGAGTACGACGGCCAGCCCCTCAAAGATGTCCGCGAACTCTTAAAGCGTGTGGCCAAGACCCCTGTGGGCAAGCAGATCAACCTCCAGGTGGTTCGGGACGGCCGCAAAAAAGCGGTTAAGGTTGAGGTGGGCGAGCGTCCGGATGAACTGGAGCGTTGGGAGGAGAAGAGCAAGGAGAGCTGGAGGGGACTGAAGGTCAGTGATTTGACCGATGAGCTGACTGATCGCTTCCGCTTGGATGAGAAAAAAGGTGTGGTGATTACCGAGGTGGAACCAGCCTCCCCTGCTGCAGAAGCGGGCTTACGGACAGGGGACGTTATCCTTGGAATCAACCGCAAGTCGGTTCGCTCGGTTCGGGATTTTGAGTCGCTGAGCCAGCGGGTTCGAGGAGAGGCCCTGATTAAGACCTCGCGAGGTTACGTGGTGCTCAGGGGTGAAGAAGAATAACGGTACGATTGAACAGGCCAGGGCGCAGGCCCTGCTGCTTTTAAAGATCCGGCCTAGATCTCAGCAAGAGCTGAAGCACCGCCTTGCCCGTAAAGGGTTTGGGGTCGAGGTGATTGAAGAGCTCCTGGGGGAGTTTGGGCGTCGCGGCTTGGTGGATGATGCCAAGTTTGCACGCTTTTTTGCCACCCAGAAGATGATGGAAAAGCCCATGGGTAGGCGCGCGATCCTCAGCGACTTAAAGGCCAAAGGGATTGATGCGGATTTGGCCAGCCAGGCCGCGCAGGATGCTGCCGGGGGCAAGGACGAATTTGAGATCGCCCGAGAGGTGGGCTTAGAACGGCTTGCCCAGATGAAGGGGCTGCCGCGCGCCACGGTCGAGCGCAGGCTCTTTGGTTTTTTGGGACGACGCGGGTTTTCCAGTGAGGTGATTTACCGAGTGCTTCGAGAAGAGGTCCGTTCACCTGAACGGATGAAAGCTCATGACCGGTTCTGAGGTTCGAAAACAGTTTCTCGACTTCTTCACGGAGAAGAAACATCCAGTTTCTGCCAGCGACTCACTGGTCCCGGCGGCCGATCCCACCCTGCTCTTTACCGGGGCAGGGATGAATCAGTTTAAGGATTACTTTCTAGGGGTCAAGAAGGACCTAAAGCGCGCCGCCAGCTGCCAGAAATGTTTCAGGACCGGTGACGTCGACCAGGTGGGCAAGACCGCCTCGCATCTGACCTTCTTTGAGATGCTGGGCAACTTCTCCTTTGGGGATTACTTCAAGAGCGAAGCGATTCGCTGGGGCTGGGAGTTTATGACTCAGCGCCTTGAGCTTCCCCCAGAGCGGTTGTGGGCCTCGGTCTATGAAGAAGATGATGAAGCGGCCCAAATTTGGGCAAAGGAAATAGGGCTTCCCAAGGAGCGCATCGTCCGCTTTGGGGCCAAAGACAACTTCTGGCCTTCGGATGCGCCCACTCAAGGGCCCAACGGTCCCTGCGGTCCCTGTTCTGAGATCTACTATGATTATGGGCGTAGCGCTCCGGGCAAAACCTGTCCCAATCCGGATCGCTGTAGCCCGGCTTGTTCCTGCGGTCGCTTTGTAGAGATTTGGAACCTGGTTTTTACCCAGTTTGACCGCCAGCCGGACGGTTCGTTGGCCCCCTTGCCCTCCAAGAACATTGATACCGGCATGGGGCTGGAGCGGTTGACGGCGGTCATGCAGGGTAAGGCATCGGTTTTTGAGACAGATCTGTTCTGCCCCATGGTTGAGGCACTGGCCGATCTTTTAAGGGATGCTGGGGCCAAGCCGGTGAGTCAGGCGCAGCGGCCTTTAGCCTATGCCATTGTGGATCATGTGAGGGCCTTGACCTTTCTGATTGCAGACGGCGTGGTTCCCTCCAACGATGGACGGGGCTATGTGCTGAGAATGTTGCTGCGCCGCGCCGCCCGACATGGGATCGGCTTGGGACTCAAGGACCCCTTCTTATACCGGCTGGTGCCGGTGGTGACCCAGGTGATGGAGAAGGCTTATCCAGAGCTTACCGAACGCAGGGAGTCCATTGCCCGTGCTGTCCTCACTGAGGAGGAGCGGTTCCATCGGATGCTGGCCGAGAAGATCCCGCTGCTTTTAGGGCAGATTCAAAAGATCAAGCAGGGCAAGGGCTCTCGTCAGGATCAGGCGGCTCAGCTTGTAGAGGCAGGGGCCCGGTTCTATGACACCCACGGCCTCTCCTACGAGGAGATTGCTGAGGCCTGCCAGAAGGAAAAGCTTACTCCGCCTGAGCGCGGGGATTTTGACAAGGCGGTTGCCACGCTTCAGGCCGATTCCAAGGCAAAGAGCCGCTTTGAGGGGGATATCTTTGCCGGCGATGAGATTGCAGAGCTTGCGCACCAGGTGGCTCAGTCCACCCCTTTCCTTGGCTACGACAAGCTCACCCTCAAGACCAACGTTGTTGGGCTGATTCAAGGGACCCAGCTTGTCGAGACAGTCAAAGGACCGGACGAGGTGGGCATCATACTGGATCGCTCTGTCTTCTATGGGGAAGCCGGCGGCCAGATCGGAGATGCCGGCACCCTTGAGGGGCCCCAGGGCAAGCTTCAGGTGCTGGATGTCCAGTGGGTCGGTAATGTTCTTTTGCATCGAGCAATGCTCACCGAGGGGAAGATAGCCGTTGGTGACCCGGTGAAGGCCCAAGTAGATGCAGCCCGGCGGCACAAGGTGGCGCAGAATCACACCGCCACCCACCTGCTCCATGCCGCCTTGAGGCGTGTGGTGGGGTCTCACGTGGTGCAGGCCGGCTCTCTGGTGGCATCCGATCACCTTCGCTTTGATTTTTCGCATGGACAGGCCCTCTCTGCTAGCCAGCGGGAATCGGTGGAGTCCTTGGCCAATGAATGGATTGAAGCCCGATATGCCGTCTCTATCCGACAAATGCCCTTGACCGCGGCCAGAGCTGCGGGTGCCTTGGCCCTCTTCGGAGAGAAGTACTCCGATCAGGTTCGGGTCGTCTCCATCGGTGAGGTTTCCAAGGAGCTGTGCGGCGGCACGCATCTCCACGCCACTGACGAGGTCGGGTTCTTGACCATTGTCGAAGAGGGTTCGGTGGCTGCCGGCATGCGGCGGATTAAGGCCCTGTCCAATCAGGTGGCGCTGGATGAGCATAAGGCCGAGACGGCTGCGCGTCAGGAAGAAATTGAGCGCTTAAGAAAGCGGACCGGGAAGAGTCCCGGCAAGAAAGCCAAGGCTGGGCTCCGGAAGACCGGCTCAGCCTTGCAGAGGCTGGCCGCCTTCAAGGCAGAACGGGCCGAGCAAGAGGAGGAGATCGATCAGCTTAAAGGGAAAATCAAGGATCAGGAGTCTGAGCAGAGACGTCGTGAGGTTGAGGGGGCGCACGAAAAGGCCGAAGCGCTTCTGGACGGCAAAATGGAGATCGGATTGATTACCTTTGTTGGCGAGAAACTTGAAGAGCCTATGCAGCATGCTGTCTTGCGCTCTATGGCGGATGCAATCCGGAAAAAAGAATCCAAGGCCATTATCTTTCTTTCTGATCAAAATGGGTTTTGCGTGGCTGTTTCCAGCGATGAGGCTCAGCAAGCCGGCGTGTTAGCTGATGAAATGCTGAAGCTGGCTGCAGAAATAGCAGGGGGTTCGGGCGGGGGACGTGCGAATATGGCTCAGGGACGCATTCAGGATCCCTCTAAGTTTCAGCAGGTTCGGACACGGCTTCAAGAATACATCCAAGAAAAGGTGCAAGCTTAAACAATGAAAATCATTCGAGTTCGCAGTCAAGATTGGGATCGGCTGATGCAGCGGGGTTTCCGCCGTCGGCCCAGGATCGAGGAGCGGGTTGCCCAGGTCATGACGGCAGTCCGCAACGAGGGTGACGATGCGGTCATCCGCTTTACCCGCCGCTTCGACAAGGTGATGCTTAAGCCCAAGGGACTTGTTGTCACCGAGGCAGAGACCTCCGCGGCCTTCCAGAACATCGAGCCGGCCTTCGTGGCGTCACTCCGGCAGGTCTTCGAGAATGTCACCCGCTTTTATCGAAAGTCCCTGCGCAAGTCGTGGCGAACCCGGCATGAGAGCGGTGTCCTCTTGGGGGAGCAGGTCACCCCCTTAGAAAGGGTGGGTGTCTATATCCCTGCGGGTACCGCCCCCTTGGTCTCTACGGTTTACATGTCGGTCTTGCCGGCCAAGATTGCCGGGGTCAAGGAGATTATCCTGGCCACTCCACCCAGGCCCGACGGCACGGTGGATCCGCACATCTTAGTGGTGGCTTCACTCTTGAAGGTCACGGCGGTCTATAAGATGGGTGGGGCTCAGGCGATTGCCGCAATGGCCTTTGGAACCAAGTCTGTACCCAAGGTGGACAAGGTGGTCGGTCCCGGTAATGCCTATGTCACCGAGGCCAAGCGCCAGGCCTTTGGCTTTGTGGACATTGACATGCTGGCAGGTCCCACCGAAATTGCGGTCATTGCCAACCGCTCTTCCAACGCGGAATTTGTGGCGCGGGACTTAGAGGCCGAGCACGAGCACTTTCAGGGGCTGGCGGTGTTGATCACCACCTCCAAGTCGCTGGCCCGGATCATTCAGAAGAAGGTTTCCGGCGGATACATCCTGATAGCGAAGAACTTAGATGAGGCGGCCGAGATCGCCAACGCCCTTGCCCCCGAACACCTGGAGATTCAGGTCCGGCGCCCGGAGGCATTGATCAAGAAGATCAACACCGCCGGGGCCATCTTTGTGGGTCCCTACTCTCCGGCCTCGGTCGGGGATTATTCGGCGGGTCCCAGCCACGTGCTTCCCACAGGAGGTTCCGCCCGTTTCTTCTCGGGGTTGGGGGTGAGTGACTTTATTCGAACCACTCACATCATCGGCTACTCCCGCAAGGCGTTGGAAGGTGCGAAGGAGGCAATTGAGCGGCTGGCGACCATCGAAGGGTTGCCCAAGCACTGGGAGTCGGTTCAGGTTCGGTTCGGTAAGGACGGCGATGGGGTAAAGGGGTAATGGCTATGGCAGCACGAACGTCAAAGATTCAGCGCAAGACCAAAGAGGTAACGGTTCAAGGACGCTTGAGTCTCGACGGCTCAGGACGCTCCTCGGTGTCAACAGGGATTCCCTTCCTGAATCACATGCTCGAGCTCTGGGCCAAGCACGGCCTATTTGATTTGAAGCTCAAGGCCCGCGGGGATTTAGCGGTGGATCTGCATCACACCAATGAGGATTTGGGATTGGCTCTGGGCGAGGCCTTCCGCAAGGCCTTAGGGTCCAAGCGGGGGATTCGACGGATGGGCTCTGCCTTTGTGCCGATGGATGAAACGTTGGCTCGGGTTCGCTCGGTGGCGGACTTAAGTGGCCGCCCGCATTTGAACTGGGGCTGGGGCAGACAGGTCAAGAAGGGTGCGTGCGCCGATTACAGCGCTCAAGATGCCAAGCACTTCCTGGAGAGTTTTGCCGCCGCCGCTCAAGTGACCCTGCACGTGGATCTCATCAAGGGCGGGGAAGATCTTCACCACCTGCTGGAGGCGGTCTTTAAGGCGTTGGGCCGCTCTCTGCGTCAGGCTGTGGAGCGGGATGTCCGAGTCAGAGGGGTTCCCTCCACGAAGGGTAAGCTTTAGGCTCTATGATTGCGATTGTGGATTACGGCATGGGCAATCTTGCCTCTGTGGCCAAGGCCTGTGCCCGCTTGGGCTTCAAGGCTCAAGTGACCTCAAGCCCGGCGGCAATCCGGCGGGCCTCGGCAGTGATCTTGCCGGGGGTGGGTGCTTTTGGGGCAGCCATGCGGGAGCTCAAGCGGCGCGGCCTGGTTAATCCTTTGCGTGAGTCGATTGACCGGGACAGGCCCTTTCTGGGTCTTTGCTTAGGGCTCCATCTCCTTTTTGAGAGCAGTGCCGAATCCCCCGGGGTTAAGGGATTGGCTGTCTTGCCCGGGCGCGTGCAGCGCTTCTCTGCGCGCAAGAACTTGAAGATCCCTCACATGGGTTGGAACCAAATCTGCAAGCGGGGCGACAATCCCTTGCTGGCAGGGATCCCAGAGGGGACATTCATGTATTTTGTCCACAGCTTCTATGCGGTTGCTCGCGACCCCAAGGTGGTAGCGGCCAAAACCCAGCATGGCATTGCATTTCCCTCGGTGGTTTGGAATGGCCAGCGCGCTTGGGCCACGCAGTTTCACCCTGAGAAGAGCCAGCGGTGGGGTTTGAAGCTCTTAAAGAACTTTCTGGAGATGGCGAGATGCTGATCATCCCGGCGATTGATTTAAAAGAGGGCAAGGTGGTCCGGCTGGTGCGCGGGGAGGCCTCGCGGCAGTGGATTTATGGTGAGGATCCCATTGAGGTGGCCCGCTCCTGGGAAGAGGCGGGGTCCAAGCTCATCCATGTTGTGGACTTAGACGGAGCCCTCAGCGGCACACCGAAGCACACCGATCGCATCCTGGAGGTGGCTCGCTCAACATCGGTTCCGATTGAGGTGGGCGGAGGCATTCGGACTCCGGAGCTGATCCGCACCTATCTTGAGGGAGGGGTCCACCGAGTGGTTCTGGGAACCCAAGCGGTCCGGGAAGAGGCCTTTTTGACTGAGGCGCTGAAGACCTATGGCGAGCGCATTGCCATAGCCGTGGATGTCAAAGAGGGTCTCGTCGCAGTTGAGGGTTGGGTCCAGAAAGGCGCAGCAGACCCCAACGTTTTCATCGAACGCCTCTTGGCATTGGGGGCAAAGACCTTGATCTATACCGAGACTAGCCGAGACGGTACACTCCAGGGCCCTCCAGTGGCGGCCCTCAGGACAATCTTAGAAAGGGTTGCTGGGCGGGGAGATGTCATTGCCTCGGGCGGTGTGGCCTCGATGCAGGATTTGGATGAGCTCTGTAAACTTAAGTCCTTAGGGTTAACCGGCGTGATCATCGGCCGGGCACTGTACGATGGGAAGATTGATTTGCGTGAAGCGATTCAACGATGCTAGCTCGAAGAATTATCCCCTGCTTAGACATTAAGAACGGCCGGGTCGTCAAGGGAGTCCGCTTCGTCAAACTCAAGGATGCCGGAGACCCTGTTGAGGCGGCGCGCAGATACGAAGCCCAAGGAGCGGATGAGCTGGTCTTCTTGGACATCACCGCCTCCCACGAGGGACGGCAGACCCGACTGCGTTTGGCTCAGCAGGTGTCAGAGCAGCTGTTTATTCCCTACACTGTCGGCGGCGGCATCGGCTCCATCGAAGAGATCCGCGAGCTTTTAGCCCATGGCTGCGACAAGGTATCCATCAACACCTCGGCGGTGAAGCATCCGGCATTGATTACCCGGGCGGCCAAGCGCTTTGGAAGCCAATGTGTGGTGGTGGCCATTGACGCCCGGCGTTGTACGAAAGGGTCTTGTACGAAAGGGTCTGACCCTTTCGTACAAAGGTGGGAGGTGGTTGTGCACGGAGGCCGGACCCCTACCGGACTTGATGCGGTTCGTTGGGCCCGCAAGGCAGAGCGGCTGGGGGCTGGGGAGATTCTGCTCACCTCCATGGATTGCGACGGCACCAAAGCCGGTTATGACTTGGCACTCACCCGGGCTGTGGCACAGGCGGTTTCTATCCCGGTGATTGCTTCCGGCGGAGCCGGCACCCTGAAGCACTTTAAAGAAGCGCTGACTTTGGGGCGCGCCGATGCCGCCTTGGCAGCCTCTCTCTTTCACTTTGGTGAGTTAACGGTTCCGGGGACCAAGAAATATCTTAAACGACAAGGCGTTCCGGTGAGGCTATGACACAACGTAAAGGGCGTGCAGCGGCTGTATTGCTCAAACAGGTAAAGTTCAACTCCCATGGGTTGGTTCCGGCGGTCATTCAGGATGCCAAGAGCAAAGAGGTTCTCATGGTGGCCTACATGAACCGAAAGGCATTGGCCAAGACCCTTGAGACCGGCAAGACCCATTTCTATTCCCGCTCCAGGAAGAAGTTGTGGCTCAAGGGGGAAAGCTCTGGACACACCCAGGCGGTGAAAAGGATTTCCCTGGACTGTGATGCCGATACCCTGTTGGTTGAGGTCGCACAAAAGGGAGGGGCCTGCCACACCGGTTTTCGCTCCTGCTTCTTTCGTAGAGCAGATAAGACCGGAAGGCGCTTGACGACCGTCGGCAAACAGGTCTTTAATCCCAACACAGTCTATGGCAAATAACGCGCTCTATACACCGTCTCTGGATCGGGTCAAGCGTCTGGCGGCCCAAGGGAAGAACTTGATTCCGGTGGTACGTGAGGTCTTGGCCGATTTTGAGACTCCGCTGACCGCCTTCTTGAAGATCGAGGGGGAGGGGCCGGCGTATCTGTTGGAGTCGGTAGAAGGGGGCGAGCAGGTTGCCCGCTATTCCTTTCTGGGTTCGGCCCCGAAGCTTATCTTTCGAAGCTGCGGCCGTTCCGTCACCTTAACGCAAGGTAAGCGTAAGCGCAGCTTTCACTGCTCCGAGGATCCCCTGGTTAAGCTCAAGTCCCTTTTGGCCCCTTACCGGTATGCGCCGCTGCCGGGGCTGCCCCGCTTTGCCGGAGGGTTGGTCGGTTTCGCCGGTTATGACCTGGTTCGTTTCTATGAGCCTATCCCTAAGCGGACCACCGACGATCTCAAAACCCCAGAGACCTTATTCCTCTTAAGTGATACCGTGGTGATCTTTGACCATGTGGAGCACCGCTTGAAGGTTATCTCTCACATCGATCTGACCGGTGCGGCGAAGGGCAAACGCCGCCCCTCGGCCGAGATGGTAGAAAAGGCGTATTGGGAGACAGTTCGAAAGATCAACGGCCTGGTCTACCGGCTTCAAGGGCGCCTACCGCAAGTGCGCAATCGCTCCAGGCGCAGGGGG
This sequence comes from uncultured Planctomycetia bacterium, assembly GCA_964597545.1. Classification (GTDB taxonomy): domain Bacteria; phylum Omnitrophota; class Gorgyraeia; order 1-14-0-20-64-10; family 1-14-0-20-64-10; genus CAZQXN01. The sequence continues at coordinate 3,719 of CAZQXN010000035.1, read as the reverse complement.
AAGTTTAAGGTTTCATCCAATGTCACCTACAACCGCTTTCTGCAGATGGTGCGCAAAGCCAAGAAGGCAATCAGCGAAGGGGAGATTATCCAGGGGGTCCTCTCTCAGCGCTTTTCTACTCAGGCCCACGCACACCCCTTCAATGTTTACCGAAGCTTAAGATCCCTCAATCCCTCTCCGTACATGTTTTATTTGAAGCTCGGAGAGTTAACCTTGATTGGTTCTTCTCCGGAGATTCTGGTGCGGTGTGAAGGCAGCGAGGTTCGGACCCGGCCGATTGCCGGAACTCGGCCCCGCGGCCAAACCCCGCAAAAAGACAAGAAGCTCGAGCGTGAGCTCAAGGCTGATTCCAAGGAGCGGGCCGAACATTTGATGTTGGTGGATTTGGGACGCAACGACTTGGGCCGTGTCTGCCAATATGGTTCGGTTAAGGTGGAGTCCTTTATGGAGACCGAGCGCTATTCCCACGTCATGCATCTGGTCACCGATGTGGCGGGTAAGAAGGCCAAAGGCACCGATGCCTTTGATTGTTTGCGGGCTGCTTTTCCGGCTGGAACCGTTGCCGGGGCACCCAAGGTACGGGCGATGCAGATCATAGAGTCGCTGGAACCCACGCGCAGAGGCCCCTACGCGGGTGCCGTCGGCTACATCGGTTTTTCCGGCAACATGGATGCCGCCATTACGATTCGAACGATTTTGATGAAGGGCACCCAGGCGCATGTACAGGCCGGTGCCGGCATTGTTGCCGACTCCAACCCAAAACGGGAATACCAAGAGACCTGCAATAAGGCTGCCGGTATGTTGGAGGCGATTCGCCTGGCCGAACAGGAGATGATCTAGCACCATGAGGAAACTGCACAGCCGTATCCATACCATCGTTGTTTTGGCAGGGGCACTGCTCCTTGTGGGAGGGTGGGTTGCGCAGGGTGAAGAGGCCCCTTTTAGGACCATTCGGATGACCTATCAGGCGCAATCCACGATGTTCGATGAGAATGAAAAGCTCGTCTTCGTGAAGGAGTGGACCGAGGTCAAGACCGTGGATGCTGTCCAAGGGAAGTACCGGACAGAAAAAACCGGAAGGGTCTTGATGGGGGAGTTTGAGATTGGTCAGGAGAGCTTAAGCATCTACGATGGAGAAAAGCTCTACCATGTCGATACCAAGCGCAATACAGCCACCTACACCGAGTGGCCGGCCGCGATCGACAAGAAAGAAATCTGGAGAATGGTGGTGGGCGCACCTCTGATTGAGGAGGCAGAGACTTCCATTGGGCAGGAGGAGATTTTAGGACGGCCCTGCAACATTTATGAAGAGGAAGGATTTAAGCATTGGGTGTGGAAGGGGCTGCTGCTCAAGGAGGAGTCTCATCTCGAGCGCATTATCCAGGTGACCGTGGCTGTTCAGATCGAAGAGGAGATAGAGGTGCCCCAAGCGCTTTTTGAGCTTCCTGAGGGGATGACAGCTCAAACCATGGAGGCCAGTATCGCGGATTTTACCAAGGAGACGTTTGGAACGGTTGAGCCTCCAGCGGCATCAGATTCTGCCCAAGCGCCTGGGCCTGAGGTCGATGAAGGTGAGATCGGTTTGTTTGATCTTGGAATGGCAACCCTTGATGTCCGAGCCGAGGAGAAGATTGAGCGCGCCATTGAGAGCGATTCAGAGTTGACCCGGAGGGAGAAGGAAGAGGCCATTCGAAATTTCAAAGCCATGTTGGCCGAACAGAAGAAGGCATTGGAGCCGGCCCGCACCGAAGAGGGGCGCATCGATCTGGATCGAGCAGTCGAGCTGCTCTCTGAGCAACGCGATAAAGCCCGAACGAGTGGAGCCATCTCAACCTGCATGATGGTGGTGACCGCTTGTGATGCGTATGCGCTTGATCACGACACTTACCCTGAAACGCTTGAGGATCTGCGCCAAGGGGAAGACACCTACCTTCTGCACCCAGAGCAGATTAGCCGGATGCAGTCCGAAGAAGAGATCTTGGGTTACCGGTTTCGTTATACCCGCGTGGATTCGGACCACTACGAACTTCTTGCGGAACCGGTGGGTGAAGGCCTGCGGACCATCTTTGTGGATGAACGCGGGGTATTTCGATATGACAGCAAGACTGGGCCTGCGATTGAGCCGGATGATGAGGAGTTGGTGCCGTGAAAAAGCAAAGAATCTTGATGATTGATAACTACGACTCCTTCACCTATAACCTGGTGCAGTACTTAGGTGAGCTCGGCCAAACCCTAATCGTTCATCGTAACGACAAGATTACCCTCAATGCGGTCAAGCGCTTAAAGCCTGACCGGATCGTCATCTCCCCGGGGCCGGGCAACCCTAAGGATGCCGGGGTCTCCTGCGAGGTGATCCGTGCGTTAGGATCAAAGGTTCCTCTCTTGGGGGTTTGCCTGGGGCACCAGTGCATTGGGCAGGTATATGGAGCAACCATTGAGAGGAATTGGCGTCTGATGCACGGTAAGACCAGCCCCATTCGCCACAACCGCAAGGGGATCTTTAAAGGGCTTCCCAATCCCTTTACGGCTACTCGGTACCACTCTCTCGTGATTAAGCCGAAGAGCCTTCCGGATGTGCTCAAGGTCACAGCGAAAACCAAAGAGGGTGAGATCATGGGTCTTGAGCACAAGCGCTTGCCGATCTATGGGGTTCAGTTTCATCCCGAGTCGATCTTGACCAAGGCTGGGATGCAGCTCTTAAGGAATTTTTTGGCAATCCGATGACAGATTTTAATTCGCTTTTATCTAAGATCCAGAAGGGGACAGACCTTTCCGAGATTGAAGCCGAAGGCCTGATTGGCCAGATCATGGGGGGCCAAGTGCCGGCCGAAGAGGTGAAGGCCGCTTTGCTGGCGTTGCGAGAGAAGGGAGAGGCCCTCCCTGAAGTGGTGGGGGCAGCTCGGGCCATGCGCAAGCATGCCGTCACCCTGGAGAAGCCCGCAGGTCAGGTGGTGGATACCTGCGGCACCGGCGGGGATGGCCTTAGAACCCTCAACATCTCCACGTTGGCCGCTTTGGTGGTGGCAGGAGCAGGGGTGCCGGTGGCCAAGCACGGCAACCGCTCCGTCACCTCGGCATGCGGTTCAGCCGACCTTTTAGAGCAGCTTGGCGTCAAGATCGATGCCGAGCCTGTTGTGGTAGAGCGTTGTTTGCGGGAGGCCCAGTTTGGATTTCTCTTTGCGCAGAAGTTTCATCCGGCGATGAAGGCGGTTGCTCCCATCCGAAAAGCCTTAGGGGTCCCCACCATCTTCAATCTTTTGGGTCCCTTGACCAACCCGGCCGGTGTTGTCCATCAGGTGATCGGGGTCGCCGATCAGGGGAAGATGACCCTGTATGCTCAGGCCCTCCAGGCACTGGGAGCAGAGCGGGCCCTGGTGGTTCGCGGCGTAGATGGGCAGGATGAGCTTTCCACCACTGGACCCACAGAGGTGTTGGAGATCAACGCCAAGAAAGATCCCAAGGGAGTGGCTCGATACACCGTAACCCCCGAGGTTTTTGGGATCCCCAAACAATCCCTCAAAGCCGTTCAGGGGGGGTTGCCTGAGGAGAATGCCCAGAGGGCTTGCGCCCTTTTATCAGGGGAGCTGGGTCCGGTCCGGGATGCAGTGGTCTTCAATGCAGCAGCTGCTCTGCATGTGGCAGGGGCCGCAGGGGATTTGAATGCCGGGGTTGCCATGGCCTCTCAGGCTCTGGAGCGGGGCAAGGCTCAAGCGGTCTTA
>CAZQXN010000034.1:1785-18320 GCA_964597545.1 uncultured Planctomycetia bacterium | reverse complement strand
CAGGACAGCGTTGTCGCGTCTTTTGGAGAGCCTGCCGTACGTCTCATACTCCACCGTCACAGGACCGATCTTGCCGCCAAACTCAAGCTTAAGCGGCTGGGCCTCGGTGTAGAGGCGGATACTCTTGGCACGCGTCCGACCTACTGAGTCGGGCGCATACGCTCTGCTCTGCCTTCTTGTCCGCTTCTTGGTTTGCATTGTAACGGTTGATTCTCCTGTCTAAGGCTCTCTAGGCGCGCAGCGCTTGATCCAGATCCTTGATGATGTCCTCGGCCGTCTCGATCCCCACTGAAATACGTACAAGCTCCGGGACCACCCCGGCCTGACGCTGCTCTTCGGCGGACAACTGCTGGTGCGTGGTGCTGGCCGGGTGAATGACCAACGTCTTGGCATCCAGCACATTGGCCAGGTGAGAGGCGAGCTTCACAGAGTTAATAAACTTCTTGCCGGCCTCATACCCCCCCTTAAGACCAAACCCAAAGATTGCCCCTGCCCCAAGCGGAAAAAGCTTCTTGCCCCGCTTGTAATCAGGGTGGTTCGGCAGGCCCGGATGAGCTACCCACGTCACCGCCGGATGCTTGCTCAAGAACTCAGCAACCTTTTGTGCGTTTTGAACATGTGCCTTAGCCCGCAAGGGCAAGGTCTCAATCCCCTGAAGAATCAAAAAGGCGTTAAAAGGGCTTAAGACCGCACCGGTATCCCGCAAAAGGCCGGTCCTCACCTTCAGAACGAAGGCCAAACCGGGTGCCACCGCCTTGGGGTGATTACCGAAAGCATCCCAGAAATTCACCCCGTGGTACGCCTCGTCCGGTTCGGTGATCTCCGGGTACTTCCCTGCCCCCTTCCAGTCAAAGTCACCCTTCTCGATGATGGCCCCGCCGATGGAATTTCCATGCCCGCCAATCATCTTGGTCAGCGAATAAACAACGATGTCGGCTCCATAGTCGAATGGGTTGGAGATGGGCGGCGGGGTGACGGTATTGTCCACCACAAAGGGAAGCTTGTGCCGATGGGCAATCTTGGCGATCGCCTCTAAGTCATCAATGTTCCCCTTGGGATTACCGATCGACTCCGTAAAGAGAAGCCTGGTCTTCTCATCAATGGCCCGCTCGAAATTCTCCGCGCGGCCAGAATCCACGAACCGAGCTTCAATTCCAAAACGCTTGAGCGGAAAGGAAAAGAGGGTATAGGTCCCTCCGTACAGCTTATCTCCGGTGACAAAGTTCTGCCCCGCAGAGGCAATATTCGCAATGGTATAGAAGATGGCAGACATCCCGGATGCCGTGGCAACCGCACCCGTGGCACCATGCAGTGCGGCCAAGCGCTTATCCAAAACATCCGTTGTGGGATTCATGAGCCGGGTATAGATGTTGCCGAACTCTTTGAGCGCAAAAAGGTTCGCCGCATGCTCGGTATCCCGAAAGAGATAGCTTGTGGTTTGATAGATGGGGACGGCCCGCGCCAAGGTCTCTTGGTCTGGGGTATGCCCCGCATGTAATGCCCGCGTCTCTAATCCGTGTTGATCGTCTGCCATGGTATCCTCTGCTTTTTTATATGTGCGCTACAATCTCTCCTTGCCTAATTCCTAGTATTTTGATAGGATTATCAGGATATTACAAGTTCTGCCGGCACGCAACAAGTAAATATGTTACACCACAGGGGAGCGAACCCTCTAGGCTAATCCAAGAGACAATGCTGCGTCTTTCCACGAAAGGGCGATACGGCACAAGACTTATGCTGGAGTTGGCACTCCGTCATGAGGAAGGACCCGTGCTACTCAAGGAAATCGCAAAGGCGCAGGAGATCTCAGAGGGGTATCTTGAACAGATCCTCCCTCCCCTGAAATCCGCTGGGCTCATACACTCCAGCCGCGGCGCGCACGGCGGGTATGCCTTAGCCCGAAACCCGGCGGAGATCACCTTGAGAGAAATTGTTCACAGCGCAGAGGGTTCATTGACCCCGGTTCACTGCGTAGATGCCCCTGAGGTCTGCTCCAGATCCAACTTCTGTGTGACAAGGGACATCTGGGCGCTGCTTCGGGACCGCATTCTAGAAACCTTGGAGTCGATCACCCTGCAGGATATGGTCGAGCGGCAGAAGGAGAAACTCGCCGCTCTGCATCGGTAAGCACGCCTATTTTACGGGCAACGCGCCCCTTAGCGCCCCTTCTTCCGCCCACTTGCCCTGCCCTTGCTGGGTTTAGCGCTCTTGCCAGCGGCTTTGCGCAGTGAGGTATCAATCCTGATGATGTGGTTGCGGAACCAATCGATCAGCAGTGCCTGCGCCCCAGCCACAAACTTTGGAGTTGCCCCCTGCTGCCGGAATGCTGCCTTCAGGTTCGCAACCCCCTTCAGAAAATAGGCATGGCCCTGCTTATTGGCCGCACGCAAAGGGCTCTTGTACTTCTCCATCAGCTGCTCTTCGTACTTGAAATGCCGGACAGCGTATGAATCCAGGAATACAAGCAGATAATGGATCTCCTGGGTGGGCTCTCCAAGAACGCTCAGCTCAATGAGCGCATCGATCTGCTCAAAGAGCTGCTGATGCTGCTTATCAATTTTAGCAATGCCGGTCCCAAAGGTTCCTTGATGCCAAATGAGTGCCACAACCCCTCCTTTCAGAAAACCCGCTGCAACTTGTTGGATTGCAGCGGGCTAGGTTTGCGCTCAAAAGACAACGTCGCGCGCCGTTGTTATTTGCCCTCAAACATGGTTCGAATATCCTGCTTAATCGCCTCCAAGTCCTCTTCGTGCTCAATCTCGTCCGAGAGAATTTGGAGCGCCAAATCGTAGGTCACCGGATCCTTGTCCTGGGTATAATCCATCAACTTCTTGTAAACGCTGATGGCGCACTGCTCCCCTTTGATGTTTTGATCCAGCAGCACGCGAACATCCGGGTTGTCCGGCTTGTCGTAGCCGCAGTTTGTGAAATCGTACCACTCCTTGGGCTCCAAGAGCGGGGTGCCGCCCAGCTGAATGATTCTGCCGGCCAGCATGTCTGCGTGGCGCAGTTCATCGGTCGCATGCTGCACCAACTCGGCCACCACATTCTCCCTAGGAATTCCCACGGCCACTTTGGCGCCCAGCCAATACTGATAATAGGCCAACCATTCATCGGCAAAAGCTTTGTTCAGCAATGTCAGCAGCTTAGGGATCTCAATCCCTCGCGCCTCAAGCAGTTCCCTTCCCTTTGTTCCCATGACGTCACCCCTCCTTTAAGGATGAACCAATATTTTAGCGCCTTTACGTATCAAACTGAACTGGGATAGCTTACTCCCTGCGCCACCTGAAGATCCTCCTCCACTGTTCCGTTGGGTTTGACATCAAACTTCTCCACCAAGACCTTCAGGACGTTGGGGGTAATGAAAGCAGGCAGGCTCGGGCCCAGCCGGATCCCCTTGATCCCAAGAGAAAGGAGGGTCAGTAGAATCACAACCGCCTTCTGCTCATACCAGGAGACGATCAGAGACAGCGGCAAGTCGTTGATGTCACACTTAAAGGCCCCGGCGAGAAGCTCGGCGATCTTGATCGCAGCATAGGCGTCGTTGCACTGCCCGATATCCAAGAGCCTCGGAATACCGCCAATCTCGCCAAACTCGAGGTGGTTGAATCGGAATTTTCCGCAGGCCAGCGTCAAGATCACGCAATCCTTCGGAACCTTCTCAGCAAACTCGGTGTAGTAATTCCTTCCCGGCTTGGCACCGTCACAACCTCCGATCAAGAAGAAGTGCTTGATGGCACCACTCTTGACAGCTTCTACCACCTGGCCTGCAACGCCGGCAACCGCATTTCTTCCAAAACCGGTAAGCAGGGTCTCTCCGGCAACCTCTGCCTTGAATCCGCCCAGCGCCTGCGCCCTCTGAATCAAAGGCATAAAATCTATCCCTTCAATGTGGCGCACGCCGGGCCAGCCCACGGTGCCTCCGGTAAAAACCCGGTCCTTGTAGCTCTCCTTAGGCTCCTGAATACAGTTGGTGGTGAAGTAGATGGCAGCCGGGATTCCGTCAAACTCGTTGGCCTGATTTTGCCAGGCTGTTCCAAAATGCCCAGCCAGGTGAGGGTGCTTCTTTAGACCCGGATAACCATGGGCCGGCAGCATCTCACCATGGGTGTAGACGTTAATCCCGCAGCCCTCAGTCTGCTTGAGGATCTCATCTAAGTCATGAAGATCATGGCCGCTGACGATGATTGCAGGGCCCGGCTTGAGCGTCTTGGAGACCGTCGTGGGCTCTGGATGCCCAAAGGTGGTGGTGTGGGCTTCATCCAAAATCTCCATGCACCGTAGATTCACCTTCCCGCAGCGCATGTTAAGCTCAAGCAACTCCTCCAGGGTGATGGCCGGATTGTTGAGCTTGGCCAGCGCTTCATGGATAAAAGCAAAGACCGCATCGTCCTCATGATTCAACATCACCGCATGGTGGGCGTAGGCCGCCATTCCCTTGATGCCATAAATCAGCAGGTGCGCAAGGGAGCGGATGTCGGCATTGGGATGATCGTTTAAGACGGTGAGGGCCAGCCCCTGCTGAAGCAGTCCACCCTGGTCTGGTGCAGGCTCAAAATTGACACTTGCCGGCAGAAGGGTGAGGTCCAGCTCCGACACGCTTTTTTTGATGGCCGCTGCATACAGCGCCTTCACCTTCTCCTTGACGCGCTGGGACCTCCGAATCCACGCCATAACACTTTCCGCATCAAAGTTAACATTGGTGACAGTTACAAAGAGGGCTTCCAGTGTGAAGCGATTGAGTTCGGGGTCAACGACACCATGTTGCCTGGCACGGTGCGCCAAGAAACCGATCCCCTTGGCCTGATGGAGCAGGATGTCCTGGAGCACGGCCACCTCGGATTCCTTGCCGCAAACTCCTTTGTCCTGACAACCGGTTCCTCGATACGCCTGCTCACACTGGTAGCAAAACATACTCATCGTCTTTCCCTTTCTTAAAATAAGGATGCGATTGTAATGCAGTTGAAACGAGCAACCACATACCGTTCAATACCGTTCAATTCCTGCCTGAGCGCACACCCCTTCACGTTCGGACAAACCTTTTTCTTCAGCAAGCATTCTTTGAGCGTGACGGGGCCCTGGAAGATTCGGATAAGATCGGACAAGAATATCCTCTGTGGGGGGCGCGCCAGGGAAAACCCACCCCCCTGCCCCCGATAAGACTTCAGCAGCCCCTTCCTGTTTAGAATCTGGAGCGTTTTGCGCAGGAACGGCCTGGGAACTTCTAGCCCCCTTACCAGCTCCGCCACCGAAACCCGTTTCTCCTTGTGGCGCGCGATGGCGCAGAGGGCCTGAATCGTGTAGTCGGTATCTCTGTTGATCAGCTTCATATCGTTCCCCGGTGTAATGATACTACTCTAGTATCATTTGTCAAGAATAAAAATCCCGCCTTACGCGAATCCAAGCCTTTTCCAGAAAGGAATAAGCCCCAGGGCCGCGGCAATCATGACCGCGTGCACCGCAGAAAAGCTCTGCGTCAACCAACTGCCCAGCCCCACCAGCAGCAGAAAGAGGGAGATGCTCGCCAAGGCCGTCGCCCCCACTGCCCTCCAAAAGCGGGCCAAGGGTTCGGCCGCATCCTCCCCTGCCGCTCGTGCCACAGACCCCCAGAACCCGCAGGGGCGGGCCCGGGTGTAAAACCCCTTGAGTGTCTCCTGGGATTCTGGCCTTGTCAGCAACGTTGCCCCAATGACCGCCGCCGTAGAGAGCCCGGTCATCCACAGCAACCGCACCCCCTCCGGAAGTTCTGAAAAACCAAACAAAAGCACCGGCGAGAGAATGAGGGAGGCCAGCAGAGCGGTCAACTCTGATACCGCATTGATGCGGGACCACGTCCAGCGCAGGATCAATACCACCCCTAGGCCGCTGCCCACCAGGAGACTTAAGTGCCATGCCGATTGAATGGAAGCGAGGTTCATCGCGATCCCCAGCGCTACAAGCAAAATCCCGACGCTAGAGAGACGTGCCACCCACACCAATTCTCGGTTGGAGGGGGTCCGCTTGACCACAGACTCCATAAGACCGCGCTTGTACAGATCGTTCGTCCAGTAAGAAGCACCCCAGTTAAGATGCGTGTCCACCGTGGAAGCCAAGGCCGCCAACATACCGGTAAGCATCAGCCCCCTGATCCCAACAGGGAGAATGTCCCGAATCCCCACTGCAAAAAGGGCTTCGCGCTCCACGCGAAAGGCCTCAGGGGCAGAGCCAAAGGCAGGCAGCTGCTCAGCTGGATAAATCACCAAAAGCCCCAGGATGATCGGCAGCCATAAAAGGCTTCTCAACACAATCTGCACAAAGGAAAAGGTAACGGCCGCCGCCTTGGCATCTGCGTCACTCCTGCAGGCCATCGAGCGCTGAGCCAAATACCCTGTTCCATCGGCATTGACCTGCGCAAACCACTGCACTGCCAACACAGCGCAGAAAAGCATGGTGACTTCATCCAGAGCTCCGGGGCCAAAGGACAAGAGCCCCTGGGCTGCTCCTGCGCCATAAAGAGCGGACAACCGCACCGGAAGCTGACCTAATCCCCCCACATGAGCCAGGACATATCCTGCATAGCAGGCAGTCGCCACCAGCATCAAGATCAGCTGCACCACATCGGTTGAGACCACACTGCGCAGACCTCCAGTCGTCGAGTAGGCCCAGGTAAAAATGACCACCAAGCCGATGGAGAGGAAGTTGTTGGCCGAGTAAATCCAGGCCTCTGGATGCTCCTTGGGCAGGGTGGTGAGCAAGAATCCCACTCGCTCAAGCCACTGAGCCATCGGCTCGATCCATCCGGCGGGCAACCAGAGATGCCATGTGAGAAAGGGCTCTGCAATCCGGCTGGCTGCAATCAGAACCATGGCCAAAACGGTGCAGTTGATGACCGTGCCGAAGTGAACCGCCTTTATGGTGCGCAGCCAAAACGCCTTGGCCCCTCCGTAGCGTGCCTCAGTCAATTCAGCATCGGTCAAAACGCGGGATCGGCGCCAAGCGCTGGAAAGAACAAAGCCCATCATCAGGAAAGCGATACCGTAGACCCAGAGGCGCCAAAGGGAAAAGAGGCCGGCGGTCGCAATGAGGCCTGCCACCAACAGCGGGGTATCTGAAGCGTACTGAGTCGCCGCCATGCTCATTCCCGCCTTCCACCCAGGCAGAGAGCGGCCGGCCAAGAAATACTCCTCGAGGTTCTGGGAGGCCTTGCGGCGATGGACAATCCCCACGCCGACAGCGTAGAGAACAAAGGCCAAGAGGATAGCCAGGTCAATCACGGAAAAGAGATTCTCCTTTGTAGTGTGGCCCCGATGAACAACAAAGGGGTAAGGATTACGTTACGACATTTTCTGCATGATTACAAGGCATGACCCCGACACCCAATCGATGTATACTCATTGGGAATCTCACGCCTGAGCGGAAAAACACCGGGAAATTCCATGGCACAAGAAACCGAAAAATTGCTCCTCGACTGCATCCGGGCCAACTCTGAGTCAGCTTTCAGGGAAGCCATTGGTCGCTTCCGCAGGAACGAGCACAAGACTGATTGGGCAAAGGTGTCTCGCGAGCAATACGCCGTCTTCCTCCCTATTTACCTGGAAGCAAAAAGACTGCATGAAGATCTGGGCATCCCACCGGAAACCGAAAGGATAATCGAAACCGCGTATCTCGTAACCACTCAAAGCAGTGAGGCGATCAAGCGCGCAGCCGTTGAGCTGGCAGACCGTTTCAGTCAAGCCGGAATAGAAATACTCTTTTTTAAGGGCGCAGCCCTGCTGGCCACTGTCTATAAAGACAACATCGGCATCAGGCCGATGTCTGACATCGACGTGCTGATCAGAGAGAAGGATTGCCCGCAAGCGGAAGGCATCCTCCAGCAGATGAGCTACAGAGAAGACTACGCACGATTATCGAAATACTGGAGACTCCCTGTCTCTCGAGATTATCTTGTGGAGAGAAACACACACTACGTATATTATCGAGGCCCCATCATGGTGGAGCTCCATTACAATATCCACACCCACCCCAAACACTGGCTGCGCCTCAATGACCTGACAGGTGCAGTCGAAAAACCCCCCCTAGGTGATATTCAAATAGCGGTTCCCAACGCCGAGGCAGCTTTGCTTATCGCGTGCACGGATTTCATCAAGGATTTCTCTTATCACTGGTCCCTATACACCCGCGCACCTAGGGACATGAGAGAAAAGATTCTCTACACATCGTTATTCTTCCTGTGGGAGATCAAGCGCATCCTGCAGCATGGAAACCAGGGAATAGATTGGGAGCGTTTCTCTGCATGGACACGAAAAACGCAGAACGAGTACGAAGTGCATACCTTGCTATTGCTGGCGCAGAAGATAGTCCGCGCTGATATCCCCAAACATGTCATACGGAAAATGAGGCGGCGGTTTTCTGTGGCACTATATTACGGGTTGTCTCAAAGCGTAAGTTTTTTTGATTGCGCAAGGTTGTTCCTGGACACGTCGTCCGCCAGATCACCGCGGAGGAAACCCGTTCCCGTTTCCCGCATCCGTCCATCCTGGAAATAGTTAAGCATTACTTTTATCTTTGCTGCCCCAAGGGATTCTTTGCGGTCAAAAAAGTGGTTCGGCGCATCCGGGCAATCTTCCGAGAAAAATAACCATGCCCACACTGAAACAGATCCTCAAAAAACCGCTCCATTGGCTGGGCCTCGACATTGTCAGGCGAGGGGGAGCGCATCTCGGAAACCCCTTCTTCTCTCACTATTATCAACGCAACACCCGCAGGAGGCTTGAGCACCTCGCCAGCCTCAACCTGGAAATCGCAGGCGCTTCGGTGCTGGAGGTGGGGGCCGGCACCGGAGATCATACCGATTTCTTCATAGACCGCGGCTGCCGCGTGGTCACGGGAGACGCACGCCAAGATAATTGCAACATATTGCGTTCCCGCTACCCCAACCTCCGGATACTCCCGCTGGACTTGGACCACCCCCCTCAAGATCTCGGGGAGACGTTTGATATCGTCTACTGCTACGGGCTGCTGTACCACTTGAACGATCCTGCGAAAGCCCTGCAGTTTCTCTCGCGCTGCTGCAGTAACATGCTGCTCCTTTCGACCTGCGTTGCCTACGGCAATGAGAGTGCCGTCTACCCTGCCAGAGAAGACGCGGCGCAGGTTCTCCAGAGTATTTCCGGCAAGGGATGTCGCCCTACGCGCAGATGGGTCTTTGAGAAGCTCAAGGAAGCATTCGAATACGTCTACATGCCCCTCACCCAGCCGAATCACATGGAATTCCCAATCAACTGGTCTATGCCAAACAGCGAACCCCTGCCAAAAGTCGTTTACATCGCGTCCCGAAAGAAGCTTGAAAATGAACTCCTGTCCACTGAGATACCAACAAAACAGAGGCGGCATTGACTCCATGCAAAAGAAACCGATAGAACGCCGAAGGAACCGCCCCAAGAGAGGCAGGCAGGAATCCCGCGGGCCATCCATCTTTTTTCTTTGCCCTGACCTGAATGAACCCCTTGGGGGAATCCGGACCATCTACCGGCATGTAGACATCCTAAACGGCAGCGGCCTTACCGCCTTCGTGCTGCACCATAAACGGGGCTTTCGATGCACCTGGTTTAAAAACAATACAAAAATCGCCTACCTGCCGGATGCCCGGCTTAACCGATCCGACTACCTTGTCGTACCCGAAATCTACGGCCGCGACATCCCCCATATCAAACCGGGGATCAGGAAGGTAATCTTGAATCAAGGTGCCTACCTCACCTTCTCGCGCCATGCGGTGGAGCCGGATAATCGCAAGAGCCCCTATCAGCATAAGGATATCGGCGCAGCCGTCGTTGTTTCTGAAGACAGTAAGCGTTATTTGCGATATGTCTTCCCGGAATTAAAGGTGTTGCGAGTCCGCCTCGGTATCGATGACACCCTGTTCCGGCTGGGCACATCCAAGCAGCGACAGATCGCATTCATGCCAAGGAGCCTCCTGGACGATGCCATTCAAGTCATCAACATCCTCAGCATCAAGGGATTGCTGAAAGGGTTTTCTGTCGTGCCCATTCAGAACAGGAGCGAGCAGACGGTGACCAACATTCTGAAAAAATCCGCAATCTTCTTGAGTTTCAGCTCGCAAGAGGGGGCCGCCTTGCCCCCAATGGAAGCCATGGCCTGCGGATGCATTGTGATCGGATATACAGGAAGAGCAGGAAAAGAGTACTTCAAGCCCAGCTTCTCTTATCCGGTTGAGGATGGAGACATCATCGGGTTCGCCCGAACCGCTGAGCGCGTTTTGAGACAATATCGCAGCGACAAAACCTCTCTATTGAAAAAGGGGCAGCAGGCGTCACGATATATTCAGAAGAAATATTCCCTGGCCCAAGAAGCGCGAACCGTCAGGGCAGCGTGGCAAACCATTCTAAAACGACAGCCAAGATAACCCGGGCTAACAGCTACCCCCGAAGCAGCTTACCAATCTTCTCCTTAGGGATATTCAGCTTTCTCGCTGTCCGGACCAGTGCGTAGAGCGCCCTCCAAGCCAGCATGGTAATCTGCCGTTTCTGCTTCTGATTGAAGCGGCGCATCCGGAGGTGGGCACGGAGCAAATCCCGCGTTAGACGTACGGCAGACTCGATCTGCCGAAAGTTGCGCAATGCAATGCCCCGCTTCAGGCGCCGAGCATATACGAGTATCATACGATCCAGCCTGGTATGCGCCCGATAATCTGCCAGCGCAATTTCTATCTCCAGCCAGAAAAAGTGCGAAACGGTTTTCAAGTCAACCGGCTTGCGCAGCAGCTTTGTGATGGCAGTATGCATCGCCTCGGTAATGACCTTGCGCTCTTCCTGCGCACGGCGAAATGAGGCTTGGCCTCCCCAGATGCGCTTGCGCAGCAAAACCTCTGGAAGATTGCTTAGCTGCGTGTGCGCAAGCGCCCGCATCCAAAAATCAAAATCTTCGGCTACCGCGAGGTGTTTCCGGTAACCGCCAAGGCGCTTCAACAAACTGCGCCGCATCATCAAGGCAGGGTTGCAAAGACATGCATCACCTGTAAGGAGGGACCATTGAACAAAACCGGGATCTGTAGGCAACCGGCAGGTGTGGAGGGAAGTGCCATTTTGGTCAATGATATCGACATGGCTACCCAAGATGCCGATCTCAGGATGCCGCTCCAGATGACGCACCTGCTTGGCCAACCGTCCCGGCAAGCTCACATCATCCGAATCCATCATGGCAACGTATTTCCCGCGTGCATGCTTCAGGCCAAGGTTGCGGGCATGGATCTGATTCAGCGATCTGGCCCGGTGGACAATCTTAATCCGCTTATCCGAAAAACTTCCTAGAACGGCCGCGGCCTTGGCTGATGAGCCGCTGTTGACAATAATCAACTCAAAACCCTTAAAGGTTTGGCGCAGGATACTCTCGATGGCCTCGTGAAGATAATCCGCCTTTCGGTATGCAGCCAACAACACAGACACCTTCGGCGCGCGCCCTTTCTGCCGGCATCCCTGAGCGCCTGCCCTGCTCGTCTTCACCTTAGGACTCCGCGAACAAGGGCAGGAATCTCATCCAACCGCTCATCGTGATAGCGCAGCTCAACAGCAGGCGCCTGGCGCGCCAAGGCATACAGAACCCAAAGGGCCTCATGCTCCCTGTCGGCATACTCATACATCAGCGTGCTCTTCAGCAGGCGCCTGACAACCTCCTGTTTTGGCAGCGGACGTACCGCCAGTTGCTTTGCCCGATACACCGGAAAGAGAATTGCTTCACAATGGTAGTGGGCGCGTTCTGGATGACGCGCGAGTGCCCGAAAAGAGACGCGCTTCCTCTTGTAATAACGAAAACCCTTCACGCTGCGCCGGCCAAGCTCGGGATGACGCTTGAGCAGCCGCTCACGCAACCCCCCCTTTGTAGAAAAGGGCATCACGCGAACTCCGCGACCTGCCATTTGAATGAAGCAATCGTCATCCGAGAGAGGCTCGAAGCCATGCTGAGCAAAGATCAATGCCAAGGTACTCTTGCCGCTTCGAACCGACCCGCAGATCAACATGCAGCGGCTGCCGATAGCAACCATCGATGCATGCAGAAAAAAAAGACCGCTGCGCGAGAGCATTCGCTGCAGCGGCGTCGTGAATACAAAGTACACCAGCTTCTCTTTGGTCGGCTCCGTGTACTTTGAAAAAACCGCCTTGATGGTGTGGGTGGAGAAGGTGCTGGTAACACGTGCATCCACCCCATCAAAAGACCAGGCATGGGTTTCACCGTTGGCAAAACGGGTGAGGTGACCACCCTTTCGCTTACCGCCCTCAGCCTTCACAGCACCCTGATGCAAATGAAAGCGCACCTTGATCTTGGGCCGGGAGGGTCTTGTCGAAATACCGAAATCCAAGAAATTCCCAAGCAATGTCAGGATCTGTTTTCGGTTGGTATGGACAGTAACCTGAAGGTAGGAATTCGAAAAAGTTTTTCTATAAATCACTCAGCTCTCCGTCAGACCGCGCCGCAGTTAGATCATGTGTAGTACGTAATTTGGTCCCGGGAAGCATCCACCTCGATGCACTTCTCTGGTTCCTTCCCGCCCGCCAAATGTTTCTTAGTGGCCTTGCCCTTGTGCGCCGCAAGATAGTCCAAAACAGTATCAGCCTCTCTGCGCATATCGCGCATACGGCCGATTTTCTCGTACAGCAGAGCGAGGTAATGGTGAGGCACGATATCGCCGGGAGCAAACTGTGCGGCTTTCTGGAAAGCCTGAATCGCCGCTTTGTATTTCCCGAGGTGGTAGAACCCCACACCCAACTGCAAGGGCTGCGCAAACTGTCGATTCAAACCCTCTGCCCGCTTGAGCGCATCCACCGCCTTTGCATACGCCTTTTCCTCAAGGTAGGAGAGCCCCGCCGTAATGTGCTTATCAGCCGGATGGCTGTCCTTCAGGGGGAATTCTTTAAGCACATCGGCCCACTTCTCCAAGAACAGTTTCTCCATCTTAAAAAATGTTCCCTCGCCTCGGAAGAGGTGATGGTGCGCAATGCACACCCGACCCACATACAGTATCTTCCATCCAACCTGTCTCGCCCTTAAGCAGTAGTCCATGGTCTCGTACTGACCAGGGAAGAACCGCTCATCAAAAAACCCGACGCTCTGCAAAAGAGACCTTCTCATCAACAGGCAGGTGCGCATCACCACATCGCATTCCCGAATGTAATTGCGCTGACCCCGGTCCTCTTCGCCGTAGCCCACTGCCTTAAGGTGCTTGACGATATACTCGGCCGACATGATGAGGCTATTCGGAAAGCGTATCTTGCACCCGACGATCCCAACCTCGGGCCGTTTGCGCATCTGCCGATAGAGCTGTGTCAACCAGCCGGAAGTCACTTCGATGTCATCGTCCAAAAGGACGATAAATTCGCGCTCTGTCTTCCGAAGCGCTGCGTTGGTTCCGCCGCTGCTGCCGAGGTTTCGCTCCGGGACAATAACTTGGGCGTCTTGGAGCGAGAAAAGGTATCGGTGGGATGCATCACTGTTTTCGTTATCGACAACAGTGATACGGTAATCTTCCGGAGTGTGTTGCCTTACGGATTCAATGCAGCGCTTGAGCTTATCGAGGGCCTTATAGTTGAGGAGGATAATGTCGAACATCCGAGGGGGCTACGCCACAGATCGAGCCCGTTTGATCTCATGATATTTCTCAAAACTGGGTGTGGTATACTTCCTTTTCATTTTTGGCTTTGCCGCAGCCTTCTTCCCCTGCGGCCTTGTACTGCCCCCGTCTAAACCCTGCTTGCCTTTCTGCAGCAGTTTTTCTTTTTCTATCGATGCTATAAATTTTACTAAGTCCGCCCTCAGGGTTGACTCCGACGCTTCGTAGCGCTGCGCAAGATACCGCATGAGTCCGCTCGGCTTCATCCCAGAATCTAAAGCCTCCCAGATGAAGGTACCGACCTCGTTAAAACCATAGCTATAGCCGGTACGCGCCTCCAGAATGACCGCCTCGTCACCGATAACCCGGTAAATGATCCTGTCTTTATCGATGGTGTATTCTTGATCCAAATTCATATGCCCCACCTCCTAAGCGCGAACAATAAGCGAAGTGTTTATTTTGAAGCAAAGTCGACCAGAAAGCAAGGAACCCCGCTACAGCACAACCCGCTGCAGCAGATTGAAGAGGTACCCTGTGACGATGATCGCCAGCGTTGTCACGCCGAAGAAGATGGCAATCAGGGGGAGCTTCATGGCCCTTCTCAGCATGACCGCCTCCGGCAGGCTCAGTGCCGTGATCGCCATCATAAAGGCCAGCGCAACCCCGAGGGGAATCCCCTTCTGGAATAAAACCACCGCAATGGGGACAATGGCCGCGCAGCTGCCGTACATCGGCACACCCAACAAGACCGCTATGGGCACGGAGAGAGGGCCTGTTTTGCTGATGATCGACTGGATCGCTTCCTGCGGCACATAGTTATGGATGAGAGCGCCAATCCCCACACCCACCAGCACCCAGATCCAGATCTTCTTCACAATGGAAAATGCCTCCTGGTATCCAAACCGCACCCGATCCATTAGGCTTGAGAAGCGCTGCGCCCCCTGCTCTGGATCGCTGCTGCCGATCAATCCGCTGACCAAGTGGCGTTCCAGTTTCATGCGCCCCAAGAGAATACCGGAAAAGGTCCCGATGAGGAGTCCGCTCACCACATAAAGGGCGGTGATCTTCCATCCAAAGAAACCCAGCATCAGCACCACCAGATACTCATTAATGAGCGGCGAGGTAATCAAAAACGAGAAGGTGACCCCCAGCGGAATCCCGGCCTCCAAGAAACCTAAAAACAGCGGGATAGAGGAGCATGAGCAAAATGGCGTCAGCGCTCCAAATAGGGAAGCAAAAAAGTTCCCTGCCCCACCGGTGTTGCCCATCCAGCGCTTAATCTTATGTTGAGGCAGATAGGTTCGTACAAACCCGATCAAAAAGATAAAACAAAACAGAAGCAGGAGGATCTTGACCGCATCGTAGACAAAAAAATGTACCGTCCCGCCAAGCGGGGTGTCGGGGCTGAACCCCAGCAGATCAAAGGTCAGCCAATCGGCAAATCTTAACAGCACGAATCTTCTTTCTTATCCTTTTGAGCGCTGCAGCAAGGAGCCTGCTTTGCCTTCTCCTCCATCTTTTTATCCAGTTTCTCCATCAGGCGGGCCCAGAAACCTTTTTTCTTTTTCTCTTGGTTTTCAGTCATGATCTCCTCCGCTTGTTCCGATTATGTAAATGGTACATACATACCAATTTATGGCGTGCTAGAATTGAGCGAATGAACCCTCTGAAGGAAATCCATAATATCATTATTTTCGGCCATTCCAGTATTGGAGATGTCTGCTACAATCTCGCAAACGTGAGCGCTTTGTGCAGATATTTCCCGAAAGCGAAGATTTCGTTCCTGACTTCACTTCGGGTCAGAAATCTCGTCGAGGGGTATCCCGGAATAGACACCCTCATTATCTATGACCGCAAATACCGGGATCGGGGAATTCGCAAACGAATTGCCCTGATGCACCGCTTGGCTTCACAAAAGTTCGATCTCGCCGTAGCGCTCAAGAAAACGTGGATGTCCCGATTCTTGGGGATCCCCTACCGATGGGAATTAGAACGATTTCAACAGAGCCAGCAGCCCAACGCGAAACCAACCCATATTTTGGACACCTACCTGGAGTTTCTGCGATTCCACGGTGTCAATGGACAACAGCAGCCATTCAACTTCCGTTTCAGCAAAGAAGACAGCCAGGTCGTGGACACATTCCTGGAAGAACACGAGATCAATAGCGATACGCCATTGGTTGCGATCCTCCCGGCGGCAGCCTGGTCACTCAAAAGCTGGCCTATCGAGAGTTGGAACGAATTGGCCCGGATCCTCCGTGCCCGTTACGGCATTCGAACTATCAGCGTGGGCAAACAAGGGGACAACACCATAGACAAAGCGGTCGCTCAACGCCTGGATCCGCAGATCCTATGGGCTGACAAAACGACCCTCAAACAAGCGATGGCACTCATTCAACGATGCCAGCTCTTTATCGGTCCCGACTCCAGCCTGCTTCACTTGGCCAGCTGCATGGGGGTAGAAACCATCGGTCTGTATGGACCCACCTCTCCGGAAACGTTTTACCCTTATTTTCATCGCCGCAACATCCTTAAAACCTCTGAAAGGCTTGAGTGCATGCCGTGTTATCCGCGTTTTAGAAAATTTCCCTGTGGTGAGGATAGCGACCGTCTCTACGGCTCCTGCACGGAACGCCTTCCAGTCCAAGACGTCCTGAACCTGGCGGAAAAACGGCTCCAGCACAAAACCGGAGTTCCACGCTCTGATGCAGTCGTAAAAAACACAACCCCTTCAGGAGAAACCGCCCCATGGCCGAAACCCTAGGCAGCATGGCAGACAAGCTATCCATCAAATCCATCCGTGAGATGGTCCTGAGAAAGAAGCTTCGGGGTGGCGCACGCCCAACGACTCGCAAAACCATTAAGCCTAAGTTGAATCTGCTCAAAAAACAGAAAAGGGTTTACGCTTATTGAATTATTGGTCGTAATATCTATT
>CAZQXN010000034.1:0-1775 GCA_964597545.1 uncultured Planctomycetia bacterium | reverse complement strand
ACAGAAAAGGGTTTCACGGATCGAAATTAACGATTTCGTAGTAAAAGCAGCAGCTGGTCAAATGATAGCGCGAGACGAGAAACTCAAGCTGTACAACAAACCCGAGCAGATGAACCGCATCAAGAAACTGTCCTCCATCGCCAAAACCATGGAGGAGCTTACCAAGAAGAACCTCGAGCTGTGGAACTTAGAGGACGAAGCGCGGCGGGAGGATGTAACCCTCTCATACGTTGGACGGATCAAACGAAAGATAGACGCAGCCAACCAGCAGCGCAACGACCTGATAGACAAGCTGGATGAGATTTTCTCCCTAACGATTAAAAAACACCGCTCGCCTGGTCGGCGAAAATTGCCCGGACACAGCCGTTATGGGCGTGGCTAGGTACGGCTAGGCACCGCCTCCAAAAGTGCCGGGTTCATACAAAAAGCCCACCGGTAAATCTGCCGATGGGCTCTATTACACTCCTTTATCGAAGACGAAAAACCTCTGCTTGCGCTTAGGAGCGCTTACGCTTAGGAGGCGTCCCGAATAGTAACGGCTAAACTAGCTTGTCACATTTGGAACGCCTCTTATTCCTTAATCTTTCTGCGGGGTAGCCTTCGGGGTTTTCTTGCCTTTGGAACTGCCTGATTTCTTGCCCTGGTTCTTCTTGCCGCCGGATGATCCGTCATCATCGCCTGATGAGCCCCCTGTCGGCTGCGGAGGGTTGCCGACATTGCCTCCTCCGCTTTTAGGTACTCCGCCAGCGGGCGGCTTGACTCCTTCCCCGCCGGCACGAAATACAGCCGCTTTATCCCCCAGAATGCCTTCTCCCTCTTCAACCTTCCAGCTGCCCGCTTTTCGGGGTTTGACCTTCACAACTTCCGCTTCTTCAACCTTCCAGCTGCCCGCTTTCTGCGCAAAAGAAAGGGGCGCGAATCCCACAAGCAAAACAAAAGCCAAAACAGCAATGAATGCCTTTCTCATTCCTGCCTCCTTTTTTGTCTGTTGAGTGTTAAAGCCCGATTCCGGCGGTGCCGGGTTCATACAAAAAGCCCACCGGTAAATCTGCCGATGGGCTCTATTATACTCCTCTATCAAAAATGGAAACTGGCTCAGCTTGCCAGACGAGCTTCGAACCTATTTCCGCTCCAACGGAGTCGTCTGGCAAGCGCCCCTAAGAGAACTCGAACCTATGGAAAATACAGCGGGAGATTCAGCGATTTTTCCGGACAATGCAGGCAAAAGAGAGAAAGTACTTCTTCCAAGATGCCTCTGTGGATTGATGCTGGTTCGTTCCGATCAAGTCGTCTACAAAAACTTCTCTTGCGCGGGCAACTTCTCTGAGACGGGGCAAGCCTCTGGCAGCGCCCAAAGTCAGATCCAACAGCTCAAGGGTGCGCTCAGCCGCCTTTTGGGAATAGACGCTGTTGTTCTTAGTGCGCCAGCTTAGAGCGCGTTCCACCTCGCTTCCAACATTCGCCATCTGCTCGGAGAATGAAAACTTGCCCCAGCGCTCTTGGGTAGGGCTCCTGTGTCCGTCATTCATACAGAAATCCACTTCTTTACAGTTGCATCAATCCTCTGGCGCGTTGCGTCGCTTTCCACGCCTCGACTCATGTTCTTCTGGGACGGGCGAACGTTGATCAGGGAATCGAACTCAATCAATGCATCCGGCTGCAGTTCAGGATAAAGGTTGATTCCCCAAAGACTCTTTTGCTCGGAGCCGTCCTCAAGCAGCAGCGCTTCCAAATCAGAATGGAGCTCTGCATCCAGGGCAATCAGTCCCCTCTCG
>CAZQXN010000033.1:0-19458 GCA_964597545.1 uncultured Planctomycetia bacterium | reverse complement strand
CATTGGTCATGTACTCACAGCCGTGGTCCCCTACCCCTTCGACCACTGTGCGGCCGCCGGAGTTGCGCACGCAAAACCGTTCTCCAGCCTGGCCGTTGACATAGAGGGTGCCGCCGGTTGCTCCGTAGAGCACGGTGTTGCCAACCAAGACAAGCTCCTCTGCCGGGGCCCCCACGCGAGGGTTGGGCCGGACTACAATCTCGCCTCCATGCATCCCCTTGCCCACATAATCGTTGGCATCGCCGGTCAAGAAGAGCCGCACCCCGCCAATCAAGAAGGCGCCAAAGGATTGTCCGGCTGAGCCGGTCAGCTGCAGCTCAATGAAAGCCTCCTTAGGAAGCCCTCTGTCTCCATAGCGGGAAGCAATCGTATGCGAGAGCCTTGTCCCGATGGCCCGCTGGTGGTTGCGCGCGGGATATTGAAGACTCACCCGAGCCTTCCCCTCCAGGGCCAAGCGAGCATCGGCAATGATCTGCTCGTCTAAGGGGTGCTCTTTTTCTCTGTCATTGCGATCAATCAGGCGGCGCTTGGGATGCTTTCCATCAGGCGCAGGATCAGTCAGAATCCTTGTCCAATCTATGGTGGACCACTTGGGATGTTTCTTTGCTTTGGGTTTGAGGGTGATCAGATCCACCCGGCCGACAACCTCCTCCAGCGAGCGATAACCCAGCGAGGCCAGCAATGTGCGGACTTCCCGGGCGACACCGCTTAAGAAGTGGATCACGTGCTCCGGGGTCGCACCGAAATTCCTGCGCAGCCTCGGGTCTTGGGTCGCCACCCCCACAGGGCAGCTGTTCATGTGGCACTGCCGAACCAAGCAGCAGCCGGCAGCAGCCAGCGCGCCGGTCCCGAAGTTATACTCCTCAGCCCCCAGCAGGGCGGCCATGACAATATCCCGCCCAGTCTTTAAGCCTCCGTCGGTCCGAACCAGGATGCGGTCCCTTAAGCCGTTGGTCACCAACACCTGCTGGGCTTCAGATAAACCCAACTCCCAAGGCAGCCCCGCATGCTGGATCGAGGTGATGGGGCTGGCCCCGGTGCCTCCATCCTGCCCTGAGATCAAGACCACATCGGCATAGCCCTTGGCCACCCCAGCGGCAACCGTTCCAACACCGGTCTCTGAGACAAGCTTGACGCAAACGCGGGCCTCGGCATTGGACTGTTTTAAGTCATAGATCAACTGCGCAAGATCCTCGATCGAGTAGATGTCATGGTGCGGCGGCGGCGAGATCAGGGTCACCCCAGACACCGAGTGCCGGGCCCGGGCAATGTCTTGGGAGACCTTGTGGCCGGGCAGTTGCCCCCCCTCCCCGGGCTTAGACCCCTGCGCAATTTTAATCTCCAACTCCTTGGCCGAGGCCAGATATTCCGGGGTCACCCCGAAGCGCCCTGAGGCGACCTGCTTGATGGCAGAGTTGGCCCAATCTCCGCTGGGCAGAGGCTTAAAGCGGGAGGGATCTTCCCCTCCCTCGCCGGAGTTGGATTTGCCCTCCATTCGGTTCATGGCAATCGCCAGACACTCATGAACCTCCTTGGAAAGGGCGCCGAAGGACATCGCGGCTGTGCAGAAGCGTTTTACAATCGCCTCAACCGGTTCAACCTCGTCGACTGCAATCGGCTTGCGGTCCGGCTTGAAGTTCCAAAGATCCCTTAAACAGATCGGATCACGCTCATTGACCAACGCAGCATATTTGTCGTAGTCGGCAGGATCGCCCGAATGGGCTGCGGTGTGCAGCGCCTCCATGACCGGAGGGGTAAAGGCATGGCGCTCTGCCCCTCTTCGAAAGCGGTAAACACCGCCGTCATCCAAAGCGGGCGCTGCATCCGGCGAAAAGGCCTCTTGATGCAGCTTGAGGACATCTTGCGCCAGGAGCTTAAAATCAACCCCCTCAATCCTGGAAACAGTCCCTGAAAAACAGCGCTCCACCACCTCGCGGCTCAAACCCACCGCCTCAAAGATCTGGGCTGCCCGATAGCTGGACACGCAGGAGATTCCCATCTTGGACATGATCTTCAGGATCCCATCCTCGACGGCCTTCTTGAAGTTGGCCCAGGCCTTCTCTAGGGGAAGACCCCTTAAAACCCCGGCCTGATGCTGCCAGGCCAAGGCTTCATACATGGCATAGGGATGGATCGCAGCAGCGCCATAGCCGATCAAAAGGGCGAAAAAGTGAATGTCCCAGACCTGACCAGTCTCGCAAACCAGGGAGGCCCTCAGTCGCTTGCCCTTGCGGATCAAATCGTGATGAACCGCGCCAATCGCCATGAGCATGGGGATGGCAGCATGCTGGGCGTCTATCCCTCTGTCGGTCAAGATCAAGATGGAATGTCCCGCATCCACGCAAACCTCGGCCTCTGCGCACAATCGCTGGATGGCCCGCTCCAACCCTTCAGGACCATCGCTCACCGGAAAGAGAACCGGCAGGCGCTTTGAGCGAAAGGCCGCATCCTCCAGCCCCTCCAGCCATTTAAGCTCTGGTTCGGTCAGGATCGGCGAGGCAAACTTCACCTGTTTGGCGTGGCCAGGGGTTTCCTCCAAGATGGAGCCGCGTTCCCCGAGAGCGGTGTTCAAAGACATCACCAACCGCTCACGCAGAGGATCAATGGCCGGGTTCGTCACCTGAGCAAAGAGCTGCTTGAAGTACCCGGAGATCGGTCTGGGTTTATCTGAAAGGACCGCCAGGGCCGCATCGTTGCCCATGGAACCCACCGGTTCCTTGCCGGTCGCAGCCATGGTCTTGACGATCACCTCCAGGTCCTCCTGGGTAAAACCAAAGGCCTTGAGACGTCGGATCAGTTGATCGTGCCACCCCTTCTCCTCCTTGGAGGCAGCCCTGTGCGCAGGAACAGTGATCGGAAGCTTGCCTGTATTGAGATTGAATTTCCCGGCACGAAGCATCTGCCCATCCAGCCAAGCCTGGTAGGGCTTCTGGGCGGCAAGGGCCTTTTTGATTTGGTCGTTGTGAAAGAACTTCTTCTGACGGGTATCCACGGCCAACATCTGTCCGGGGGCCAACCGCCCTGACTCAATCACTTGTCCATCATCCAGATCAACAATCCCCACCTCTGAACCCAAGACCACAAACCCATCCCGGGTCACTTTGTACCGGGCCGGGCGCAGGCCGTTGCGATCCAGGGACGCTCCCACCACCACACCGTCGGTAAAGGTAATCGCCGCCGGTCCATCCCACGGCTCAGACAAACAGGCCTGGAATTCAAAGAAGGCCTTTACCTTGGGGTCCATCGCCGGCATGTTCTGCCAAGGCTCTGGGATCAAAAGGGCGGCAGCCTGCAGGACGTCAAAGCCGGAGACCGCCAAAAGCTCCAGGGCATTGTCCAGCATCGCCGAGTCCGAACCACCCGGTTGAATCACTGGAGCCAGATCCCGGACCCTATCCCCCCAAACCGGGGATTTGAGTTCCTGTTCCCTGGCCCGCATCCAGTTGCAGTTGCCCAGCAGGGTGTTGATTTCACCGTTGTGTCCCAGATAGCGAAAGGGCTGTGCCAGGACCCAATTGGGGAAGGTATTGGTGGAGTAGCGCTGATGGAACAGAGAGATTGCTGTCTCAAAGGCCGGGTCGGCCAGATCTTCGTAGAAACCGGACAGCTGCGGAGCTACCAAGCGCCCCTTGTAGTTGATCGTGCGACAAGAGAAGGAGGTGATGTACGCCTCATTGAGTCTCGCCTGAACAAAGGCCCGTTCGATCAGCCGCCGGGTGTGATAGAGATGGCGCTCGTATCCCTCTACGGGAAGGTCGGCCGGACGGCCCACCAAGAGCTGCTGGATCGCCGGCATGGTGGAGAGGGCCTGCTCGCCTAAGACATCCGGGTTGACCGGCACCTCTCGCCAGCCGAAGTTACTCAGCCCCTGATCCTTAAGGATGCGGTCGGCAATCTCCTTGGCAGAGACTCTGGTGCTGGGCTTTTGCGGCAGGAAAAATACCCCCACCCCCAAATCGTCGACCGCCGAGGCAGGCTGATTCAGCCGCTCCAGCTCGCGGGCAAAGAGCCTGCGTGGGATCTGGGTCAGGATCCCTGCGCCGTCGCCGGTCTTGGCATCCGCAGAGACCGCCCCGCGGTGGGTCACACAGCAGACCCCCTGGATCGCCATGCGCAGCAGCTTGTGGCTGGGCCGTCCTGAGACCTCGGCCACAAAGCCTACGCCGCAGCTGTCCTTTTCAACGTCGGGTTGCCAGGGTAAGTTGCGATACATGGGTGAAAGGGATGCCTTCCTTTGAAGGGTACCGGGTACCAGTCCTGAGGTACCCGGTACCCTTTAGATACAACAAAGGCAAGGAGGCCATACCTCCTTGCCTGTAATACGATAGCACCTCACCCCCTCGGGGTCAACGGATCAGACGAAGATCACCAGCTGGTCTTCGTGAATCATGGCACCCAGGATCGGGCCGATTTGATGTTCCTGGAGATCGGGGTTCATGGCCAGCGCCCAAACCAATTCAGGCATGAGGTGTGCCGGTGAAGAAACCAGGAGGACTGGCACCGAAGGGTTGGGTTTGACCGGAAGCTCCACTCCCCTCTTCTGGACCACAACAGCCGGAAGTTCATTTTTCACCTGCCCATCCGCAGGATAGTCCTTGATTTCAAACGCGACATCTTCAAGCTCCCTGCCCTTGTCCTGCTCTATGCGCCGCTCAATGGCTATCTCCCACTCCACCTGCTCTGCAAGCGCTCTTTCCGATGCCCCTGCCGGAACCGCTTGGACCAGCACACCAATTTCTGCAAATTCGCTCGCCGGCACATGAGGAACCGTCCAAACGCCAATCTCTGCATCCTGCGGAATGTTGAACATCGTTCGGATCGTACTGGAACTCATCAGAAAGTCCGGATTTGCACCCAGGAACGCCTCCAGCGAATCGAACTGCTCCACCTCCTCTAATCCGGTCTCGATCCTGCGGAAGATGACGGTATCTTCCGGCAGATCGACAGTCAGCGCCTCCCACCTGTAGGAAGCAAGAACTTCATACCAAAGCTGCGTGTAATCTCCCTCGGTTTCTGGGGACATGTCATCACGTATCATCAGCCACTTCAGATGGGGAGCATTCTCCCGCGCGATCCGATAATCCAGATCTTCCCGGAACGCTCCATTCGGGGCAAAGGCGTAGAGATGGGTGATCTCTCCCAGGGGCAGGGTTAACCCGTGACGCGGCTTGATAACAACCTGCCCTTCGGTAAGAAGACCAACGTTAACCAAATGGTCGATCCACTCCTGCGCCGCGGCAGCACGGTCATGATCCAACTCATAACCGATCCCAGAGGCGCCAAAGAGCACTCCCGCCACATCCAGCGGCTGTCCTAAACCCACCGCAGGATCCCCGACAAGAGAGTCGGGGCCAATCTCTGCCCGTTTCATCAGCTGGGCTGACGTTAAGAGGGAGCTGGTCGCGTAGGTCCCGGTTTGCGTCACCCGATATTGGGCCAGCGGCCTGCCCATCGGGCCATAGCGCTGCCACCACTCATCCTGAAGGAGAAGCAACTTTCTCCACTCCTCGTCATCCAATTGAAAGGCCTGGCGCGCTTGATCAACCGCCTCCAGCGCATCCAACCGCTCCAAATCTCTGAATACTACTTCCAGCTCTACCACCAGGAAGGCGATTCTCTTTAGCGAGCTTGCGTCGTGGGTGGGCGGAACAGGGGCCTCGTGCCCTTGTAAAAGGGTGAGGGCCAATCCATGGAGTTCCTGAAGTACCTCCCGGATTCCGTAGCGGAAAGCGCGCTCAAACCGCTGCCATCGGGGATCACTGGACCACTCGGAACCCTTTTCGGAATCGAACTTGGCCGCTGCCGGCTGAAGAATAAAATCTTTTTGATTCAGTGCGCGCGCAATTCCTCTGACCTTATCGACAAACGGCTGCCACTCACTGTTAGCGGAGGCATCCTTGAAAGACTCCCCCAGCGATGGCATAAACATAGACCGCAATCGACCCAATGCCTCTTGTTTGACCGCCTCCAAGAACTGCCGCTCAGTTGCTGCCTCCTCCAGGCCGGAGAAGCGGCGGGCCAGCTCCGTCTGCCCCCGTCTCAAAACCTCAAGGGCTTGGTCCCGAACCTCTTCTGTAAAAATATCCCAGTCTGGAAGTAATTCAGGCTGAGCTAATAGAGTCGGGAAGGCTCTATGCGCCGCTTGAAAAACCTCGCGGACCCTCGCATCTGGATCCGCACCCTTGATGCTCCAGCGCCAGTCGGGTAACTGAGCCACACGTGCCACATGCGCCCTCATGCCATCCTCCAGAGCATCCAAGGCAAACCCCGGATCATCCACAAAGAAGTATTGGAATTGACCCTCCTCGGTGCGGTGTTGGGCCAGCTGCAAAAGGGCATTAAAGACAAGGAACTCCGCACCATACAACTGGTTTGGTCCGGAGCTGCGGTCCCAGATCTTGAGGATCGGAGGGGTTTCTTCTGATGCCCAATTCTCGGGCGGCACTCCAACCAAATCCCCACTGTTCAAGAAGAGGCGGCTCAGCCACACTCTTCCTGGTTGTACAAATTGCGCGTAATAGGCCGGCAGCCAAATGGCGTGACGCCAAACACCCCTTGACGCTGCTGGGGAGATCGTCGGCCCGCCCGCCCCCTCTGAGGCAGGATGTTCAGCGGTCCAGATCCGAACGAGGCCCTGATGTTCCGGATAGCTGTGAAACTCCTCATACCCATCTGCCCATTCACTCAGCATGATGCCTAGGGCGTGTCTCTTTTTGGGATCAGACAGCAAACCCATCTCAAAGACCTCAACCACATGGGCCGGATCAAACATAAAATGGGCCATCGATGTTCCGAAAGCTTTTTTGAGTTCTTGCGTCGCCGCCGTGCCGTCCCGCGCCACATTGATGCCAAAGCGCACCTGCTGCCCCCGGCGCAGGTGCACCAACACCTCAACAACATCGGTCACCTCTCCCAGCTTCACAAACCAAAGCTCAAGCCCCTTCTCTGCATCAATCTGATCGACCAATTCAATCTCAGGGAAGGTTTCTTGAACTCGGGGGTTGCGCAATGGATTGGTCAAGACATGATTGATGCGATGCACAAGGGTGCCGTGGGGATGATTGCGTTTGCCGGGCTTGCTCAAATAAGCAATAGTGCCAAGGAGAGCATCCGTGACGCTCCAGACACCTGCAGTGTCCAATATCCCTTTAAAGCGCAAGATAAGCTCACGTTGAGCGGAAGGGGTATGGACCGTGTCAAAAAGAATCCCCAACCGCTCTGGGCTGTTGTCCTCAAGGAGGGTGATCGCAGAGCGATCCGAAGGCCTCTCCCCCAACGGAACCAGAACGCCGGAGTTGAAAGCATCTAGAACGTCTCGAAGTGCAAGGGGGGGGTCGGCTTGCTCCAACAACAGGCGTGTGCCCATGCTGACATATGAAGGACGCATCAGACGATGCCAACTTCCCCTCTGGTTCGCGATGTAGAGCGGAAACCGGTCAGCACCGCCAAACACTTTGACCTCAAATGGAGGGCGATTTTCTCCCAGCATGCGCATCAATATGTTTTCGCCGGGCTGAAACTGAGGCACCTCCTCCAAGCCAGCCTCTTTGGCAGTCACAGGAGCGGTTGACTTCTTCCTGAAAACGAGCCCACCGGGCGAAGAAAACCGGGTGACAACTTCCCAATCTCCGGAATCCATAATGTGAGGCCAGAATCTCTGTATATCCCCATACTGTCTCCATGATTCATCGTTGAGCGCCATCATCCATTCTAAGCTTGAAGGGCCCTGCGACGCATGTGATGCAACCCGCACATCCAGCTTCTTCCGGAACGATTTGGTTGGCGGAAAAACAACCAGATGCGTCAGCACGCTTAAGGGCATCTGGAGGCCATCCCCCAGCTCAACGGTGATCTGCCCCTCTCTTAAAAGCCCAACATCAACCAAATGCTCTATCCAACGCTGAGCAGCCAAAGCACGCTCTTCATTCAATTCCCGGCCAACACCGCGGGCGCCACGAACCACTCCGGCCACATCCAGTGGTTGGCCAAACCCCGCGCAGGGATCTCCGACAACAGATTCTGGACCTACCTCAGCCCGTTTCAACATCTGGGCTGATGCCAGCCGGGGACTCGTCACGTATGTCCCGGTTGCGCTGATCCGGTACTGAGGAAGGGGCGTTCCCAGGGGACCAAAGCGATCCCACCATTCATCCTGAAGACGAAGCAGCAGCTCCCATTCTTCGTCAGTCAATGTATTGCGAGGATGCAGGTCGGTAAGATCGTCCAATCCAAACCCCTCTTCCGTGGGCACCAATGACAAGCGACTGATCAAAACCTTAAAATTGAGCAAACTGCCTGTCAGGCCGTTTCTCACCCCTTCGTTGACCGCCTCGGGAACATCCTCTTCGTGCCCCTGCAGTAAAGTCAGCCCAAAACCATAAATATTCTGGAGAAGTTCTCGGACTTTGTAGCGGAAGTAACGTTCAAACCACCTCCACCGATCATCCTCTGCCCAACGAGAACCGCCTGCGGCGTCGAACTGCTCGGCCGCATTCTGAAGCCCAAATCCCGACGGCTTCATGGCCTGGACTGCGGTGCGCACCTGCCTAAGAAAATCACTCCAATCGGCACGTTCCGGAATGCGGGTGGCAACGCCTATCGCCTCATCTGCGTACCAAGCAAAGCGGACAACGGCTTCGGCGGCCATAGCAGCCAAGAATAGCTGCTCCGTTGCGGCAGGCGCCTCCCCCAAGAAAGCAGCAGGTCTTTGATCAAGCGCCTCCTCCAGGCCGGAGCGGGCCTGGGGGCTGTCCTGGGTCTGCTCTTTGCGCAGGTGATGGCTGCGGCTAGAGGAAGCCGCACCATGCTCCGCAGCCAGTACCTGGCTGCCCAGGAGGGCAGGCGCAGGCAGACCCAGGGCAAGACAGAGGGTAAGGATCAGTAATCGAGAAACGCAGCGGGTTGTTTTCATTTCTGTAAGCTCTGAATACCTATAAGCTTACCTTAGATAGCCCGTTTGGTCAAGGAACAGAGTGAGATTTTGTCACTATTAACACAAGAGCAGACTTCAGCCGCATTCGGGTGCGCTGGGGAGTTCGGGAGGCTGCGGCTAATCGATTGAGCGGTTCGAGGTGCGGCGGACTAAGACCGCGGTGACCGGGCCAATCCTGGATTGAAGCTTGGCCAAAAGGGGAATCCGGTCTTGATCGGCGCTGAACCACACCCTGGCCTTGGCGCCGTGGAAGAAGGGGACCGGGTAGGCAAGCTTGACCTCACCTTCCACAGCCGGCCACTTGCCGAGCTTGCCGATCCGGATGACGCTGGCTTTAACCACCTTGCCCTTTAAATCCCAATTCTTGCCATCGGCTGTGACCTGAAAGGGGATCTCCTTGCCCAGCTGAAAAGGGACGGTTCGGGCATAGTAGATCAAGCTAATGCCATCTTGGGTGGTTGCCTCCACCGGAACAGTAACATTCTTGCCTTTCGACAAGGTGTGGGAGGCGACCCCCGCATCCTGGTCAAAGGTGATGACCGACTGATGAACCTTCCAGCGCCGCTTGAGATACGATTCAAAACGCTGAGGGGTGACACGCTTGGGATCAATCACGCTGGTCAGCTTCACCCGCACCGGATAAAAGGTCCCCAGGTACCAGTTGGAGCGGGCGGTAAAGGTGAGGGTCAGGTGCTTATCCTTGGCAAGTTCAGAGGTGGTCAGGGTCGCAATGCCGACAGGAACCCCCCACCAGGAGATGGAGTAGGTAAGCGCCTCTTTCTCTGCAATGCGCTCTAAGGGCAGAGCGATCGCCTCCTGCTTCCTGGCAGAGATAAAGGCCCGCGTACACCCTGAGGTCAAGGCAGCGATAAGTAGTAAAGCGCTAAACCAATGGTACCGTGTTGTCATCATGACCTTTTTTTGTTGGTGGCGATCAGCGCGCCTATGCGTTGCGCAGCCGCCAGAACTTCCTGGACGCTAATGGCTTCCAAGCAGATAAATCCGATTGAGCAGCGATGTGCCGCGCAGGGCCGGCATCCCACATCCTTGTGCAAAACAGCGTTGTGGGGCCCAGTAGGACCCCAGCGGGTGGAGCTGAGTCCCCCACCCCATCGTCCAAAGATCACTGCAGCCGGCGTACCAACCGCAGCGGCCAGATGAACCGGGCCGGAATCATTGGAGATTAAGCAGCGGGCCTTCTTCAACAGACAGGCCAACTCTCCCAGGCTTAAAGTCCCCAGCGCTTGGATGGCCGGATGTTTCATCTCCCTGGCAACCGCCTGCCCCTGCGCAATCTGGTCTGGACCGGTTACCAGTGCTACGGCCGCTCCGAATTGCCCGATGAGCTGGTCTGTCAATTCGGCAAAGCGTTCGGCAGACCATCGCTTTGAAGGACAGCTCGCACCCGGGTGAAGCACCACCAGGGGCCTGTCCTCATGAAAACCGCTGTCCCGAAGGAACCGGTTTACCGTCTCTTCCTGCTCCTTCCGGGTGGGCACGCTGAGCGTCTGCTCCCGGGCCTCTACGCCGATCAACCGTAGGAGATCCAAATTATACTCCAGTTCGTGTCGAATTCCTTCTCTTTTGATGTAGGCAACCGCATGCGTCAAAAGCCACGGCAGGCGCCTGGCATAGCCGACCCGCCTCTGGACACCGGCAAGCCAACTCACCAGAATCACGCGATTGGTGGAGTGAAGGATGAGGGCCGTGTCGAAACGGCGGGCTTTAAGCCTCCGGGCAAATTGAAGGGAGCCCCAGATCGATTTTTCCTTGCCTCTTTTGTCGTACAGGAGAACTTCGTTTAGATCTGGATCGCCCTCCACCAATTC
This sequence comes from uncultured Planctomycetia bacterium, assembly GCA_964597545.1. Taxonomy (GTDB): domain Bacteria; phylum Omnitrophota; class Gorgyraeia; order 1-14-0-20-64-10; family 1-14-0-20-64-10; genus CAZQXN01. The sequence goes on along the minus strand of CAZQXN010000033.1, from coordinate 8,697 downwards.
CCGGTGCTCCGGGCGGACCATCATCCCAATGTGGGCTTCGGGCAAAGCTTGTCGCAGCGCCCGAATGACCGGGGTGGAGAGGATGACATCTCCAATCCGGTCAGTCCGGATGATTAGGATCCGAGGGGCTGTTTCCATAGGATCTCCCGCCGCCTGGGGCGCCTGCCTAGCGCTTGGGCAGTTCGGTCAACCGATCAAGGTCAAGAAGCTGCTTGCGGCCGCGCAGCATGGCAACGGAAAAAAAGCTAAAGATCGCCGCAAACCACAACCACTCAAACCACAAAATCCGCCCTCGGGTGTGATAGAGGAGCAGGAGCGCTGCAAGAAAGGAAAGTACCGTGAATCCCCTGGCCCCCAAGGCAAAAAAACGGTCTCTATTTTTGCTCACAAAAAACTCGTAATCCTTCTCTGTCGGATTGCTGTCCGGGTGAAGGCGAAGAAAGACCCCTATTCGACGGACCGAAAAGTGGTTGCCCATGATAAGAAAATCAAGAAAGACAGCCAGCAGGGGAGCCACGTACAACACCTGGTAGAACGTTGTGATGTTCTTGATCTGAATCGCACCGAAACCAAGCAGCGCAGAGACAAAGGTGATCTTGAGCACGCTCAGTTTGAGGCGGCGCTGTTGTGTCTCGCTGATTTCTCGGTAGAGTCTCTCAAAGGTGGACATATTCATTCCCTAACATGCTGCAACGGAATAGGCTTTCTGTCCAGCTCCAACAGCTCCGCGGCTGCTGCATACACCTCTTGGGGTTCGATCCATTGCATGCACTGATGTTCGTAGGGGCAGAGGGCCAGCTCACAGGGGGCACAGGTGAGTCGCCTACGAATGACCTGGGTGCGCTTGCCTCGGGGGCCGTATTTGAGCTCGTCGGTCGGACCAAAGAGTGCCAGGGTGGGTGCATGCATCGCATCGGCAGCATGCAGGCAAGCGCAGTCATTGGTAATGACCAGGGCTGCACGTGTGAAAAGTGCCGCAAGATGGCGGATGGAGGTGCAGCCCGCCAGATCCATTGCCCTCTCCTGCATGGCACCCTGAACGGCTTGGGCAATGGGACGCTCAGAGTCATCACCCACCAATAGGATTTGCGCGTTATGCTTCTGAATCAGGCGGTCGGCGATCTCGGCAAAGCCGGAAGCTTTCCAGCGCTTCAAATGTGACCGGGCTCCGGGAATCATGACAACCGGTTGACGCCCCTCCTCAAGCCAGCCCTCCACTGCACGCTCCTCTTCGGGACCGTAAGGCAGCGATACCGGTGTGGCGGGGGAAGCAACGCCTAAATCGGTGACCAGTTCCAGATGGCGCTCGGCTCGGTGTGTTGGGTGGGGTACACTGTCGCTGCCGCGGCTGGACCGATTGAAAATCTTTGTTCGCTTTGCACCCAAGCAAATCAAGGGGATCAGAGAATTTCGGAAATCCGCCACCAACTCGAAGCGCTCCAAGAAGAGGGCTCTGAGCAGCGCCAGCTGCTTGAGCAAGGAGGTCCGCTTCTCCCATACCCAGACCCGGTGAACGCGCTGCTCTCCCTCAAAGAGTTCCCGGGTCCTGGGAGAAGCCAACACATGGCAGTGAGCCTCCGGGTAAGCTGACCAGAGGGCATGGAGGGCCGGGTAGGTGAGGATGGCATCCCCTAAATTGCTCAATGAAACGACCAGGAATTTTTTCATCCGAGGGATTTTTCCGCAGCAGAGAGAATCTGCTCGACAGTGATCTTCTGCATGCAGAGATTGTTCGAACAATCCAGTTTGTAGCAAGGAACCGGGCAGCCGATCGACCCAAACAGGGTAACAGCCAAAGCTCCTTTGGGGGGGCCGGTCAACTCCGGCTGGGTGGGTCCAAAGAGGGCAATCACCGGTGTAGCAACTGCTACCCCCATGTGCAGGGGGCCTGAGTCATTGGAGATGAGAAGTTTGACACGTTTAAGCAGCGCTCCCATCTGCCGAAAAGAGGTCGCCCCTGCGGCAACAACCGCCTTGGAGCGCATGTGGCCTGCGATCTCTTGGATCAGGGGCCGATCATCCTGCCCGCCTATAAAAATGGGCTGGGCCGAGAAACGCTCAAACAACCGGTCGGCGAGCTCTGCAAAGCTTTTGGCCGGCCAGCACTTGAGCTTCCAGTTGGCACCGGCATGCAAAGCAACCATTCGTGTTCCGGGTGGAATTTTCCATTCGCTGAGCAGCTTCTCAGCGAAGGCCTCATCCTCGGGCAGGATGCCGGCATCATACTGCATGCCGTCCGATTCAATCCCAACGTGAGACAAGAGCTTCAAGAACCATTCTGCTTTGTGCAGCGAATCCCGGGCAGGCATCGGGGCCGATTGCGTCAAAAGCCAGCCCCGCTTCCAGGTGGCGAAGCCCACACGGACAGGAATGCCGGCCAGAGCTGCTACCAGCGTCCGACTGAAGGAGCGATGAAACAGGTATGCCGCATCAAAACGCTTCGGGCGAAGGACGCCCCTTGCGCGCCACAACCAAACCCAGTTGGCCACACCCCGCCGTTCCTCTAAGGGGATGACTTCGTTCAGATGAGGATTGCCTTCAAGCAGGGCAACACCGCGCGGAGCCGCCAAGCAGGCCAGATGGGCGTTGGGGTATTTTTTGCGGATCGCTCGAATCGCGGGGGTCATAAAAAGTAAATCCCCCAGCCAGTTGACGGCAACGATCAAGATCCTTTTAGGATCGTTCACTGCGCACCCATCTGAGATCCCGCAGGTAGACCGCCTCAACCTCTTGAACCACCCGTTTGATGTCAAAATCCTTTAGGGCGCGCTCACGGCCTGCCCGGCGCATCTCATCCCGTTTGGCCGGATCGCCCAAGAGGGCATCCACTGCCTTTCCGATGGCCTCGGAATCGGCCGGAGGGACCAAGATACCGCTTTTTCCGGACTCAATGATGCTGGCCGGGCCCCCGACATTGGAGGCAACCACCGGTACCCCGGCAGCCATCGCCTCGACGATGGAAAGGCCAAATCCCTCCTCCAGTGCCGGGGCCACAAAGACCTTCATGGCGCTCAAGGCCACTCGGGTATCCTCCAGCGGATGAGAGAGAATCACCCGCTTCTCCAGCCCCAAATGGTAAGCCAACCGGATCAGATCCTCCCGGGAAGGCCCATCCCCCACCAGGAGTACCTGAAGTTGAGGATAGCGCTGGATAAGGGACGGGACGGCTTTCAACAGGAGATCCAATCCCTTGACCGGACTTAAGCGGGCAATTCCACCGATCACAGGATCTCCCCACAGCCCATTGGCCTGCCGGAAGATCTCGACCGCCTCAGGGGGCACCGGCGCCATGAAGCGTTTCACGTCAACGCCGTTGACCACCAAAGCAGCTTGGTGCGGCGGCGCCAACTTGTACTGGTCGACCAACCGCTCCATGCTGGGTTCGGAAATCGCCATGACGGTTCTGCCCCAACACCGGAAGAGCCGCCGTCCTACCCGAAACCGGTAGAGGCCATGGCAGGTGGTCACTGTAGGAATTCGGGTCAGGAGATTCAAACCCCTGGCCAAAACCTGCATGATGCGGGTATGGGCATGCAGAAGGACCGGGCGCTCCCGAAACAGGATCTTCAGCAGCCTGGGGAATACCACAAACCACAGCTTGGGGTTGAGCTCGCTGGAGGTTCGGCAAGGAACCGGGTAATACGGGATCCCGGCCTCAAAGAGCCGCTTCTGCATCCAACCGCCATCGGAGACGACCACCGGCTGATGCCCCAAGCGCTTGAGTCCCAAGGCCAGCTCAACCACATAGACCGGGATACCGCCGGTATCGAGGTGGGTCGTCATCAGCAGAACCTTGATCGGCCTCATCAATCACCACCCGAGTGGTGGCCCAGTTGCAGTGGTCGTCTCATACCGGCACCTTCAAAAGTGCTGTGGCCGCTTCAGCCACCTCCTCAACCGAGATCGCGCGCATGCACTCCATGTGCCCCTCGCCGGTCCGGTAGCATCGACGGTGGTAGCAGGGACTGCAGGGCAGCGCTCGATTAAAGAGTTTGAGGCTCTGGGCCGGTGGAAGGTGTCGAGCGGGATCGGTAGAGCCAAAGAGGGCAATAATCGGCACGCCGGCTGCTGAGGCAACGTGGAGGGCAGCGGTATCCCCGCCCAAGAAGAGCTGGGCTCTGCGCAACAGGGCTGCCAATTCATTGAGCGAGGTTAACCCGGATGCAATGATCGGTTTGGTATGGGCTTGGCGATAGATCTCTTCGCAGAGTCCGCGCTCTTCGGTAGAGCCGGTTAAGACGACCCGCGCCTTCATCTTGGAGGCCAACAGGCCGCACAGCTCGGCATAGCACTCCAGGGGCCACTGCTTGGAATCCCACCCTGCCCCAGGATGGATCGCCACCAAGGGCTGTCGCTCTGCAGTCCAACCCTCTTGGAGAAGGGTCTCTGCTCGAGCCTCATCCGAGGCCCCCGGCCACAGCTCCAGGCGATCATCGTCGGTTTCGATCCCCAGCAACTGCAGCAACCGAAACTGTTGCCTCACCGGAGCCAGCGCCTCTGCGGGCTGTTGCACGCGGTGGGTCAACAGCCAGCTCCATCGCCGGGAGGCATAGCCGTACCGAAGGGGCGCCAGGGAGAGCCTCCCCAACCAGTGGCTGATGCGGTTGTTTTGGAAGTCGATGACAAGATCGACCTGCCCTTGATTGAGCCGTTTTGCCAGCTTCATCAGCCCCATCGGGGTTCCATGGCGGCTGCGGTCAAAGACCGCCAGATCATTCAAGTACGGGCAGCGGTGGAGCAGCTCTCGACTCTCCCGGCCGACCAATACTGTCACGTGCGCCTTGGGGAATCTATGGCGGATGGCGCGCAGCGACGGGGTAGCCAAAACCACATCGCCGATGGCACTGAGCTTCATCACCAAGATGCGCACAGGCTCGGCAACTTCTCGATACACCTTAAGGGTCTCATGAACCATGCGGCTTAGGGGGTATTGGGTTTGAATCCACTGGCGGTTCTCCCGCGCCAAGGTTGCAGCAAGCTCGCGGTCTTTGAGCAACGTGGTGATGGCCTGACTTAAGTTCATGGGATCTCTGGGAGGGACCAGCAGCCCTGTTCTTTTGTCCAACACCACCTCTGAAACTCCCCCCACGCGGGTGGCCACCACCGGCACCCCTGCAGCCCCGGCCTCCACCAACACACGGCCAAAGGCCTCCTCGCCGGTAGAGGAGAGGACCAGCAGATCCATCTGGCGCAGGACCCCGGGCACATCCTGTTGGTGCCCGGCAAACTCCACCTTGCCTTCCAGCCCCAGGCGGGTAACCAAGGTTTTGAGCTCCCGCAAATAGCCCTGGTACCGCGAGGCCGCCTCCCCCACCAACAGCAAGCGGGCCCTTGGAAAATCTTTTGAGGCGATCCCGAACGCTCGGATCAAATCCCGATGCCCCTTGATGGGGGTGATGCGCCCGATACAGCCGACCACCCAATCCCCTCGGGGCGCCTCCAGGCGCAGATCCCGCCACGGAAACTGACTCAGATCCACCCCCCGGTGGATGAGGCGTACCCGTTCAGCCGGGACATGGAAGTCATCCACCATGTGCCGATAGATGCGCTCAGAGTTAGCGATCACAAAACGTCCCCACCCCATGATGCGGCTGAAGGGATGATCGGAGTAATAACCGTGTGCTGTGGTTACAAAAGAGGGGATCTGCGTGCGCTTATTCAGCCTGAAACTCATCTTTTTGATGACCTGGCGCCAAGCCAAGTATCCGATGATGGCCGGGACGCGACTGCGGGCATGAATGATGTCGACCCCATGTGACTCCACCACCTCGGCGACGCGGGCCGCCAACGGAAAGGCCGACCAGGGAACCTTGCGATGAATGGGCAGGGTGTAATGAATGACCCCGGCCGCTTCCAGGACGCTGACCAACGGACCTCCAGAGGAGATGACGATCGCCCGGTGCCCCTGCGCCACCAGGGTGCGGGCCAGATCCACTGTGCCGGTCTCAACACCGCCGGACCGGAGGGAAGGAACCAGCTGAAGAACCGTCAGAGCCATTGCTTGAGTTGCTCCACAATCGGATCCTCTGCATCCGGCAAAAGGCGCGGGCCCCGGCGCGCTCCGAGGGAAGGAGCGGCAGCGGTGCCTCCGGATACCAGCTCTGCCATCGCCTCGCCCACTTGGGCTGCGGGGGCAGTTGCAATCCGACCTTGGCTCTCTAGGAACCTTAAGAAGCGGTGGTACTTGGGGGCCTTGATGGCAAAACCGGTTTTTTCAGGATAGAAACCTACCACCGGCTTTGCCCGGGCAATCGCCTCAGAGACCATGGAGATGGAATCCCCTGAAACCGTCAACGCATCGGACAGGCTCAAGATGCATTCCATGGCTTCGGCTGTAGTTTTAAGTTTTCCGGCCTGACCCCGGTTGACCAAGGTCAGGAGTCTGCAGCGGGGATGATCCTTTAAGGCCTCATGAAGATATCGTTCTAACCCCGCAGGGGTGCGCCGGGAAGTGGTCAGCAGCAGCTCTGCATCGAGGGCATCGCAGGCAGCCAAAAGGGAGCGAACCACCTGTTCTACCTGCTTGGAAGTCACTGTCACCCCCTTGGCAGGGCCGCCCAGAAAAAGACCGAGCTGCCTTGACCGCCGGCAGCCGAGCCGCTTGCGCAGCTGCTCCTCCTGCTGAGGGCTTGCCTTGGGCAGGGGTGTCAGCGCTCCATCAATCACCAGAAGATTAGAGGCATCTGCTTCGGAGACCCAATCGTGCCGCGGCAGCACTGCCAGATCAAACCGGCGCCAAGAGGGCATTTGAGAGCGTGTAATGTGAATTGCCCGGCTTCGAATTTTCCGGCTCCAGAGCCAATGCACCGCTGCTGTGGCGGCTCCGCAGGAGATTGAGATATCGGCATAGGCCGACTCAAGGGCAGAGAAACTCTCAGGTGTCAAGGCCCACCGCAGCCAACGCTCTCCTCCAACATACCGGCGGGGCGCCAGAGAAGCCACCCCACCCAAGATCAACCGCCACAGGGGATGGCGCAGGACCACCTGGACCCGCTCGGTCCTTAAGAGCCTGCGGTCTCGCCACCCGGCCAGGCGCTTGTCTTGCTGTGCCCGGGCAGTCCATGCCATCTCAATGCGCTCGGCCAAACCCCGCATCTGCGATTCATGCCCGGCCTTACCGTCACTGAAAAGCAGCACCCTGCGCTCTGGAGAGGATTTCCATCGACGGTGGAGCCAGAGCCATTGGCTGGGATGCTTTCGAACCTGATGCTCCAACACTGCAAGATACCTGCTGATTCCCGTTCGCACGCGAACTTCCAAGCTGCCCTCTTCAGGAATGTGAAGGGGTTCACTCACCGTCAAGGTGTGGGCTGGACCCCGGGTCCGCGTGATAAAGACCGGGAGGATGGGTGCCCCGGTATTGAGACTCAGTGCAATCGCCCCGGAAGCGGTGGATGCCAAACGCCCAAAGAAGGGGGCCAAGACACCGTTTCGACCGCCATCCTGGTCGGCCAGGATCCCAACAATCTTGCCCTCCTGAAGCCCCCGGATCAGATCTCGAATGGGAAAACCTTTGGTCACCACTCGGCAGCCTTTGGACTGCCGATACTGGGTGAGCAGCCCATTGAGACGAGGCAGCCCCTGCTGTCGAGCCAGCACCAAAGAGGCATAACCCTTGAGCGCTCCGGTAATGCTGATCAGCTCCCAGTTGCCGAAGTGGCCGGTAAGAAAGATAACCCCTTTGCCCTTGGCCAAGGCCGCTTGAAGGCGCGCTTCGCTGCCTGGGGCAATCGTCACCCAGCGCTCGAGATAGTTCAGATCAATCTTTGGGATTCGGGCAATCTCCATGAAGGTCATCCCGAAGTTCTGAAACATCTCTTTGAGGATCTTCTGATACTGACGCGAGGTATGTGTTTTGCCAAAGGCAGCCCGCAGCTGCGCTAAGGCCATTGCTTTTCTTCGGCTTAAGCCATGGTAAAGCAATCTCCCCATCCCTGCCCCCAATGCAGTGCACCAGGTCGCGGGAATCCGCTGGGCGAAGAAGTTTAATCCCTTAGCGAACCGATAGAGAATTGATTCGGTGTAGAAGTTTGCTTTCATCTGGATCCATTTTAATTTTGACATCCAGCACCCAGAGCCCCAGTCCCTTGAGGCTGGGTCCTACGCTTTTGAGGAACAGCTCCGGAATGCGGACTGCATCCTTGGCGGTCGTGACAATGGTCGAAATCCCATGCCGATGACACCGCGTAAAGAGGTGAATCATCTCCCCGGCAGTATAGACGTGGTGGTCTCTGACCCTTTGCTTGAGGGCAATCTTCCCCCCCAATCCAGCAACCGTGGCCTCGAAGGATTTGGGCTGCCCGATCCCCGCCAAGGTGCAAATCTTCCGTCCCTGCAGCCGGGTCAGCGGAACCCTCTCCTGGGAAGGCCAGCGCCACAAATGATCCGGCTCGTAACGGATGAAGTAAATCGGGGCCTGGTCATTCAACGCACGGACCTTGCGGGTCAGCTCCCGGCGGCTGAAGGGGCTAACGGGAGATTCTTTGATCATGATCACATCGGCCCGAGCTGCTTCTGTTGTCGGCTCCCGCAACGTCCCCCGGGGAATCAAATGGCCGTTGCCGAAGGGGGCCAGTGAATCAACCATCAAAATCTCAAGGTCCTTCTTTAAGCGCCACTGCTGGAACCCATCATCCAGCAGGAGGAGTTCTGCCTGCATCTCTTTGATGGCTCGACGGCCGGTGGCAACCCGGTTGG
>CAZQXN010000032.1:2421-20628 GCA_964597545.1 uncultured Planctomycetia bacterium | reverse complement strand
CGCCTTCTTGTTCACAGGCAAACAATGTGCCTGTTCTCCCAAGTCCAGTTTGGACTTCATCAAGAATTAGTAGGGCACCTGCATTGCGACAAACAGATTGAACATCCCTTAAATAACTACGAGGCGGAATATTCACCCCTCCCTCGCCCTGTATGGGCTCGAGAAGCACAGCGGCAGTGCTACTAGTAACTTCTGCTGCCAAAGCTTCTACGTCACCGAAGGGAACTTGCTTCACCCGTGGCAGAAGAGGATGAAAGGGTTTTTTATAACGTTCACGTCCACTGACGCTTAGAGAGCCAATTGTTTTTCCATGGAACGAACCTTCTGTGGATATAATTTCTGACCGTTTAGTAAAAAGCTTAGCAAGCTTTAAAGCACCCTCGACAGCTTCTGTGCCACTATTGCATATAAATGAGTACTGTAGATCCCCAGGAGTGATTTCTGATAGCACTCTTGCAAGGTCGGCCAACGGCTTGCTAAAGAATATCTTGCTTGAAGCGGGCAATGTGCTTAATTGTTTTGTGACTGCCGCTATGATCTCAGGGTGGGTATGGCCGCAGTTCAAGGTACCGTAACCAGCTAGGCAATCTATGTATTTTTTGCCACACGAATCCTCTACGTAAACTCCACGCGCTTGCTTTTCTATGCGACCCCCAGTAAAGAGACGCATCAGCAAGGTAAGGCTAGGGTTGATGAAACTGCGATAATTACGCATTGTCTCAGAGTCCAGGCTTTGGTTTTGCTGAATATTGCCCACACTGTCCCCTCGATGTTTCAAAGCATCCAGTCTAAGTGACATATGTTTGTTTCCGCCAAAAACAAAAACGTCTACAGAAAGCCTGTAGACGTCTACCCTTCCAGCTTACTCGGGGAGTGGCTAAGCGTATAATTTCCGAACTCTCGTTGCACCCTCCTACTGTCGCGATCCAATTCATAACGTTGTTTCTTTCCCCTGAAAATACAGAGGTAGAAATGCGACTCCAAACAGTTTTTCCATAACTCTTGGATACGACAATAGTTAACTTTACAGGAGGGCAGGGGGGGATGTCAACTTAATTCTAACCCGAAGGTAGCTTTACCGAAAATACCGTACCCTGGCCGGGTTTGCTCTCAGCCGAGATTTTTCCACCATGCTCTTTGACAATGCTATGCACCATGGAAAGCCCAAGCCCCGTACCCCCCTGCTTCGAGGAATTAAACGGTTCAAAAAGCTTCGGGGCGATTCTTGGATCAAAGCCCGGGCCAGAATCCTTTATATCGAGAACAAAATAACCGTTTTCCTGCCGGGTAGAAACCGTCACAGCGCCATCTTTGTCTATGGCTTGCAGGGCATTAAGCACGAGGTTTAGGATGACCTGTCTCATCTGGTCAGAGTCAGCTCGAATTGTTGTTCCGTTCGCCCCATAGTATTTCTCAAGATGTATTCGGCGCTTAACAAATTCATTGCTTAGTAAGCCGAGCGTCGAATCCAGAATCTCATGAGGTTCGATCGGTCGGAATAATGGTTGTTTTGGCTTCGCAAAATCCATCAATTGTTTCAGAAGATCATTGATGCGAATGATCTCAGCCCTCATGGTTTCAGTGCATCTTTTACGAAATCCAGGTTCATCATAATGGTCCGGCAAAACTTCAACATGCGTTTGAATAACCTGAAGCGGACTCCTCAGCTCGTGACACAGTCCGGCGGCCAGCGCTGCGACTGATTTCAGTTTTTCCGTCTGGCGGGTTTCCTGCTCGAGCCTCTCCAGGCGTTTGACTAGGTCCTCGTGTCGCATTCGGAGAAGCAACCAGTCTACCAGTCGCTGAATCCCCAGCTTAAGGGGTTGGAAGGCAAGCGCCATGGTGGCGAATGCTGCTAGCGAAAACCAAATTGATTGGTACCCGAAGGTTGTCTGAAAGATGCGTTCAGCTCCATAGATTAGACCAAAGTACCCTACAGTCAGAAGGGTGACCAGCATGGAATAGACGATGCTTCTGCGAATTACGATATTGATATTCAAGAAGCGATGTCGGATGATTGCATAGGTGATCAGTGCAATGTGAAGGGGAAGACCATACAGACCGAAAGGATTAAGCCACCCCAGACGAACGCCATATTTTAGGGCGAACTCTGGACAACCTCCGACATAAGCAGCTAAGGATGCCACCAAGAACAAAGCAAGTCTAGCTTGCTCCTCTCCTCGAACCCTGAACCACCTAAAGAGAAGTATGCTATGCCCCAGAATAGCTGTGCCAATAAAGAACGCTAGGAATGTCCAGTAATGTGGGCCTGCCCACCCCCAAATAGGCAGATATGCTACCGGACCAGGACTCTCATATGAAGGAATTGCCTTGAAGGGAAAATGCTGATTGCGAAAAAGAACGCTGTGCTGCATAAGTACAAAGGCCAAAGGAGCTGGCTCTGAATTTTTGCGGGTAGCTTTAGGAGGTAACACGTAGTGGCGCAGAAGAAAGTAGGAATTAGAACAACGCCCGCGTATTCGATTCTCATAAGTAGATGTGACAACTCCCTGGTTGACGCTAAGAGAGCTGCGCATTCCCAGCTACTCCACCACGCTAAACTAAAACAATAAAGGGCCATTGCACGATGGAGAGCGTTTTTTGAGTTCTTCCAGAGCACAAATAAGCCGAACCCAAAAGTGGTAATCGCGACTATTCCTAGCGCTGGCAAGTGATGATGAAAAAGCGTCATATTGGTAGCCCCACCGTAAATGTTGTTCCTTTGCCAACTTCACTTTCTGCATGAATGGTTCCCCGGTTGGCCTTCAGAATTGAGTACACCATTGCCAACCCCAACCCGTTGCCATCTTCCTTGGTGGTCACAAAGGGATCAAAAATCTTAGGCAGCAGTTCCTTTGGAACCCCTTTCCCTGTATCAGAAACCACCAGCTCCACATGCCCATTCACTGCTTGTGTCTTGAGGTCTAACTTCCCACCTTCAGGCATGGCATCCGCTGCATTTTGAATCAAATTGATCAGGACCTGCCTCAATTGGTCCGGGTCAGCATGAACCAAGCTCCCATTATGCTGGCAGTCCACCGCCCATTTAATCCGTCGTTTGAGTAGTTCGCTGGAGAGCAGATTAACCGTTGAGTTCAGCAACCCCTCGATATTTAGTGGTTCAGGCCTGGGATCTCTGGGTTTAGCAAAGTTCAACACCTCCTGAACGATTTCCTGTATGCGGCGCGTTTCTGCGGAGAGCACCTCATGAAGGTTTTTGAGGAAGGCAGGGTCACTTTTTTTCTCGGGAATAAACTCCGTAAAAGTGCGGATTGCCGTAAGCGGGTTCTTAATTTCATGAGCCATTCCGGCTACCATGGTCGAGACGGCCTTAAGCTTTTCACCAAGTAAGGCTTGCTCTTCTAGCCGCTCCACGTGCTTGACCAGCTGTTCTTGGGGAACGCGGAAGATGAGCAGGTCAACTAAACGCTGAATTCCTACCTTAAGGGGCTGGAAGAGAAGGGCCATCAGAGCGAAAGCTGCCAGCGATATCCAAACTGACTGGTAGCCGAAGGCTACTTGGAAGAGTTTTTCGATTCCATAAATTGATCCAAAATATGTAACTGTCAATAAAGTTATCAGGATTGAGTAAATGAGGCTCTTGCGGATGACAACCTGTATGTCTAGGAAGCGATACCGCACAATGCCATACATAATCGCTGCGCAATACAGTGCAACGAGATGGCCCCCTAAAGGCGGGATGTCGATGCCAAAGCAAGGAGGGAACCACATAAAGCCTCCTCCAAAACCAACAATTGAAGCAGCGAGAAGGCAGGAGAGTTGTGCTTTCCTAGTCCCCTGGGATGTCTGAGTTTCTTGGTAGATCAGATACATTCCATAGCATGCAAGCAGAATGTATTGAATAACGAACAGAAGAAATGTTGGACCGCCCACTGTGAACCACATGCCGTATTTCCACTGGACGCCTGGAACAAACCACGGTGAACCAGCTGTTAAAACTAGAAGCGTAGTTATGGTGTATGCAGCCTTCAGCAAATTGGGTTTTATGCGGCCGACGAAATGCATTACAAAATGCAAGTAAGTGATAGGGATAAAGAGGGCAACACCGTCGCCGACACGTACATATATTGTCGCGTGTTCGTTTGTAGGGGCGATAAAAGCCTGTGCTAACCAGAATGCCCACACTGCGACGCAAGAACACATGATGGCGAACTGGCGAGCCGCTGATGATCCAGAGTTCTTCCGCAGGACGACGATAGCTAGAAGGGCTGCTAAAGCAGATGTAAGAAAGGTGGTGAGTGCGCAGGGGTGCGTCCAAGACGCTGTTAGGTTCGAGGAAAGATCCATTGCCGACATAGCAGCAGATACCTTATCTCATCACGCTAGCACGTGTTCTCCGGTTACAAGAAGGAGGACGAACAATAAAACCGGAGCAAAGGGAGGGTGCTATTAATAACCTTACCCGCTATTTCAGGGAAATGCAAGGCTCTGTTAAGGCGTACGAAAACCTAGATCAGTTTTAGGCAGGAAAAACGCTTAGACCGCTTGAGCTGAGGGAAGCTGGGAGGCCCCTCCCAGGCTTGTAACGTTCCGGGCGATACAGAGAACGCCGATGCTCTTGCCTTCTTTATCCTGAACTGCCGATATGGAGATATCAAGAAGCATCGATTGGCCGGTGCTGTCTATAAAGGGAGTTTTATGCCGCTGAACAACCCCGACTCTCAATGCCTTCTGAAGTTTCTCCCTTGGCAGAAAATCCCCACCCATTGCCCAGAGCGGTTTACCCAGAAGATCGTCCTCAGAATGGCCAAGCAGCCGGCAGGTTGCCGAGTTGACCAGCCTGACAATTCCATCCCGATCCAGCACGAGCAGAGCATCTGCCATGGTCTTTAGGATCTGATTGGCCACAAAAGCCGGGGTGATGTCCTCAAGCCGATAGCGCCAGATAGTCACTGCCGCCAGCATCACAAAACCAAAGATCGGTAAATAACCGAAGGGGTAAACCGGAATGCCGTAAGCAGCAATGAAGTCCACAGACCCCGCATAGGCAATCACAAAGGCCACCAAGAATGCTCTGAGCCTATTGCGGTGTTTTTGAGAGGTAGCCCCCTGGTATTCGGTCCAGAAGAGGCGCAAGCTGGCCGCCATCATGGTGAAGAAAAAGAAGAGAAAGGGAATGCTTAAGGGGCCGTACTTCGCGTAGTATCCCCAGGGGTAATGGTGGACCCCCACAACAAACAGGTCGCTCCAAGGGATGCTGGAGCAGGCAACGCAGGAGGTTATAAAGACAATGTAGGCATAAGCCCAGTACTCCCGGAATTGCTTGATGATGGCCAAGGTGGTGATGTAGACCAGGGCAGGGATGAAGACAACCACCATGGCCTGGGCCTTGGCCCACCAAAGGGCCATCTGCTCATTGGGGGCAGAGTATATCCCTACGTAGCAGAGCAGCCATCCGCCTGCTGCCACCGTCATCACCCAGAAACAGAAGCTGATGAAAGAGCTGCGCTCCCGGACCAGGACAGCAAATCCCAAGGCCACAATGAGCACGCCTGCCACCAGCGGTGGAATGGCGAAAGCCGCTAGCTGATAATTGCTTAAGTTGAAGATTTCCTGTGACATAGTCATCTCCTGCCTACCATACAAACTTACCTGATATTTTTAGAAAGTGACAAGGGGTAATCTTTGGAACTGGTTTTGGGAAAGGGAGTTAGAGCAGGAAAAGGGTTTGAGCAGAAATCAGCTCTTTTGGCAGACGGCGATGAGATGAATGGCTTGACGCACGTTATCTGGGTGAATCGTAAAGTCTCGGGTCGTCATTCGATAGAAGTAGCGGTCTACGATATTAATGGGTGCGGGCAGGAGCTTGCGCAGGCCCCATTTCTTGAGCCTTCTAAAGAAGCGGTGCTTGCGGGTCAGATGCACGCCAAGGAGGGAGATCTTCTCAAAAACCTCCTTTAAGAGATGATCCAGCTCAGGGGCGGTGAACTCCTTCTCGTGGTAGATGAGCTTGGTGTAGGGCTTGCCTGGCTTCTGGGCGGCTTCCAGGTTGGGTGTTGAGAGATAAAGCTTGCCCCCTGGTTTTAGGACTCGGTGGATTTCGGAAAGCCAGGGGAGGATCTGAGGTTCTGGAATGTGCTCGATCACCTGGAAGGAGCAGGCAGCATCAAAGCTGTTGTCTGTAAAGGGGAGGTGTGCTCCATCGAAGTGCTGGAAGGTGAGATTGGGTTTTGGGTACTTGGTTTGAGCTCTTGGGATGTTGGTGGGGGCAATATCAACGCCCACTATCTCTCGGGCGGTTTCTGAGGCGTAGGCGGCTCCGTAGCCGTCTCCGAAGCCGACTTCTAAGAGGCGCTGGTTGGCGATGCGGGGTTTGAGAAAAGCATAGGCCGCCATGTGTTCGGCCACCAGCCAAGGCTGGCTTTCCTCCGGGATCATGCCGCACCGTTCGGCTTCTGCTTGGGCTTGGGTCATGGGTTTGTCTTGGGAATTTGCTTGGGAGACGCGCTCAATGGTACCGCTACGATATTAATGGGGACAGCCCCATTTTGTGCGCTACCCAAACGGTCAGAGATGTTTCGGCCGAAGACAAATTTTCCCAGGATAAGTGGTTGAACTGCCCCCAGGAGAAGCGTTTATCTGATTTATTAGCCGAGGCTACTCCTCTCGCTGCAATTGGGCAACTTTCTCCCAGGCAGGGTCAGATCCTAGGGCAACATCAATATATAGGGAATCTCCGTTGGGGGCCGACGCCACCCTTCCTTTCTCCAGCTGCGCGGAAACCTGTTCGGGTGTCAGCTTATATAAACCACCGCCTACAGCATCAATAACGAGCCCAACCAACCCGCCAATGACAATGTTTCCCCATACCCAACCACTTGTGCTCCGAGTCAGCGTAGTCTCATACGGCTTATAACCAGACAATTCAAGCCTAACGATATGGTTGTCTTTCCGCTTCAAATCAGCAATCACGGGGGTTCTTCCGTATGCCATGCCGTTGACAGTTACTGTTGCTCCGGAAGGGTTGCTGGATATCCCAACGGATTGCGTTGTTCCATGCATGATTGTTGCACACCCAGTGAGGATCGTGATGCAAAGGACACTAGTCAGCGCCCGAATTCGAAACGCCATAGTTCACCTCCTTATGAGATTAACCATCCGCCATGGATTATAGCACCAGGCGAAGGATGCCAACTCGTATTCTTAGAAGGGTACCGTGAGGAGTAACGACATAACCCCTCCCTTGCGGAAGATCGAGGAAGATGGTAACGTTCCTGCGTAGGTCGTTAGGCCCCCAAGAAACCAAAGAAAGGATATCTTCAATGAGAATTACCTGGTTGTCCCTTGCGTTATGTGCGGTAGCACTGTCCGGCTGCGCTCAAAATTACACACTCGTTGCAAGATCCGTTGCACTGCCATCAGCTTTGAATCAAACGGTACCCCCCCGATCCAATCTAGGCACCATCCTCGTTTTGAGTCCCGACTTCAAGGGCTACACGCACACCAAGGAAGTGTACAACTGGGCTTGGGGAGCGATTGCTCCTGATACTGCGAACCTCATGCTTGGGCCAGCTCTGGGGAGCGGGGTTAAAGGGGTTCTTCTTCGCCATTTTAGCAGCGTCCTTGAGACTGACAACATGAAAACTGCCACCCAGCTAGCGAAAGCTCAAAATGCGGCCATTTTCGTTCCAGAGATAACAGGCAGCGGATTCCTTGTTCCAATTGCGCGGCTTGCTGCTATCCCAGCAACAGTTAGCATGAGGTATACCATATACGACTCAACTGGAAGCGTATTAGCTATTCGAACTCTCGATGGTGCGGGCGAAGGACGGATGGGTATGACAAGGAAATCCTACCAAGTTGCCATGGAGAGAGCTATCGAAGCCTTACTGAGGAACTTGGACTTTGAACTAACCAAAGTAGCTCACGAGCTTCCACTGTAGATGAGCTACTCCTTGTAATCAAAGGCGGAGAAGCCCCCTACGCAACAAGCTGGAGGGAGTACCCTTTTAGCGAAGACGCGTGGAAGAAGTAACGCAGAAGATGGATATATGAAGTTAAGAACGCCTCAGTTATGGTATTTCGTAGGTGGCCCAAATGTGTCAGGCTAAGCTAGCCGCTACCACTTGAGGCTCCCCTGAAGAATATCCAGGCTGCGGTACTCCGGATTTGCAACCCCCTCAAAACCTTACGGCCAACCGAACCCCAACTTCCGTAGAGTCATTTTCGGGCTCAACTCCGGTACCAATGATAGTGCCGGAAAGCGTCACAGCCGCCTCCTCCGATTCGTCGATATCCCAATACCTGACGAAGGGTTCAATGATCCAATCTGCTTTTTCCGTTTTCTTCTGGAACCTGATAGAACCCCTGATGCCGTAGCCGTCTTCCTGATCGTTTTCGATGTCGTTTAAAGCAGCAACGGCATCGCTCAGATGGCTCTTCTGTAGGCCTTTCCAGAAAAGGTCATACTCTATTGAAAGACCGATGGTCCACCCATTCTCCAAGTCGGTAAGAGCTTCTACGCCTATTGGGCTGTAGTAGTAGTTGGATTCTCTTTCATAGCCGGCCGCGTCGGTGGCGAGGTCGTCATTGAGATAGCGATACCCAAAACCGAGGTAAGGGGTAAGGGTGTATTTCTCTTGCAGGATGAAATCATAACCTGCCAGCGTCCTGAACTCCAACATGTAGTCGTCTATATCGTCTATGGTATACGTTGTGCCATCCGAAAGCTGTCCGTCATAATCTACCTGCCCGTAGCTGAATCTGCCTTCCCCCTTTAACATCCAGCCTTCGATATCCAGCTGCGGCGCACTGCGGTAGGTGTAGGAGCCGAGGATTCCTAACATGAACCCCTCTTCATCCATAACTCCGGGCTCGTCATACAAGATGTAAGATGCTTCCGTCCCCAATTCCCATGGTCGGTGCTCTGACGGCTCTGCGAAGACGATTCCCGCGGCCGAGAGCATGAAACAAATTGCCAATAGCACTCTCATCGTTCTTTTCCTCCTCGTCTACTTGTTGTGCAAAATCTACAAATTATATGCTAGCAAAAAAGGTTGGCAAAAACAACTAAAACTGAAAAATCTGGAGGGTTTAAGGAACTTCCCTCTTCTTGGTACAATAATAAAGGTGTTGGTGTCCATCCGGACACGGTGAAGATAGCGAAGGAAAGATGATGCCAAGCAAGCAGCTCGCGACTCAACGAAAGCAGTCCCGGCCAAAAGAGATGCCGCGATGTGGGTTGTGCGGAAAACCGAAGAAGCTGACAAAGACCGAATGCTGCGGGCGTTGGATCTGCGATGACGAGGGCCAATACGTCATGTTCTCCTATGCCCGGAACAGTTGTTCCCGGAATCACCGCCGCTACACGCTGTGCGGTTTCCACTCTGCCGAGGAGCATCCGGGCAGGTGGATGGATTGCCAGCAGTGCCGTGACGGTTTCGAGACAGAGATGTACGTCTGGTATGGGACAAACGAATACAACTTCGAAGAATTGAAGAATCCCCCTTCGTATGAACCAACCCTCTGTTCTAAATGCGGGAAAGTCATCGTCTTGAGTGAAAAGGCATACTCGACGCAAGGCGACAAATATCTGTGTGAGGCGTGTACCGGTTTGCCCCAGCGGATTTGAAGAACAGATTCGCCCCTACCCGTCCTCCTCCCGAAAAGTCTTATACCCGCGCTTTGTTGTACCGCGTTACCCGGGAGACGTGGGCTCGTGGGGAGCGGTATGCGCAGGAGGGACGGGTTGGTGCTCTGGAGGAAATCCCAAAAGGATTCCGGGCGGCGATCCGCGGAACGAGATTCTATACCACTGAGCTGTCTTGGCGGGGCAGCGGGCTTTCAAAGAAGTGCGACTGTCCCGTTTCCCAGAGCCGAAACCCCTGCAAGCACCTGATTGCGCTGGCGATTGCGGCGGATCAGTCGCTTGGGATTTCACCGCCTGATACCGAAGAGGTGGAGAGGGAGACGATTCCACCTCCTCTGGTTTCACGCTCCGACATCATGGCGATGTATGAAGATCCGCTCCATGTGGATTTGGTTACCCTTCGCCTGGCTGCTTCAGAAAGCGGTTCCTGGTCGCGCCCCCATGCCCGCCTGCCAGATGCTCCCAAAATGGCAGATTCAGGCCCGCTTACCATTGGGGAAGCCAAGCGGGCCTTGAAGGAGATCGAGCGCTGGTCAAGACACCGGAATTACGACCTCTATTTCTGCGCCGGTGAGATGATGGCTGGTTTTTGCCATTTTGTGCGCGTTTGTCAACAGCGAGCCCCTGAAACACCCCCTGAGACTTTGCTGGAAATCCTTGAGCTGGCTGTTCCGTTCCACCGTCGCTTGGTGTTCGAATTGATCGATAGCAGCGAGGGGCTCCATCAATTTGGGGAGGCGCATCTTCAGGATTGGATGGGCGCTCTCCGGATTCGAATTGGTGTTGCAAAACCTCTTTTATCCAGACTCAGTGTTGTTGAGGAAGAGCTTCGGAAATACTAACTCTGTCTAGAGCAATGAGCCAAACCAAGGGTGAAGGGGACGAATCAAGAAGAAAGCAATTGAGGTTGAGCGGTAGAGTGAGAGGCGGCGCGGCCGCTTTTCTGGCAATGCTCCTCTTTGCGGTTACGGCATGCGCCTACCCGGCCGAAGTTGAGAATATCCCTCCCGAGCGATACTTCGAAGTTACCCTGAACGAGATCCGGCAGGCGGAGTCCTTCATTCACCTTTACATGTATCTGGTCATTCTGCCTCCGATGGAGACGGAGTCCGTTGTATACCGTCTGGTGAACGCCCTGGCAGAAGCCAAAGAGCGAGGAGTGAACGTAAGGGTGGTGCTGGACCAGAATGTCGATTGGACTGAGGGGAGCGCCTTCGGGTTCTGGGACCCTTCAGGCAAGAACAGAAGGGCGTATGAATACCTCCGGCAGCGGGGGGTGGATGTCTTCTTCGATGACAAGACGGACTTCACGCACGCCAAGCTTCTCGTCATTGACAAAGAAACGGTTATACTCGGTTCTTCTAACTGGAGCGAGAAGGCCCTGACTCGTAACTTAGAGACCAATGTTCTGATCCGGTCCCAGGAGTGTGCCGAGGAGCTTCTTCAAGGTTTCGAGGCGCTCGAGCTTCATGCGCCGGCGCTCAGCGATCCCTCTTCTGTTTCTGTCCCCTGGGCGTTTCTGAACAGCCCGGACTTGATCGGGGGGATGGTAGCAGCTCATGATGAGGGGGCTTTTGACGCCTATCTCTATCTACTGAAGATCTTCAATCAGAGCGATGAAAAGAGCATCACCCTGGGCTACGAATCGCTGATCGCAGAGCTTGGTTTCAAGTCTGCGGTCAAAGCGTATAACAGGCGTTCTGTCCGCGAGGTTCTCGGGAGGTTGCAGGATAAGTACGGGCTGACCGATTTCTCCTATGTGCCCGGTGAAAACCCGGATGTGTCCTTGAGGGTGAACGGCAATCCTGCAGGACCGCGCGGTACTACCCAAGGGAAGATCGTTCGGGTGCCCCCCGCCTATTGGGATTGGGGCTGGAATAAGGAGCTTACCCTTGGTGGAAAGGTGATGTATCTGGTGGGGAAGATGTATTCGGATCTGTCGCCTACGGCACCCGTTTGGTTCAGATCGATTCGCGACATTGCGAAGGCACCCGGTTTTTCGGAGCGATTTGTGCAAGACGGGCTTATGAACCTGAGGCGGCACAACCTTCTGGAGGTGAAACCCGGCAAGCTGAGCCCTCCGGATTTCAGCGACAGAAAGGCGAACGAATATATCCTGAATCCCCTCTACGATCCGGAGAAGCTGGAACAAGCGTTTAAGAAATTGAGCCGGAGATATGGAAACCAGAAGGTGAAGCGGGCCACCGGCTACGCCTCGTTGGTCTACGAGGACAGCGATGTGGTGGCCATAGGCCGCTTGATTATCCTGGAGGAGGAGTTCGGCCGGGAGGTCGTCCAGCGGGCGGTTGAGCGAGTGTCTGCCATGAGAGGAACCAACCCCAAGAGAGCGATGGGGTATCTCATCAACACCATCAGGAGAATGGGCTCCAAGGGGAAGGGACGGTTCTGACGGAACTCTTCGATTCTATGCGGGATAGCGAGAACCGTCCCTGAGGTCACACAAGTCTACTGTTACGGGTTACGTATCAGGTGTAATAAATATGTTGACTTGTAGCCATGTTTTAATCATAATTATTACATAAATTGTAATAAATTTGTTCCTAGGGGAGGCTGTTTACTTGAGAGAGCATGACAGAGAATACAAGCTGCTGGAATGCGCCAATGGACAGGGTGGCTACTTCACCGCCAAGCAGGCTTTCAAGGCGGGATACTCTTATCGGCTCCATTCTTATCATGTGAGGTCTGGACGGTGGATAAGGATTGAACGGGGTATTTTCAGGCTCCAGCATTATCCCAGCGTCGAACGAGAGGATCTAATTCGATGGACACTCTGGAGTAGGAATCAAAGAGATAAGCCCCAGGCAGTGGCCTCTCACGAAACGGCTCTGGCCATTCATGATCTCTCAGATGTTATGCCGGCCAGAACCCATCTCACAGTGCCCCCTGGTTTCAGAAAGAGGGTCCCCGGAGGTTGTATCCTTCACCGCTTCAAGCTTGAGCCCGAGTCTATTGAGAAGAGGGAAGGATTCCTTGTTACAACGCCGCTTCAAACGCTCCGGGATGTTGCGGAAGGGAATCTCAGTGAAGACGAACTGCTCAAAGCCCTCAAGGATGCTCTGGATAGGGGCCTCGTCCGGCTTAAGAAAATCGATGTAACGCGAATGTCTGAGAGAGGAAAGCTCAGGATGCTCATGGCGATCAAGGGCATCGGGGAACGTAAGGGATGAATCCCAGCGCCCAAAGATATCAGGATGCGGCGAGTTTTAGGCAGGCCCTAGAATCAAGGTTGAATTCAATCTCGAAAGCACAAGAAACAGACTTGGAGCGACTCAGAAAGCAAGTGGCCTTTGATCGGTTCCTGGCGAGGGTCTTCTTGGGTGCGCAAAAGCCCCGCTGGTTCTTGAAAGGTGGCTACGCAATGGAGCTGAGGTTTTTGCGGCTTGCCAGGGCAACAAAAGATGTCGATCTGTCTGTGCCGGCTATCCAGCGAGACCAAAAGGACAGCGACGAACCCTTAAGCCCAATACGTGAGGAGCTCCAAGATCTGGCTGAACGGGATTTAGGGGACTGGTTCGTCTATCTCCTAAGGGCGCCTGTCATGGAACTTGATGCGGCCCCTTACGGAGGAGCTCGTTTCCCTGTTGAGGTGAGGCTTGCCGGAAGAAAGTTTACCAATTTCAACCTTGATGTGGGCGTTGGAGACGCAGTCCTCTTTGAGCCGGAATGGCGAAGGGATCATGATCTTCTGAAATTTGCCGGCGTCCCCTCGGCGAAGATACCGTTACTTCCCAGGGAACAACAATTCGCGGAGAAGATTCATGCCTATTCTCTTCCCAGAGAAGGAAACCCTAATTCACGCACAAGAGATTTAGTCGACCTCGTTTTATTGATAGAAAACGGGCTCTCTGATACTGTCAAAATGAGGAAGGCTCTTCAGGCAACGTTCAAAAGGAGAGAAACGCACGAAATTCCTGCCCAGTTAACCTCGCCTCCTGCGACTTGGTCGAGGCCCTATCGGGTCCTTGCTGAAGAGTGTGGTACGCGCAGGAAAACTCTGGAAGAAGCCTTCCAGCTTCTGAGGGAGTTTTGGGATACGCTTTCATGATGCCCAAAGAGATGAAGCCGGGCATTAAGTTGCTCGCTCCCCGAAAAACCGGGACGTAACCTCTCTCAGTTCTCCTCTGGCAGCTCGCTTCCGGTGTAGGCGATCTCATGGCCACCGGCAAGACGCATCTCTTCACACAGCGGACAGTCCTCCACCGGCTCCTTGGTTTCTCGCTGAACCTCGGCAATCCGCTCCCGAAGCATCGATTCGGTGGGGTGATCCAGATGAACGATGGTCACCGATCCCACGCGACTAAAGAGTGCCTCCGGACCGCGCTGTCCTCTCGATGCTTCTTCAGAGTGCCGGTTCATTCCAAGAGTGTTGGTTAGAAGTACTATCCGGAACGTCTATGAAAGTGCTCGTGGGCCTGGGCCATGCTAATTCAGAGGGCGGGGAAGGGACGGTTCTGACGGAACTCTTAGATTCTAAGCGGGATAGCAAGAACCGCCCCTGAGGTCCTTCGGAACATTTTGGGGCGAAACAATATGTATTGACATGTGGTCAAAATACCGCGTAAAATGACCACATTATGATAGCTAGGCGTTTAGCTCCGTTCCTGCAACGTTCTAAAAAGAGCACTCTCCTTCTGGGGCCACGGCAGACGGGTAAGTCTACCCTCATCCATTCGCTTCATCCTGCACTGACCATCAACTTGGCCCACGAACCCACTTATCTCCAATTCGCTCGGAATCCCTCCGAGCTTGAACAACGCCTAGCGGCAGATCCCAAACAAACAATCTTTATTGATGAAATCCAACGCCTCCCCAGCTTGCTCAACACAATCCAGGTTCTCCTAGACCAAACTCGCCCAGCCCTCAAATTCTATCTGACCGGATCCAGCGCCCGGAAATTGAAGCGGGGACACGCCAACCTCCTTCCTGGCCGGATCCATACCTATCACCTTGGGCCCCTTACTGCCTCAGAGCTCGCATACCGGATGGACACCCGCCGAGCTTTGGAGACAGGTACTTTGCCGGGCCTCTGGACGGAGGCGAACGCTCACGAACGCCGCAAGACGCTACAGACGTACGCCGCGACCTACCTCAAGGAGGAAATTCAAGCCGAGGCTTTGGCAAGAAACATTGAGGGATTCTCCCGCTTTCTGTTTGTCGTCGCAGCGGAATCCGGAAAATTCCTTGACCTGGCCAAGCTGGCCTCAGCCGCGGGCATCCCCCGCCAATCCGCCGTCCGGTTCCTCGAGATCTTGGAAGATACGCTCGTGCTGCGGCGCTGCGAGGCATTCCGAAAGTCAGTCCGCCGACGCCTCATCCAACATCCGCGAGTCTTCTTCTTTGACACCGGCGTACTCAACGGCCTCTTGAATAATTTCGTCGCCTCCAGCGATCGCATGAGGAACCTCTTCGAGCATCTCCTCTTCAACCAGTTGATCGACAGTGCCGCCAGCGACACAGATCTGCGTATCTCATCCTACCGGACCGAACACGGTGCAGAGGTGGATTTCGTTGTGGAACGCGGCTCAGAGACACTCGCGGTGGAAGCAAAGGCTTCAACAATGATTACTCAAATCGACACACGTGGGTTCCGGAGTTTCGCCGATTACTACGGCAAACGTCACCGTCCTGTAATCGCCTACCTGGGCACCACACGCAAGAAGATCAAGGGAATCGAGGTGCTTCCATGGCAGATGCTCTTGAAGGATCTGCATCTCTAGCGGTAACGAGAGGTACACAACCGGATCGGGCCCAAGAAGATGTGGTTCTTGGAGGTGTTGCCGGGGAAGGCTAGGAACAGTCAGGCGGTACTATGTGAGCTGCCTCCGAGGAGTCTCCGAGGAGTTAGATGCTTCTTGAGGGCGAGAGGGGAAGGGACGGTTCTGACGGAACGCCTAGATTCTAATGGAGATAGGGAGAACCGTCCCTGAGATCAGGGGGTGATAAAGGAGTGTCCCAAAATAGACCGTCCCCCTTGCTACAAATGGACCATCCCCCTTGCTAGGACCTAAGACCTAAGAAGATATAGCGCTTTGATGTGTCGCCGCGACGGGGCCGAAAAGAAGTGTCAGCGACTTAAGCCACAGAGAGATGGTGTGTCCCCAAATGGACCGTCCCCCGACAAATGGAGCGCCCCTCGACACTTGCTACTGAACTAGCGGATTACTTGCTTAGAGGAGTGTCCCCAAATGGACCGTCCCCGGTCTGTTCCAATGAGGACAGTCCCCATTTTCCGTTCCCGGTTTCTAAGGAGTGTCCCAAAATGGACCGTCCCAGGTCTGTTCCCCAGTGGGATAGCGAGAACCGTCCCTGATGTCATGAACGTTCATCTCGGGGTTATTCTACCTTTCTTCTGCCAATGAGGACAGTCCCCATTTTCCGTCCCCGGTTTCTAAGGAGTGTCCCCAAATGGACCGTCCCCCTTGCTCAAAGGAGTGTCCCAAAATGGACCGTCCCCGAGGCCACCCGAGGCCAGTGGTGGTTAGGGGGGTTGGGGCCGGGCGGTACTATGTGGGCTGCCTCCGGGGTGCGCGGTTTCACTAAGTGGGATAGCGAGAACCGTCCCTGAAGTCACATTGCTCTAACTAAAGGAGTTGCCTGGAAAGCAATGAAGATGCTGAGAGAAAACTTAGTGTGCCATGGGCGACAATTGGAGGATAAAGACTGTCGGAAGTTTCAAAAAGATAAGCTAAGATGCAGCCGACAAAAAAATAATATGGGAGCGACCGGAAGTCACCGGAAAGATAGCCGAGGTGCGCTAAACTAAAAACTATAGCTTGGAGCGTTGTTGCCAGTAACACGCTAACTTTCGACTTAAGATACGAGTAAAGTATTCCTCTATACAGGAGTTCTTCTACGACGGGGAGAGCAAAGATCATAGAGAATCCTAACAACGTAAGAGGTGCAAGAAGAGTTTGCTTGAGCCACTTTGCACTGAGATGGGGGAAGAGATTTTCTTTGTATGGTGACAAAACCGGAAATAGGATGAAAACTACCAGAAAACCAATCGCTATTCCGACGAACGCAGAGATGGCAGGTCTCCATCTTCCCCTCCTTAATCCGAGATCGGCTCTGCTCAGCCCCGTTCGTTTCTTGGCCCAACGGAAGATAGCAACTAGAGCTATTGATGTTCCTGCGAGGTGAAAGGTGCCTGGGAAATATTTCCCGTCGGCTATCCAACCTGTGGCAAGCATCATGACAGGGAAAGTAATAAGCCAAAGGAAACCAATAGATATGTAAAGCAACAGTATGTCTTTTATCGTGATTCGAGCCTTCACCCTGTTCCTACCTTTTGAAGCATTTAGTAGCCACGATAGTATCTATTCCAAATCCTCCTTGTCGTTTCAGCCACTACTTGCACTCCCTGAAGCAATATATCAGGTCCAGGGTTTCCGGTACTGGCACCGGGCCCTATAGCCCCCAATGCGTCAGCTGTACTGTTTATGATTCTATCTATAGCTCCAAGTGTTGCGTGTTTTGCTTGCTGCTTGAGGACAGCAATCTGTTGGTCGACAGTAAGTGCATTTCGATTTATCGTTTCTTGGGCGGGAAGCTGGAGGGTTCTGGGGTCCTTATGGATGTAAGGCGATTCTCCCGCCGCACTCGTTGCCCCAGCCCCCGCGACTGCTTCCTCGCCGCCACGGGCTCGTAAGATATCGACCAGTTGCTGCAAGTTAGCGGAAACTACAGCAAAGGTAGCGGCTCCGATTGCCCCCAGATATGCGCCCTTACCTGGATCGGCGTTTGCCACTGCAGCACTGGCCGCCCCAGCACCCGCGGCCGCAGCAACCATGCCAAAGGCGTTCATCTCCCACCCGGCCGCAGCGCCCATGATAGCGCCGCCAACCGCTCCTGACAAGGCGCCTCTGCCAGGAGAGCCACCCAAGATGGCAGCTGTAGAAGCCCCCTGAGCAGCCCCAGCGGAAGCTCCTATCGCGGAGCCTGCCAAAGGACCTGCTCCCCAGGCAAAATAAGCCGCCACACCAGATATAGTTCCAGCCACAGTAGCGGCCCCCAATGTACGCCCAAAGGAAGCCCCACTGGCAGCGCCATCCATGAAGGTCTTGGTGTAGGAGAAAGTGGCCGCAGCCGCTGAGGCTGTCAGGGCGGGGTTGCCACCTGTGGCAACAAAGACAACGGCAGCAACGGCTACCGCTGCAACTACGCTAATCACCGTCCGGGCGATCTCGCCGATCTTATTAAAGAATCTCCCGATTTTCTTCCAGAGCTTCTTGAAGAAGTGACCAGTGGGGTCGATGTAGACGAGTCCAGTGCCTCTAGCGTAATCTAGGCAGGGGTATAACTACTTATCTCAAGAGGGGTTACAGAGTGGCATGCCCCGTTGGATTTAGGGGATCTTGTTGGGCCTCAACAGGCCCGAAGGGATCCAACAGGGCATTTGGGGAAGGGTGGGGCCGACCCATTTGAACAAAGC
This sequence comes from uncultured Planctomycetia bacterium, assembly GCA_964597545.1. GTDB lineage: Bacteria > Omnitrophota > Gorgyraeia > 1-14-0-20-64-10 > 1-14-0-20-64-10 > CAZQXN01. Next base: position 2,566 of record CAZQXN010000032.1, on the reverse strand, counting down.
ACGGTTCTTTCGGACAACGCTTTTGAGCCCCAGGTGTGCTTGCTGCTCCCAAGTACCCGTAGGCTTTTTGGTTACTCTGCTAGCCATCTCCTGCAGAAAGAAAAGTGGTGGCCGCAAAACGGTTGTTGACGGTAGACAAATGTTT
>CAZQXN010000032.1:0-2321 GCA_964597545.1 uncultured Planctomycetia bacterium | reverse complement strand
CCGACCGCACATTTTCTCCCGTCTTTGCGAACGATTGCGATCCATTTTCCGTAGAAACATACAACTTAAATTTCGGGGATCATTGCTTTGTAAGCGATATTGTAGATTTGCTCAAATACAAAAGCTTCGAAGTGCCTGCTGTCGATGTGGTAATCGGAGGGCCGCCTTGCCAAGGGTTTAGTCTTTTGAACAAGAACAGAAATGGAGATCCAAGGAAGCATCTTTGGAAACCGTTTCTCGAATTCGTACGGCGCTCAGGAGCTGAAGCTTTTGTTATGGAGAACGTTCCCCAAATACTTGGTTCACCCGAACATTCTCGGATAACGAGGGAAGCCATGGACCTCGGGTTTCGGGTTGTAAGCGGCAAGTTATGCGCTGCCGACTACGGCGTTCCTCAAACTCGCTGGCGGGCGTTCATCATCGGTTGTAAGTTCTTCGATCCGGCCAAAGTGTTTCCTCCGCTTAAGACACACTACAATCCCGCGAATAGAATGTCCGATTTCAGATCTCTCTCTATGGAATACATTGCCGATCCGAAACCATGGAGGACCGTAAGGGACGCCATCGGGAATCTTCCGACGCCGGTGGGGACCGACCCAAGGAATGAAGTACCTCCCCTGGACCTTCATTTCGGAAGAACACCCACAGAAATGAGTCTTAAGCGATATAAGGCTGTTCCGAAAGAGGGCATGAATAGATTCGACCTACAAAAGAAAGCTCTTGATCTAACGCCTCCCTGCTGGATTAGAAAACGGACCGGAGGAACCGATTTGTTTGGAAGGCTGTGGTGGAATAGGCCCGCTTTCACTATTAGAACGGAGTTCTTCAAGCCCGAGAAGGGAAGGTATTTGCACCCGGAGCAGCACAGGCCGATTACCCATAGAGAAGCGGCTCGGTTACAGTCTTTTCCGGATTCGTTCAGGTTCTCCGGCCCCAAGATAGAGATTGCCAGGCAAATCGGCAATGCGGTGCCGCCGGTGCTGGCTATTCGGGTTGCCGAGTGCGTGAGCAAACTGTATTCCAGTGTAGAGAGGGGGAATGAGCGACCGCTTCGCTCCGCAGAAGCGCAGCGAGGTAATGTCGCATGTGCGCGGGCGTAATACCGGACCCGAACGCGTTGTCCGGCGTATGCTCCGCAACATGGGATATAAGTTTCGCCTACACCAAAAGCATTTGCCGGGCAATCCGGATATAGTTTTCCTGAAACGCAAGAAAGCCGTTTTTATTCACGGTTGTTTTTGGCACGGGCATAGAAAGTGCAGGAGATCCGCGAGGCCCACAACCAACGTAAGGTTTTGGAATCGGAAAATTGATGGGAACATTGCGAGAGACGTAAGAAACAGAACCGCAATCAGAAGAATGGGGTGGCGCATCCTGGTGCTGTGGCAATGCCGCATGAAAAATGCGGACAAATTACGAGAGCAATTAAGGAATTTTGTTGAGGGCTAGGGCGATATGGGGGCGAGAGATAGAATACGTAAGTTTTTCGAAAATCGCGTAGGGCAAGTTGTTACCACAAAGCAGATTAAGCGCATAGCGCGTATCAGCGAATACGCCAGGCGGATACGTGAATTGCGGGACGAAGAGGGGATGCAAATCAAATCTCATCACGATCGACACGATCTTAAACCGGGAGAGTACCTGCTCGAATCTGTGGAACGAATTCCGGTAGTGGGCAGAGGTATTTCTCAGCAGCTTAGGAATAAGATCTTTGAAAGGAACGGCTTTACTTGTCGACTTTGCGGAGGGTGCTCCGCAGATCCCGACCCGTTTAATCCCAGCAGGAAATTACGCCTTCATATCGATCATATCCTACCCATCAGCCAAGGCGGGACGAATGAGGAAGGTAATCTTAGGGTTCTGTGCTCGGCATGCAATGCGGGCCGCTCGAATATTCAGGTTCCCTCGGAATCTGCCCTCAATATTCTTGCCCGGATACGCCGAATGCCCAGAACCGAGCAGAAGGAAGTCTATAGAGCACTGAAAAAATCTTTCGGCAGGTGAAGAAAGATTCCTGCAGCAGATGAACAATGGTCCCAGAGATGGTTTGCATAAAAGATCTTTTCCCTAGAGGGGCATTCTGCAGGAGTGGTCTCTATGAGCCATGGGCGCGGGAGGTATTCAGAGTTGAGCTGCCCCTTAAAATACTTAGGGCGCACAATGGAGGTTGATGATGTCTGATGTAAATGAGCAGCTAATGGAGGTTAGGTATAAGCCAAATGCCAAGATTCTAGACTACAGAGGATCTTGGGCGGAGGCCATCTCTCTGGGGTGGTCCCTGGTCTTTGGACAGATTTAAGGTGTTCTTAAGGTAGTAAGGG
>CAZQXN010000031.1:0-21881 GCA_964597545.1 uncultured Planctomycetia bacterium | reverse complement strand
ATGGCCAGGGATCAGCTCCTCCTCTCGAGCGGAGCAGATGGTGCGCTGCGCTCGGTCTTTGAAACCTATGTTGAACCCGGCGAGGGTGTGGTGGCAGCGGTCCCATCTTATGCCATGTACCCGGTCTACTGCGCCTTGACCGATGCGAAGCTGAAGGAAATTCCTTTTGACGCAAACCTCTCCCTTCCAATCGATCGGATTGTGGAAGCGGTGGACAACAACACCAAGTTGGTGGTCTTGGCCAACCCCAACCAACCGATTGAGCGGGTCTATACCGATTCCGAGATCACAGTACTTCTTGAGACCTGCCAGCAGCACAAAACCCTTCTGGTCATGGACGAAGCCTATTTCCCGTTCGGGCAGGGCTCGGCCTTGCCATGGATCAAGCGCTCCCCTTATCTTGTTGTGATCCGCTCATTCTCTAAGGCCTTTGGCCTGGCCGGGGTGCGGCTGGGTTACATGGCAAGCCACAGCGAAAACATCAAGCAGATCCACAAGGTGCGAGCAATGTATGAGGCGCACAGCTTAGGCATAGCCTTTGGGCTTTATCTGCTTGAGCACGAGGAGATCATGACAGACTATGTGGCCCAGGTGCGCGAGTCTCTCGCGTGGCTTAAGAATGCCTTGCAGGGGATGGGGCTTGACGCCTTGGGTCAATGGACCAATTCCATCCTGATCCCGCTGCCAATTGAGCTGGACAGCGTCACGGTTGCAGCCGCCCTTAAAACCCAAGGCTTTTGGGTCCGCGCAGAAAAGAAGCCGCCCCTCGACAATCATCTCAGAATTACAGTGGGTCCTCCTGAGCAGGCTCAGCGCTTGATCGCTGCGTTCAAAAATCTCCTGGCAAAACCGCAGGAGGCGCTGCCATGACGCAGGCTGTGGCCAACGCAAACTTTCACTCTGTCACACCGGCAAGCGTCTTTGATCACCGGCACGCTGATCCGCGCTTTCAAGCTTATCGGAAGCGCTGGAAGGCAAACCCTGAGAATTTTACGGTGGAATCCTTTCCGCTCCACCTTGACATTGAGTCAACGGCCGCGTGCAACCTGCGCTGCCCCTTCTGCGCAACCACAACACAAAATTGGGGCAAGGGCAATTCCGGCACCATGCCGTGGGAGCTGTACGCGCGCATCATCGACGAAGGGGCCCGAGAGGGCTTAAGCTCCGTGAAGCTCAGTTTCAGGGGGGAGCCCACGCTGCATCCAAAGCTCCCGGAGATGGTCGAGTATGCAAAGAGCAAAGGGATCTTGGACATTTACTTCAATACCAACGCCACCCGCCTCAATGAGGCGCTGGCCCACCGGTTAATTGACGCGGGGTTGCCCCGCATCTCGATCTCTTTCGAAGGGATTACCCGGGAGCAGTATGAAAATTACCGCGTAGGAGCCCATTTCGACCAAGTGGTTGAAAATGTCAAGAGGCTTAAAGCCGTTCGCGATGCGCGCGGCGAAGGAATCCCCCAGATCCGCATACAGACCCTGATGCTTCCGGAACTGGAACCTCAATTCTCAAAGTATGTCAATTTCTGGAAACCCTATGCGGATGAGGTCGCCTTCCTGGACATGCGCCATGAAAGCCCTCGGGACAACCACAGGGGCAAGATGTCGGATTGGGCATGCCCCTTCCTCTGGCAGCGAATGACCATTTTGTGGGACGGCACACTCCTGCCGTGCCTGATGCACGGTGTCTCCGACTTCTCACTGCTGGCGCTGGGCAACGTCCAGGAGCGGTCGATCCGCTCCATGTGGCTGAGCGCCCAAGCAGAGGGCATCCGCCAACTGCACCAGCAGGGACGAGCCCATGAGTTGGAAGCATGCGACCGCTGTTCATTTCGAGCCATGGAACTGGAGAAAAAAGAAGATCGGTACCAGGTACCTCGTAACACATCTGGTGCTAATCAGTTAGAACAACAATCGGTACCTGGTACCACGAGGGGTGGATCATGATCTGCGCATTGCTGCTAGGCAAGGAGGAGAGTCGAGGTTTTCCTGGAAAGAACCTGTATCCGGTATTGGGCCGGCCCCTGATGGGCTATCCCCTGCTGGCGGCCCAGCAAGCCCAATCGGTAGAGCGCAGTTACTTATCGACGGACTCTGCTCGCCTGGCAGAAGTGGCCAAGCAGTGGGGCGCAGAAATCATCGATCGACCTGCTGAGCTTTGCACGCCCAGCGCCCTTGGAGAGGATGCCTTTCAGCACGGCTACCGCGTTATCCGCGATGCGCTGGCACAAGAGGGCAAAACCTTAGAGGCGCTGGTCCTGCTCTTCTGCAATGCCCCCATGGTGACCGGGCAACTGATCGAGGAGGGAGTGGCAGCCCTTCGGAATCACCCGGAGATCGACTCCGCTGTTTCAGTCTCTTGCTACAACATGTGGTCTCCGCTTCGAGCGCGCCGGGTGGGCCCCGACGGCTGCCTCAATCCCTTTGTGAATTTCGAGGCCATCGGAGACCCTGCCACGCTCAACTGCGACCGGGATTCTCAGGGTGAAGTCTTCTTTGCGGATCAAGGCGTTTCTGTGGTGCGTCCCCGGTGCCTGGAGCATCTGGAGCAAGGGCTTCTCCCCCAGAAATGGATGGGGCAAAAGATTTATCCGCTTCGCCAATGGGGCGGGTTGGATGTGGATTATGAGTGGCAAATCCCTCAGGTGGAATTCTGGCTGAAGGCCCATGGCATCCAGCCAGCCACCGAGACAGCTAAGGTACCGGGCACACCGGATCGCGTACCCGGCACCACACATAAGGAGGTACCTCAGCAGTGAAGGCAATTATCTTTGGCGGTTCAGGTTTTTTGGGATCTCATGTTGCAGATGCCCTTTTGGAGGCGAAGCACACAGTCACGATCTTTGACATAAAATCTGGTCCCCATCGGCACGAAGACCAGCGCTTCATCCAAGGAGACATCTTAGACGCCACAGCCGTGCGCAGCGCCATGGCGGGCCATGAAGCAGTCTACAACTTCGCGGGGTTGGCCGATCTGGATGATGCACAGGCCCAGCCGGTGGAAACCACCCGAACCAACGTACTGGGCAATGCCATTCTCCTGGATGAGGCAGTTCGCGCCGGGGTACGCCGATACATCTTTGCCAGCACCCTGTACGTCTCCGGGCATGCCGGCGGCTTCTATCGGGCCAGCAAGCAGGCCTGTGAGCTCTATGTTGAGGAGTATCAGCGGTGGTTTGGAATGGACTTTACCATTCTCAGGTACGGCACGGTTTATGGGCGCCGCACCGATGAGCGCAACAGCATCCACCGCTACCTCAAACAGGCACTCGTGAACCGGCGCATTGAAGCGCAGGGAACCGGAAATGAGCTCAGAGAGTATGTCCACGTCACCGATGTGGCGCGGGCCAGTGTGGAAATTCTGTCCGAGAGCTTCAAGAATGAGCAGGTGGTACTCACCGGACACCACCCGATGCGCTTTAGGGATCTATTGGAGATGGTTCGGGAGATCGTGGGCTCCGACGTCCAGGTTAAGCTCAAACCCGTTGACCCGGAGATGGAAGCCTCCGGCAAAAGCCCTCACTACTCCATTACCCCCTATGCCTTTCGCCCTAAGATGCCCAAGAAGCTGGTGGGTCACCACTACGTTGACTTGGGAGCGGGCTTAAAGGATTGCTTAACTGAAATACACGACCAGGCTGCCCAACACATTTGATGATGATCAAATCGCGCATTTTGATTACCGGAGGAACAGGCCTCCTAGGTAAAGCCCTGCTGGAAACCCAGCCGGAGGGGACCGAGGTTTTGTATACTGCCCATCAGACCACGCCGCCTGCCCAATGGCAAAGCAGGTTCCTGCCGTTGGAGCTTCGGGACACCGCATCGGTCCAAACGGTCTTCGAGGCGGTGCGGCCGGGTGTGGTCATTCATACCGCCTCCATCGGCGCTGTAGATCAAGCGCAGCGTAATCCAAAAGTGGTGCAAGAGGTTAACGTTAAAGGCACCCGCCGCATTGTCGAAGCAGCTCAAGAGGCCGGCGCCTTCTTAGTGCAGATCTCCACCAACGCAGTCTTTGACGGCAAAAACCCCCCTTACCGGGAAGGGGATGAGCGCCGGGCTGTGAATCGCTATGGCACCATGAAGATCGAGGCGGAGGATATCGTGCAAAGATCCGGTCTGCCTCATTTGATTTTGCGCCCCATCCTCCTCTACGGCTGGCCCTTTCCAGGAGGGCGGGGAAATGTTGTCACCCGATGGCTTGAAACCCTTAGGGGCGGAGGCTCGGTCCAAGTGGCTGACGATCTTGTCAGCATGCCCCTGTATGTGACTGACTGCGCCAAGATCATCTGGAAGGTGGCTGCGCAACGGTTTGCCGGCACACTCCACGTCGCAGGGCCAGATCGGATCGCACTGGTGGACTTTGCGCGCCTTACAGCACGCACCTTTGGGTTTCCCTGTGAGAGGATTATCCCGGTTTCCAGCGCACAGCTTCCGGTCTTGGCCCCCCGGCCCCAAGACACTTCATTTGATACCACGCAGTTGACTCAAGCTCTAAAAATCAGCCCTCTAAGCTGCAAGGAAGGCTTACAGCAGATGGTGCAACCTCAAATCCCGACTACCGCAGGAACACGTTGATGCGAATCCTCGTGGTGGGGCCGGTCCTTTTCATGCCGTGGGTTCCCTATGTGGCCTCGGCTCTGCGCCGCTTAAACCAAACCGTCCACTGCTTCACCGAAAACAGTTTAACCGTAGACCGGCTCACGCAGCGCAAGGGCAAGCAGTGGGCTGCACATCTGCCGGGCGTTGCCCCACAACTGGATCGCTTTAGATCGTACTGGCTTACCCAGCGCGATCAGCGGCTTTTGCGTACAGCAAAAACCTTTAAGCCGGATCTGATCCTGGTGTTATGGGGAGAAAGCTTGTCCCCTGGGCTGCTTCGGGCACTCAAGACCAGCACCGGAGCCCTCCTGGCCGCCTGGTGGCTGGATGATCCCTTTCGCAGGCCGGTACCTGATCGGCTGCAAGCATACGACAGCTTCTTTGTCTTTGACCGCTCATACCTGGGGCGCCTGCAGCAGGAAGGAGTGCGCAACTGCCATTATCTTCCGTGTGCCTGTGATGAAACCGTTTACACCCCGCGCCAACTGACCCGCGCCCAGCAGCAGCGCTACCAGTCTGACCTTTCGTTGGTGGCCTGGTACTACCCTCGACGCGCAGAGGTGGCACAGGCCCTGGTTGGATTGAACCTGAAAATTTGGGGCAGGGGCTGGACAGACGCTCACGCCAAGAGCAAGTTGACGGGGCTGGCGCCGCGGACGATTCAGCAGCAGCGCTTTCTCCGCGACCAGGAGACCTGCCTGATTTACAACGCCTCAAAAATCGGGCTGAACATTCATTCAGAGCAAACACACCTGGGGGGCCTAAACACCCGCTCCTTTGAGCTGCCAGCATCAGGCGCTTTTCAGCTGATGGATGCGGTGGCTGGCAGTGAGGAGTTGTTTGAACCTGATCAGGAGGTGGCGCTCTTCCGAAACTCGCAGGAGGCTCGAGAAAAAGCTCAATTTTACTTAACGCACGAGGCCGAACGCCAACGTGTGGCGCAAAGGGGCAGGGCGCGCGTCCTAGCGCATCATACCTATCTCCATCGGATGCAAACACTCCTCGGCACTCTAGACGCTACCCCCAAAAGGGTTAGACCCGCACAAAAGGGCGAGACCACCAAAAAAGGGTCAGACCTCTACAAAACAGGGGTCAGACCCTTAGTCTCGGTGGTCATCGTGACCTATAACAAGGCCGACACCATTGCCGCAGCCATCCAATCGGTGCTTCAGCAGTCTTACCGGGACCATGAGATCTTGGTGGTGGACGACGGCTCCACAGACTCTACGGCTTCCGTGGTGGGCCATTTTGGGGACAAAGTGCGTTATCTGCCCAAAGTCAACGGCGGCACCGGCTCTGCCCGGAACCTCGGGATCCAGGAAGCGCGAGGAGAATTTGTTGCCTTCTTGGATGGAGATGACCTTTGGATGCCGGATAAACTCAAGCTTCAGATGGCAGCCTTCGCGCGTGAGCCTGATCTGGTTGGGGCGCAGTGCAGCGCCTACTGTGTGGACAATGCCCTTCGAGTCCTGGAGGCGCGCCGCTGCACGCCCCGCCAGGATACCCTGCTGGATTTCCTGCTCTTCCACAATCTGCCGGCCTTTGCCTCATGTCTTGTGGCAAAGCGGAAGGTGCTTGAGGCTCTGGGCGGCTTTGGAACCGATTTGGTCATTCTTTCGGACTGGGACATGGCTTGTCGACTGGCTCGGACCGGAACGTTGCGGTCGGTTCCGGAGCTGCTTGTGCTTTACCGCCATTACCCCAGCAATCAAAGCCGCGACGTCGGCATTCACATTGGGTCTGGGATGCGATCCATGAAACGCTTCTTTGCGTACCCTAAACTGGATCCATTCATCCAGGCGCGGGAGCAGCAAATTCGAGCCCGATTCTACGCCATGCTCTCTGGCGGATTTGTACGTAACCGACAATGGTTCAAGGGGTTGGCCTGGGCGCAAAGGGCGGTTGTCACCTCACCCAAAGCGCTGCCTTATTGCATGGGGATGCCCTTACGGCGCTTGGCGAAGTGGATTGCGCCTCGCCCACAGGCATCCTTTGCTCAAACCTTCCCCTTTGCAGTCAATGGAGGCGATGGTATTCTAAAAAGCCATGAATAAACCTAACACCACTCAACAGATCCCAGTCATGATCCTTTGCGGCGGACTCGGCAGCCGCCTGCACGAGGAAACAGAGTTTCGCCCCAAGCCGATGCTGGAGGTGGGCGGCCGGCCTATCCTGTGGCACATCATGAAGCTTTATGCCCACTACGGGTTTAGGCGTTTTATCCTCTGCCTGGGCTACAAGGGCCACCTCATCAAAGAGTTCTTTTTGAACTACCGGGCGCATCAGGCAGATTTTACGATCCACATCGGCAATTCCGGTAAAGTCGACTACCACCACTCAGAGAAACCCGAGGACTGGGAGGTCACCTTGGTCGAAACCGGGCAAAAGGCCCAAACCGGAGCTCGTGTGGCCCGGGCCGCCCGATACATTACCACCGATCGCTTCTGCCTGACCTATGGCGACGGCTTAGGCAACATTGACCTGAACCAACTGATGCGCTTCCATCTTGACCACGGCAAGATTGGCACCGTAACCGGTGTTCGCCCCCCGGGACGTTTTGGTGAGCTGGAGCTGGGCGCGGCAGGGGAGGCAACTGCTTTCAATGAAAAGCCCCAGGTTGCCGGCGGCATCATTAACGGCGGCTTCTTCATATTTGAGCGCCCCTTCTTGACGCGCTTCCTGGATAACCGTGAGGATTTGGTGCTCGAGCAAGAACCCCTTCGCAAGCTCGCTGAGAGCGGCCAGATGATGGTCTACCCCCACGAAGGATTCTGGCAGCCGATGGATACCTATCGCGAGTACAAGTTGATCAACGAACTTTGGGCAACAGGCAAAGCACCTTGGAGAGTCTGGAGATGAACACATTCTGGCGGGATAAGCGGGTTTTGGTCACCGGAGCCAATGGGCTTTTGGGTGGGTGGCTCACGCAACAGCTGCAAGCTGAGCAAGCAGAGACCGTTGTCCTTTTGCGCGATTGGGTGCCGCAATCAGAGCTGGTCCGCTCCAAGCTCATTGAGCAAGTCCGTGTGGTGCGCGGCCAACTACAAAATCAAGCATTGCTGGAGCGGGTGTTGGGGGAGTATGAGGTTGAGGTGGTCTTCCACCTGGCCGCTCAAACCATTGTCCCCATTGCCAACCGCAATCCCGTCTCTACCTTTGAGAGCAACATCCGCGGCACTTGGGCTCTTCTGGAGGCCTGCCGCCGCTCGCCGCGCGTTTCCCAAATCATTGTGGCCTCATCAGACAAAGCGTACGGCGCCCAAGAGAAGCTGCCCTACCATGAGGGAATGCCTCTCGTTGGACGCCACCCGTATGATGTCAGCAAATCCTGTGCGGATCTCGTGGCGCAGTCGTATGCTGCCACCTACCAGCTTCCGGTGGTAATTGCCCGCTGCGGCAATCTCTTTGGCGGAGGAGACTTAAATTGGAACCGAATCGTCCCCGGAACCATCCGATCGGTCCTAAGGGGTGAAGCCCCCATCATTCGAAGTGACGGCACGCTGACCCGGGATTACTTTTACGTGGAGGACGGCGCGCGCGCCTACCTCCACTTGGCCGAAGCCCTGGGCAAAACACCGGATCTGGCAGGGGAGGCCTTTAACTTCAGCAACGGCCAGCCGCTCAGCGTGCTTGAGGTGACGCAAGAAATCTTGGGCCTCATGAAACAACCAGAACCTGCACCGGTGGTTCAGAATGAGGCGCACGGAGAGATCCCGCACCAATACCTAGATGCCTCCAAGGCCAAGGAGCGCCTGGGCTGGGTGCCCGCCTTCTCCCTGCAGGAGGGGCTGACCAAAACCATCGATTGGTATAGGGAGTTCTTGAACGGGGGCAATCACCATGATTGAAGGCATTGAGATCTATCCGTTGAGGCAGATTCCGGACGAGCGGGGCAAGGTGATGCACATGCTCAAAGCCACCGACCCGCACTTCGAGCAATTTGGTGAGATCTACTTCTCCTGCGTCTACCCTGGAGTCGTCAAGGGCTGGCACAAACACTCCCGCATGACCATCAACTACGCTGTGGTGGTGGGAATGATTAAGCTGGTCCTTTACGATGATCGTCCCAAATCTTCCACCCAGGGCGAGATTCAGGAACTGTTTATCGGAACCTCCAACTACTGCTTGGTGAAGGTGCCCCCCATGATCTGGAACGGTTTCAAGGGGGTGGCCACCGAACCTTCGATTGTGGCCAACTGCGCAACGATCCCACATGATCCCGAGGAGATAGAGCGTTCTGACCCCATGGGAAAAAAGATTCCTTACGACTGGAGCCTCATACACCGCTAATCGGTTTATCACGCTTAAACACCATGCCCAAGCATACTCACTGTCGTGTTTGTGACACCTTGCTGCCTGAACCATTTCTGGATTTGGGGGCCATGCCCCTGGCCAATTCCTTTCTAACCTCAAAACGTGAAGCAACTGAGGAAAAGGCTTTCCCCTTGGCGACTGCTCTATGTCCCAGCTGCGGTCTGGTGCAGTTGAACTTTGTAGTTCCAGCTGAGGTGCTCTACAACCATTACCTGTATGTCTCTTCTACCTCGGATGCAGTGCGCCAGCATGCCAAAGCGCTGGCGCATCAGGTGGTCCAACGGAACCACTTGGACTCCAATGCACAGGTGGTGGAGCTCGGCTCCAACGACGGCCTGGTACTGAAAGCCTTCCAGGAGGCAGGGGTTGGAGTGCTTGGGATTGAGCCAGCAAAGAACATTGCCCAGGAGGCCCAGGCAAACGGTGTCCCAACGGTCAATGCCTTCTTCTCGGAACAGACCGCTGGTGAGGTGCGCAAGGCTCACGGAGCCGCGTCAATCATCTTGGGTCGACATGTCTTTGCCCATATCGACGACTGGCATAATTTCTTCCGCGGCGTGGACCAGCTCTTAAGCCCCACAGGCACCCTCTTGATTGAGGTCCCTTACTTGGGCACGCTGCTCAAGAACCTGGAGTTCGACACGATCTACCACGAACACCTTTCCTATGTATCCCTCAAGCCCATTGAAGCCCTGTGTCAACAGCACGGCTTTAAGCTCGTGGATGTGGAGCCGGTATCCCTCCATGGAGGTTCTGTCTTGTTGTGGATTGCGCGGCATAACAGTTCCAGCACCCCCTCCCAACACCTCGGCCAGATGCAGCAGGAGGAAGCTCGCCTGCGGTTGGATGACCCTGCCACCTGGGCAGCCTTTGCCCAGCGCGTTTCAGATTGGAAGGGCAGGTTTGAGTGTTTGGCCGAGACCTTGACCCAGCAGGGAGCCCGCTGGGTCGGCTATGGGGCCGCAGCCAAAGCCAACACGCTGTTAAATTTCTGCCCGAAGGTGGCCCAGAAGCTCACCGCGGTTCTGGACAAGAACCCCTTAAAACATGGTCGCCTGACCCCGGGTACGCACCTGCCAGTTCAACCGGTAGAGGCCTTGGGGAAAGATGGAATCAGCCACATGTTGATCCTGGCTTGGAACTTCAAAGAAGAGATCATCTCTCAGATGCAGCCCTTTGCCCGCGGGGGCGGACGATTTGTTGTCCCCATCCCGAATCCAGAGGTGGTTTGACTTAGGATGCGCCACCGCTGTCTTGTGATCGGAGCTTCAGGTCAGCTGGGGCAGGCATTGTGTGCCGAATTCGGCCCGCACCATGACGTCACAGCCTCTGTCTACCCGGTTGCTCACCCGGGCGAACTTGAGCTGAACCTGGCCGATCCACAGCAGATCGGCGAACTGTTTGACTCAGCCCAACCTGCATGGATCTTGATTGCCGGCGCATTCTGCCACGTCGACCTGTGCGAAACTGAGCGGAAGGCCTGTTTCAGCGTCAATGTGGCCGGTCCCAAGGAATGCGCCAAACTGGCACGCCAGACAGGGGCAACCGTAGTTTATTACTCCACCGACCATGTTTTCGACGGCACGAAGGAGCGCTACAGCGAATCAGATGCCGTACAGCCACTCAACACTTATGCGCAGTCCAAGGTTGCCGGAGAGGAGGCGCTGCGCGCCGCCCTCCCGGAAGGGCATCTGATCTTGCGAACCTCCTGGCTCTATGGACCGGACCCGGCACGCAAGAACTTCCCCATTCGGTTCACCGATCGCTTGCGGGCGGGGGAAAGGGTCCAGGTGCCCTCTGACCAATGGGGCTCACCCACCCATACCGAAGACTTAGCGCGAGTGACACGTTTCCTCTTGGAAAAAGGTGCGCGCGGAACCTTTCATGCCACCGGGCCTGATTTCTTATCCCGCGGCACCCTGGCAGCGCGAATTTGTAAGAGCTACCACTTGGACGCTCTGCAGGTTACCTTTGTTGAAACCGGCCAGCTTCAACAGCCGGCCAAGCGACCTTTGCGCATCCGGTTGAATACCGATAAGCTCGCCGCCACAGGCGCGCCACCCTTGCGGGGGGTGGCAGAGGGGCTCAAGTCCCTCCGCCCCGTGGCACTGGAAGCTGCCCAGTCATGACACAGCCTTTGGTTTCGATCTGCGTACCCACCCACAATAGGGCTGACGCCCTTAAAACCACTCTGCCCAGCATCCTGGAACAGGACTATAAGGCCCTGGAAATTTTGATCAGTGATAACGCCTCGACCGATGGAACCGAAGCCTTGTGTCGAGCGCTGGCCGAGCGTGATCCGCGCGTGCGCTACGTCCGCCACCCCAAGAACATCGGGCTTTACGGCAACCACAATTTCTGCTTGGATTCCGCTCGGGGCGAATTCCTCTCTTTCTTTCATGACCATGATGAGCGAGACCGACGCATCGTAACCCTCTATGTTGAGTTCCTCCAGGCGCACCCCCGGGTGGGGGTGGTCTGCTCAGATTGGGATCTGATCGATGAGCAGGGCACCCCATTGGGAAGGCGAGCGTATGGGGCCAGGGAGGTGACTCCGGGGTTGGAGTACATCGATGAAACCTTGCGCTCAGGCAGGTCCTCTGTGGCAACCCCCGGCGCCATGATTCGCCGTCAGGCCCTTGGGGAGATCCGTTTTGACGAGCACGGGGCAATCGGGTTTGGTGATTTCCCGGTTTGGTTTCAAATGGCAGAGCAGCACGACATCGGACACATCCCAAAGACCCTCTGGCGCTGGCGGCAGAGTGGTAACGCGCAGAGTGCCCGCACCATTGAATCGATGGCTCAGGACTATTCGGGGAATCTCTCCCGTTATTGCGACGAACACCTGGCACGCTGGCCCGAGCATGCCAAGCGTGTCGCACGCTGGAAGAAAGCCATCCGCTGCTATCTTTTCTGGGCGCTGGCCTTTGAGGTTGGGCTCTATTTTCGCAAGGACCATCGTCGCCCGCTACGGGCCCAGGACAGACCCACCGTCTTTGAGATCTTTGGCTATCAGCTCACTCCAGAGGCCTTTGAGCGCACCTTGACACAGCTGCGCCATTACCGGACCGGCTGGCTGCAGCACGTCGCCTTCGCCTTCATCTGCTTATCCACCCAGTTGAAACTGACACTCCCTCTGCGCTGGGCAACACAGAACACAGCACTCTTCAGGAAACTGTTGAGGTTGTCCGAATGACCCCTGAGCGGCCCCATACGCCCATCCTGTGCATCTCCTCCATTGACTGGGACTTCATCTGGCAGGGGCACCAGGAGATCATGTCCACTTTGGCCAAGCAGGGGCACAGAGTGCTTTTCGTAGAGAACACCGGGGTGCGCAACCCACGCCCAGGAGATTTCAAGCGCATTCGCCAGCGCCTGGCCAATTGGCGCAAGAGCCTCGGAGGATTCCGCCAGGTCCAGAAGAATCTTACGGTCTATTCGCCCTTGGTGCTGCCCTTTCCTTATTTTCGGCTGGCCCGCTGGATCAACCGCTGGCTGCTGCTGAGGAACCTCAGGCAATGGATGGAAGCTGTTGAGTTCTACCATCCCATCATCTGGACCTTTCTGCCCACCCCCCTTACCCTGGATTTAATCCGCGCGATCCCCCATCAGCTGGTCGTCTATTACTGCATCGACAGCTTTGCAGATTCCACCCCGGCAGCCCAACGCATTGTGCCCAGCGAAAGAACCCTTTTGCAGAGCTCGGATCTGGTCTTTGTCACCTCTCGCCGTCTTCAGGCGCAAGCCCTTGAGCACAACCGCCACGTACACCTCTTTCCCTTTGGAGTATCTTTTCAAGCTTTCCAGGCTGCCCCCGCCTCCCCGGAATCGCCCCCTGAACTGGAACAGCTCAAGCGACCCATCATCGGCTACGTGGGCGGGGTGCACCAGTGGGTCGATCAGGAACTGCTGGCGGAAACCGCTCAACAGATGCCGGAGTGCACCTTTGCCTTGGCGGGCCCTCTCCAAACCGATGTTTCAAAGCTGCGCGAAATCCCCAATGTGAAGCTGTTGGGCCAGCTGCCGCATGATCGACTCCCCCAAATTGTGCGCCATTTTGATGTGGGACTTATTCCTTATCGGTTGACTGAATACACCCACAACGTCTACCCCACCAAGCTCAACGAATACCACGCCCTGGGAAAACCGGTGGTCTCCACCCCGCTTCCTGAGATCATCACCTTCAATGAACAGTACGACGGTTTGGTAAACATTGCTGACACACCAGAACGGTTCTCTAAAACCATCCAAGCTGCCCTTAAAGATCGCTCGCCTGATCTTATTGAACAGCGGGTGGCTGCGGCACGGGATAACGGCTGGGATCGACGGATCAACTCCATGCAGCGGTTGATCAACGCGGCCGTTTCCCAAAAGGAGAGAACCCCTCCCAATCATTGGGCAGGTCGGCTTGCGGAGTCCTGGAAGCGTTCGCGCCGCGCAACCCGATGGGCGTGGGTGGGCATCCTTCTGGCACTCGTGCTGTTCAAAACACCTTTGGCCTGGTCGCTGGCAAAGGGGCTCACCCTGCGCGATCCGGTCCGTGCCGCCGATGCCATCGTTGTTTTCGCGGGTGGCGTCGGGGAATCCGGGGAAGCTGGGGAAGGGTACCAGGAGCGGGTGCAACAGGCAGTGGCACTGTACCGAAGGGGACTTGCGCCCCAGATGCTGCTTGTTTCCGGCTATACGCGAGCCTTTCATGAGACCGACATCATGCGCGCCCTGGCGCGAGAGCTTAACGTGCCAACCCTTGCCATCTTAACGGCAACCGATGTCCAACACACGCTGGATTATGTCTTGGCCGTTGAGGCTCAAGCTCAACAACGAGGCTGGGAAGAGATTCTCCTGGTCACCTCTCCCTATCACAGCCGCAGGGCAGATCTTACCTTTCAGCGCAACAGCCCGGATCTTACGGTCATTCACGCACCGGTTCCCAAAAGCACTTATTATGCGCATCGATGGGGCATCCGATGGAGGCAGCTCAAAAGCCTTCTGCATGAGCTGGCAGCCCTCCTCTATTACAAGCTCAGGGGCTGGATCTAGGGTCTGATCCCTTTGTGCAGGGTTGACCCCCTCGCGCTGTACAAAAGGGTCTGACCCTTTCGTACAGAGTGGTAAAATATAACCCTTCGACTAAAGGAGATGCAATGAAGATTCTGATTACGGGTGGGGCAGGGTTCATTGGATCCCACCTTTCCGATGCCCTTGCGGCAGAGGGCCATGAGGTGGTGGCCCTGGACAACCTCTCCACCGGACAGCTCAGCAACTGCGAACAGCTTAAAAACAACCCGGCGTTTCAGCTGGTGGTAGGCTCCGTTCTCGATGAGCGGTTGGTGGATAAGTACGTGGAGCGGTGCGATGCGATCTACCATCTGGCAGCAGCCGTGGGGGTAGAGCTCATCGTCAATCACCCCTTGGAGTCGCTCACCACCAACATCCGAGGCTCTGAGATTGTCTTTGAGATGGCACACCGGTACCGCAAGCGCGTCTTAATCGCCTCCACCTCTGAAATCTACGGCAAGAATACCCATGGGCCCCTCAAGGAGGATGAGGACCGCATCCTGGGCTCTCCCCTAAAAAGCCGATGGGCCTATTCCACCTCTAAGGCGGTGGATGAGATCCTGGCCTTTACCTACTGGAAGGAAAAAGGAATTCCTACCACCATTGTTCGGTTGTTCAACACCGTGGGCCCCCGGCAAACCGGCGCCTACGGCATGGTCATCCCCCGTTTTATTCAGCAGGCCTTGCGTGGGGAGCCAATCACGGTATACGGAGACGGCACGCAATCCCGCTGCTTCCTGCATGTTCAGGATGTGGTGCGTGCCTTGATGGCACTGATGCAGCTGCCCAAAGCAGCAGGGGAGGCCTTTAACATCGGAAGCCAAGAAGAGGTCACCATTGAGACCTTGGCCCAGCGCATCATTGGGCTGACCCAAAGCACCTCCAAGATCCAACGCGTTCCATACGACAAAGCCTATGAAGCCGGCTTTGAGGATATGGCACGCCGGATTCCAGACATCTCAAAGGTTAAGCAGTTCATTGGGTTCAAGCCCACCATGACCTTGGATGGCATCTTGGCCAGCGTCATTGAGTACTATCAAAAGAATCCGCAATCTCGCCTCGCGCAAAAGGTAAGCTAAAACCACAACGGATGATCGAAGCTCAGACACTCCAACACGTTGTCTTTGCCGGTATCGGAGCGCTGCTCTTGTCTCTGATGCTCACCCCCCTCATCCGCAGATTCGCTTTGGCAACCAACTGCGTCTCCCGCCCAGTGCATGACCGGTGGGGCCACCGCCTGGTTGCCCGGCTGGGTGGAATACCGATCGCCCTCTGTTTCCTTGCGGCAGCCAGCTGGGCAACCTGGCACGATCATCGGATGGCAGGGTTGCTCGCAGCCGGGCTCCTGATGACCGCAACAGGGCTTCTGGATGATTTCAAGCGCTTAAACCCCTATACCAAGCTAATTGCCCAGATCATTGCCGGCTGCCTTGTGGTCCTTTCCGGCATTCAAGTCGATATCACCATCATGTGGCTGGCCATTCCGCTGACCATTGGGTGGCTCGTGTTGGTCATGAATGCCTTTAATCTGATGGACAATATGGATGGCCTTTCAGCCGGGGTAGGTGTCATTGCGGCGGGTTTTTGCATCTGGCATGCTGTCAACGCCCAGCAGTGGTTGATCGCGGTACTCTTGGCGAGCCTTGCCGGATCAACGCTCGGATTCTTAAGATACAACCTCGCCCCCGCCAAGATCTTCATGGGGGACACCGGCAGCCAACTTTTGGGGCTGGGGGTGGGCGCCTTGGCGCTGATGGGTTCCTGGGGAAAATCCACGCACCTCTTAGGAATCCTAGCCTTTCCGACGCTCCTGCTTGCGGTTCCGATCTTTGATACCTGCTTCGTGGCCATTCAGCGCTTTGCGCATGGCCGCCACCCCTTTGAGGGGGGAACTGATCATTCTTCGCATCGGCTTGGGATCCTGGGGCTGACAACTCGCCAGGTGGTCTTTACGCTCTATGCCTTAAGCGCTGCTTTCGGTGCCATCAGCATCCTGATGGCCTCCCAAGGGAATCTGATGGTGATCGGCATATGGTTGGTAGCGGTAGGGCTCTTTCTGCTGGCAGGAGCCTACCTGGCTCGCGTAACGGTGTATGCCGGAGCACAACCCATTCCGGAGGGGCCCAGGGTGACTCTGATTGAGACCATGCTCATGCACAAGCGCCGTTTACTTGAAGTGGCGGTAGACTTCGTCCTAATCTGTGCCGCCTTTGTCTTTGCGCACCTGCTCCGCTTCGAAGCGACCCTGACGCCCAATTTGGAACAGCTGATCTTCAAGGCCCTGCCTTGGATCATTGTGATCAAGATGGCCTGTTTTGTTTCCTGCGGGCTCTACCGAGGCCTCTGGCGCTACATCAGCATTCCAGACATGGTCAATGTCATCAAAGCCGTGGGCTTGGGATCAATCCTCTCGGCCCTTCTGGTGCTCTTCCTTTGGCGTTTTGAGGGATATTCACGCGCGGTCTTCATCATCGACGGGCTGCTGCTCTTTCTGTTTATCGGCGGGGCCCGGATGACCGAACCGGTCCTCAACGAGTGGATCACCGCCTCCCTGGAGGGCTTTAAGCCGGTTCTGATCGTGGGCGCCGGTGACACCGGCGAGCTGATCTTGCAGCAGGTCAAGATCGACAGAATAGGCTCTCGGCGGGCCGTCGGTTTCTTGGATGACAATGCCGCCAAGCAGGGGACAAGGATCCACGGTATCCCTGTGCTCGGTACCCGGCATGAGCTCAACCGCATCCTCCAAGAACATCGCATCCGGGAGGTCTTGATTGCCATCCGCCGTCCACCTGCTGAGCTTGTGGCACATATCCAGAGCACCTGCGAAGCGCAGCAGATCGCCTGGAGCGTTGCCGGCATCACCGCCTCCGGAGAGCCGGCCGCTGTAACATCAAGCACATGAACCCGCGCCGCTGGGGGCTTGTGGCTGAGCAGAGCGGCTCTTGGTTCTTGACCCTTCTTCTCTTTGCGATCCCATTTTCCATTGCAGCGATCGAGATCCTTTTCCCATTGCTGTTGCTTGCCTGGGCAGCAGGCTGGCTCTTTAACCCGCAGAAACAATCCCTATGGAGCCTAAAGAGCGCTCGACCGATTTTGCTGCCCCTGGCGCTCTATCTGATCCTTTGTGCTGCCTCGATCTTTTACAGCAGCGATGCAATGTTAAGCCTCCGGGGATTCACCCGAAAGCTCTTGGAATATGCCCTCCTCTTTGTCATCGCGGCAGATGTGATCCGAACCCCCCAAGCCTCCAGGCGATCCCTGATGGCATGGATGGCCGCGATATGGGGGGTTGTGCTGTATGGCCTTGCGCAGGAGTGGGCTCTGGCAACCGCCCTGTACAAGGTTCAAGCACTCGATCCCATCCGAGGGGAGCTGATGGACTTTGTGAAGATGGTGGGGCCCTATACCACCCCCAATGATTTGGCCACCTTCTTGATGGTCATGGGCCTGATCGTGGCCGGAGTGCTCTTAAACAAACAACAGCTGCGGGGACGCTTCTTCTATTGGCTGACCGCGTTGGCCCTGGCGGGCTGCTTGATCCGAACGCAGTCGATGGGGGCCGTGGGGGGATTTTGCGTGGGGCTGATTCTCTTGTTGTGGCTTACCCCCCGCAGATCGGCCCGGATCGGCGCTGGGGTAGCGGTGGTGCTGGCCGTGGGACTTTTCATCAGGGCTGAGCCCTATCCCTTAGAATCCCTCACCTTCTCAGATCTGGCGTCACAGAAGCGAGTAGGGATCTGGGGCACCGCCGGACGGATGATTAAGGCCAAACCCCTGCTGGGACATGGCCTCAATACCTTCATGGCCAATTACGCCACCTATTCCGCCAACACCCGGTCTGGGCCGGCTTATGCGCACAACTGCTTTCTGCAGGTCGCCGCTGAAACCGGGGTGGCAGGTCTGGCGCTCTTCTTGTGGTTTCTGGGCGCTGTGATGATCTCCTGTTGGCGATCACTCAAGCGAGCCGGGGCAGGGACGGTACATCCCCCTTGGCTGGCGGGTTTGGTTGCGGGCTTGGCGGCTTTCTTGGTGCAGTCTCTGTTCGATACCAATTTCTATGCACTCCGCCAAGCAGTGCTTTTTTGGACGCTGGCCGGCTGCGCGTATGGCATGAGCCGGCCTGCAGCTTCGTCAACGCCTTAACTGCACGGTGACACCCATGGCTGCGGCAAAGATTGTCCGCATCATCACCCGCTTAAACATCGGGGGACCGGCCCAACAAGCTGCGGGTCTAGCAGACCGGATGGCCGCACAGGGCTGGAAAACGGTCCTGGTCACCGGCACCATCGATCCCTCAGAGGGTGAGATGAATCATCTGTTGGAGGGCCGCTCTGTCCGGCGGATTTCTCTGCCCTCGCTGCAGCGCTCCATCCATCCCATCCAAGACTTAAGGGCCACGCTCGCCCTTATTCGAATCCTCCTGCGTGAGCGCCCGGATATTTTGCACACCCACATGGCCAAGGCCGGAACACTCGGCCGTTTGGCCGGCGTCTGTTATCGCCTCGTGACCCGAAGACCCCTGAAGATGGTGCATACCTTCCATGGTCATGTCATAGAGGGGTATTTCTCTCCTTTCGCCAGCACCCTCTTTCGCATTCTGGAACGCTGGCTGGGCAGGCAAACCCACTGCCTGATTGCCGTAAGCCCCTCGGTTCGCGATGATCTGATACGCCTCCAGATCGCAGGACCCGATCAGATCCGCGTGATTCCCTTGGGGCTGCCCTTGGAACCCCTTTTTGCCCTTGCTCCGCCACCTGGCACGCTGCCGCTTAAAATTGGAATGGTAGGGCGCATGGTTCCAATCAAGAACCACCAGATGCTTTTCGACGCCATCCAGATCTTGAAGAAAGAGCAGGAGCTCGCTCATACCCAATATCAATTGGTTGGAGATGGCCACCTTCGCGCTGACCTGGAGGCGATGGCGCAGCAGATGGGGATTGGACCCCAAGTTCACTTTGCAGGTTGGCAGCTGAATATTCCCACAATCTACCCACCGCTTCATATCGTCTGTCTGACCTCGCTCAACGAAGGCACCCCAGTTTCACTGATCGAAGCTATGGCTGCGGGGCGGCCTGTTATTGCAACAGATGTCGGCGGGGTCGTGGACCTCATCGGGAAACCGCCCTTAAGCTCAGGCAACGGAAACATTGCCCCAGGATCGTTTCGGCTCTGCGAACGCGGCATCCTCGTGCCTTCCGGAGATGCCCCGGCATTGGCCGCGGCACTCAAGCACCTGGTCCATCGCCCAGAGACCTGCCGGCAGCTTGCCAATGCAGGCCGGGCCTTTATTGCCGAGCATTACACATTGGGGCGCTTGGTCCGCGACATCGATCATCTCTACCGCGAACTGGTCTCCGCATGAAACCAACCCTGCCGCACTTGCGCAATATCTTGGTCGTGCGCAACGATCGCATGGGAGACCTCTTGATGAGCCTGCCGGTTGCGCGAGCGCTGCGGCAAGCCTTTCCTCAAGCGCGCATCACACTTCTCGTGCATCAAGCGGTCGCACCCCTCATCAAGGATCATCCAGATCTTGATTCCCTCCAGATCTGGGACCCTGTAACCGGGCAGGGGTGGTTGGCCATGGTGCGCTGGGCGTGGCGCATGCGGCAGGGCCGTTACGACTGTGTCCTTATCCTCAATCCCACAAAGCTCTTTCATGTGGCCAGTTTCTTAGCCGGTATTCCCATTCGCGCCGGTTACAGCAGAAAGGCGGGCAAGCTTCTGACCCACACCATCTCAGACACCAAGAGTGAGCGTCACGGGCGAGAGGCGGATTTCAACCTGGAGCTCGTTCGCCTGCTGGGCGCAGATCCCGGAGAGCCCAAGCTCACCCTTCCTGTGACCCCAGAGAAAGAGCGGGAGCTCTCAGCCCTCTTAAGCCATCTCGGCTGCACTGAGCAAAACTCAGCTATCGCCATTCACCCCTGGACCAGCAACCCAATTAAGAGTTGGCCGCAGCAGGATTTTGTCAGCCTTGCCGCACGTTTAGAGGAGCTAAAAACCTCAGCTTGGATCATCGGCGGACCAGAATCCGTGGACGAGATGCGTACGTGGCCGAAAAACCGCGGGGTCAACTTGGTGGGCAAAATCCCGCTTCATCTGTTGCCGGTACTGTTGAGTCGCTGTACCGCGCTGGTCTCCAATGACAGCGGACCGGTTCATGTCGCAGCAGCCGTCGAAATCCCTGCATTGGTTGTGGCTCCCCAATCACACGTTAAGCTCCTTGAGCGCTGGAAACCCCTGGGATCACAACACCGCCTTTTGATTGAACCTCAACTGGACGAGGTCGTCGGTATCCTCAAGGAGATGATTCAACCCTCATGCGAATCTTAGTCGTCAATCCATTCGGCATTGGGGATGTCCTCTTTTCTCTTCCTCTGGTACAGGCCATCCGACGGGCCGACCCCCAGGGCACCTTGGGCTACCTATGCAACCAAAGAACCGAAGCGCTCGTTGCCTGTTGGGGGGAACTCGACTGGCACCACTGCTTTGAGAAGGATGCCTTTCGCGCTGCCTGGAAGCGCTCCAAGCGCGAGGGGATCCAACACCTCGCCACCTTGATCCGGGAGGTGAGGAACCAGCGCTTTGATATCTTGGTTGATCTATCCCTGGGCTGGCAAACCGGTTTTGCCGCAATGCTGGCCGGCATTCCAAAGCGGATCGGCTTTGACTTTAAGGGGCGGGGCCGCTTTCTGACGCATCGGCTGACCATCACCAGCTTTCATACCCAACCGATCGCTGAGTATTACTTAAATCTCTTGCCCTTGATGGGTTACCAGCGCCCAGACAAGGCCCGCATTGAAATGCCCCTGCCGCAAACGGCTCAGTCGCAAGCGGAGGCTCGCCTTGAGGCGCTGGGCATCGAACCGGAAGCAGCACTCGTCGCTTTCATACCCGGGGGCGGAGCCAGCTGGGGTGAGAATGCCGTTCACAAACAATGGTCACCCGAGCGATTTGCTCAGCTGGGTACCTGGGTGGCTCAGGAAAAAAATGCTCAACTGCTGGTATTGGGGGACCACTCGGAACAGCCCCTCTGCCAAAAGATCACCCAAGCCATCCCGCAGGGTGCGGCGAAACCCACGGAAGCTGCATCCTTGGTTGAGCTGGCCGGATTACTCAAACGCTGCACACTGGTTATCGGAAACGACAGTGGTCCCATGCACTTGGCTGAGGCGCTCGGGGTGCCCTCTGTTTCAATCTTCGGACCGGTGGATGCTTCGGTCTATGGGCCCATTCAAGACCCACACCGCCATCGTTCGGTTGCCTTGGGACTGGCCTGCCAACCCTGCTACCAAGGATTCCGCTTCCCCCCTTGCCCGTGGAACAGTCAATGCTTAAAGGGGCTTGAGGTTGGGCAGGTTCAGGAGGCGATCCGTGCCTGCCGGGGTTAAGTCACGGCATCCCAAGAAGACCCTCTCCATCGATCCATGGATCTTGGGGTTATTGCTCCTGGCCGCCGGTTTGCTTCTCACGCAGCTGGGCAATGGCCGGCTATGGCAGGACGAGGCAGAGACTGCGGTCTTGGCTAAGAATATTTTGACCTATGGCTATCCCACAGCCTTTGACGGCGTCAATCTCTTAAATCCCGGTTTAAGATTCCAAGACGGCTTTGTTTGGACCTATCATCCGTGGCTGCCCATGTATCTGGCAGCCGGTTCATTCCTTTTACTGGGAGTCGACACCGTGGCGGCCCGGCTCCCTTTCGCGTTGTTGGGACTCCTATCCATCTGGCTCATGTACCGGCTGACCATGAGATTCACTGCAAACCGCTGGGTGGCTCGGTGGACCACGGCGCTGATGGCATTATCGGTTCCATTCCTGCTGCACATGCGCGAGTGCCGGTACTACGCCCCCTCGGTCTTCTTCTCTCTTTGGGTGATCTGGGCCTATGATCGATTCTGTCGAAAC
>CAZQXN010000030.1:0-22007 GCA_964597545.1 uncultured Planctomycetia bacterium | reverse complement strand
AGTCCGGCATGGTGAAAGGCCACCCCTTGGGCCACCAGATCCCGCATCTCACAGGCTGAGCGCTCCCCAGCGAGCTCATAGCGTTTGCACAGTGCATCAAAACGGCTGAGCAGCTTGAGTCTCTGGGCTTCCTGCGCGAGCCCGAGCCCCGCAAATTCCCAAGCCAGCTCTTCTGTGCGTTTGCGCCCAAAGCTGAAGTACAGGCAGGGCAGGCGGCCGGCCGATTGGATACGGCGCAGCAGGTGGTCGGCCCGGTTGGTTTTGCCAAAGGGACGCTCACTTCCGGGTGCGGGCCGGGTGCTGCGCGCTGATTTCCAGTGGCGCTTTCCTCTGTGATGATGAAAGTGTCGGGGTTTGGGTTTCCAGTGGGTTTGGTTGTGGTAGCCGTTTGTCTTGAGGGCCGGCAGGGAGGTGATGAGCTCATTCTGGCATTGATAGGTGAACTTCAAGGGGACAGGCCGATGGGTGTCGTGAACCACCCGGACCGGACGGCCGTGAATCCGCTCGATCCAGCCGGCCAACTCCTTGGCGTTGGGGATGGTGGCGGAGAGGGCCAGGATCTCGGTTTGGCGGGGGGTCAGCAGGAGCGCCTCCTCCCAGACGGTGCCTCGCTCTGGGTCGTCCAAGTAATGGACCTCATCAAAGATGACCCAGCGGCAGCGGGCAAAGCGCTCCGGATTCTCAAAGAGGCAGTTGCGGTAGATCTCGGTGGTCATGATGAGCAGGGGCGCTTCGGGATTGAGGTTGAGATCACCGGTTAAGATTCCCACGCGCTCCCCATAGCGGGCATGGAAATCCCTGAACTTTTGATTGGAGAGGGCTTTGATGGGGGCGGTGTAGATGGCCTGGCCCTGCGACTTGAGCGCCTCTTGCACGGCAATCTCGGCAATCACCGTCTTGCCGGAACCGGTGGGGGCTGAAACAAAGACTGAGATCCCTTGGCGGATGGCATGGACCGCTTCTTGTTGAAAAGGATCGTAGGGGAACGGGTGCATCTGGGAGGCTGCTGGCGTGGTGTTCATGGGTGTATGATACAATACCAGATCAGCAGAAGCGGTGAAGCGTTTTCGTAGCGTACTCCACAAGATACCTGCCCCAAGGTATCTGATATCCGCAACCTGACAAGGAGGTAGATGAATGAATAAGCGTTGGATTGTCATGACCCTCATCCTTTCTGTGGCGCTGATCGGTGTCGTAGCGCCGGCCCATGCAGAACACGAAGAGCAGGACACCGGCCGCCTGGTGCTCACCAAACTCTTCCGCGGCATCGCCAATCTCACCACCGGATGGCTGGAGATCCCCAAGCAGATTACCTTCACCACCCAGGAGATGGGAGGCGGCGCAGGTGCCACCTGGGGCCTGGTCAAGGGGCTGGGCTTCGCGATTGCCCGGACCGCCAGCGGCGCCTATGAACTCGTTACCTTTCCGTTCCCGGCGCCGGACGGTTACAAGCCGATCATGGATCCGGAGTATGTTCTCTCGGACCTTCCGGAGAATCCGCAGCCCTCACGGTCGATCTGCTCGCCTGAATAAGAGGCAGGGCGCCATCTAAAGCAATCGCTCTGTTGTACGAATGGGTCTTGTACGAAAGGGTCTGACCCCTACGTACATGACCCCTACGTACAGGGAGGGATCTCATGAAGAATTATCGGGAAGAGCTCTGGTTTAACACCAAGACGCGCACTGCCCTCATCAACATCACCCCCCAGGTGGAGGGGGCCCTCACCAAGAGCAAGATTCGGGAGGGCTTTGTGCTGGTCAACGCCATGCACATTACCGCCTCTGTTCTCATCAATGACGATGAGGATGGGCTCCACCAGGATTTCACGGATTTCCTGGAGAAGCTGGTTCCTTACGACCGCAAGGGATATCGGCACCACCGGACCGGCGAGGACAATGGGGATTCTCACATCAAGCGCCAGCTCTTTGGGCGGGAGGTGGTGGTGGCGGTGACCGGGGGTAAGCTCGATTTTGGTCCCTGGGAACAGATCTTCTATGGGGAGTTTGACGGCCGCCGCCGCAAGCGGGTGCTGGTCAAGATTATCGGCGAGTGAAACGACACGCATCCCTGTCGTCCTCGCGGAAGCGAGGATCTGCCACCAGAAATGATTCCTGCAGGAGCTTGCCCTCGACCCCGATCGAGGGCGGGAATGACAAAAGAATGATCAGATGATCTTGAGGTTCCTTGGCGCGGTTTTGGCGGTGCTGGTGGGGGCGATTGCTTGCATGGGGGCAGCGCAGGAGGAGACCTTCCCCTTTGGCGGAGTTGGAGTGGGGGAGGAGGCTCCTGATTTTTCCCTTCAGGATCTTAAGGGGCGATTCGTTCATCTCGCTCAATTCCGCGAGATCAGCCCCCTGGTCTTGGTCACCGGAAGTTACAGCTGCCCAGTCTATCGCAGTCACCTGCCGGCCTTAGAGCGTCTCTACGAGCGGTACCAAGATCGCGTTGCCTTCTATGTCCTCTATACCATTGAAGCCCATCCCAAAGGTTCGCCTTCGCCCTACACCGGAGGGGAGTGGATAACAGCCCAGAATCAGAGAGAGCGGCTCTTCGTTGACCAGCCGGCCAACTACAAAGCGCGGGCTCGCTTGGCAAGCCGATGCCAGGCTGCCCTGGACAGCCACATTCCGGTTTTGGTGGATGGGATGGATGATGCGGTGTGGCAGGCTTATGGCTCGGCACCCAACGCAGCATATCTGATTGACTCGGCAGGGATTGTTCAGGCTCGTCAGGATTGGTTGGAGCCGGCTCTCTTAGAACGTAAGATTGTGGAGGTTTTGCAGGAGGAGCCTCACCAGTGGAGGTAGGCGGTCAGTCATGATTGGGCACCGTAAGGTGGTAGTGGTGCTTCCGGCGTACAACGCTGAACGGACACTAGAGCGAACCGTCCAAGGGATTGCCCGTGACATTGTGGACGAGGTCATCCTGGTGGATGACGGCAGCCAGGATCGCACCATTGAATTGGCTGAGCAGCTCGGCGTGCCATACCACCGCCACACCACCAACCTCGGTTACGGAGCCAATCAGAAGACCTGCTACCAGGCGGCACTCGATCGGGGCGCTGACATCGTGGTGATGCTCCATCCGGATTACCAGTATCCTCCGGAGCTGGTGCCGGCCTTGGCCGGTGTGGTGGCCTCAGGGGTTTTCCATGTGGTGCTGGGCTCCCGAATCTTGGGGGGCGGGGCGATCCGCCGCCAGATGCCAATCTACAAGTACTGCTTTAACCGGCTTTGGACGTGGGGGCAGAATAGGGCGCTGGGTCAGCGGTTGAGCGAGTATCACACAGGTTTCAGGGCCTTCTCCAGGGAGGTGCTGCTTAAGCTTCCGATTTTGGAGAATTCAGATGATTTCCTTTTTGACAATCAACTGTTGGTGCAGGCGCGCCACTTCGGCTATGCCGTGGGCGAGGTTTCAGCCCCTTCGCGGTTTCTGCCGGAGTCTTCTTCCATCACGCCGTGGCGCGGCACGGTATATGGATTGGGGGTGGCGCGGGTGAGCCTCCAGTATCTGCTTGAGCGTTGGGGCGTGCGCCGCTTTGCGATCTTTAATCCTCAAGGGCGGTGCCTGCGCGATGATCGAGAGGTCAAGTCATGAAGTGGCGTCCGTGGTTTGTTTTGCTGGTGCTCATGGCGCTGGCCTCGGTATTGGTCTCGTCGAATCTGGGCAAGAACTCCTATCAGCTCAAGGCAGATGAAGGGGTTTATCTGCATTATGCGGTGCAGGTTGCCCAGCAGGGGCTGCCGGCATTTCCGGCCCTCTTTAAAGGGTATCTGCAGGGCAAGCGGGAGAACCAGTATTTTCCGACCCCCTTGCGGTTGACCACGATAGGAGTTGATGCTTTGGCTGTTCGCCTGTGGGGGCCTCGCCCGGAGTCGCTTCAGCGGGTTTCCTGGCTGTCATTTTTGGCTCTGTTGGTTTTGGTCTTCTGGAGTTTTCGAGGGCGTTTTGGGGATTGGGCGGCCTATGGCACCACCCTGTTGTTGGCGGTCTCTCCCCTTCACCTGGCGATGGCCCGGCGGGCCCTCTCAGACAGCTGGGTCGCACTGCTGACGGTGGCCTCTCTGATGCTGTTCCTGCGGTTTTTGCTGGATGCATCCCGTCCTCGCCAATGGCTGTGGGTGAGCCTTCTGTATGGGGCGGCATTCTTGGCGCGGGAGAGCAGTGTCATCTTGATTCCGGTTTCCTGGGCGCTGATGGGTTGGCACGCTTTTCGCAGCCGCCGGAGAATTGCCCTTTGGCCGTTTCTCTCGGTCTCCCTGATTCCGCTGGCCGGCGCAGCGCTGCTGTGTGCCTTGGCGGCGGGCGGTGTGATGCCTGCCTGGAAAACCCTCTCCGTCACCTGCGCCTCTGTGGCGACCAATACCTATGCGCTTCACTATGGGTCGGGGTCGTGGTTCCGCTATGTGGTGGATGCTCTGCTGATCTCTCCTTGGACTGTGCTGCTGTATTTGCTGGGGTTGGGTGCATTGCTGGCGGGCCGGTCCGAAGATGCGCGTCTCCGGGCTTGGATGTTGGTGCCGATTCTCTTTGTGGGGTGCCTGGCATGGGGCACCAAGAACATTCGGTATGCTTTGGCCCTGGAGGTGCCGATTCGTTTGGGGGCGGTCTTTTTCTTGTGGTGGGTGACCCTCGGTGAGAAGGAGACGGTTGTGCGCTGGATCGTTCTGGCGCTGGCGATTGCCGGAATCGCCTGGCTTGACGTAAGAAGTTTCTCGGATCTGTTTGTTGCGCGGCAGATGTATGATCCGGTAAGCTTCAACCTCCTTGCGGCCCGCCAGTTTTTGCCGCCATGAACCCCGCCGCCCATCCGGCAGACAGCGCTTCTGCCGCCTGCCCGTACCTGCTTAAAGCGGGACCCTTCAGTACACACGGGCGGGTCTTAGAATTTCTGGGGGGGCTGCCGGAGACAACGCGCATCCTGGATGTCGGAGCTGCCACCGGCTACCTGGGAGCAGCGCTTGGGAGCCAAGGGTTTCGCTCGGTTTCGGGGATTGAATTGAACCCTGCATGGGCTGAGCAGGCGAAGCCCCACTATGAGAAGCTGGCCGTTTTGGATGCGGAGCGGGATCCCTTGCCGTGGGATGACGAATCCTTTGAAGCGGTGGTCTTGGCTGATTTCATTGAGCATGTTCGGGACGGGGTGGGGGTTTTAAAGAAGGTTGCCCGTTTGGCCGCACCCGGAGGGCGGATCTTGATCTCAGTGCCCAATGTAGCGCACTGGTCGGTCCGCATGAGTTTGTTGTTAGGCCGTTTTGATTACCGCCCCTGCGGCATCTTGGATCAGGGGCACCTGCGTTTCTTTACCCTCAAGACCGCGCGAGCACTCATCCGGGACGCAGGGCTTGCCCTCAAGCGCACCACTGCCATCCCCCTGCCGATTGCTCGGTGGTACAACCGCTCCGCCTGGGCCTTCCCCCTTCGGGCGGTGGAGGCCCTGGATGGGGGCTTGGCCAGCCTGTGGCCTCCATTCTTCTCCTATCAGTTTCTTCTGCTTGCCAGGAAGGAATAAGACCGCTCATGTGGATTGCATGGGCGCTGGCCTGCGCCTTCTTTCACTCCAGTTCCGATGCCCTAAGCAAACGCCTCTTGGTCCGCTCCAACGAGTGGGTGGTGGCGTGGGCGGTGCTGTTGTGCTCCTTGCCGTGGCTGGTCGTCTGGGCTGCCGTAAGCCCATGGCCGGTGATCCAGCCCGGTTTCTGGGGATTGGTTGCGGTAATGATCCCCTTGGAGATTCTGGCGTACCTGTGTTATTTGCGGGCCCTTCGGATCTCTCCCTTGTCTTTGGTGATTCCTTTTCAGGCCTTCACACCCCTGCTCACAGTAGCAACCGGTTTTCTTTTCTTGAGGGAACATGTGGCCACCTTGGGTTTTGTGGGGGTGCTGGGGGTGACGGTTGGAGCCTATGTGCTGCAGGCCGAGCTTGTGCCTCAGGGGGTCTTGGAGCCGATCAAGGCGATTGGGCGTGTGCCTGGGATCCGATACATGCTCATTACCGCTGCCTGCTACAGCGCGACCTCGGCCTTGGGTAAAAAGGCGGTGCTGCTTTCAAATCCGGCAGCCTTTGCGCTGATCTACTTCTCGATTGAGACGGTGGTCCTGACCCCCTTGGCGTTTTGGGGAGCCAGGTCCTCGGGCGGGCTTGTTCGAGGCAGCAGAAAGCAGTGGAAGCTGTTTGCCTTGACCGGGGTGGTCATTGGCGGGATTTTTGTGACCCACTTCATTGGGGTGATGATGGCGCCGGTGGCCTATTTCTTGGCGCTGAAGCGCTTGAGTTTGCTGATCTCGGTGCTGTACGGCGGACTGCTCTTTCGAGAGGCAGCGCTCCTGCAGCGGTTGGCTGGGGCGGGGCTGATGCTGCTGGGGGCAGTCCTAGTGACTTTGAGCACGTGATGGTAGAATCACACTGATGCCTCAATACACCGCAAAACATGCTGGCTCCGGGTGCCGCGCCAAACTTCCACCGCTGGAGAGCTGGCCCAACCAGTATCCCCGCTACACAGTTACGATTACAACCCCGGAATTTACCTCGGTCTGCCCCCGCACAGGACTGCCTGATTTTGGGACCATCCGGATCCGCTACTGCCCTAAAAAATGGTGCGTGGAGCTGAAGGCCTTCAAGCTCTATCTCAACGGCTACCGGAATCTCGGCATCTTTCAGGAGAATGCCGTCAACCGGATCCTAAGGGACTTTGTGGCGGCAGTAAAGCCGGCCTGGGTTGAGGTGACAGGGGAGTTCAACGTGCGGGGAGGGACCAAGACGATTGTAGAGGCACGGCACCCCAAGAGGAAGGGATGAGCGGCATCTTGCGCTGGAAGGGGCTATTACTTCTCGTTGCGCTGGTGCTTGCCGGCTGCGCTCCCGTTACCCCTGTAATCGGGGAGAGTGCTCTAGAGCAGGCGCGAAGTCAACTCCATCTGGGCGGAGAGGTTGCGCTTCAAGCCGGGGCGGCCAAGGTGGAGATCACCCCTGCTGTGGGAACCCCCCTGGCCGGCTACTCCAAGCGGCGGGGCAAACCCTCTGAAGGCATTCGGGATCCCCTCTATGTCCGGGTGCTGACATTGACTGACGGAGAGGACCAGGTGGTGTTGATCTCTTCGGACCTATTGATCTTTACTGAACCCTTGGCCGAAAAGATTCTCCATAACCTGGTAGAGGAGCTTCAGATTCCAAGGCAGGGGATTGTTTTGGCGACCACCCATACCCATTCAGGTTCCGGCGCCATAGGGCACGGCCTTCTGCATCAAATGGTCTTCGGGAAGTACGATTCAGCGGTCGCGGAGGGAGTGAGAGCCCGGGTGACCTGGGCAGTGCGCCAAGCCCTCGCACAGCAGGAACCGGTTCGGTGGGGAGCGAACTTTGCCCCCGACGCCTTGACCGAAGTGATTGAAAACCGTATGGATTCCGAAGGGCAGGTTGATCCTGAGGCAGCGGTCTTTTTGATTGAATCCTTAGAGGGGGAGCCCAAAGCCATTTTGGTCAATGCCGCAGCACACCCCACCTTAATGGATTCACAGGATATGCGCTTGAGTGCGGATTATCCAGGGGTGCTTACCCAGATCCTTGAAACCACCTATCCGGGAGCTGTGTGCCTCTTCTTCAACGGAGCAGCCGGTGACTTAAGGCCCCAAGATGCTGTCGGCAGCAATGCCGAGGAGCGGATCCAACGCTTTGGGGCAGGACTTGCCGAGGTGGCCATCGGGCTTGTAAACCAAGCTTCCTTAGCGACCAAAGGGGATTTGGCGGTTTGGGGCCAGTCATTTCAGCTGCCGCCCCCGCAGATCCGCCTGGGATTTCTTCCGCTCCATCCTGCAATCGGTCGGTTGGTACGCCCCACCTCCAAGGTCATGCATCTGATTGCATTGGGAGATCTCCTCCTGGTCCCGCTTCCGGCTGAGCTCTCCGCCGAAGTGGGGCGGCAGCTCAAAGAGCAGTTGGGCCGGCGGGGGCTTACACCCATCTTGCTGGGGTATGCCGACGGCTACCTGGGGTATGCGTTGACCCACCAGCAGTACCGCAACCGCTCTTACGAAGCCCAAATGACCTGGTATGGACAGGGGTTCGGAGATTTTTTGATCGACACCATCTGGAGACTCACCGCCCTCTATGAACAAGATCAGTCACAGTAGCGCGGCGTTGAAGCTGCTCTGCCTGCTGGGGGCAGTCTCAGTTCTTTTGGTCTCAGGGTGCGCTACGCCGGGGCGGGCCGCGCTTGCCGAGGCAATCTCCAAGGGGTGGGTGGAGCAGATCGGAGAGCTTCCGGTATTGCACCTGACCGGCTCACCCTATGAGATGGGGCTGCAGCACGGTGCCCTGCTTAAAGAGGAGGTCCGCGCTTCAGTCGACAATATCTCTGTCTTTTCCAAGCAGGCGTTGGGACTTCCGCTCGTTGGGGGGTGGTTTGTCAATCGGCGCTTGGATCGAGCCTGGCGCAAGATGCTCCCGCACATTCCAGAGCGCTACATCGAGGAGCTCAGGGGGCTCTCCAGGGGAGCCGGCATCCCCATGAAGACCCTGCAGCGTATTCATGCCTTGCCGGATCTGACCTCCACCCACTGCGCAAGTTTTGCCGCCTTTGGTGGAGCCACGCAGGATGGCCGTCTCATTCAAATCCGCAATCTGGATTGGTCGATCCGATCCGACGTGCAGGAGTACGCCGCGTTGATGGTGTATCACCCAGAGGGATATGAACCCTTTGTGAATATCGGGTGGCTGGGCTTTATCGGGGTGATCTCCGGCATCAGCCAGGAAGGCATTTCTGTCAGCGAGATCGGGGCCGAGACCGTGGATCAAGACCTTCGAGGAACACCGATGCCCTTTTTGCTCAGGCGCGTCTTGGAGGAGTCCAAGGATTTGGACCGGGCAGTTCAGGTCATTGATGCAGCGCCTCGGACTGGAGGCTTCAATTACCTCTTTGCCGATGCCCAGGTTCCGACGGCCGTGGTGCTGGAGACCACGCGGCGCTATTCTCGAATCTTCTGGGCAGATCGGGAAAAGGCCGGACCGCACCGCTACTTCGTTGCCAATGCCATCTTCCGCTCTGACTTTGCGTTGGATCTGGACGTGCGGGATCTGCAGCTGGCCTGTAACGGCAATCCCCGCAAGCCCGGCTTAGAGTCTCCCGAAGGGGCCTCTGCCTATGAGATTCGCTACCTCAAACAGGGGAAGCTGCTGACTGCCCACCATGGGGCGGTCACCCCGGAGGTGGCGATGGAGATCGCCCGAGCGATTGCCCCTTCGAGCAACATCCAGAGCGTCGTCTATCGCTATCCAGATCTATGGGTGGCAACGGCTGAAGGCAAAACCCCAGCCGCCCAGCGAGAATACCAGCGGTTTGATTTGAAGGTCCTACTCGAGTCCCCGTAGGGCAGCTCCCGTTACCCAACCTACACACCTATATTGTATTTTGTATGGTAACCCATCTCAATTTAGTTACCATACATTATGTAGAATATGGTATTATGTATGGTAACCATACCAGAAGAGGAGATTAAGCTGTCCGATGGGTGTGATTAAGGGTGTGCTCAAAGAGGAGCTTCAGAATTCCCTCAAGATGAAGAGGAATTATGAGAGGGAATTGGCAAAGCTGCCCAGGGGTAGCCTTATCAAAAAGAAGATCAAGGGACATGAATACTGCTATCTCATAGTGAGGCAGCGAGGCAAAGTCCGATTTGTCTATAAGGGAAAACTTTCGGAACGCCAAATCAAAGGATGTAAGGACGCCCAAGCCCTTAGGGCTCAGCACAAGAAGCGTTTATCGCAGCTCAAGAAGCAGATTAAGTTCTTAAGGAGTGCTTTGCGTGGAAAAGAATCAGTATAACTTGTGTCTCAAGGTGTTGCGCTGCCTGCATCAAGCAGGTGTATTGAAAGATATTGTACTTATTGGCAGTTGGTGTATGCCGTTTTATCGGGATTATTTCGGCGGCACGGAAATTCTCACAACGCTTAAGACCAGAGACATCGATTTTCTAATCCCAAGACCTTCCACAGTGAAAGCGAAAGTTCATGTTCCGGCATTGCTGAAGAGCCTTGGTTTCATTGTGGGATTTCAGGGCACTGCCGGTTACATGAGGTTTGAGCATCCGGATCTGATTGTTGAGTTTCTAACACCGGAAAAAGGAAAAGGACTAGACAAGCCGCACCCTTTGCCTCAGCTAGGGATGAACGCGGTGGCTTTGCGGTACCTTGACCTCCTGGCTCAGAATGTCATTGAAGTGAAGGTTGAAGACATTCCTGTCTCTATGCCACACCCTGCCGAGTTCGCCATTCATAAGCTGATTATTTTCCAGAGAAGAAAAGCGAGGGAGAAAGCTGAGAAGGATCAAGGAATGGCCATTGCGCTTTTGAAAGCCCTCATGAATAAAGATGAGCTGGACAAGATCAAGCATGCTCTAGATTCTGTGCCTCCGAAATGGCGTAAGCGGGTTGTTGAAGGTTTGAAGAAGGCGGGCGAAGCAGACCTGCTTAAGCAATTGTCATGATGATTTCCTTGTTGTGGGGCTGATTTCTTAAGGTTTTAGAACCGGAGTATCTCGTTAGCGAATTTCCACTGCCCCTCTTCTTTTCTTAAGATCACATCGGTTTGGAAGGTTTGGCCCCCTTCAGAGATATCTCGCACCAAAGTGGTTTCATTGCCCTTCGTCTGCACATCCGTGATCTTATAATTCTGCGCGGCCACAATTTTCTGCGTGGCAGTAAAGAGATTGTCCATTCCGTAATGCGGGTCGGTCCACATCTCAGCAACCTCTTGCGCCAGGAATTCTTTGACATCCCCCCATCCCTCGGCAGCGATCATTGCCTTCCTGAATTCCTCATAAAAGGCTTGGGGCGAGTCTACAGAGGCTTGCGGGGTGGTTGGGGCAGGGGCTTGAGGTGCTGTTGGAGGCGGCGCCGGTTTTTTGGGGGCAGGTTGAGCAGGTGAGGCGTCCGGTTCGATCCGTTCGATCTCCTCTGGCGCATAAGGTACGGGTGTTCCGTACAGGTCGATGACCACCTTCTCCTCTGTTTGTTCGATGACCTTTCCGGTAAGCTTGCTGCCATCTTTGAAGATGATGGTTTCAGCGTGGGCGGGCAGCGGACAGAGGAGCGGGAGAACAAATAAAACTCCTAGAACAACAGCGACGCGAAACATGGCAATTCTCCCTATTTTAATTTTCGTTTGAGAAAAGAGTAGCTGATAACCTTCAAATCTGCGGTTGCTAAGACGGCTGTGTAATGACCTGTGGGAAGCAAGAGCAGGCGCGGCCGCCCCATCGCCCACCACAGTCGAAGTGAGTTCCTCAAGCCCAGCACCCGGTCAAAGAGGCCGGTGACCATGAAGACCCGGTCGGGATCAATGGCCGGGGCAAAGGTCATGGGTTCTGAGACAATCACCGCTTTAAGTTTCTGCAGTGCCTCCTTGGGGGTTAGGTTATTTTCCTTTAAGTAGTTTACCCTGCGCTTTCGGATGGTTTTGTCCTGCGAGCTCATGATGATCTCTGGAATGTGCCCGGCAGGAAGGGCCAGGACCGATGCCTGGACTCTGGGCTCAATGGCCGTAAGGACCAAGGTCAGGATGGCCCCCATGCTGATGGAGAAGGAGCCGATGTGCTCTGGATCCACCGAGGGCTGGGTCTCAAGCCAGTCGAGGGTGTGTCTCAACTGCACGATGGACTCATGGAAATGCTTTTCAATGTCCTCCAGTGCTCGGTCTCCGGTAAAGATCTCCTTGGGGCGGTAGACGAGCACGGCGTGCAGGCGGCGGCCTGCGAAGAAGCGGGCAAACTCCCGGATGTACAGGTCGGTATCGGCCAAGATCGGAGACATCAAAATGGCCGGATGCGCACCGGCTTCGTGTGGTTTGTACCAATCGATTCGTATGGGGCGAAAGCTGGGTTTCAAGGGGGCGGTGAGGGTAAGCCGCTGGATTTCAAAGTCGTCTGCGGGTTCGGTGGACTGAACAGACATCTTCAGGGCAAGGGGGGCGGTGTCGTAGTAGTGGGCAAGCTTCTCGGGTAAGGGGGCCGGCGTGCGGCGTGCCATCGGCACCAGAAGCCCCCCACATCCACTTAACCCCACCACCAGCCAAACCGCAACCGCTAAGCGCGTTACTGCAGCTTGAGTCGTTGAGTCGCGGGTGACGCCGACGGGATGGGGTGCCGCGCGCAGTTTCCAAGAGACGCCGTTTTGCGAAGCACAACGGCGGCTCTTGGACTGTTTGAGCACGGCATCCCGCCCTCGGCGGCAGGACCCGCGGCCGGAGCGCTCAATGCTGGATGGATGAGGAGCTTGTAGACGGTTGCGCATGGCGCCTATGATATCATGAGGCCATGGGTCCTAAGGTTGCTGCCCCTTTCGATCTCCTCCAGGAGGCCAAGCGCTTGATTCGCTTGGATACAGTGACCTCCCGGAGCAACGTCGATTGCGCTGTTTATGTCGGCGGCCTGATGCGCAAGTTGGGCTGGAAAGTTTCGTACCAAGAAAGCCAGCAGGGTCCCCTCTCCTTCCTCAATGTGATTGGCGCTAAGGGCAGCGGCAAGGCCCCCCTTTTGTTGTGTACCCACCTCGACACCGTTGATTCCGGAGAGCGCCGCCTTTGGACTCGGACCGGCCAAGATCCCTGGAAGCTGACTGTGCGGGGCGGAACCCTTTACGGCCTGGGCGTGGCTGACACCAAGCTGGATATGTTGTGCAAGCTTTTGGCCGTAAGCCGCATCGATCCTGCAAAGCTCAAACGGCCGGTGCTCTTGCTGGGTTCCTTTGGTGAAGAGTCAGGCCTCAAGGGAGCTGCCCATTTTTGTCAGGGAGATTTCCCGCGCCCCAAGATGGCTCTGGTCGGAGAGCCCTCAGAGCTCGCCCTGGTCACCCGCCACAAGGGGTTGGCTGTCCTGGAGGTTTTCTTAAAGTCACGGGGACTGTTTCGTCCCTCCACCAGGGTGCAGGCGATGGAGGCGGCCTTCCGAGGAAAAGCATCCCACTCTGCCACACCGCACCTGGGCGCCAACGCCATAGAGGAAGCCCTCATCTTTCTTAAAGGAATCCAGCGCCGTTTTGGCAAGGTGCACGTGCTCTCCTGGCAAGGGGGTGCCGGGCACAATATCATTCCCGAGGAGAGCCGCCTCCGTTTTTGTCGGGCCGCTGGAGCCGAGGTCAAAAGCCCTGCTTTTTCCAAAAGAAAGGTTGGAACAACAACCTTGGCTCCGGGCTGGTATCCGACCTTCCCCTGGGAGCAGGTGGTTTTGGTTTTCGAAACCCTTGAGCGGTTGGCAGCACCCTACCAAAAGTCCCGGGACCAGGCGTTTGATCCGCCCCTGCTCACGTGGAGCGTCAACCGCTTGGATGAGACCCCGGGGGGATGGCGGCTCACCTTTGACATCCGCTCCTTGCCGAAGCAGAATATTCATAGGATGGTTCAGGGGCTGGAGGGGGTGCTCTGGAAACAATTGGGTCCGCCCGGATCCACCTGGGCCTTTCGATTGGAGCGGGACAATCCTGGACTGGAGTTGAATGCCGGCAGTGCGTTGATTGCTTCTGGAAAAACAGCCTTGCGGGCGGCTAAGCTTCCGGTTCGGGTGACGGCCAAGACCGGCTGCTCTGAGGCCGGACTCTTTAACCGTATTGGAATTCCTTCGGCTGTGTTCGGGCCGGGTCGATCGGTCGGCAACATTCATCGGCCCAACGAAGCAATTGCGCTTCGGCAGCTCACGGGAGCGATTCGGTTTTATCAGGCATTTGTGGAGCGGATATGTTTCTAATACGCGCAGCCGGGTCAAAAGATTTTGCCCAAGTCTTTGCATTGGCTAAGGCCCTTAACTCCTACAACCTTCCGGCTGAGCGGGCTTACATCCGGCGGCTCCTGGCAATCTCTGAGCAATCCTTCCGCGGCAGGATGCCCAAACAGAAAGCCCAATACCTCTTTGTGCTGGAGAAGCGTCCCGGCCGCAAGCTGATCGGCTGCTCCTTAATCATCGCCAAGCACGGAACCGCCACCTCGCCCCATTTTTGGTTGGCTCAGAAGAGCATTGTGAGAAGGAGCCGCTCCCTGGGAATGCGGCGCAGGCATAAGGTGCTGCAGCTTGGCAAGACTTGCAATGGCCCCACTGAGATCGGGGGGCTGGTTGTTTTGCCCCAATACAGGGCAGTGGCGCTCAAGTGCGGGTTGCAGCTGTCCTTTGTGCGTTTCCTCTATATGGCGATGCATCCGGGCCGGTTTGATCGGGTTCTCCTGGTTGAATTCCGCGGTGAGATGAGCAGGCAGGGCAGCTCTCTCTTTTGGGACCGGCTGGGCCGTGTCTTTACGGGGCTTTCCTACAATGATGCAGATCGCCTGTCAGTCAAGAGTAAGGAGTTTATCGTTGGCCTGTTGCCCTCAGAGCCGATCTACTGCGCTCTTTTGCCGGATGAAGTCCAGGCTGCCATTGGCAAGATCCACCCTGCAGCCCAGCGGGCAGCAAAGTTGTTGGCTGGAGTAGGGTTTAAGCCTCTCAACCAG
Source organism: uncultured Planctomycetia bacterium (assembly GCA_964597545.1). Classification (GTDB taxonomy): domain Bacteria; phylum Omnitrophota; class Gorgyraeia; order 1-14-0-20-64-10; family 1-14-0-20-64-10; genus CAZQXN01. The sequence goes on along the minus strand of CAZQXN010000030.1, from coordinate 7,535 downwards.
GTTGAGCCCTTTGACGGCGGCCCCTATCATGCGGCTGTTCGCAATCAAGTTCGCGTGGTTCGCAGGACTCGGCGCGTCACCCTTTCGCTGCCGAATAAACTTTTGGGCCGGGGCCGGGGTAAAAGGGCAGGGGCGTGGGTTCTGGCTGGGACCGAAGCAGGAGGATCGTTCCGGGCGGTTTTGGCGCCCGGCAAGATCTCCGGGGATCGCTGCCGGTTGGATCCTGAAGCCTATGCCGCACTCAAGGTTGATGCAGGAGAGCCTCTTTATGCCTATGCCGTATCGAGGTAACCCCACCACCTCGCAGCGTTCTTCGCAGCGCACAGAAGGTGCGACGAAGAACGGACGATATACATCGAAGGCATTCTCGCAATGAGAGAGAATGCCTCTGTGAGGTGGTGGGGTAATTACATCGGTGGTCGGTTTACCCGGCCGAGCAAAGGGGTGGAGCTGATCAGCGAGGACCCCGGGGATCTCGTTGCTCCGGTGGGCCGGCTCATAGTCTCACCCGAGGTGGTGGGTGCTGCGGTTGAGCAAGCGGCCAAGGCGTTTCCTAGGTGGAGTTCCAGCACCCCTGCCAGCCGGCGAGCCAAGCTCAAGGCATTCCAGCGAGTCCTGAAGCGCCGCAAGCATGATCTCATGGTTCTGTTGGCGCGCGAGGCAGGCAAGCCCATTCAAGAGGCTGAGCGTGAGGTTCAGCGCTCGATCGAGAAAATCGATGAGATGGTGGGCGCTGGCCTGAATCTCCTTAAACCCTACTCGGTTGCAGTTGAGCGGGGCGTCCAGGGCCAGTGCCGCTATCGGCCGCTGGGGGTAATGGCGGTGATTGGACCCTTTAACTTCCCGTCCCATACGCCGGCCAGCCACATCATTCCAGCGGTGCTTACCGGCAATACCGTGGTCTTCAAGCCCTCCGAATACACCCCTTTCATAGGACAGTGTTTGGCCGAATGTCTGCATGCAGCAGGATTTCCTTCGGGGGTCTTTAATTTGGTGCAGGGGGGTTCTGAGGTCGGCAAGAAGTTGGTGGAGCATCCGGCCGTCTCGGCAGTTCTCTTTACCGGTTCCACTGCAGCGGGACAATCGATCCGTTCGGCCAACATCAAAAACCCCCGGCTTTCTCTGGCGCTGGAGATGGGGGGTAAGAATGCCGGCATCGTGCTTCGGGATGCCGATCTGGATCTGGCGGCTCGCGAGACAGCCTTGGCAGCTTTTTCCATGAGCGGCCAGCGGTGCAATGCCACCAGCCGCATCCTGGTGGAGCGTTCGGTGCTTAAGCCTTTCCTGGAAAAGTTTCTTCATATCGCAGATCGCATTCGCATGGGTTACCCGATGGCCGAGGGGGTGGTCATGGGGCCCCTGATCAGCCATGATGCGATCGCCAAGTTCCAGCGGTACATGAAGCTGGCGGATGAGGAGGGGTTTGAGGCGCTGCGCAAGGGCAAGGCGCTGGGCAAGTGGGGCAACCGGCGCGGCTATTACGTGACTCCATCGGTTCATCTGTGTGAGAAGCCCGACCGCAGCCGAGCAGGGCGCTACCGCACCGAGGAGATCTTCGGACCCGACGTGGCGATTTACGCGGTCAAGGATGAGGCAGAGGCGGTTGCCATCAACAATGAAGTGAGTTACGGATTGATCACTTCGGTCTTTACCCGCTCCAAGAGTCGATTCCAGAAACTGCTGGGGGCCATTGATACCGGGATGGTGAACTTCAATCGGGGGACGATCTTCTCAAGCGGCAAACTGCCCTTTGGCGGGACCAAGGCCTCTGGTTCCCACCACCCGACCGGTATGTTTGCTCCCTATTACTGCACCCATCCTGTGGCCGTGCTTCAGGACAGCCGGCCCCTGGCATTGCGGGCCTATCCTTTCTGATGGCGCAGACGGTTCTCCTTGGAGAGCCCACCTTCTTTTCGATTCAGGGGGGCGCCAATCCTCACACGCGCAATCGATGGGGTCTGCGCAAGCAGGTTGACGGGCCCCGAGCCCAAGCCCAATGGCAGGGGCTTAAATCCGCACTCGAACAACATGGGGTTGAGGTGCATTGGCTCGCCGCAGATGCTCAATGTCCTGGGATGGTCTTCCCGGCCAATGCCGGCGTGCGGCTGGGGGATACCTTTTATCTGTCCAACTTAAATCCTGCCCGGGCCCAGGAGCAGGCGTATTACCGGCGTTTCTTAGAGGGGCTGGGGATTGTCGTTAAACAGCTGCCCTTGGAGATTCGGTTTGAAGGAGAGGCTGACTTCATCCGAGCGGGAGACCCTTCGGGGAATCCCGACAAAGGGACATATCTGTTTACCTATGGGGACATCCACCCGCTCCATTGGGTATGGAGGGCTGGGATTCCCCCGTACCAATGGCGTTATGGATTCCGATCTGACCGCAGGGCGCTGCCGATGCTTCGACATTGGGTTGGCGCGTGCGAAATTTTGCCTTTGGAGTTGGTGAATGAGAGGCATTACCATGGAGATACGGCGCTGTGTCCCTTCGGGCCCAACCAGGAATATCTGCTCGTGTTTCTCGAAGCCTTCTCTGCGGCAGGTCAGGCGGCACTGCGCAGTTGCTTTGGGGATCGGCTGATTGCCTTAAGCGCTGCCGATGGGGGCGGATTTGCTGCCAACAGTTTTCAGGTGACGGTTGACTTCCGCGGAGAGCGGCGCCATGTGCTGATGATGCCGGATGGCTTAAGTCAGCAGGTGTACACTCAGGTGCGCTGCCGTGGCGTTGTCCCCTACCCAGTAGATGTGTCGGAGTTTTTGGAGAAGGGGGGCGGTGCGGTCAAGTGCATGTTGTTGAATCTGGGAGAGTGATATGCGTTCTGGAGACACCCCTGTGCCGATCCATCGCCATTCTCCGGGTCCTGCCGCCGAGGGTGGGATGCCGCGCTCAGACAGTCCAAAAGCCACCGTTGTGCTTCGCAAAACGGCAGCTTTTGAAAACTGCGCGCGGCACCCCACCCCATCAGCGTCACCCGGAGTCGTCACATGTACCCCGTCACAAGGGGCCTGTCTCCAGGTTGATATCCCACTCTTGGCGATGTAGGTGAAAGAGGATATGCAGATTGATGTGGAGTCGTTAAGGGATTTCTTAGAGAAGGTAGCGCGGGAGCGCTCACCGCAGACTTGTCCGCGCGGACTCGAAGAGACCGCTCTGTATCTGACTCGCACCCTTGCTGGTTTCGGCTACACGGTGCTGCCAGATTCCTTCACCGTGGATGGGGAGGTCTTTGCCAACCTGGTTGCCAGCCGCAAGCCGGGACTCAAGACCCCCTTTATCCTAGGTGCCCATTATGATGCCGTAGAGGGCTCTTCCGGCGCGGATGACAATGCCTCGGGGGTAGCGGTTCTCTTAGAGGTGGCGCGACTGCTGGCCGATCATCCGGCCTCTGAACAAATCGAATTTGTTGCCTTTACGCTGGAGGAGTGGAACATGATGGGCTCAGCCCATTATGCGGGAGAGCTCAAGAAGGAAGGGCGCACCCCGACCGGCATGGTGAGCCTTGAGATGTTAGGCTTTACTCACCCGAAGCAGAGATACCCTTGGATCATGGCCCCCTTTTACCCTAAGCAGGGCAACTTTATCGGCGTGGGAGCCAATTGGCACTCCAGAGGGCTGCTCAACACCTTTGCCCGCGGGATGCGGCGGGTCGAGGGGTTGCAGGTAGAAACCATTGCGCTGCCGGGTGCGGGCACACTCATTCCCCAGCTTCGGATGAGCGACCACGCTCCCTTTTGGGATGCAGGCACCCCGGCGCTGATGGTTACCGATACCGCATACTTCCGCAATCCGAATTACCACACGCCCAAGGATACACTCAAGACCCTGGACTTGCCTTTCTTGATGGGGGTTGCACAGGGGGTTTTGGAAGGGGTTTTGGAGGCGGTTAAGGGGTAATCTCTGTTTTAACCGCGTCTTCCTGTGTCAGCATCATTTGAAGGATTCCAGGCAACTCTCCTAGGGGAGCGGTCTGAGTGATCAAGTGCTCTGGCTGCACAGTGCCTTCGGCTAGGAGATTCAGGGCTTTTCGGATGTTGTTCGGGGTGTGGTGGAACACCGATGCCAAGCGGCGTTCTTCGTAGTGCAGGGCATGGGTGTCGAGAGTAACCTGGGTTCCAACCGGGCAGCCGCCAAAGAGAAGCACCCGACCTCCGGGTCGCGAGACCGCAACCGCTTCAGACCAAGTGGATGGCAGCCCGACCGCTTCAATAACCAAATCTGCTCCTTTGCCTTCGGGTGTGGCGGCCAAAAGCGCTGCAGTGCGGTTTTTAGTTTCAGCCAGATCAAAAACCTGTGAAGCGCCGATCTGACGGGCCTTCCGAAGGCGCTCTTTCCCGCCGCTGAGCACAATCAGATTGACCCCGGCTTTGACCAGCAGCTGCGCAAAGAGCAGCCCAATCGGGCCGGCACCTAAGAGAATTGCCGTTTCCTGGAGCTGCGGTTGAATGGTCTCGATGCCGTGCACGACACAGGCCAAGGGTTCCGTGAGGGCGGCGGCTTGAAAAGAAAGGGTGCCCGGAATCTCCAGGAGATTTTTTTCAACGATGCGGGCCGGCAGCAGCAGGGATTCGGCATAGGCTCCGTTAACAAAGAGAAGATCCTCGCAGAGGTTGGGCTGCTCTTTTCTGCAGAAGAAGCAGCTGCCGCAAGGGGAAGAATTGGCAGCAACCACCCGCATGCCGGGTTTCCACTGTTTGACCCCTCCTCCCACTGCTTCGATCACTCCGGAGAACTCATGACCAAAGAGGGCCGGGGGTTGGATCATCCGGGCGTGATATCCCCGCCGGAAGACCTTAAGATCTGTTCCGCAGGTCAGGGCCGATTGCACCCGGACCAAGACCTCTCCAAGACCGACCGAGGGCTTTGAAACCTCCTCCAGCCGGACATCCTCTTTGCCGTAGAGCACCGCCGCTCTCATGTTCTCACCTCCCTTGTACCAAAGGGTCAGACCCTTTGGTACAAACTCCGTTCGCCAGAGTCAGGATGACCTTCAAAGAAGTGCTGGATGGCGTTTGGGCGACCTCAAGCGCTTCCTCAATTCGATTGAGGGTGAAGCGATGGGAGATCAAGGGCTCAACCTTAACCGTTCGACTGAAGATGAGCTCCGCTGCCTTCTGCTGAAGATCAACCGATGCGCTGTAGCTGCCCACCACGGTTTTCTCGAGCCTGCCGATCTGCCCTACATCTAAAGCCACTTCGTCATCCAGCCGAGTTTGCGCGAAGAGAACCACGCGGCCGGCTGGGCGCACTGCAGCCAGGGCGGTTCGGATCGCCTCGGGGGAAGCGGTGGCTACCAAAGCAACATCCACGCCCTGTGGGCCGACCTCTTTTCGACTCCACTCCAAGACAGAAGAAGCAGAGGTCACATGGGTTTTTTTGGCTCCCAGCTTGCGTGCCAGCTCCAGCCGTTCTGGAATAGGGTCGGTGACTAGGAGGTGACCCTTTTCCAGTTGAATCAACTGAAGGAGCATGAGTCCCACAGGGCCTGCGCCAAAGAGCAGAACCGAGCGGCCGGAGAGCTCCCCGGCTTTTTGGATGGCCTTGAGGCAAGTGTTCATGGGTTCGACAAAGGTGGCTTCCTCTGCGGTGACGTGTTCTGGAATGCGGATTACGCCCTGCTGCACGATCCAGTCCTTGATCTGCACAAACTCTGCCCAGCCCCCTCCAGCCGGCTCAAAACCTGCGGTAGTTCCCACCTTTTTGTAGTGAGTGCACTGGGCATACTCCTGCGTTTGACAGTAGATGCATTTGCGGCAGGGGACATGGTGGAAGAAGAGTGCGCGGTCTCCAGGCTGCCACTGAGTGACTCCGGAACCAACCTGTGCGACTCGCCCACCCACCTCATGACCGAAAATACGCGGAGGAGGGAGGTCGCCGTGGAGGACCTTTTTTAAGTCTGTACCACAGATGCCGCAGGCCTCCACTTGCAGGAGGAGCTCACCAGAACCCACAGGGGGTACCGGCACCTCCTCCATTCGAACGTGGCGGGGACCTCGATAGACAGCCGCTTGCATGGATCTTTTTGGCCTCATGGCGGGAGAAACCTTAAGGGTAATAGGCTATCATGGTGGCCGACAGAGGTCAATTCTCCCCTGTCAGGTAATGTACTCTAGATTGTGTAAGTTGTTCTTGGCACTTAAAAGCACAAGGCGTATCCTCTCCATGAGTTACGGTTCACCACAAACCATAAGGAGGGACACGCCTGTGCGACAACTTAACTTCGAACCCCATCTTACGTCCTGGTGGTCAGAAGTGAAAGAAGATTTTTGGTCTGACATCAAACCCGAGCTCTTGAAGCTGGTGAAGGTGTTGTTGGAGAGCTGTTTTGAGGTGTACCGGGACGAGGCGGTCCTGGCTGACTGGAATGATAAGGTCCCGGGAGCCAGAGCAGACTATCGCAACGGATACTACACCCGCTCTTGGGGCACTGAACTGGGGGCAATCGAGGAGTTGCGGGTCCCAAGAACAAGGAATCGGGCCATCACACAGGAGATGCTGCCTCGCTTTGAAGCCAGTCAGACTCAGGTTCATGAGGCACTGCGAGGTATCTTCCTGGCAGGGGTCTCCACCAGACGGGTCGGAGAGGTTGTCCAACCCTTCTTGGGGAGAACCTACAGCGCTTCTTTCGTGAGTGAGTTGACCAAAACCCTGGATCCCCATGTGAAGGCCTTCCATCAACGAGCTCTGGAGGACCGGTACCTCTACCTGTTCTTTGATGGGATTGTCTTGAAGGGGAAGGAAGCTCTGGGGGCTGCGAGGCGGGTAATCCTGGTGGCCTACGGGATCCGCTCCGACGGACGCCGGGAGCTCATTGACTTTTTGGTTCACAGATCCGAGTCCCAGGTGGCCTGGGAGGGGCTCTTGCAGGACCTCTACCGCAGGGGGCTGCTGGGTGAGCATACTCAGCTTATCATCACCGATGGGGGCAAGGGGCTGCACAATGCTCTGGGGGTGGTCTATCCCAGGGTTAAGCGCCAGAGGTGTTGGGTCCATAAGCTCAGGAACGTGGCCAACAAGCTTAAAGTAGCCATCCAGGCCGCCTGTCTGGGTGAAGCCAAGGGGATCTACCAGGCCAAGGCTAGGCGGCAGGCGGTGAGAAGGTTCCAGCGCTGGGCGGCCCGGTGGAGGCATAAAGCGCCCAAGGCAGTTGCTTGCCTGGAGAGGGATCTGGAAGAGCTGTTGAGCTTCTTGGACTGTCCCGCTGAGCATCATTCCAAGATCCGGACCACCAATGCCATTGAGCGGATCTTCAGGGAGGTGAGGCGGCGTACGCGGCCCATCAGCTGTTTTACCAATGATGCTTCGATTGATCGGATTCTCTATGGGCTGTTCAGCTACTTTAATGACCGCTGGCAAAGAAGAAAGCCGATCCCGATACCGGCGCTGGCATCAGAACAGCTGGAGATGGCTGCCTAACATGAGAATCGGAGAGGGCTTTGCCTTGTTTTGGATCAGGACTTACACAAAAAAGTTGACGTTACCCTGTCAAACCAAAATAGAAATGTCCGGTTTTCACCAAGATAGAAATGTCCGGTTTT
>CAZQXN010000029.1:0-22470 GCA_964597545.1 uncultured Planctomycetia bacterium | reverse complement strand
TCCTTCTTTAAGCGCCACTGCTGGAACCCATCATCCAGCAGGAGGAGTTCTGCCCGCATCTCTTTGCTGGCTCGACGCCCGGTGGCAACCCGGTTGGGGCCCACCATCACCGGGACTGGATCAAGCCGTTCCTGGAGCATGCGCACCTCATCGCGGCCATAACCGCGGGTCAGCACCGCTACCCGGCGCCCCTTGGCCTTGAGGGCCAGTGCCAGGTGCAAGACCAGCGGGGTTTTGCCGGTGCCGCCCCACGTGAGATTGCCCACACTGACAATCGGGACCGGCAAACGATGGGTGGGCAGAATCTTTTTCCGGTAGGCCGCTTTAATCCCTTGAAGGAGCCGGCGATAAACAGCCTCGGCCCCCTCCAGGAGTCTCCCCTGGAGGCGCCTTAAGAGGCGGAAAGCTCTTTTGTCCATTGCTTAAGAATCCATTGGCTGGTCCGTTCGGTGGCACCCTTATGTTTCTCAATGGCCGCGAAGGCCTTCTGGCCCATCTGGCGGCGCAGGTCCGGATCTTTCAGTAAGCGCTCCACCTGGGCCCGCAGTTCCTCTTGGGAGCGGACAACAGTCATCCCGCCGGTCTGGGTGAGGGCCTCTGAGATGGCTTGGAAGTTGTATAGATGAAACCCGGTCAGGATGGGGCGGCACGCACCAGCCGGCTCCACCAGGTTGTGCCCTCCATGCGGAATCAGGGAGCCGCCGACAAAAACAATCTCGCTGGCAGCATAAGCTGTAGCGAGCTCTCCAAAGGTGTCCAGGAGGATAACAGGGTCTGGCTCTTCCGTGCCAGGACGATCCTTGTTGCTGTACGAAAGGGTCAGGCACTTTCGTACATCCAAGGCAGAGCGGCGCACCACTGCCAAACCGATGCGTCTGGCCTCCTGTTCTACCTGATCGGCCCGCTCAGGATGTCGGGGGGCAATCAAAAAACGCAGATTTGAATGCTTAAGTTTGAGCTTCTGGTATGTCTCCAGCACCATCCGCTCCTCCCCTGAATGGGTAGAGCCGGCGGTCCAGAGAATATCCTCGGGGGTCAGGTTCAACAAAGATCGCAATTGATCTGACGCCGCGCCGTCGCCGGATGCCTGGGGTGCTAAATCCCACTTGAGATTGCCGGTAACCGCCACGCGGGCTTCTGGCACGCCAATGGAGGCAAAGCGTTGGGCGTCTTGGGGACTTTGTGTCAACACCGCGCGCACCGGCCACAGGGCTCTGCGCATGAAGAAGCGGATCCAGAGGTAGCTGCGCAGCGTGGACGGAGAGATCCGGCCGTTGACCACAACCACTGGAATCCCTTCCCTGCCCAATCGATGAAAGAGGACCGGCCACAGTTCGGTTTCAAAGGAAAGAAACAGGCACGGCCGGATCTCCCGGACCGCGCGGTTGACCACCGGACCCAAATCCCACGGCAGATACAGCAGTTGATCTTCACCCGGCCGAATCATGCGCTCCGCCACCGACCGGCCGGTGGGAGTAACGGTGGAGAAAAGCCATCGTTTTTCCGGGAGGGCTTGGCGCAGCGCTTCAATCAGGGGTGCCGCAGCCATTACCTCGCCGACAGAGACCATATGGATCCAGATGGGCCCATTCAGCGCTGCCAGCTTCTCGCGCAATGCCTTGGGATACCAGGCCAGCCGTTGGCGCAGTCCGGGGCTTGCCCGCCCACGCAGAAAGCGCACCACAAGGTAAACACACCCAAAGAGGACCAGCATCATCTGGTAGAAGAGCAGAAGTCCGTACGTCGCCCAGGGGGGACGAGCATTTGCCCCTGGTTGCGCCTGCGCTTCTGCGCAGCGCGCTTTAGGCTCTGGGGTGTGCAGAGGCATAGACACGCTTTAAACGCTCCGTTGTGACATGGGTGTACACCTGCGTTGTGGCCAGGGAACTGTGGCCCAACAACTCCTGAACAGCCCTTAAGTCTGCTCCGCGATCCAGCAGGTGCGTGGCAAAGGAATGGCGCATGGCATGGGGGGAAATCTTGAGGGCGGTGCCAATCTCGGCCAGATAGCGGTTTAAGATCCTCCGGACCGACCGGTCGGTCAAACACCCCCGCAGTCGATTCTGGAACAGGGGCTTCTCCGGAGCAGAGTCGTTGGGTTTGAGGGTTTTGAGATACTGGCGAATCGATTGGACGGCATAGGAGCCGACCGGAACCAACCGCTCCTTCTTGCCTTTACCTAAAACGCGCACCGTTCCTCCGATTAAGTCTGCATCGCGAACCTTAAGCCCCACCAGCTCGCTTACCCTGAGACCCGCTGAATAAAGGGTTTCTAAGATGGCCCGATCGCGCGTACCGGTAAAATCAGAGCCCTTGGGAGCCTCGACCAAGCGCATCGCCTCCTGAACGCTTAAAAAGGCCGGCAGGCGCTTTTCCTGCTTGGGGCGGGTCAATCCCAAGGCTGGGTTTTCCTGCATGAGCCCCTCCCGGCAGAGAAAGCGGAAGAAAGAGCGGATGGTGGCCACTCGGCGGGCAATCGTGACCTTGGAAAGCCCTTCGGTTCTCTGCCCGGCCACAAACTGACGCAACTTTAAGAGTGTGGTCTTTTCCCAGGGCTGACCCTCCAGAAAATTTTCAAGGAGGGTGAGGTCCTTGGTGTAGTTGCGCAGGGTATGGGCAGAGGCGTCCCGCTCAATCCTCAAGTAATCAAGAAATTTTCCAATAAAACGATCCATGAAGGTAAACCCCCCGCTTTAAGGGGAGAGTCTTAAGGTTGTGTGCTCGGCGTCCCGGGTTCCCCGGCTGTCTCTGCTGGAGGCGGAGTCGGCAGGGTCTTTGCGATGTGCCGGCAGGCCGGATACTTGGAGCAGCCGAAAAAGCGGCCGCGCCGAGAACGCCGTGCCACCAGCTCTCCGTCGCACTCTGCTTCAGGACATTTCACCCCGGTGGTAATCGACTTGGAGAAGCGGCAGTCAGGAAAACCAGAACAGCTGATGAACTTTCCGTTGCGGCCCCATTTGATGACAAGCTGTTTGCTGCACTGGGGGCAGGTTTCATCGATCGGCTCGGGCTCTTTCTTCACCGTCTGCATCTGGTCGTGCGCCGACTCCAGGGCCGCAGAGAAGGGCTTGTAGAAGACCGAGACACAGTGAGCCCACGGCTTTCTTCCCTCCTCCACCTCATCGAGCTCCTCCTCGATGTGGGCGGTATACTTGACGTCCAAAACCTTCGGAAAGTGCTCGGATAAGAGATCGGTCACAATCTCTCCCAACTCCTCCGGAATCAGGGCCCGTCCTTGATGGACGACGTAGCCGCGGTTGGAGATCGTCTGAATGGTGGGCGCATAGGTGGAGGGCCGTCCGATCCCCAGCTCCTCCATGGTGCGCACCAAAGAGGCCTCGGTGTAGCGCGGAGGGGGTTTGGTGAAATGCTGGCTCGGATCAATGGAGAGGGTTTTGACGCGCTCCCCTTGAGTCAACTCCGGCAGGATCTGGGTGCCTGGACGCTTTTCTCCCTTTTGGAGAGGGGGTTCCTCCTCAGCGGGCTTCTCTTCAATGGGCTTGATGATCTTCAAGAACCCGGCAAAAACAATTCGAGTCCCGGCGGCCCGGAAACCACAGCGGCCTGCCGTCAAATCCACAGAGGTCACCTCCACCCGGGCCGATGCCATCTGGGAGGCCAGGAACCGATTCCAGATTAAGGTGTAGAGCTTGCGCTGCTCCGTGGTCAGGAAGCTCTTGATCCTGTCGGGGTCCCGCTGGACCGCAGTCGGACGGATCGCCTCATGCGCCTCTTGGGCCCGCTTGCGAGAGCGGTACCGCCGGGGTGCCTCTGGAAGGTAGCCGTGGCCGAAGCGTTGATCAATGTAATTGCGGGCCAGACGAACCGCCTCCTGAGCCACCTGAACCGAATCGGTACGCATGTAGGTAATCAAACCGGCCGGCCCCTCGGAGCCCAGCTCGATCCCCTCGTAGAGCTGTTGGGCGATCCGCATCGTCCGGGCGGCGGTGAAGCCCAGCTTGTTGAAGGCATCCTGCTGAAGGGTCGAGGTGGTGAAGGGAGGTGGGGGGTTTCTGCGCTGCTCCTTCTTGATCACCTGCGAGACAACAAAGGGAACCCCTTCAAGCTCATCCACCAGGGCGCGGGCGGTTTCGCCCTCCTTAAGTTCTGCTTTTTTGCCGTCGACCGTCTCGAGATTCGCCGTAAAGATACCGGCATCTGCTGCGGACTTACCCGCCTTGATGCTGGCGCCCTCTTTTTGCAGTGTGGCTTGGATCTGCCAATACTCTTCGGGCACAAAGGCGCGGACCGCCCGCTCCCGGTCAACGATCAACCGAAGCACCACCGACTGAACACGCCCTGCAGAGAGTCCCGTACCCACCTTCTTCCAGAGCAAGGGTGAAAGGGAGTAGCCCAGAATCCGGTCGAGTACCCGCCGCGCCTGCTGGGCATCCACCTTGGCCGGGTCGACCGCCGCCGTATGATGAAAGGCATGCTGAATCGCCTCCGGGGTAATCTCATGGAAGACAGCGCGGTGAACCTTCTTGCCTTCCCCCAGCAGGGTAGCCAGATGAGAGGAGATCGCCTCCCCTTCTCGGTCCGGATCGGTGGCCAAGTAGATTTCTTTAAACTTCGCCGCCGTAAGCTTGAGCTCCTTGACGATTCTGCGCTTTTTGTGGATGACGATGTAGTCCGGGGTGAAACCGGCTTTCAAGTCCACGCCAAAGCGGCTGGCCGGCAGGTCCATCACATGGCCCTGGGAGGCAATGACATAATAGCGACTGCCCAGATACCGACCTAAGGTCTTGGCCTTGGTGGGGGACTCCACCACCACGAGAGCAGCTTTGCTGTAGGATTCGGCCTTCTTTGAGCTTTTCTTTTTCGTCTTCTTTTTGGCGACCGATTTCTCCTCGGCTGTCGTCTTCTTCATGATCATCGGTTTGCTGAACCTCCTCCTACGAAGTGGACAATTTCCACTTGGTCTGCCTCCTTGAGAACGGTTTGTGATAGTTGCTCACGCTTTAAAATGGTTTTGTTGAGCTCCACAACGACCAATTCGGGTTTCAGCTCCAAGTGCTCCACCAGTCCAGTTGCTGTGGTCCCCTCGGTCAGCTCCATGGCATTGCCGTTAACGGTCAGCTTCACTTATGCCCCTCCGGAAGTATAGACCCTGCTGAAGCCGCGGCCCACCACTTGGCGGACTCGGCGCTTGAGCTCCAGGCCGGTCAAAATCGGCAAAAGGGCCTGGGGTGCAAGCCCGGTGATTCGAGAGAGTGCATCCACGGGTGTGACTCCGCCGGCCGGGATGGCATCAAAGACCTTTGATTCTTCATCGGTCAAAGATCCGGTACCGGGTACACTTTTCAACAGTGTACTCGGTACCAAAGTGGCATCTGCGCGCCAATCCGCGAGTAAACCCTTAAGCTGCGGGGCCAGCTCATTGAGAATGTCCTCGGGCTCCTGGGCCAAAATGGCTCCCGAGCGAAGGAGCGCATTCGCCCCTTGGCTCTGATGAGAGGAGATCTGGCCTGGGATTGCAAAAACATCCCTGCCCTGCTCCAGGGCTTGGTGGGCTGTGATCAGAGCACCGCTGGCCTGGGGGGCCTCCACCACTACGACACCGAGGCTCAAACCTGAAATCACCCGGTTGCGCCGGGGAAAGGTCCCTCTGCTCGGCGGAGTACGAAACGGAAATTCCGACACCAACGCTCCTTGTTCAAGAATTTGATTGGCAAGTTTTCGATGATGCGGCGGATACAGGAAGTTGAGTCCATGACCGAGCACTGCGATTGTCCGGCCGGCACCTGCCAGCGCTCCGGCATGCCCTGCCCCGTCAATTCCCTCGGCCAGACCGGAGACCACCGTCACCCCGGCGCGAACCAATCGCTCCCCAAAGTGCCGGGCAGCGGCAAGTCCATAGGGGGTGGCTGCGCGGGTGCCGACCAAAGCCACCGCTGCAGCATCCTCTTTGAGCAGGGCTCCCTTGACATAAAGGGCTGGCGGCGGATCAGGGATTTCTCGAAGCCTGGCTGGATAATCTGGATCTGACAAGGTGAGGATCTTGATGCCGGCCTCTTGGGCGAAGCGCATCTCGCGCTGGGCGACCTCTTCTGCCGGGATCTGCGCGATGGTATCGGCAACTTGCGCTTCAATCCGCGGCCCTAAGACAGCCCGCAAAGCGGCCGGATGCGCGCTCAAGACCGCCTCGGCCGACCCAAAGGCTTCCAGCAGACGGCGCACAGAGACAGGGCCGATTCCCTCGATGGTGTTGAGTGCAATGAGTGCTGAGCGGTCATCCATCGTCAGGACGCACCCTCCTGGATAATCTGCTCTACGATCGCATCGACCGAGCGCTCTGAGGTATCGATGGTCAGATCCGCCCTCGCATAGGCAGGGGCGCGCAGCTTGAGCAGCTCCTGGATGCGCTCACCTGGATTATCTCCGGCCAATAGAGGCCTGGCGGCACGGGTAGGCAAGGTACGTTCAAGAATCACCTCAGGTCTAGCCGTCAAACAAACAAGGGTCCCGAAGGCCTTAAGGCTCCGGACATTCTCTTCATCCAGCATGACCCCGCCGCCGGTGGAGATCACATGATTCTTGAGCCTGGAGACCCCTTGCACCGCCTCAGCCTCCAGGCGCCGAAAGGCCGCCTCCCCTTCATCTTCAAAAATCTTACGAATCGGCCGGCCGGCAGCTGCCTCAATCTTTTGATCTAGATCCAGGTAGGGACGCTTCAACCGCTCAGCCAAGCGCTGGCCTACGGTTGTTTTGCCGGTTCCCATGAAACCCACCAGGTAGATGTTCTTGTCGTTCATCGACTAGAATCTTTTGACCTGTGCCAAATACCCTTTGAGGTTGCGCTTGATCTCGGTGAGGCTGTCGCCGCCGAATTTTTCAAGGGCAGCGCGAGCCAGCTCGAAGGAGACCACGGCCTCGGCAACCACCCCGGCCGAGGGAACAGCGGTGACGTCAGAACGCTCCACCGTTGCCTTGAAAGGCTTTTTGCTTCGCATGTCAACGCTCTGCATGGGGCGCAGCAGCGTGGAGAGGGGCTTCATGTGGAGGGTGACACAGAGGGGTCCCCCGGTCGTCATCCCACCTTCAAATCCCCCGGAGCGTGAGCTTTTGCGGTAAAAGCCTTGGGCCTTGCTGTAGAAGATCTCGTCGTGCAGCTTGGAACCCATCACGCAAGAGACCTGGGTCCCCTCTCCCACCTCGACTGCCTTGATGGCCTGAATGGACATGAGCGCCCCACTCACACGAGCATCGAGCTTGCGATCGTAATGGACATGGGAGCCTAAGCCCACCGGAACATTCAACGCCACCACCTCAACCGCACCCCCCACCGTATCCCCGGCGGCCTTGGCTTGATCGATCAAGCGGATCATCTGTTTTTCTGCCTTGGGATCTGCACAGCGCAGTGCCGAGGCTTCGGCCCGGGTGCGCACCTGAGCAAAGGAGAGCTTGGCGCACTGGGCATCAATGCCCCCTAATCGCACCACATGACTGAAGAGCTCCACCCCGAGGGTCTCCAGCAAAGCGCTGGTCACCGCGCCCACGGCAACGCGGGCTGTGGTCTCGCGAGCCGAAGCCCGCTCTAGAATGTCGCGCGCGTCCTGTGTGTCGTACTTGAGCGACCCGACAAGATCGGCATGGCCGGGCCTGGGCCGGGTCACCTTGGGCAGCTTGTCAATGGAGTGGTCCCGGTTCTCAATCTTAAGGGCAATGGGCGAACCGATCGTCTTGCCTGAACGGACCCCTGAGAGGATCTGGACCCGATCGGTCTCAACAGAAGTCATCCGAGCACCCCGGCCGTACCCCAGTTGGCGCCGCCGAAGTTGACGGTTGATGCGATCTGCGCTCAATCTCAACCCCGCCGGCATTCCCTCCAGGATGGCCACCAAACACGCTCCGTGCGATTCCCCTGAAGTCAGATATTTAAGCATAGAACCCTCCCAAACCCCCAAAATGTACGAAGGGGTCAGACCCCTTCGTACATCCGCCTGACAGGATCAGAACCCCAGCAGGCAGATGTACCAATCCAAAAGTTCCCTTCCCCAAAAAATCGAGATCAAAGTCCCCAAAGCAAGAAACGGCCCATAAGGAAGCAAATCCTGCTTGCGCTTGAGGCGCAAGATCACCCCGACCACAGCCCCCAAGACCGGGGCCAAAATGAGATTGACCAGCAGAATCTGCTGCCATCCGATGACGGTTCCCACCATGGCCATCAACTTCATGTCCCCCTGGCCCATGGCTTCACGTTTAAAGATCAAAGCCCCCACAACGCCCACCGCCCACAAGAAGGCGGCCCCGGTCAAGGCGCCGATTGCTGCCGCAAAAAGGGCAGGCCAGCCTGCCGCTGACCCATGCAGCCCAGGGATGTAGAAACTTAAAACAGCCCCTATGGAAATCCCCGGCAGGGTGACCGCATCCGGCAGGATCATCTCCCGCCAGTCAATCACGGAGACCAAGATGAGTGCCGCCCCCAAGAGGGCATAGACGGCCGCCAGGGGAGACAACCCAAAGCGGGCCAGCAGCCCCAAGAAGAGAGCGCCGGTCGCCAGCTCCACAAAGGGATAGCTCCAAGAGATCTGCGTGCTGCAAAACCGGCATTTCCCCTTAAGCAGGCAAAAACTCAAGAGCGGGATGTTGTCGTACCAAGGAATCTCATGCCGACAGCTTCTGCACCGAGAGCGGCCCCGAATGACCTGATCTCCCTGTGGCAGACGCCAGATGCAGACATTTAAGAAAGAGCCGACGCACAGCCCCACAACAAAAATAAAACTAACGGTGGCCAGTGAGATGCTCAATCAGGGCCTCCCGCATGATTTCAGAGATCGGCGTTCCATGCACCTCGGTCTTTCCAGTCCAATGCGAAAAACCAACAGCTCCCTGAGCCGCCAACATCTGCTCTCCTGTGATGGTCCGGCACCCCTTGTCTCGAGCGGTTCGGATTAAGGCGGTTTCGCGGGGCTGATACACAATGTCGTACACTGCCAAATCCGGGTGCAGGCGCTCACACAGCTCGGTTGGACTGTCCGGTTTATCCGGCACCATCCCCAACGGCGTCGCATTAACCAGCAGTTGGCTTTCCTCGAGGGGCAGCATTCTAAGCTCGGAGGCGACCTCGGCAAATTCTGATCCCCGGCACCGGTTGACCTTGCCGGCAAGCTGATCCGGCTGGTGCGGGCTGGAGGGAACATCCCAGATGACTAAGCGCTGAACCCCCTCACCCTCTAAAGCATGGGCAATCGCCTGGGCCGCTCCGCCGGCGCCCAAAAGCACAGCCCTCCAACCGGAGAGCTTCACCCCCCAACCGTGCGTCAAGGGCGCCAGAAAACCTGCGCCGTCGGTGTTGTAGCCCACAGGCTTTCCAT
Organism: uncultured Planctomycetia bacterium; assembly: GCA_964597545.1. GTDB lineage: Bacteria > Omnitrophota > Gorgyraeia > 1-14-0-20-64-10 > 1-14-0-20-64-10 > CAZQXN01. The sequence continues at coordinate 13,153 of CAZQXN010000029.1, read as the reverse complement.
CGCGGACGGCAACAGTATTGACCGCCCCGATCCCCTCAACCGCCGCCTCGCCGAATGTCCCGCCGGCCTCATCCTTGATCCAGCGCCACACCCGTTGCTTGTGGGGCATGGTCACGTTGAAGCCGTCAAAGGAGAGGGCCTCATCGGCCAGCCAGGTGTCGATCTCCTCGGGCGCCTTTCCGATGGCGGCATAGCTGCCCTTCAGGCCCGCAGCGGCAAGGGCCCGTTGATGCATGTGCGGCGAAAGGGAGTAGTCCCCGACCGCCGGGCCCCCGAGCACCCCAAGCTTCAACGGTTTCTTAGGCGATTTAGGCAATTAACGTTTCTCGCGAAGCAGCCGGTTGATGGCGTTGACATAGGCCCGCACTGAAGCTTCGATGATGTCGGTGGAAGCCCCCCGCCCATGCTCGATTCTGTCCTTGAATGCAATCTTGACTGAAACCTCACCCAAAGCATCCTTGCCGGAAGTCACCGACTGGATCGAGTAATCTAAAAGCTTGCCCTTGATTCCAACTAAGCGGTCGACCGCGTTGTAGCAGGCATCCACCGGACCATCTCCGCTGGAGGCCCCTTCCAAGATCTTCTTGTTGGGACCGGTCAAGCGCACCGTGGCCGTTGGAACGACGCCGGTGCCGCTGGAGACATGGAGATACGCCAGGGCATAGCGCTCCGGAACCTTGGAGATCTCGTCCTCAACCAATGCGGCCAGGTCGTCGTCAAAGACCTCCTTCTTCTTATCGGCCAATGCCTTGAACCGATCAAAGGCCTCTGCGGTCTGCTTGGCATCCAAGGCGATCCCGAGTTTTTTCAGCCGCTCGATAAAGGCGTGCCGGCCGGAATGCTTTCCGAGAACCAGCTTGGATTCCCCGTAACCCACATCCGAGGGCTTCATGATCTCGTAGGTCTTCTGGTGCATCAGGACCCCATGCTGATGGATGCCGGCCTCGTGGGAAAAGGCGTTGCCCCCAACGATCGCCTTGTTGGGCTGAACCACGAAACCGGTCAGCTTGGAGACCAAGCGGCTGGAGCGGTAGATCTCAGGAGTCTTCACGCCAGTGGTGACCCCCAAAAGATCCTTGCGCATCTTGATGGCCATCACCACCTCCTCCAAGGAGGCGTTGCCGGCCCGCTCGCCGATTCCATTGATGGTGCACTCCACTTGGCGCGCGCCATTGGCCACTGCTGCCAGGCTGTTGGCGGTCGCCAGCCCCAAATCATCGTGGCAGTGGACCGAAATTACAGCGCGGTTGATGTTCGGGACGTTTTCGCGAATTCCCTTGATCAACTGGCCGAACTGCTCGGGGATGGCCCAACCAACCGTATCCGGGATGTTGACGGTGCTCGCCCCAGCGGCAATGACCGCCTCGAGGATACGGTAGAGGAACTCCGGCCGGCTGCGGGCTGCATCCTCCGGTGAGAACTCTACGTCATCGGTGTACCTGCGGGCCTGCTTGACTGCCCCTACCGCCAAGCGCAGAATCTCATCCTCTGCCTTATGCAGCTTGTGCTTCATGTGGATCTCAGAGGTGGCCACAAAGGTGTGGATCCGCTTGCGCTTGGCCGGCTTCAAGGCCTTGCCCGCGGCTTCGATGTCCTTAGGCATCGATCGGGCAAGTGAAGCGATAATCGGGCGGCGGATTTCCTTGGCGATCGTGCGCACTGAATCAAAGTCGCCGGGTGAGGAGACCGCGAAACCACCCTCAATGACATCCACCCCGAGCCGATCAAGCTGTCTGGCAACTTCCAGCTTCTGCTTCGGCTCCAAGGAGGCGCCGGGGCACTGCTCCCCGTCCCTTAAGGTGGTGTCAAAGATGATCACGCGCTTTTTCATTGTCTTATCTCCAATGCGTTGTCTTAAACGCTTATAACGTTTGTGCGCCGGGCTTCTGCCCGACGCTTGGGTTAAACTTTGGTCTTTGCCTTAGGCTTTTGCGGTCCCTGGGCAATCCAGGGCATCATGGACCTCAACTGCTGGCCGATCTTTTCAATGGGATGATCCGCTTGCTGGTTCATGAGGGCCTTGAACTTGGGTCGCCCAGCCTCGGTCTCGCCGATCCACTCCTTGGCAAAGGCGCCCGAGCGAACCTCTTCTAAAATTTTGCGCATTTCAGCGCGGGTCTCATCGGTGATGACCCGGGTGCCGCGGGTCAGCCCTCCATAGCGAGCTGTCTCCGAAACCCTGGGCCACATCCCCTGGATGCCGCTGGTGTAAATCATGTCGGTGATGAGCTTGAGCTCATGGAGACATTCGAAGTAAGCCAGTTCCGGCTGGTATCCGGCCCCCACCAAGGTGTCGAATCCGGCCCGGACGAGCTCGGTGACCCCGCCGCAGAGGACGGTCTGCTCGCCGAAAAGGTCGGTCTCGGTCTCCTCAGCAAAGGTGGTCTCCACCGCACCGGCCTTGGTGCTGCCCAATCCCTTGGCATAGGCCAAGGCAATCTGCTTGGCTTGGCCGCTGGCATCCTGCTCAACCGCCACCAAGGCAGGCACACCCCCGCCCTCCAAAAAGAGCTTCCGCACAAGGGAACCTGGGCCCTTGGGGGCAAGGAGGAAGACGTCCACCCCTTTGGGCGGTTCAATCTGGCGAAAATGGATATTAAAGCCGTGCGCAAAGCCGATCGCCTTGCCAGGTTTAAGATGCTGCACCACTGCCGAGCGGTACACCTCGGCCTGCAGGGTATCCGGCAAGAGCACCATGATTACCTGAGCTTCAAGCGCGGCCTCCTCAGCCGAAGTGGGCTGAAAACCTTCTGCGACGGCTTTCTTGTAGTTGGGAAGCCCGGGCAGCTCGGCCACCACAACATCCAGGCCGGAGTCCCGCAGGTTCAAGGCATGGCCCTGCCCCTGAATCCCATAGCCCAAGATGGCAATCCGCTTACCCTTGAGGGCCTTTAAATCCGCCTCTTTGTCGTAATAAATCTTTGCCACATTGACCTCCTTTAACCCGACACCTTAACCCGGTACCGGGTACAATGTACCGGGTACAATGTACCCGGTACCAATTTTCGATTTTTATGCGATGTCCCGGCCGATGGCAATCCGACCGGTCCGAACAATCTCCCTTACACCAAAGGGCTTGACCAGCTCCAGCAGGGACTTCACCTTGCCCTGGTCTCCCACCAACAGAATCGTCAAGGACTTGGTCCCCACATCCGACACCTCGGCTTTCAGGGTCTCTGCGATCTCGACCACCTGCTGCCGGGTGGTAGGGGTGACTGCCACCTTGCACATGATCAGCTCTCTGTCCAGATGCTCCTCCCGGGTCAGATCCTGCACCGAGATCACATCCACCAAGCGGTTGAGCTGTTTCTTGATCTGCTGGATGGTCTTCTCATCCCCCTCAAAGACAATGGTCATCCGAGAGGCGCTCGGGTCTTCGGTCTCCCCCACGGCCAGTGAGTCGATGTTAAACCCCCGGCCGGCAATCAGGGTTGAGATCCGGGCGAGCACTCCAAACTTATTTTCTACCAAAACCGCAATGATATGCTTTGCCATCGTCAGCCCCCTTACGCCATGTCCATGATCATTTCGTCGATCGCCTTGCCGGGCGGGATGATCGGAAGCACCTTCTCTTCCTGCTCGCAGATGAAGTTGACCACCCAGCAAGCATCATCCTTCAAGACCTTCTCGAGGGTGGACTTCACCTTTTGGGGGTCAGTCACGGTCGCCCCCTTGGCCCCAAACCCTTCGGCCACCTTGGCAAAATCAGGGGTTGCGATCTTAGTGCTGGAATAGCGCTTCTGGTAGAAGAGCTCCTGCCACTGCCGCACCATTCCCAGATAGCCGTTGTTGAGAATAAGCACCTTGATCGGCAGCTTGTGCTCGATGGCGGTGGCAAGCTCCTGGATATTCATCATGAACGATCCGTCGCCGCTGATACAGACCACCTGCTCCTTGGGCCTGCCGAACCTGGCTCCGATGGCTGCCGGAAAACCATAGCCCATCGTCCCGAGTCCTCCCGAGGTGATGTAGGTGCGGGGGCGCCTCCACCGGTAGAACTGGCAGGCCCACATCTGGTGTTGGCCCACATCGGTGGTAATGGTGCACTCCCCTTTTGTCAGTTCTGAGAGGGTCTCCAACACATGCTGGGGCTTGATCCGCCCTCCCTTCTTCGTAGCGTAGGTCAAGGGATGCTTTTTCTGCCAATCCCGGATCTTTTTCCACCAATCGCTGTAGTCAGGCTTAACGTTCAAGGCTTTGATCTGACGAATGAGCTCCTTGAGGACCCGCTTGACATCTCCCACAATCGGCACATCCACCTGAACATTCTTGCCCAGGGAGGCCGGATCGATGTCGATGTGGATCTTTTTGGAGTTCGGGGAGAAAGTCTGCACGGTTCCGGTCACCCGGTCGTCAAAGCGGGCGCCAATGTTCACCAACAGATCACAGTACTGGACTGCGTAGTTGGTGGAGGCCGCCCCATGCATCCCCAGCATGCGCAAAGAGCAGGGTCCATCCTCCGGATAGATTCCCAGCGCCATGCAGGTGGTGGTGATGGGTGCCCCAGTCAGCTCTATCAATTCCCGGACCTCATCGGTCGCATCAGACATGACCGCCCCGCCGCCGACATAGATCACCGGAGACTTTGCCTTGACCAGAAGGCGCGCCGCTTTGTCGATTTGCCCGCGGTGCCCCTCCATGAAGCGCTGCGGTTTGTAGCCCCGGATGTCGATCTTCTCAGGCCAAACAAACTCGGTCTCGGCCTGTGAGACATCCACCGGGATATCGACCAACACCGGGCCGGGCTTGCCGGTACCGGCGATGTGAAAGGCTTCCTGGATGGTCCGGGCAAGCTCCTTGACATCCTTGACCAAGTAGTTGTGCTTGGTGATGGGACGGGTGATGCCGCAGGTGTCTGCCTCTTGGAAGGCGTCGTTTCCGATCAAGTGCGACTTGACCTGACCGGTGATCGCCACTATGGGCACTGAATCCATGTAGGCCGTGGCCAAACCGGTCACCAGATTCGTTGCCCCGGGACCCGAGGTGGCCATGCAGACACCCACCTTGCCGGTGGTGCGGGCGAAGCCATCGGCCATGTGGGCCGCCCCCTGCTCATGCCGCGTTAAGATGTGGCGGATGGGACCTTCGTACAACGCATCGTAGATCGGCAGGAGTGCTCCGCCGGGATAGCCGAAGATGACCTCGACCTTCTCCCGCTTTAAACACTCCACCAGGATCTGTGCGCCATTCAACTTCTTTGCCATTGCTTTATCTCCTTTCTGTCAGCCGTCCGCGGCCTGGGCGTGCTGCCCCCCGTCTCCTCCTGTACCCGGTGCTATGCACCCGATACCGATGTCAAGACGGGTGTCTCGTGCCGTGTGGCTGTCCAGTCCGGTTATGTCAATACCGCGCCTTCGCTGGCGGAACCCACCAGCCGCGCGTATCGGCCCATCACCCCGTCCGGATAACGAGGTGCGGGCGCTTTCCAACCTTTAAATCGCTTCTTAAGCTCAAGTTCACTTAAAGATACATCCAATCGGCGTTTCTCAATATCAAGATGAATGCTGTCGCCGGCTTGAAGCGCGGCGATCGGCCCACCCACTGCTGCCTCTGGGGCCACGTGCCCTACCATCAAACCGTGGGTTGCCCCGGAGAAGCGGCCGTCGGTGATGAGTGCGACCAACTCCCCTAAGCCCTCACCCACCAGGGCTGCGGTCACAGCCAACATCTCTCGCATCCCAGGACCGCCCCTGGGGCCTTCGTACCGGATCACTACGACATCCCCGGCTTGAATCTTCCCCTTCTTGACGGCCGCAAAGGCATCCTCTTCAGAATCAAAAACACGAGCCGGGCCCTTGAAGCTTGAGGTCTTCTGCCCTGCCACCTTCATCACCCCGCCCTCAGGGGCCAAGTTGCCCTTCAAGATGGCCAGTCCACCGCTCTTTTGCACCGGGCTCTCCAGGGGGCGAATCACTGCCTGCCCAGCGGTTTCCTCGGCAGAGGCCGCCTCCTCCCCGATGGTCTTGCCAGTGACGGTTCGAGCTTCCCGCTTTAATAACCCAGCTTCTAAGAGTCGTTGGGCAATCAACCGGATGCCGCCGGATCGATGCATGTCGACGGCGGTATAGTTGCCCCAAGGCTTCATGTCTGCCCAGATCGGTGTCTTACGAGAGATCCGGTCAAAATCATCCAGCTTTAATTTCACCCCGGCCTCTCGGGCTAACGCCAACAGATGCAGCACGCCGTTGGTGGAGCCGCCGGTTGCCACCACGCTGGCCACTGCATTGTCAAAGGCCTCGCGGGTCAAAATCTCGCTGGGTGTCACCCCTTCGAGCACCAGCTTCATCACCAATTCTCCAGCCCTTAATGCCTCTTGATCCTTCTGGGGATCCATCGCCGGGACGGAGTTGCCCCCCATCGGGGAGATGCCAATCAGCTCCATGGCGGTTGACATGGTGTTGGCGGTAAATTGTCCGCCGCATGCGCCTGGCCCAGGACAGGCATGGGCTTCCAGGTCGGCAAGCTGAGCCCCGGTCATCTTGCCGGCAGCATGCTTGCCCACCCCTTCAAAGACATCCTGGATCGTGACATCATGCCCTTCAAAGCGCCCGGCAGCGATTGAGCCGCCATAGAGCATCAGCCCCGGTAAATTCATCCGGGCCAGCGCCATGACAGTCCCAGGGATCGTTTTATCGCAGCCTGAGATCGCCACCAATCCATCAAAGAGATGCCCGAGGGCCACCAGCTCAATCGAATCGGCTACCAGATCGCGGCTGACCAGCGAGCACTTCATCCCCTCGGTTCCCATGGCAATTCCATCAGAAACCGAAATGGTGTTGAACTCGATCGGGGTGCCCCCGGAGGCGCGAATTCCCTCTTTGACCTTCTCGGCAAGGCGGCGCAGATGATAATTGCACGGCATCACCTCGGTCCAGGTGTTGGCAATACCGATCAAGGGCTGTTTGAACTCTTTATCGGTCAGCCCGATGGCCCGAAGCATTGCCCGGGCAGGAGCGCGATCCGGCCCATCCAAAAGATGGCGGCTGTGACAACGCCCCTCTTTAGTTTGGATGCGAGAATACACCTTTTTGGCTCGCTTTTTCTTCTTGGATCTTGGTGTCATGACAAAGAACTGTAACCTTTTCTCGTAATTAAAGTTGCGATACCTTCAAAGAAAAATAAGCCCCAGTTTCCCATCCCTGGGGCTTTCGTAAAGGGGCTAAGGCTCCCTTACTCTATGCTGTACGTACTATATTAGAGGAAGGCTGCCATTAAAGTCAATCGTAAAACTGCTCATTTATCATCCGGGAAGGGCGCCTGAAGTGGTTGCGCACCTTATCCCAGAATCTTTCGTTGGCATGCTCCTCAAAGCTTTTCTGCTTCTCGGGCGGGGCGAGGCCGAAATCAAGATGATCTCTGCGATGGGGCTCGGCAGGGATTTCGATCTGAAGCTCAGCAGCAGTGGACAGTTGGTACTCGGCCGGAATGGAATCCATGTCGATTCGAACTGTTGCAGCCCCAGGCTTGAGATTGAGGAAGCGAAACCGTCCTTTCTCGTCGGTAACAGCCTCTTGATCCTCAAGCCACACTCGAATCCCGGCCATGCCGGGTTCGCTCTTAACCTCCCAGTTGCCGTCACCATCAAGATCCTCAAAGACCGTTCCAGTTGCAGAACGCTGGGCCTTGAGCGGAATGTCGTACTCAGCAATCTCACCCTGCTCCAACTCCCATTTCTTCCGGATCGAAACCAATGTCTGGTAGCCATCCGGCAGGGAGGGGATGTCCAACGAAAGGGTGTACGCCCCGGGTGGGACGCGCCTTAAGACATAATATCCCCCGTGGCGGCTGTAGGCCGATTGACCGCTGTCCAGGCGCACCTTAACCTTGCGCAGCGGCTCATCCACTTCCTCTTCAAAGGTAAGGTTTTCATTGACGTCGTTGTAGATCCTGCCCCTAAACTCCACCTCGGTTGAGATCCCGAAATCAACCGTGAGCTTTTTCCCGGGTTCCACAAAGATCTGCTGGGTGCTGGAGGTGGTAAAGAAGTACCCCTCTGGGATCTGTGTTCGGTCCAACTGGAGCCTTGCTGGCCCCTCTTTAAGCTTTAAGCTGTACCGGCCATCCTTGTTGGTTGCGGTGGAAGGTCCGTCCAGCACAAAGATCCTCACCTCTGCCCTGCCTGCTTCCTCTGGATCTCGCTTGCCGTTGGCATTGAGATCTTCAAAGACCGATCCTAATACTCGCCCGGAGCGAGCAATGTTCCATTCGGTGTCCCATCCCATCCGCATCCCGAACTTGGAGAAGATATCAACCGTTGCTTCTCCTCCGGTGGTCTCGGGCTTTTCCTGGGCAATCGCCAGGGTGGCAAAGAGTTCCCGGTCCTCTCCCACCTCCCAGCGCAAGGAGATGTCGCCGCTTAAGCTGTCCCGGTTGCCAAAGGGCTGATGGCTTCTGTTAAAGGTGTTTCGGGCATCAGAAAAGCGCAGGGTGGTGTCAACGTGCAGGGGCCAGGGCCAGAGCTCCAGGGTCTTGCTGTAGCCCAGGCTCACCTCCAGCTGTCTCGGAAAGATCTCTTCGGGTTCGGCTTCGGGCTGGTTCTCCCTGAGCATGGCAACGGCCCAACTTAAACCCAAAGAGAAACCCTCAATGAAATTGGCTCTGACACCTGTTCGGATCATCTTTAAGATCCCGTCGGATCCTGGAATATCCTGGGATTTTCCATAAAGGCCGTATCGCGTGTAAAGAAATGGGGTCAGCCGGGTCAACCACCCCTTCTCAAAAGTAAGATCCTGCGACAAATTCAGATGGTAGCGCTGCTCCACAGAGGGAACCGGGGTACCAGAGAGATCCTGGTATGCTCCTCCAGCCTGGAGGCTAAGCTCCCAGGGCAAGACCGCCTCTGCCCCGAGGGAATAGCTGGTGTTCCACTCGGTGGGATTGACCGGGTTGACAGAGTTGCGGTCCCGATCAAGAGCAGCGTTACCTGAAAGGGTGATCGCATCATCCCAGAAAGGCAGGGCAAGCTCCACATCGGTATCAAAACCGGTTTGGCCCTCATTGCCCACAGAACCGGTCACGGTCTTGTAATGCTTGCCCACCCTCCAGAACTTGTGCTTGAACTTCAACCGATCCAATGGCTGGAGATAGAGATCGGCCGCAGCGGCTCCTTGGGTGCCATTCCTGGCAAGCTCGGCATCCAGTTGATACCGCCCTTCATTCCAGGAGCCGTTAAAGACCGCCGAATAGACATGATCGGCCCGCCCGTCGCTCAGCTTGGCATATCGCTTTGCCCCCACGAGTTCTGCTCTGATGGTGTCCCACAGGTGGTAGGTGAGCTTGGCGCCGGCAAAGCTGTTGCGGGCCTGTCTGCTTTGCATGCCGGCAGGGGCATCCAAATAAGAGCCCTCATGCTCCTCTCCGCCAAAGAGAGACAGATCCAACCGCCGCCCCTTGCCCTCCAGAAGGCGTTTGGCCGACGGGAAGAGGCCAAAACCTCGATACCGTTTTCCGCTGATGGTGTACCGGGATAAGGTCACGTCGTTGTCGCCGGCATGCAGATCCACCTCACCCAAGGGGCCCAGGTGGGCCTTCTTAAGCCAGAGGGAGAGATTCCTAAACTGTGTGACCTCTTTGCCGATGGTGTCGTCGCGGCGGCGCTCCAGATAGGCATTGCCAACCAGCACACCCTGAGGGATCCCAACGCTTGCCTCCAGCCGATGGGTACGAACCCGCTGAAGCTCCCGAGTATCATTGGGCTGCGCGGTCTCGCCGCGCTCTAGGCTCTCCTGGTAGACGTCATAGAGGAGCTGGAGCTTTCGCTCTGGGATTCCAAGCCGGCGCTTGAGGGCCTCTTCCTCCCGCTCTTGAAACTCTGCCAGCAAGGATTGAAGCTCTGTGACCTCAACTCTGAGGCTGCGGCGTCCGTCCTCATCCCACAGATGCACCAGGGAGGAACCGATCTGAAGACCCTTGAAGATCGTTTCATCCTCTGTAATCAGATGAAGATCAACCGCGGCGGGATTTAGAACGAGAACCCGAGCCTTACCTCGGGTTGGGACAGAGGCGGTTTTTCCCCGCTCTACCTTGACCTGCTCTAAGGAAATTGTCTGGGCCCAGCTCGCTGTGGGCAGGAAAAGGAAGCAGGCCGAAAGGACAAGGAGGCAAGCGCTAACTCGGAAAGCAGATTTGCAGGTTGGCAACAAGGTTCCTACAAAATCATCTTATTGGCTTGAAATCTCAAACTCCAGTTCCCGCACAATCGCATCGGTTGCATCTGGGCCCATCTCAAAGGTGGCCAGCAGCGTGTACTTGCCCGGCTCCAGGGGATGATCCCAGGCGGTCTCTCCAAAACCCTGTTCCCCGGGAAAAGATTTTAAGGTCTTAAGGGCCCCTTTGCCCGCCAGGAGACCCTCCTCGTCTAAGACATGGAAAGAGCCGTCCAAAACCACCTCGGCATTGCCGGTGTTGGCAAACTCATAGCGCAACTTCATGGGATCGGTTTCGCTGGGGGGAATAAAGTCAAAGCTCACCATCTCCCCGGTCCGTTGAACCGTCCCCTCAATCTCATACATCACAGAGATCCCCATCCTGGGAATGGTCACAAAGCCCACCCGGGGTTTGTCAGAATCCTCGCCGCCCGGGAGCTCGGACGGGGCACCGGTAACAAACAGATAGGCAGCAAAACCGCCCTCAGTTGCCTCTGGAGGAGGGGTCACAACAAATTCAACGGTGCCCTCGCTCTCGGCCGGGATCACAACCCCCTCTCCCCCCAGGATCTGAATCCATCGGGCGCAGGAATGGGGCGTGGTGCTGGCCGGCACCTCATCCCGGTACAGGAGGTCATCTTCGCCTTTCAAGTTCGCCATGTCGGTGACCTCTGTGGCCACCCGAACCGGATAGCTGCCAAAGTTGCGCACCAGAATCTTCTCAGAGACTGCCTCTCCGGCTTTGGCCTGAATCCTAAAGCGGCTGGGGGAGACCTCAAAACCCAGACGGGCATAGGCGTTGGATGCCCACACCGTACCCATCAGAACCGCTGCAACCCCAATAAAGAAAGCCCTGAAAACAGTTGATCTCATCGCTGCACCACCCGATAGGTTACTGTGGTCCGGTAGCGGCCGGCAAGCTGGCCCACCGGAACCTTGGTTGTGTAGGTAATCAGAAATTCCTCACTGTCCCCGTTGGCATTCGATACAAAGATCTCCCGCTCCCCAATCTTTAAGGGAGCAGGGTTCGGGATCCGGATGATCCCATCGGTTTGCGTATCTGAGACATAAGATTCCACCGCCTCTATCGGAAAGATGTCGCCGCCGAGATTTCTCCAGGGGGCGTTGACGGTTTGCATCACCTGATAGCGCTGAGAGCCGGTAGAGGTGATGGTGAGGCGCACCTGCCTAAAGACCACATCGCCCTCGGGACGCCCCTCCCTGCCCAGAGAGCGGACCGTGCCAAAATCAACATCAACACTGGAGGTTCCATCAATCGGGGTCACGGTTAAGGTGACATCAGCCCAAGCCCCTGCGGCCCAGCTCAACACCAAGCCTGCCGCAAGGATACAGCGCAAGGGGGTCGTGATACTCATTGCACCTCTCCCTCGATCGAAATCCTGGCCCGGTAATTTCCCGCAGGGAAAACCTGGTCGGCTGCGGCAGTGTAGGAGAGGGTGAACTCATCTGCCTCTCCCTTGCGCCCCGAGGAGAAGACCGGGGTTGGCTTGAGTCCTAAGGGTTGGCGGGATCTTACCTGAGATTTTCCTCCATTGAGCCCGTCCGAAGCCGAGTAAAAGATCCCCTTGCGCGGGAAATCAAAACCCCGATCACTCACCAGCTCCCCCTCCATCCGATGAATGACCCGATACCGCTGGCCCCGATTGGTATGGATGATCACCTTGACCTGTGAAGTCGCCGCAGGCCCGCCCGGGGAAAGGGGTCCCAGCTTGGCGTTTCCGGTCTCAACCTGCGTCTCCACAGAAAAGGCCGGCTCAACCTCGATCTCAAGGCCAATCGTCCTGGTGGCCGTCCCCTGCCCCCAGGCAGTGGCCGGCAAGAAAAGCAGTCCAAGCAAAAGTAAGACTCTAGCGCCCATCGCGAAGGGTCACCACCAAGCTTCTGCGTGAGGCTCCGGCAGGAGCATCTTGTTTGAGTCGAGCACGCCAGGCCACCTTAAGCTCTCCATCCAAACAGAGGTCAAAGGGGCCCTTGCCCGGGGTTTTGTTTGCCAGGCGGGTTGGTTTTGCCTTGATCTTCTTAAAACCCCCTTTTGCTTCGGCCAGCGCGGCAAAGGGGGGGCTGCCCAAATTCCGGTAGCCCCGCACATCAGCAGAGAGCTCAATGTACGCCACCGGATCTGTAATGCTGGCCGCCACTGCCCCTTTGACCTTGCCCTTGGCCATGTTGTTGGCCCGAACCCGGTAGGTGATCTCCTTGGTTGAGGAGCGGCTACCTCGAATAAAATCTTTGAAGTCCAAGCGAAAGGAGGCAGTTTGGGCAGTGATGCTTAGAATCGGGGGGGCATTGAGATCCAGGATAAAGGCGCAGGCAGGACCCTGAACAAGGAAAAGCGCACCAAAAGCCGCAAGCCAGCAGATCAGCTTGCCGGCCGCACCTCTCATTCCGAAGAGGCCCCGGATTCGACTGAAATGAAAGGAAAGCACAGGCGCATTATACCACTCCCAGATAAGATAGGCGCCCCGCTTTGGACGGGGCGCCTATCCGGTCGCCAAATCTGGCCCTCCTCCAAAGGCCAGACCCCTCTGGTAAGGATCAGGAATTCTTCAAGGTCACAATCAGGACTGTCTGCTGAGTCCCTGCGTGCAGGTCCTCCTGGGCCGTTGCCTTATAGGTGACCGGCAACTGACCGTTTAAGATCTTACCCCTCCAGCTTAAGGATTTCAGCTTATCTGCCAGATCCTCAGCCAGAGTACCAAGCACCCCCCAACCCGAGAAGGATTCCTGCAGCCTGGCATTGCCGGGTGAACCGCTATTGATGTAGGTGCCCACATCAGCCTTCAGGTCAATGCCGTCGGCCAACCTGGTGATCCGAGCAGAGACCGCCCCATCCAACCGAGCCAGAGGCATGGTGTTGCACCGGACCCTGTAGTTGACCAGCTGGGTGTTGGTGTCAGACCCCGCAATGAAATCATCAAAGGTAAGGGTAAAATCTTTACGGCCCCTGTTAAGATTGGACCAAGTAATAAGAGGGTGTTTCTGATAGG
>CAZQXN010000028.1:0-22673 GCA_964597545.1 uncultured Planctomycetia bacterium | reverse complement strand
CTGGCCGGAATCTTGACCGGACCTGCTGACCCAAACAAGTAAACGCCCAGCCTCGGCGTAAGCATAGGGAATCCTTGAACCACCCTCAAGGAGTATTATTACGTTCCCGCCCTTGGTGTCATTCATTGTCACAACGCCAGATTTCGACCCATTACGAAGCTGCACCCGATCCCCTGCAACCCACTCTGCAGGAGGGAGACCTTCCTCTTGGCCGGCGAAGGGGCTGTCCCTTCCGGAGCTCTCCCTGAGGCGCCTAGCAGCATCACGAAAACGGGTAACAACTTCTCTTGGCCACCTAGAGCTTGCCAGAACTTTTTCAGTTCCCTCATCCGCAGCCGCCTGGCTTACCGCGCCTGGAAGCAGGTGGAATCCCTCCACATGGTGATTGCCGACCCGTGGATGATCTGCCATGAGGGAGGTGATCCTTAGATCGTGCGTGGCATTCAAGCAGAGAACCCTTCTATCCACAAATAAAGGCAGGATCGCTTCATCGGCAGCCTGCCAACTGATTGGATTGTTCCCTTGATTCGGCTGATCCAACAACACCAGCGTATCAGGATGCTCACCCACAAATTTCCAGATTTCATAGAGCGCATCCGACCCCATCTTAAAACCGGACCGATGGGTCTTGGGGTCGTCGGGAAGATTCAGGTGCGCACGAATGCCGAGGGGTGTCATCTCCATCTTCCCCTCAACAGGGACCGTCGAGCCGGTAGAGGCCAGGGCCACCAGTTGCGCCACTATCCTTAACGCCGTGGTCTTTCCCTCCATGGTCGCCCCTGAGACATGACTGAAGCTCGGAAACTTGCCCCCTAAGCCTAACTTGACGATATGCGGAACCGATCCCTCTCGATCATTAGCATAGATATTAGGTGAGTGGCCTTCTTCGATGATGAGGACTTGCCCGTGAGCTGGATCAGGGTCAAGAATGGTCGGGCGTCCCACCCAGCTTCTATCTGACAGAAATAGGATGCCTTTATGGTCCCAGATTCCAACTGATAGGTTAATGGTTTCGCGGCTAGGCCGTCCGCCTGCGGCGGCAAACCGAGCAAGCACCCTGTAGGAATCGATTTCCCTGGCTGCCCGAAGAAGGAGACTCAGCGACCTGTGGTTGTTCTGCAAGGTCTCCGCAATCGCCTCTTCTGAGAAATTATTCTGATCAAGCGCATGAAGCCCGTAGGGATGTCCTGGGTCGCTAACCGCACTGGCTACCCAGCGCAGAGCGCGCAGGCGTGGCGATTGAACATCTATGAGGACTTCCTTCATGATCTCCATGCCCTTAAAGAAGTCTTTTAAGGCTTGGGTAGCACTCTCTTTGACGGATTCATCGCGCCTTCTCAATCTGGCGCCTTCTTCGCTGGCCGGATAATCCTTGCGCGTGAAGCTTTCGATAACGCTGTCGTGCTCCCATCCTTCGTGCACAATATCCCAGAAGTTCAGATCGCCTCCGGTTCCACCATCCCACCCGTTGGGCCACATCAGGTACCCAGGATCCAAAAACCGCATCAAGGGCATGGAGTCCGCGCTCCTCGTAAAATCGGTGGTCAAGAGCTCATAAACCGCCTCCTGGCGCGCGCGGATCTCATCGGCATCGAGCAAGGGGTTGGTCAGCTGCCATTTCAGCCACTCATGGCTTGAGTGCCTCCCGCGATCGTCTCCGGTGCGCCTGAGTAAGTTAGCCAAAGTAAGGAGCCCAAGCTGCTCTGCCTCATGCTCTGGAATGGTAGCTCTCATAAACGTCTGGTGCTCGTACTCTTCCATGAGCACCCGCTCAATCAGTGCCTGAGCCGCCTCCTCCTGGCCAGCGAAGGAATCGGCATCCTTATCCGTTAGGATGTCGTGCGCCCTCTCTACACTGAAAGGCTCTCCTGCGTGGATAACGTCTGCCAGAAGCGATCCATAGAGTCCGCGATTGGACGGCGGTGTAATTCCAATGGCGCGCGACACATCAACTAAGCCTCGCGTATGCGCTACGGCATCCAAAACCCCAGATAGGTCGGTGGGGGCGGAGCGCCGAAGCAGCATCGCTTCCCGTATTCGATCGCCTACGGGAACAATAACCTCATCTACAATATCCCCCAACAGCTCTGTGTCCTGGATTGCGAGATAGGCGGTGATTAAACCTGCGTTTCCGGGTGTATTCGGCTTCATGACAAACATGGGCCATTGCGCTTCAACCGCTCGATCGATGCCCACTGCTCTGCGTTCCCATACGAAATTTCGAACGGCAATGGCCAGCAAATCGTCCAGGACCTCTAAGATTTCCTCTTCCGAAACGCCACCCCTCTCCAGAGCATTTCTCCAGGTGGCAAGCGCCCTCTTGCTGTACTTCTTTTCATACTTTTCATGCAACGCATCCAGATCACCTGCCTCCTCCTGGCCGGCGGAGACCACCCGCACATAGGTGCCGTTGGTGGATTCTCCTAGTTCGCCACCATCTTGAATCACCAAAGCAGGCCCTTGAGTCTGTGGACCGTGTTCTTGTATGGAAATGGAAGCCTGGTACCTGGAGACCTTCTCAAGAGGGATCCGAAGATCGGAGCTTGAGTGTCGCCCCACTGAGAGAGATCCTCCCATGGTAAGGTCTCGCGATGCCTGTGACTGCACATGGGTAACCGTCCATCTTTGGTTGGATTGCGTTTCCTTGACTTGTAAATCGGCCACCCCTGCTTCGCCCAGGCCAATCTCCGCTACCTGCCCGGAAGCCAACAAGCCTAATGGCACTTCACGACTACCCAGGGGCCACACCTGAGCAAAGGCGCCAGGAAAGCGCCGGATCGTCTCCTCTCTAATCCAAGCATCGGGATATGAAGATGGATCTGCCTGCTGAAGCATCAACCCTGCAGAAGTTAACCGAACCGCTAAGAAAACCCTGGGGCGGTCCCTAAAGGTTGTCTCGCCTGTAGAAGAGATATCGATCTGAAACTGGACAACGGGCTTTGGAAAATCGGCTGGGAGCCGCCAGATTCTGCGAGCCGCTGTCACCAGATAGGTAGTATTGTTTTGCATTGCTTGTGTCGTTTCTTTGTTTGGCAAGTGATCGCCCTTCTGGACAAGCTCCGGATGATCTCCGCGATGCCGTATCCAAATCGGAGGTGCCTCTCTCAATTCGATAGGAAACCCTTCTGCTCCAAAAACTTTAAACCCTTCTGTCGGCAGCCGATACCAACCTGGCGGTACGGGCAGTGTGATCTGAGGCCCGATATCCAAACTGGGGATTTCACGCTTACTCCGTGTGAAGACTTCCAAATCAACGATCTGCTCCTCCTGGCCGGAGGCGGAGGCGCGGCGGATCTTGGCTGTGACCTCGCGGGGCAACTCATCCCGTCCAGTCACTTGATCCTTGAGGGAGAGGATAATTCCGTCCTCTCCGGTCTCCGCCTTCAGAACTTGAAGGCGTATTGGTGCCTCTTGAAACAGCCTCTCCAACCCTTCTCCGGTAGACTTCAATACTCTGAGCGTTCGCCTTAGGTGCGGCATGGGATAAAAAGCAGCAAGCGGACGAAAACGATCCTCTGCATGCTTGCCGGGATGCCCCAGTGTAATACCGTGCATTTCATAAGTTGAACCATGAATATTTCTTTGGGAACGGTTGCGGCGCCTCCTGAACAAAGTGCTTAGCTTGTCGTGCCAATTACGCCCTTCTGCCAGCTCCCTGCCGAGAACCGAGCCGAGTACGAGCATCTGAAATTTCTGCATTTCAAGATCAACGGTAGGCAGGTGGGCACCTTGGGGGCTTCGACCAACATAATGTATTTCGATGGGCTCGTGATTCCCCCAATCCAACTCCCCCTCCAGAACCAGCGTGTCTTCGGGTCCAAGCCGGATCCAATCCTTGTCTCGAACAATCTCCTCCTGGCCGGAGGCATTCTGGCTGGCGCGCTCGATCGAGGCGTCGAAAAGCTCTATCTCACCGCCATCCCCATCGTCAACAAGATCACCCACGGTAAGGGTGATCTGCTCTGACCCCTTGGGAAGATCCTCCACGTGAAGGCTGATCGGGGCACTCTCAAACAGCCAGCGAAGGCCGGCGCGGGACGTATCCAGATCTTCAAGGGCATCAGAAAGGGCCGCGGCATTGTAGAAAACAATCTGGCTATGGAATTCGTAGTGCGGATCGGCATTGGGTGAACCGACAAACGCTCTGACTTCTTGCGTCTCAGCGTCCCCTTTCTGATACGCTTCATACGCTTGCTGACCCTCCTCAGCAAGAGTCGTGGCAGCCTCAAACCAGGTTGACTCTTCTGCCCGAAGCTGTCCCTTCTCTTCAAAGAATAACTTTGCTCCCAGGCGCGTACCCATCAAGAGAACCAGGTAAGGGGGAAAGGAAATCTCTAGCTTCCCGTTATTTCCGCTCAAATTCTTGTAACCGCTAAAGGTGACTGTGATGGCCGCCTCTGTGTTGTGGGAGTCATCAAATTTCTCCAGCACCAAGGTGTCGTGTTTCGCCAAGGTGATATCGGCTTTGACCTTGGCTGAGCCTGCTTGAATCTGGACCGCACGAGCGATCCGCTCCATGTACGGAATAAAATCCGTCTCTAGATATTCAACCAGATCTCCTGTCAACACCTCTTGAGGTAAGCGCTCATTGGCTTTCCGTGCCCACGCAACTGTTTTCTCTGCCATCTGCTTAAGCCCAGCGGCAGCCCCTTCAGGGGTAGGGTCTGGAATGCCGAGTCCCCGATCAGCCATCTTTTCCAGGAAGTGGTACGCAGCGCCTTGATAAGCGCTGAGCACCGCGCTTCTCCACGCAGCATCCTTGCCTTCAGCCAAAACACTAAGTTGAGACTCAATCCTTGCCAAAGCATCCACCAGCTGCTGCAATCTGCTCTCTGAAACTACATCCGAACTGGTAAATCTCGTCAACTGTCTCCATTCGGTCGCTGCCTGCCGGGCTGCCGCCAGACGAGCATTCGCTGCTTCAACCTGTTGGCGAGCTGCACCCAATGCGGGGAATTGCGCGTCCGGAAACTCCGCCGCAGGAAATGCTTCCAGGCGAGTTGAAGCGTCTGCAAGGAGTTCGGCAACACCTGAAAGCGCCTGATCTGTGGGTCGCTCTTCTTGCCCCGTAGCATCGGATTCGGCAGCCAGGAGTACGGCTGCTTGCGCCAATTGCTGGTCAATCTGAGCAAGGGTCTCTTTCGCTGCGGACAGATGCTCTGTGATCCGATCCTGAGCAGGCTCCGGGGCCCTTTTCCAAGCGCGGTAACCCCTGAGCACATCAAAGGGCTCCAGCCGCTTTGCTTCCCGGGCCGCCTCTACAGCAGAGAGTTGGTGTTCATCTCGGCTGACCATGCCGTGCGCCAAGAACCACTCGGCAAAGCGCGCTGTTTCCTCATCAGGCCACTCTTCCAGCTCCTGGTGCCGGGCGATGGCTGCTCGAATGATTGCCTCTGGATCATCCAGAATCTCCACTGTTGGCGGGTGAGGCTCAAGGGTAACCATCACCTCCTCCATCTGGCCGGTTTCTTCCAGCCATCGATCTAACGGCATAAAACTGTGGGCATAGTGCGCCCCGATCACCATGGAAGAAAGGTACAGCCAGCGAACCACTGCCGCTTCAACCTGGTGATCGTTAAGGGAAGCGGTCTCCTGTTGAATCCGCTCACCCAGCAGCCAATCCCACTGATTCCTGAAGAGCCGTACATCCTCTCCTCTGAAATATCCCCTCAATGCTTCAAACAGCAAACTTGGAAAACTTGCAGCAATCTCAATCGGTTTCTCCTGAACCTGGAAGGCAGCCATGGAATCGTCCGAGATAACCAGGCGGTTACGGGGTTGCTGCGTTTTCTTTGTCTTTTCCTTGCCCTTGGCCGTTGTCTTTGTCCTGGTTCTAGCCCCACCCCTTCGTCTTTGGCTTGCCCCGCCTCGCAAGAGCAGATCCCCTGCTGGTGCAGCTCGCTCCTGCATCATCGCCGTCGCTAGGGCAGCTTGCTCACCTGCCAACTGAGTTTTTTGCTGTCGTGCCACCGCCAGGCGACCTTTAACGCGCCCCATCACTTCACCCGCAACCTCACCAAAAAGTCGCTGAAACTCCTGCGCATACTCCAATGCCTCACCCTGCATCTGGGCCCACTGCGTCCAATCTTGGGGTTCTGCTGTGGGACGGAAAAAGCGAACTGAGCCGTCCAATCGCATCGGCGCCATCCAAACCTCTGGATGCCCCGGAAGCCTCTGGATGGCAGCCCAATCCTCAAAGAATCGTTCCCATTGGTCGGCATCAGGAGGCCCAAGCGGCGAGAGATAACCCAGGGCAACAACATCTCCGGGCCGGTAGACTGAGAGGAGCCGCTCAGGTTGATAGTGGGGAACCCGAGCATTGGCGGATACCAGAGAATTGGCAGGCCGCACCTCATGGCGCACCCTCCAGTCGCCCCCCTCGCCCTCTCCTGGCCGGATCAAAAAGACGCGGCCACCGCTGATCGGCTGGTTGATGGTCTTTCCCCAATCCGGCCTATCGGCCTTCTGATACCACAGTGCAGCGAGGATCTCTTCATAAACATGGTAGTAGGTGCGCAGGAAGAGAAACTCCAGATCAGCCTCGGAAATCTGATCAGCGGTTTCCATCTGCTGCGCCAACGCCTCCAGCGCCAGCCAGCGAGCCGGGTAGTAAACAATGGTCAGAATCTCTGGGTCGGCCCGCAGCGGGAGAACCAAACGTCCCTCCTGCCACACCCCCTCTTTAAGCGAATCCCACTGCTGGTACAACTCTTGTGCGTTCTGCGGCTGGGGATCGTCCCGGACTTCATCCAGATACTGCTTAATGACCAGACGACTCCGCGGCCAAAGGCGCAGCATCTCCAGCAGGGCTTCGGCCTCTTGCTGAACCACTGCAAGGGGGATAAGATCTTCTTGGGCTTCATTCTCAAACCGCTTGAATGCCTGCTCGATTCTCTTGGAAAGCGCCAGCTCTGCAAAGAGCAGCTCCCGCACAGCAGCAACCGCCTGATCCACCTCCTCGGACAGCCCGGGGTTTTCCCGCCTAGCGTCATCGATCTCCTTCTGAACTGCGACGTGGCTGCGCTTTCCGTTGTTCGTCAGAACGTTATACACAGAAGCAACAAAACCCTGATCCAGATTGCCCTGCGCGTAGCGCTTCTCTGCTGAACGCAGTGGCGCTATATTTCTGGTGATAATCTGCTCTAACGCTTCATAGGGCACCCTCAGGGCCTTGGGGCCGGAGCCTTTTTCCGGCAGACCAATCAACGGCATCAAGGGATGGGTTGAAATCTGGTGATTCCAGAAGGGGATGAAAAGGACCGAGAAGGGGGCATCCGGTTTCTCCGGTAAATTGCCCACAACCTCCATATGCCCCTTGGTAATACCGGTCAAAGCTGCGGTAATCTGGCCGGGTGCGGGAACACCCTTGAGGGCCTGCTCAAGCTGCTCTGCCCGCTCATCCTGGGAAAAGACCACCTCCGGCGGGAAGGTTGAGGCTGTGACCTGCCCCACCTCCTCCTGGCCGGAAGCGTCCTGGCCGACGCGGCGGATCTTGGCTGTGACCGGCCGGCGCTGACTGTCTTCGTCGAGTACCTGATCTTTCAGGGAGAGGACGATGCCCGCCTCATCTCCTTCTGGCTCTTGGAGCTCAAGGCGAACCGGGGCGCCCTCGAACAGCGTTGCAAGACCATCACGAGTACCCAAGAAACCCACTCTTCCTAAATCGCTCAGTGTCTCTCGTAGGTGCACCAGCGGATAGATGGCAAGCGCATGATGGAAACTCTCCTCGTTGGCCACACCGGAAGAACCAATAACAAGATCCGGCATGAAGCGTGTATCTCTGTCACGCAAGCGCCTCTGGAGGCTTCTTTCGGTTACTGTGAGCGCATGACTGAGCTTTCTGTGCCAATTGTTCGGTTCTAATTCAAGTTCCCGGCCAACCAACACATATTGATGTTTCGGCATCCGGATGCCTATGGAAGGCAGATCCTCTTGCTCGGGATCCCTGCCCATGTAATGCAGCTCAATTGCTCCTGTGGAGTCCCCGTCAAATTCCCCCCGCAGCACCAGGACGTCTCCGGGCTTAAGTGAAATCCGGTCTGTGTCCTCAACAGCCTCCTCCTCGAGACCCGTTGTGAGAGCAACCTTGCGACTCGGGGCGGGGTTCAGGCGACGGACAAAACGGCCCAGAGCGTCCAGAATGCTGGTCAGGGCATCCGCCTCTTGGGGGGATTCAGCGCGAAGTCCAAAGGCAGGCAGGGGTGCTGCAATCAAACTTATGATAAGCAGACCGATAGTGGTCGAAAAAAATAGAGGCTTGGTTTCTCTTTTACAGGGAGTCATTTTGAATGCAACATATTGTGATATAAAAGGTTACCCTATAAATTAATCCAATGCAAGAGGCAGAATGGAATCGGTTGTAACCAGTTGGCTTTTAAAGAGTTAGACCTACAAAAACTACGTTACCACTAACACTCATTTTGTACGTAGGGGTCAGACCCCTACGTACAAACTAGGCGCGGGGATGGAACTTGGTGTGGATCGCCTTGAGCCTGGCCCGGTCAACGTGGGTGTAGATCTGAGTGGTAGCGATGGATGCATGGCCCAAGAGCTCCTGCACTACCCGCAAATCTGCTCCGGCTGACAACAAGTGGGTGGCAAAGGAATGGCGCAGGGTATGCGGGGTGATTGGTTTTCGAACCTTGCCCTCCATGGCGTAGGATTTGATCAGCATCCAGATCGCCTGCCGGGAGAGGGGGCGGCCAAAACGATTGAGGAAGATCTGTTTGACCTCAGGCTTAGGGCTAAAACCGGAACGGGCTTCCTTGAGGTAGCGGTCAATCCATTTGAGCGCCTCCCGGCCCACCGGAACCACCCGCTCCCTTCCCCCCTTGCCCACACAGCGCAGGAAGCCTGCCTCTTGGTTTAGATCGGTTCCCTTCAAGGCCGCAGCCTCTGAGACCCGCAAGCCCGTTGCATACAAAAGCTCAAGGAGGGCTCTGTCTCTTAAGGTTTTCTTGTCTCGCCCGGGGGCTGCCTTGAGCAGACGGGTGACCTCCTCAATATTCAAAACCTCGGGCAGCCCCTTGAGCAGCCTGGGGGATTCAATCACGCCGGCCGGATCCCTCCGCAGAGTGCCCTGGGCAAGCAAAAAGCGGTAAAAGACCTTGATCGCGACAAGCTTTCTGGCGGCCGAAGCAGAGGTGAGCTTCTTATCCCTGAGCGCCATCAGGTGCTCTAGGATTTCAGCTCGGGTTACTTCGGTGGGGGACTTTTGCCGGACGCTGAAAGCAAACTGGGTCAGATCCCTGCGGTAAGCGGAAATCGTATTGTCGCTTAAGCCCCGCTCCAGCTGGAAGAAATCAATGGCCTGCTGGATCGGCTTCCCCCATTCAGGCGAGAGGGTATCGGCGCTGCCGGGAGCCGGTTTTGTTTGGCCGCGGGAAAGCCGTTGAGCCATTGAGCGCTACTCCGATGCCTCTTTCTTTCCGGGAACCGACTCCTTAACCCTGGAATAATGGTACTTGCGATTGATGAGCCGCTTGATCTGGTTGAGACGGCTTTGGGTGGCGGTGGAGACGCGCCAGCCGGCCGAGGGCTTCTGCCGCCATTTGGCTTCAAGGTCACCCAACTCATCCGTTACCTTGCGCAGTTCTTCCCGCGGAGTGCCAGTCAACAACTCGACCATGGCACGCAACTCACCGGCAGATTCACTTAAGTTCCGGATGTCCCGCTTGCGCATGGTTCCCAGATGCTCCATCAACTGAAGGTGCCAGGACTTCCAGAAGGCAAAGTGCTCTCGATAGCGATCTTCCGGGGGAAGCAGGGCTTCTTCGTCGGAGGCGAGCACTAAGATCGGCTCGACCGGTTTGGCCTTGTGCTTTCGGATGAATTTCTCTTTCCAGCGCGGGCTGCATCCCATCCCGACTGCCGCCAGCATACTGACCAAAGATAAAAGTGCTGTAACGCGAACAACGGCCTGAAACCTCATGCTACCTCCCAACCCTCTTTTTAAAGGTGGCTTCATCTATGATCTTAACACCCAGCGCCTTGGCGCGCTTGATCTTTGAGCCTGGGGAAATCCCCGCAACGACCAAAGTGGTTTTTCGGGTGACCGCAGAGCCGACTGAGCCGCCATGGGCGCGAATGAGCGCCTGAGCTTCTTGGCGGGTTAACCCAGCCAGCTCCCCGGTCAAAACCACGATCTCACCGGAAAACCGGGCAGAGACTGCCCTGGGAGCTGTCTCCTCTGTCTTGACTCCGGCCTGGGTAAGCTTCTCTAACACCTTGCGGGTCGCCGGGGAGCCGAAGAAGTGGTGGAGGGACTCTGCCATCACCGGCCCCACCTCAGCCAAGGCAGTCAATGTCTCAACGTTGGCTGCTGCCAGCCGGTCCAAGGACCCAAAGTGCTGAGCAAGAGCCTCGGCGCTGGCTGCGCCCACGTGTCGAATTCCCAACCCAAAGAGGAGGCGGCTTAAGCCCCGCTGCTTGGAGTTCTCAATCCCCTGCAGGAGATTCTCTGCGGATTTTTCTCCCATCCGCTCTAAGGTCATCAGCTGTTTCGCTGTTAAGTGGTACAGATCTCCGCAGTCAGCAATGAGCTTCTGATTCACCAACTGCTCTGCCACCACCTCTCCCAACCCTTCGATGTCCATGGCGGTCCGCTGGGCAAAGTGGGTCAGCCGCTCCTTGAGCTGTGCCGGGCAGGAGAGGCTCTCGCACCGGATGGCCACCTCTTCTGCGTCCTGAATAACGCCCCCTCCACACACCGGACAGCGGGAGGGCATGCGAAAGGGTTTCTCTTTCCCGGTCCGCTTGGAGGTGACCACCTCCACCACCTGGGGGATGATCTCGCCGGCCTTTTCCACCATGACCCAGTCGCCGATCCGGACCCCCTTGCGCTCAATCTCATCGGCATTGTGAAGGCTGGCATGGCTGACGGTGGTGCCTGCCAAGAAAACGGGTTTCAAGTTTGCTACGGGGGTGAGAACACCGGTCCGCCCGACATTGACCTCAATGTCGAGAAGCTGTGTCAAGGCGCGCTCTGCCGGAAACTTATAGGCAATCATGTACCGGGGGCTTTTGGCGGTGGTTCCGAGGCTCTTTTGGAGTGCTAAGTCGTCGACCTTGATCACCATACCGTCGGAATCGTAATTGAGCCGCTCCCGCTTCTTCTCCCACTCGCTGCAGAAATCAATAACGTCTTCGATGGAATCGCACCGCTTGGCATGGGGATTGACTTTAAAACCGCAAGATTTAAGAAATGCCTGCACCTCGTGCTGATCTTTAAAGGCTCTCCCCTCCACGAGCCCAACGCCATAGCAGAAGACCGACAGGGGGCGCTCCGCCACAATCTTGGGATCCAACTGTTTGAGGGTGCCGGCAGTGGCATTGCGGGGATTGGCAAAGAGAGCTCCCCCTTGCGCTTGACGCTGTTGGTTGAGGCGCTTAAAAGCGGTTGTGGGCATGAAGACCTCTCCCCGAACCTCCAGGCGTTTTGGGATCTTTCCAGCTCCCTTACCCTCGGGGTCAAGAACCAGGGGGATGGCCCGAATGGTTTTAAGATTTGCGGTCACATCATCTCCCTGCTCGCCGTCACCCCGGGTAGCACCCCGCAACAGCTTGCCGTCGGCATAGGTGAGGGAAACGCTGACCCCATCAAACTTAAGCTCCACAAAATAACGCAGAGTATCGACCGACAAAAAACGCTTAAGCCGGACATCAAAGGCCTTAAGCTCATCGGCCGAGTAGGTATTGTCCATGCTGAGCATCGGCGTGCCGTGGCGCACCACCCGGAAAGCCCCGAGGGGTTCGCCCGCCACCCGCTGCGTGGGGGAGCCTGGGGTGACAAGCTTCGGGAATTGAGCCTCAAGCTGCCCCAGCATCTTCATCAAGCGGTCATACTCGGCATCGGTAATCTCCGGCGTATTCTCTACGTAATACTTCCGGTCGTGATGCCGAATGAGCCGTGTGAGGCGCTCAGCCTCCTGCTGAGCTCGCGCAAAGGAAAGCTGCTTCATGAGTGCTTAATACCCCAAGGCCAGGCGTTCGGCCAAGGATTCCGGCAGACCGGCCTTGCGAATCTTGGCCTGGGCTTTCTCAATGGGATAAGGGACACGCTTAAATTCAATGGTACGGGATTCGATGTCATAGAGGAGACAGCTGGCTCGAGGGTCTTGATCTCTGGGTTGGCCAACCGAACCCACATTGACCAGCACCCTTTGGTAGGGCTTAATCTGCATGCGCTCTGCTCCCAGCGCCTGAACCTCTCCGCCATCCTCAAGAAAGACCCCAGCCACATGGGTGTGGCCGATGAAGGCAACCGGGGTTTTCTGGAGTCGGAGATGTTCAGCTGCGCCGGCTGGATCAAAAACATAGGGAAACTCCTCTGGAGCATTCAGGGAACCATGGACAAAGGTCATCTCTCCCTCCTGCCTGATATAGGGCAGTCTTGAGAGATACTCCACCGCTGAGGCCGGCAGTTGTTCTTGGGTCCATTTAACGGCTCGGCGTGCTGTGTTGTTGAGCCAATCGAGTGTGAGCTTTCCGGTAACCGCGCAGTCATGGTTGCCGCAGACCGGTTGTGTGTTAAGGGAACGCAGCCGCTCCAAACACGGTATGGGATCGGCCCCGTATCCGACCAGATCCCCCACACAGCGAAGCCGCTCCACCCCCTCCTGCTTGAACACCGCCAGCACCGACTCGAGCGCCTCCAGATTGGAATGCACGTCGGAGAAGATGCCGTAGCGCATGGTCAGAAAAATCGGATCTGAAAACCGTCAAACTCGCCGGTGGGGGCTTGCCAATGGACCTCAGTATTCTGGATGTAGCGCTGCATGGGACCAGTGGCAATCTGGTCCAAGAACTGTTTGAGCTTAGCTTCCGGACCTTCACAGATGGCCTCGACCCGGCCATCCGGAATGTTGCGCACCCAGCCCCACAAACGCTGTTCTATGGCTGCTGCCTCCGCGGTGAAGCGGAAACCAACACCCTGAACCCTGCCCGACCAGTAAACGTGGAGTTGCTTTTTGATCTTGGATACCTATTTCAAGTGGTCGGGGCGGGCGGATTCGAACCGCCGACCTCTGCGTCCCGAACGCAGCGCTCTAAACCAAGCTGAGCCACGCCCCGTGTGAGGGTCTGGCTCTTTCGTACCGGCGAACTTAACCAGCTTGTACGAAAGTGCCTGACCCTTTGGTACATTATGCTCCGCCCAGTTTTGCAAGGGCCCGCGTCATGGCATCACGCGTGTCCTCATTGGGTTCACGCGCCTGCGCCCGCTGAAGGGGTTTAAGGGCCCGGGGGTCTTCAAGCCCGCCCAGCGCTTCGGCCGCATGCTGGCGGATGTGCGGCTTCCAAGAACGGAGATACCGGATGAGGCGGGGAACAACCTCGGTGTTGCCGATCTCAACGATGGCATGGAGCGCTGTCTGGCGAATCACCGGATCCCAATCGTTGAAAGCCTTAACCAGGGCGTGAGCAGAGGAGGGATCCTTGAGGGTTCTCAGAGACTGGGCAGCCCTGCGGCGGGTCTGAAAATCTTTGTGAAACAGGACCCGTGTCAGGGGCCGAACCGCTATTGGCTCATTGATTAAACCTAAACCTTCTGCGGCAGCCCGTCGCACTGTTGTGTCTGAATCCCGAAGGGCGAGGATCAACGGCTTAACCGCTTGAGGATCTGGAATACTTTTTAAGGCCTCAGCAGCTCCGGCCCGCACCAAGGGGTGTCGATCCTTGAGGGCTTTGATCAATGTCGGAACGGCCTCGGGATCAAACAGCGCCTCCAGCTCAACCGCTGCCTGCCAACGAACCTCTGGATTGGGATCCGCGGCCAGTGCCTCCATGAGACGCTCCATCGCCTGCTTGCCCTGGATGGAGCGCAAGGCGATGAGGGCAAATTGGCGAACTACAGCTTCGGAATCTCTCGTTGCCGCCAAAACCCCCTCAGCCGCAGAGGCATCCCGCGCCTTGGCCAAATCAATGCAGGCCTGCTGCCGAACCGCAGGGTCAGGGTCACTCAACTGCGCGATTTGTGTTTTGCGGTCCTGCGGCTCCTCCACCATCAGATGCTCTTCAACCGGCTGAGGCTCCAGGGTGTATTTAAAGAGATGTTTATCTTCAAGCTTCGCCGGAATGAGGAATTCGAAGATGAAATCAAGGGGAATCCACTGATAGATGGGTGCTTTGACCGTCTCCCGGGCGGTTACCTCTCGAAAACCGGATTTTTGCAGGCGAAAGGTGTAGCGGCCATGGGTGATGAACTCGTAGGTCAAAGGGGTGGCTTCTTCCATAGGATGCTCGTTGATCCACACCTTCGCCCCCGGCGGATCTGACTCAATGAGGATGGTTCGCTTGACGCATCCGGAAGCGAGCAGTGTGAGCGCCCCCAGTAAGAGTGCTGCGTGAGCAAAAGGATATTGTGCTTTCATCGCCTCCCCCACAAACCTCGATTTTTCTCTCTGGCTTGCCGCTCGTACGTTAAGAAAAGATCCGCATATTTGACATTGGGCGGATAGGTCATGATCTGCGCGTAACCCTGCCGGATGAGCTCGGCATTGACAAAGGTTCCATCCTCCAAATAAACATAGGCCAACAATCGTCCATACTTGTCCCGCCGCTCGATATCAAATTCAAGGCGCACCCGCTTGCCCTCTACCAGCTTGCGGTTGAAGGCCTTGGCCTCTCGGGCGTACGCCTCCACCGGTTTTCTGGGGTGGTGCAGCTCAGGGGTGTTGATGCCGATGTAGCGGACACGCTCCCGCGTGGAGAGAACAATCGTATCCCCATCCACCACACGCTGCACAAACGCACGGCGCTCGCCAGGGCTGTTTCCTGCAGCCTGAAGGCCCGGCGCCAGCAGAGCAATGAGTGCAATTGCGATAACCGTTTGTCTCATAGCTTACAGCGCTACTCCCCTTTTGACCAGAGGGTGCGGTGCAAATACTTAGCGATCATGTCCGCCTCAAGATTGACCCAATCTCCCGACCCCTTCCTGCCCAGGGAGGTGACCGCTGCGGTATGCGGAATGATGTGCACCTTGATGATGAGCTCGTTGCCGGCTTTGCCCCTTCCGGAGCGCTTGCCCCTGCGAGCAGGCGGTGCCGGCCGAATGCAGGCATCCAGTGTCAGGCTGATCCCATCGATGCCGATCGAACCCTTGGGCACCAAGTAAGGGCTTAAGTGATTTGGAACGCGAAGGGTAAAGGTGTAATTCTTTCCCCTCTTGACGCGGGAGACAATCTTGCCCCGGCCGTCCACATGCCCCAGCAGCAGGTGGCCCCCGAGCCGGTTGCCCACGCGAAGGGAGCGCTCCAGATTGACGGTATCCCCCAGGCGCAGTTTACCCAGCGTGGAAACGCGCATGGTCTCTGAAAGGAGCCGAAAGGTCAGATGCTCACCCTGCATCTTGTCGATCGTCAGGCACACTCCATCAATCGCAATGGAATCCCCGACAGAAATCCGTCCCAGGGAACGCTTAGGCGTAAGCGTCAACTGATATCGGCCGCGCCGAACCACCGTCCCCATCATTTCAATGATTCCGGTAAACATCAGTGGGCCTCTTCCTCCGCGGGCGCTGCTCCAGTCGGCGCCGGCTCGGCTGCTGTTACCTCACCGGCTGCCTCATCTGTTACTGCCTCCCCAAAAAACTCCAAGATCTCTTCGTCAGAGGAAGCAGTATCGGGAGAAACCACGGTAGAGAACCGCTCCTCTGCACGCTTAAGGATTCGAGCAACTTCAGGATGATTCTTGCGCTCGGCCAGTGCTCGAGCAGTCTGACCGGCGATGGCTTCCTGAAACGCTGCGTCGGCTCCCAACTCCAAAAGGGTTTCTACAGCCTGGAGATGGCCTGCCTGCGCAGCAAACATCAAAGCGGTCATTTCAAAATCATTTCCGGCATTGACATCGGCCCCCCAAAGGATGAGGGCGCGAATGGCCTCCACATGGCCCCCTTGTGCCGCCTGCATGAGCGGGGTCATGCTGGCATACCCCCTTTTATTGATCTTTGCTCCGGAAACAATCAAGGGCTGAAGGGCCGCTGCCTGCCCCTCCATGGCGGCAATGCTCAGAGCCGTATGGCCCAGACTGCTTTGCGCCTGAAGGTTGGCTCCCCGCATCAGCAAAAGGGTTACGGTGTCGGCGTGCCCCCCTCGTGCCGCAAACATGAGCGCCGTCATTCCGAGCGATCCCGTTGTATTGGCATCGGCTCCCTTGTCCAAGAGGCGCCTTGCGCGGGAAGCATCTCCCTCCAGGGCAGCATCAATGAGGTGAGCATCCAAATCCCCGGAGGAGAGCATCTCGGAGAGCTCCCGGGAGAGATCCTTCTCGGTCAGGGCCCGCTCCGGGCGGGGAGGATGGGGCGCCTCTTCGGCGCCGGAGCTCTTCAAGAGCGCTGTCATCGGGGTGTTGTTGTTTCTCTGGGCAACGAGCAGTGCGGTCCTTCCGCTTTCGCTCTTGGCATTGACATCGGCTCCGGCCTGCAAAAACACACTGACCAGTTCTGCATCATCCTTTTCCGCTGCCAGCATAAGGGGTGTAACACCCAGCATCCCCCTGCCATCGACCCGGGCACCGTAATTGAGCAGCAGATGCACCATGTCGATATCCCCATGTCGAACCGCTACCGTCAGCGGGGTGTTGCCGATACCATCCTGAGCATTGGGATCGGCGCCCTCTGCGATGAGACGTAGGGCACGGCTTCGATCCGCTGTGCGAGCGGCATCAATGAGCTCTCGGCTTAAGCGATCCTCTATCGGCTGATCAAAGCGCTCGAGTTTATCGGCAATCTGCTCCAAACCCTCTTCCAAGCGATTGGCCTCCTCTGTTCCAAACAGAGGTGCTGGGGGCTGTTCAGGTTCTGCCGTGACAAGGACCTCTGCTGCAGGTGCTTCTGTCCAGAGTTCCTCAGCGGGATCGGTCTGACCATATCCGCTCTGAGCAAAAAGAAGTAGGGCCCCTGCAACCGCCCCTATGAGCAACCGATGCGAATTAGGGATACTCAACATCTCCCCTCACCAAAAGGTCTAACCCTAAGCGTCGTATCTGTATGTTTTTTAACTTTGAAGCCCGGTGAAGCGAGGGGATACCGCTCCCCTCCACTGAGGTGGGTGCCTTTTCCCCACCCAAGATCACAGGGGCAATCACCCAGCATACCCGATCTACTGCGCAAGCCGCAAAGACTGAGGCAATGATCTGGCCGCCCCCTTCAATTAACAGGCGCGAGACTTCCCGATCCGCCAACACCTTTAAGAGCTTGCGCAAGTTGACCCGGCCTCGAACCGAAGGGAGGCGAATGATCTCGGCGCCGGCCCGGCGCAGCTGCGCTTCCCGTTGGCGAGAGGCACCCGGAGTGGTTGCGATCAATACCGGCGACCTCGACAAAAAGAGCCGCGCCTTCGGCGGAGTCCTCAGTCTGGAATCCAAGATGACCTTGATCGGCTGGCGGCCCTTGCCCTTATCGCGAACGGTCAGCCGGGGATTGTCGCAAAGCACCGTTTCAATGCCCACTAAGATGGCATCGTTTTGGGCGCGCAGCTCCCCAGCCCAGCGGCGAGCGGGGGAACCACTGATCCACTTCGACTCCCTGCGTACCGTTGCAATTTTACCATCGAGTGACTGCGCCACCTTCACGGTTACGAAGGGCCTCTTTTGCTTCATCCGGGTGACAAAAACCCGGTTGAGGGAAGCAGCCTCTTTCTGCAGGGGGCCTACCTGGGTGCGGATGCGGCGCCGATTCAACCAGCGGATGCCCCGCCCTTGGTTGAGGGGATTCGGGTCCAGCATCGCTGCGATGACCCGACGAATCCCGGATTGCTCAATGGCCTGGGTGCAGGGTGGGGTGCGGCCGATGTGAGTGCAGGGCTCCAGAGAAACATACAGTGTGGATCCTTGAGCGCGGGAACCGGCTTGCGCAAGAGCCCGCACCTCAGCATGAGGTCCACCGGCCTTCTGATGAAATCCCCGTCCCACCACAGCGCCTTTGCGGACCACCACTGCCCCGACCATGGGATTGGGAAAGGTCTGTCCGCTCCCTTTGGAAGCAAGCTTCAAGGCCATGCGCATATACCGCGCATCGGCAGTACCGTTTAAGCGTTGCTTCCCTCGGCTCGAGGTGGCGCGCCCCTTGGCTGCAGCCCTCATGAGAGGGCCTCCTTCAAGCGCACCAAACAGCTGTACGGCACCTTAACCGTTCCCACGGCCGGACCGCCCGGATGCCTAAAACCATGGCAATCAGAGCCGCCGGTAATAAGCAGATTGTGCGCTTCGGCCAACTCCCTGTAATGCCGACGGGCCGAGGCATTGTGATCGGGGTGATACACTTCGATCCCTTGGATGCCGGCTGTCAGAAGCTCGCCAAACCAACCATCCTGAACCAAATTGTAGGGATGGGCCAAGACGGCCACGCCGCCGTACTTGCGAATCAACTCCACAGCTTGGGAAACCTCAAGGGTCGCCTTCTTGACAAAGCAGGGGGCATTGTCTCCGATGTATTGATCAAAGGCTTCGGGCATGGAGCGGACCACACCTTTTGTGAGCATCACCTCAGCCAAATGAGGCCGACCCAGCGCTTCACCTGCGCCGGCAATCTCCTGAACCTCGGAAAGCTGGATTACGATGTCGCGCTCGGCCAAGCGATCCAGCATCCCCTGCATGCGGTCTTGGCGCTCCGCCTGTTTGCCCGCTAAGAATTGGTGTAACCCCTCGTCGGATTCCCGGAATCCATATCCCAGGATGTGCAGCTCCCGGTCTCTGAACCGAACGGTAAGCTCCACCCCTGAGATAAACTCGATTCCCAAGCCTGCCGCCTGCCGGGCCTCGGGGAGTGCGGCGATGGTATCGTGATCGGCAATGGAGATGGCGGCAAGGCCTGCTGCCTTTGCGCGCTCTACCACCTCGGTGGACGAGAAGGTTCCGTCAGAGTGAAGGGTGTGCAGGTGCAGATCGATGACTCGACCGTCACTCACTGCGGCTCCGAGGACGCTTCCTTGTGGTCGGGGTCAGGGGAGGCTTTCTCGTCTGAGGCCTTGACGTGGTGGATGGCGTCGAGGACTCCGTTAACAAATTTTTTGGAGTCGGTTGTCCCAAAGCGCTTTGCCAACTCCACCGCTTCGTTGATCGCGACCTTCGGTGGGGTCTGTGCGCCGAACAACAACTCGAAAACCGCCAAGCGCAGGATGTTTCGGTCAACAATCGCCATTCGATCCAGCGTCCAGTTGGTGGCGTATTGGCTGAGCTGCTGATCGATCTGGGCCTGATGCGCGATGGTCCCGGTCACAAGCTCTGTCACAAAAGGTTGGCGGCTTGCCGGGACCCGATGGCCCTTAAAGTAACTGGCCAATCCCTTCTTGGGAGTATCCCGTGTGATATCGAGTTGGTAGAGGACCTTGAGAGCAGTTTCTCTGGCCTGGGAACGCCTGCCGCGCATGGGCTTATCGCCCTCCCCGGGGAGTGCGCCTCAAAGTCTGGGTCAGCTCCCAAGCGGCAAGTGCCGCATCCTTGCCGCGGTTGACGCCCCGCTTCTGGGCGCGGGCCGAAGCCAATTTCCAACTGGAAGCGGTGATCACCCCGCAGGTCACCGGCACACCGGTCACCACGCCGGCTGTGATCAAACCGGTTAAGGTGGCGCCGGACAAATGCCGATGGTGTGACGTCTCCCCTTCAATAATGCACCCCACCGCCACAATCGCCCGGTAGCGGTTTGAGCGGGCCAGATGCAGCGCAGCAGAGGCAAGCTCAAAAGCACCCGGCACCCAGACAAGATCAATCTTGGAGGGGGAAATCTTTTTGGTCTTGAGGGCGCGGATGGCCCCCTCAGCGAGACGCTCGGTGAGCTCTCGATTGAAGCGGCTGGCAACGATCCCGTAACGCGTACGTTTGGAAGGCATGCAGAATGTGGTTATTCAGATTCGAGGGTTTCCAACAAAAGGTGCCCCAGCTTCTCGCGCTTGGCCTTGAGGTACTTGGCATTGGCGGGACTTGGCGGAACCTCCAGGGGGACGCGCTCAACGAGCTTTAATCCAAAACCCTCCAGACCCACGACCTTCCTCGGATTGTTGGTCATCAGGCGAATCTCGGTCAGTCCCAAATCAGCCAAAATCTGGGCGCCGATGCCATAATCCCTCAGATCCGGAGCAAATCCCAGGGCCTTATTCGCCTCCACCGTATCCATTCCCTTGTCCTGAAGGGCATAAGCCTTGAGCTTGTTGACCAACCCGATGCCGCGCCCCTCTTGGCGCAGATACAGAATGACCCCCCGCCCCTCCTTTTGGACCAACTTTAAGGCCGATTCCAATTGAGGTCCGCAGTCGCACCGCCAGGAGTGGAAAACCTCGCCGGTTAAGCATTGCGAGTGCACCCGGGTCAAGACCGGCGGCTGGCGGATATCCCCCATGACCAGTGCCATGTGGGCTTGGTGGTCAATGAGGGAATCGTACACCACCATCTGAAACTCTCCGTACGGGGTGGGCAGTGCAGTCTCGACCACGCGACGAACCAAGCGCTCCTTGGCCATCCGATAGCGGATGAGCTCTGAGATCGTGCAGATCTTCAGGCCGTGCTCTGCGGCAAAGCGTACGAGCTCGGGGACCCTCGACATGGTGCCGTCCGGATTCATGATCTCGCAGATGACCCCGGCCGGATACAGGCCGGCCAAGCGCATCAGATCCACCGATGCCTCGGTGTGCCCGGCTCGAACCAAAACACCGCCGGTCCTTGCGCGCAGCGGAAAGATGTGGCCCGGACGCACCAAATCCGCTGCCTTGGCATTGGGGTCGATGAGCTTCTGGATCGTGGCAGCGCGATCGTGGGCTGAGATGCCGGTGGTAATGCCCTCCCGGGCATCCACCGATACCGTCCAAGCGGTGCCAAAGGGGGTTTCATTGTCGACCACCATGGGCTCGAGGTCCAAGAGCTGCAGCCGCTCAGACTCCATCGGAACGCAGACCAAACCGCGCCCGTGCGCCGACATGAAGTTGATCGCCTCGGGGGTGGCATGCTCGGCGGCCACCACCAAATCCCCTTCGTTCTCTCGATCCTCGTTGTCGACCACGACAACCTGCTTGCCCTGGCGCAGATCCTCCAGAACCTCGGGGATTGAGTGGAAGCTTCCGGAAAAGTCGCTCATGAGAGGAGGCTCAACTTCTTTTCGATGGCGCCCAGGGTCTCGGTCTCATCCTTGCTGAAGGCAGCCGCTCCCTTGTCGCGCAGGGTGTCGCCAATCCGGCGAAGCGTAGTTCCCTGCGGCGCCAACACCATCTGCTGAACGTCTAACAGGATCTCATCTGCTGTAAACGCTTCAATGCCCAGCTTTTGACGTTCGCGGGGAGTCATCAAAAGGGCTTCATCCCACCTTGCAGCCGGTTCAGAATCGGTCCTGAGTTTCGGCAAGGGCTCAGAGATCATGCTGCGGGTCTTGAGGGCATGGGCCTCGGCATCCCCGATGATCTCCACAAAACGGCTTAAGAGGGCCAAGGTTTTTTCCGGCAGGGTATTGACCACCCACGGACCCAAGAAGGGCAGAACATACAGGAGACCGCTGTACGGCTGCTCGGACTTGACACCGGTAGAGGCAACCAACAACCGTTGGGGATTGCAGCCTGCAGCCTGAAGGGCCTTGAACTGTTCTGCAAGCTTTTGAATCCTTGCCTGCATGGCGCGTCCCTCTGCGTCGGCATAAAGACCTGCTGGATCCTGGAATGGCTTACCCAGAAAGATGGCCTCAAAGATCTGATAGATCTTCTTGGCGTAAGCCACGGCGGTCTTGCCCTTGAGCAAGTTGAGGCGCTCCTGCCACGTGGTATCGGCACCTTCAAGTGCGCGATCGATCATCGGATCGACTACGCGATCGGTACGGCTGACAAAGAGGGAGTTGACCGAATGCACCTGGTTTAACTGTTTTCGAATCTGCTCGGCGGTCGTTCCCTGAGTTATGAGCCGTTCTGCCAAGGCGGTTAACCCGTTGAGATACCCTTCAACGGTATCCAGGTAATGTCGATCTGAGAAAACCAGGGTGACATTCGGATGCACCACAGGTTCACCGGAGAGGGTTTGACGGATCACTTCAGGGCTGCAGCTTAAGTTCGGAATCTTGGTAAAGGCCCCCACACCCTGCATGGCTTGGGCAATGCGCCGGACGTCCCGTACCAAGGGCTCAGGTTCGGTAATCAAGGCAGAGGCCTCTTGAGAAACTCGCCCCTCCCAGGGCCATCGGGTATGGATCGACTGAAAGATCTGCGCAGCCTGCATGGCGGCTTCGTTGTAGAGGGCGTGGTAGATCTCGCTCGTCTCTTTACCCTCGGCCTTGAGAGCACGCAGTCGTGCATCCAGAGCTCCCTCATCCATCAGAACGCGAAAGAGGGTTGGATTGGTGGTCATGCCAAGCGCACCTTGGCACTCGATGATCTCAACCAAGCGGCTTGCCCAATCCTTGCCCTCCTGGAGCGCCGGAAAGCCGTCCAGGGAAAAGCTGTTGCCCCAGCGGGCTGCATTGTAGAGTCGAAGGCAGGAGCCTTTCGGCAAGTCCTTTAGATTGAGCTGAGCGGTTGTACCTGTTGCCTCAGAGAGGGTCATTTTGGATCCGTCGGTTGTTTTGCCATTCTTGGGGAATGTGAGCTAAGGAAGCAGAGACGCAAAAGAGCAGTTTACGTCGCAACTGACTCTCTGTCAAGGAGATACATCCAGGGTGTGCAAGCAAAATTAAAATGTCCGGTTTTCAGCAAAGTTAAAATGTCCGGTTT
>CAZQXN010000027.1:0-25232 GCA_964597545.1 uncultured Planctomycetia bacterium | reverse complement strand
GAAAGAGGACATTTTTACATTGCTAGAACCGGACATTATCACTTTGGTATGACACGCTTCTTTACAAGATCAAGCGCTGCCGGCTCGAACGCGACCCGGAGTATTGGCGCTGGACTCCTCAGAACCCAATGCAGCCAGCACAAAGGGCTCCTCTGCACCCCAATCCGTGTAACTACTTGGATCCTCAGCAAATGGAGCAACCCGCTGGTGACGAGCAGCCAGCTTTGCAGCAGTCTCTCGACCACCGGCTGCCAGGTACGCGTCAAAATCAGGGTACTGCGCCGAGCCCCTGAAGGCCCGCAAGAGAGCAACCAAGAAGACAGGGACGTACCGGGCTGGGATGACATCGCTGCCCTCGGCAAGTTTCGTCTGACCCTCACCGAGGCGACCCCCCAGTTTCACTGTATAGCAGGGCACAAACCGATCGCCAAAACGGCGCGCCCCTCCCACCAAGCCAATGGAGGCCACGGGGTGACGGCCGCACGCATTGGGGCAACCATTGATATTGAGTGTGAGCCCCGCGGCATCCTGAAGATCCAGACTGCCTCTCTCCAGGGCGCTTCGAATTGCGCTGCCCAGTCCTTGCGAGAGACAGATGCCCAGCCTGCACGTCGCCGCTCCCTTGCAGACGCTCATCTGCTGCAGAAGCGGTGAGGAGACTCCTGTGAGGTGAAGCGCAACCAGCCTGTGGTGCAGTGCCGGTAACTCTGCTTCCTGAATCCACCGGATCACCAGGTTCTGGGATGAGGTCACTCGAATCACGCCTTCACCAAAATCCTCGGCGACATCGGCAAGTCCTGAAAACCGGTCCGCTGCAATCTCCCCCAAAACCACCAAAAGCTCTGCCCAGAAGAAACCGGCTTGCTTTTGAGGCCGAGCAGACTGCCCCCTCCAAAGGTGAAAACCCTCCACCGCTTCATTCGAAGATACCACCCCTTTTGGGACGCACCGCCAGGGAAGATCCCGCACTTCAAGCGCCGGCAAGCCTTCGCGGTACAGCTTCTCAAGCTCTTCTTGATAGAGCGCCTTAAAGCGCTCAAATCCCTTTTCTTGGATCAGATAACGAAGCCGCGCCTTGTGCCGATTCTCCCGGTTGCCGTGCTGATTGTAAACACGCTTGACCGCCTCGGCGATGAGGTGAACTTGATCGGCTGGAACAAAAGATTCTAAGGGCTGGGCCACGCGGCTGTTTGATCCCAGGCCCCCACCGACGTAGACCGCAAAACCCCTGCCCTTGGAATACTCTTTTGCAATAAACCCTAAGTCACTCACCGTAGCACCTGCGCAATCCTTGGAAGAGCAGGAGAAAGCAATCTTGTATTTTCGAGGCAACTGGTAGCTGGCCGGATCGCGCAGCAAAAACTCGGTCAGGGCCACCGCATAGGGGGAGACATCAAAGACCTCATCGGGACTGACTCCGGCATCCGGGCAGGCGGTGATGTTGCGTACCGTGTTGCCTCCGCCTCCTCGAGTAGAAAGCTCCGCGCGGTAAAGGGCAAGCAGTGCCGAATAGATGTCGTCCAGGGCTACACCATGGATCTGAACGGTCTGTCGGGTGGTCAGATGCAGCGTGCCGCTTCCGTATCGCTTGGAGACGGCAGCCAGAGCGCGCATCTGGTGAGGCAGTACACCCCCGGCTGGCAGGCGCACCCGGAGCATGTAGGTCCCTTTGGCGCGCTGCTCGTATACACCATGGGGAACGCGAAACGCTCGGTATTCAGCTGCAGAGATCACTCCAGACTTGAAGCGCCGGGTCTGCTCCTGAAACTCGACTAAATCTGCTTTGATCGTCGTCGGCAGTTTATAGATTGTCTGCATCAGCTCCCTGCCTTAAAGCGCAAAGGTGCCCTTATACGGACAGCGGCCGCGTATGGATTCCGCATTCACCGCCGCACTTGCTGGTGTCAAGCCATCGCCCGGCCCGCTCGTCTGAACCGGTCGTAATCCTTGTGCAGGGCTCGCACCCCAAGGAGCGATACCCCTCGGCATAAAGGGGATTGACCGGCACTTGATACAGGGCCAAGTACTGCCAAATCTCACGCTCATGCCAGATAACAATGGGATTAAGTTTGATCAACCCCTTATCCCGCTCTTCAACCTCTTGAAAATCGGTCCGCGTACGCCCCTCGGTGCAGCGCAACCCGGTGACCCAGCAGGTCACATGCATTTCTCGGATGGCCTGCCGTGTGGGCTCTACCTTAAGCAGCTCGCAGCACTGATCCGGATCGATCTTATACAGCCCCTCGCGTATCGGCTGTTCATTGTTGAATACCCGCAGTTGGGGACAACGCTTAACTTCCCGCCTCATGAAAGCCTTGGTGGCCTGGGGCTTGAAGCGGGTGGTGACAATAAACCCACGGATATCGGGGCTCACCCGTTGAGCCAAGTGCCACACGACCGATGAATCTTTACCGAGGCTGTTCGCTACCACCAACCCTTCTCCATGCGCTTTGTAAGCCTCGCGTATGAGATCCAGGGAGCGATCTACCTTCTGAGCAAAGTTCAAACCCTCCACCAAACTTTTGATATCTTCTTTCGTTGCACTAAGCGACATCGTCTTTCCTTTCCCTTGCTATGCGCAATCCACCTTAAATCTGATACTCGGGTGGCCGCAGTCGACCCACCGACACCCGGTTCCATGCCCGTTCATGCAGATAGTACGCTCCCAGCTTGATCAGGGCATCGACCCCACCGATCAATGCCCCGAAATGGAGGCTGCCGGTTATGGCCCACGCAACAGAGGTGGTGATCAACACCGCCACAACACGCCAACTCAGGGCCTTTGCAATGCTTCGCCAGGGGGTTTCCAAGATTCTGTATCCCTATAATTTTAGTAGGAAAACTGTTAAAAAGAGAGGGAAGTACCCCTAAATGGAGTAACTGGGAACGTACTGTTCCCGCATCCTTGCTTCTTCTTCGACAAGATCCTGAAATGTTGTCTTGTCGTACACATCAGAAAGGGCCTTACCCGCCCTCTGCCACAACGACAAGAAAACATTCCCATCGAGCAGGGGGGAGTTCTGCTTAGAATTTCCCTTCAAACGCTCAACCGGCTCCAGCGGTCCCTGCATAAATCGGATAACCTCACCTACGCTCAGCGTCATGGGAGCGCGAGTAAGCTGATAGCCACCACCATTCCCCCGCATGGAACCAACAAATCCTCCCCGCTTCATCTGGCTCAAAATCACCTCAAGAAAGCGCAGAGGAATCCCCTGAGCTTGCGCAATCTTCTCAATCTTCACTGGCCCCTGCTCTGCGTAATAGGCCAATTCGAAGATTGCACGGACTGCATACTGGCATCTTTTTGATATCTGCATAGCTTATCCTTTGTTCACTTACTCGATCGACATAGTAAATATACCCCAAGATTCCTTCCCTGTCAAACAAAAACCGGTACCGGGTACATATGTACCCGGTACCGGTTGTGATCAAAATTGGTTGCCCCGCTAGGATTCGAACCTAGATAACCAGAACCAAAATCTGGCGTCCTACCATTGGACGACAGGGCAAGGGGGTCTGGCACCTTTTGTGCCAGGAAGGGAAAACTGGTTTGTACGAAAGTGCCTGACCCCTTTGTACAGGCTTTAACCTTGCGGGGGTTGCTGCGGAGGCGCCTTCGGTGGGGGCTGCTGCCCTTCTTTCTTGGCCGCCTCGTATGCTTCTAAAACTTTGTGCTGAATCATCTCGCGGCACTCTGAGGTAATCGGGTGTGCAATGTCCCGATGCTCTCCGGCCGCGCCTTCTGTATGCGCGTCGTGCCCCTTATCCTCTTGCGTGCCGCCGGAACTCGGAAGGGACTTGCCGCACTGACTGCAGAAGTGGCTCCGGACAGCGTTGCGGAAGCTGCAGGAAGGGCACGGCTCCTTAGCTCGCTCGGAGGGCATCGCAACAAAAAGACCCTTGGTGCCTTCGATCACCTTGAGGTTGCGCACGACAAAGATACCATCCAAGGTGATGGTCGCATACGCTTTGAGTTTCGAACCGGAACTGGAATCTCGAATAAAGATCCGGATGTCCGTAATGTCCATGGCCTAAACTCGCGTTTGGGCGACTCGGATCCGCCAGTCGGGTGCTACCCGCTTGAGCGCCTCACAAGCTTTTTGCGCCTCCTGGGCAGAGCTGCAGACGGCAAATACCGTCGAGCCACTCCCTGAGACACAGGGCCTTTCTAAGCCTCCGTGCTTCTCGATGGCAGCCTTTACATCCCGAATCACCGGGTAGAGGGCCTCCACAGTAGGCTCCAGGCCGTTAAAGAGCGTTGTACGTACCTTACCGATATCCTGCTCTTTTAGGGCGCTGAAAAGGAGTGTAGCACCCGGTTTTTTTGAAGTCAAGTTACCCTCGTCGGGGGTAGAGACCAGCGCCTGATAGACCGCTCGCGTAGCAATCTTAACATTGGGGGTCACGCAAAGATGCCACAACCGAATCGGAAATTGCACCGGCTCCAGTTCATCTCCCCTGCCCCGGCCAATGGCCCAGGGGGTTTCCTTAAGAAAGAACGGGATATCTGCCCCCAGAAGTCTGGCACAAACATGCAGATCTTGCGCAGAAAGCGGAGAGGGGTTGAGCTTTTGCAGAGCCAGCAGGGTGGTGGCCGCGTCAGAGGATCCACCCCCCAGGCCGGCAGCAGCCGGAATTTTCTTCTTGAGTGTAATCGTCAGTCCCTGGGACCAACAGGCTACGGTCCGATAGGCCTGGGCTGCCTGGACCACCAGGTTGGTCCTGTCCTGTGGAACCTCCGGCGCATCACACTGGAGAGCAATCTCCTCGCCGGGAGCGGCAGTGACGGTCACCTCGTCGGCTAAGTCAATCCGCTCAAAGAGGGTCAGGAGCTCATGGTAGCCGTCCGGCCGGCGCCCCACCACCTCCAGATACAAATTGACCTTGGCGTAAGCCGGCAGAGTAACAGAAGTGGATGACAAGGGCAGCGTCCTAGATTGCAGGCTGGAGTTCGAGGTCCTGTTCGGTACGGTAAAGATCCAAATCGCCGGCAGGAACAATCCAGTGGTCACCGCGCACAGCATCGGTCACAGTGA
The DNA here is from genome assembly GCA_964597545.1 of uncultured Planctomycetia bacterium. Classification (GTDB taxonomy): domain Bacteria; phylum Omnitrophota; class Gorgyraeia; order 1-14-0-20-64-10; family 1-14-0-20-64-10; genus CAZQXN01. The sequence goes on along the minus strand of CAZQXN010000027.1, from coordinate 20,196 downwards.
TCTCCTCGAAGTCGGTAAATTCGTAAGCGTGCACTACGAAAGCAGCGGTTTCTACAACGACCTTTGCCACATCATCGGGCGTGGCCTCTTGGGGCAGATACCCCTTGGCCGCTGCTTCCTCCCCGGTTGCCGGCATCGCCTCAAACTCTGAGAGGACCCGCTTGGCAATCTGGTCGGCCAAGAAGACATTGATGGAAACCGGCTCCAGGTAAAACTGGTTTTCCCAATCCTGGATGGAACCAAAATCCCGATACCGCGCAGGAAGGATAGAGGTGTCCAGTTGCTCGATATCGTAAAGCCCACCGCGATTTTCTGAGACCATGACGGTAAAGAGGATCGCACCCGAGTCTCCCAGGGGATACAGGGGGACATAGACCAAAAGCTTCTTGGCTTCGATCTGCAAGATGGACCACTCGGCCTTCAGCAGTTTCTCGTGGCGCCCCTTGATCAGGGCCGAGACGGACAAGATCTTCGGGAAAAGGGCCCCCAGCCGATCCACATGAGCCACATAGCCGGTCAAAAGCTGCGGCAAAGCGACGGTTCCCAAATCCCGGAGAAAACCCTCCACGGTCAACCGGGCCAGGGCTTCGGGCTGGGCTCGGACTGCGATGCCGTTTCGGAATTGAAGATCCCCCCGGGGGATGGCCATGTACTGAAAGCGCTTGGAATCCCTGACATGGCCGAAGAAGACCACATCCAGCATGTCCGGTCCGGGATCACGGCAAATCATCTTATAGAACTTTAAAGGCGCATCGGTGGAGAGGGAGACGCGGTGCAGCGCCATGGCAACGTGGCGCAGCTTTTTCTCGGGTTCGGTCTCTTCTTTGTCGGGGTCCCCGCCTGAGTCCAAGCGTTTTTTGGGATCGACGCGCGCGAAAGACCCTTCAGCGGTAAAGGAAAAATCAAAGCCCTGCATTTGATACTCCCCTTCCACCGCAATCACCGGCATCGGAGCGGTGCTGGAGGCCGACTGCTTGCGCAGCTCATCGATCAAGCCTGGTATTTCGACTAAAACCCCGAAGGTGCCGTCAACCATCTTGGCTCGAACATCCAGCCCATACTCCGTTTTACAGAGCTGAATCAAGCTCTCGACAATCTGCTCTTTGGGATAGGAGGGAGCGCAGGAGGTGAGGAGAAAACTCAAAAGGAACAGGGGGATGACTCGCATTCCCTGGAAGATCATGGCAGCAGCCCCCTTACGCTGAAGGGGGCGTCTTCTTGGTGCTGGCGGCCAATTGAGAGCGGGATTTTCCATACTCAACGAAGATCGCTTCGATGTCATCGTATTCCAATTCTTCCCGCTTGAGGAGCTCATTGGCAAAACGGTCCAAGAGCACGCGCTCTTTTTTGAGCAGATCCTCCACCTCTTTTGCGCAGGACCGGAAAAGGCCGTTGGTGGCCTTGTTGAGCTCGGTTTTCACGGTCTCGGAAAGCTGACCCTGCGGGAGGATCGTGTAATCACCCAGATAGTCTGATCCCATCCCCAAGCGCCAAACCATATTGTGCGCTAAGGCCATGGCGGCCTGGAAATCGCCCAGGACACCGGTGGAGGTGGTCCCCAAGACCAGCTTCTCGGTCATGTAGCCGGCGAGCGCCACCTTGATGTTGGACTTCAACTGCTCTTCGGTTTTGTTGTGCTCCTCTTCCCTGGGGACATGCCACACCACACCCAGCGACCCCTTGCGAGCAATGATGGAGGCCTTGAAGACATCGTCGGTGGGATGAAGGAGGTAGGTGGCCAATAGGTGCCCCGCCTCATGGTAGGCAACGGATCGGCGCTCCTTCTCATTCATGGACTTCTTGTGCTTGACCCCAAGATCAATCCGCTCCATCGCCTCGGAGATGTCTGCATAGTTAACTTCATCCCGCTTATTCCGGGTGGAGATCAAGGCCGCCTCTTTAACGATGTTCTCAATCTCAGCCGGGCTTTTTCCGACGGAACGCCGGGCAAGGCGCGGGATGTCGATGGACTTGTCGTACTGGACCTTCCCCAGATAAAACTCGTATACCTTCTCGCGCCCGGCCAGGTTCGGAAGATCCACATAGATCTTGCGGTCAAAGCGTCCGGGTCTGAGCAGCGCCGAGTCCATCACCTCTTCCTGAGCGTTGGTGGCGCCGATCACGATAACGTTCTCCTGTTTCTCCTGAAGGCCGTCCATCTCCACCAAGAGAGAGTTCAAGGTCGAGTTGGTCTCCTGGCCGCCCATCCAGCTGAAGGTTCGTGAACGCCCCACCGCATCCAACTCGTCCACAAAGATGATGCAGGCCCCCTTGGCATAGCTTAAGCGCCTGGCATCCCGGAAGAGGCGCCTGACGCGGCTGGCCCCCACTCCGACAAAGACCTCCACGAAGTCACTGGCAGCGAGGGACAGAAAGGGCACACCCGCGGCGGTGGCAATCGCTTTGGCGAGATAGGTCTTGCCGCAGCCCGGAGGGCCCTGCATGAGGATACCCCTTAAGATCTTGCCGCCGACCTTTTTAAGGCGTGCGTGGTCCTTTAAGAGCTGCACCACCTCCCACGCCTCCTCTTTGGCCTCGTCGATCCCAATCACATCGTCAAAGCGGACCTGGACATTCCCCCCCTTGATCTTCTTGGTCTTCTGCCGGGAGAAGTAGCCGAAGATGATCGAGACATACACCAGGGCGTTGACAACACCGATCACCAGCCACACCAAAACCCACATCGGCATGGTCGCCAGCTGCATGTTCCGATAGAAGGATTCGAGCTTCGACATGCCGTAAAGGGTCAGACTCAAACAGACGGATACCACCGAGATGATCGCCAGGGCCAGCCAGTGGTCCCTGCAGAAGGTTGTGAATTTTCGCCACCAAAGCATTTTGAGGGATTAGTCCTTTCTTGGGTTGCCGGGGATGCGCTTAAGTTTAAACTTACCCCGCTTCAACATTTTTAATTGCCGTTGCAACTTCTTACGCAACTCAGGCGTCTCGGGACCCAGCTCCAACGCTTTCTCCCAAGCCGCCTGCGCCTGACGGCGATCACCTAGAGATAAGTATACATGACCCAGATGCGCAAAGATCTCAGAATCTTCAAGGGCCTCTGTTGCTTCTTTGAGAAGCTTGAGGGCCTCTTCCAAGCGCCCCATCCTAAAGTACGCCCAGGCCAACGAATCCAGGTAGGCGCCGCTGCGAGGATGTTGCGAGAGGGCGCGCTCGATTAAGGTCACGGCACGATCCAGATGAATCCCTTGATCTGCATAGAGGTAGCCCAAGCTGTTTAACAGATCCGGATCGCTCGGATCAATCTCCTCCGCTTCAAGATAAGTTTTTTCGGCATCCGCAAAGCGTCCAATGCGGTGGTAGAGAGCGCCCAAATACAGGTAAGGCTTGAGCTCCTTGGGGGCGGCCTGCGCTGCCCGTTGGTATGCCTCCTCGGCCTTCTTGTATTGATGCCCGGTCTGATGGGCCAATCCCAAGGCGGTAAAGAGCTCTGCTGGAGGCTCCTGCGGAGCGCTCACATCTAAGGCAGACTCAATCTGCCCGACCGCATCCTCCCACCGCCCCTGTTCAATCTGGAGGAGGGCCACCTCCAGGTGAGCGGCGAGGTCCTTGGGCTTGAAGCTGAGGTATCGCGTAAACCACTCCTCTGCCGCCTTGAGATCACCGATGCGAAAGGAGATTCTGCCCAAGTAATGGATCAATTGCGTGTTGACCGGCTCAAGGGCCAGGGCCTTGTGAAATTCTTCCCGGGCATCTTCCAGATGGCCCGAGAGCTCCAAACCCACCGCCAACCCCAAGCGCGCCTCCAGGTAGTTCGGATTGATCTCGACAGCTTTGGTCATGTGCTCAACCGCATCTTCCCATTGCTCCACTTTGGCGTACAGCACGCCGATGTTGAAGTGAATCGGGGCTGAGTGGGGACGTTCCTCAAGCAGCTTTTCGTAAACGACCAAACCCTCTTGGAGCTTTTCTTGGAGAACATAGAGATCGGCCAGGTAGCTTAAGGCCCCTAGATTACCGGGGTCTTGGGTTAACACTTCTGCGTATTGAGCGGCGGCTTCCTCAAAACGCTTTTCGTTGGCATAGAGGATGCCTAGGAGGAAACGGGAGCGGGGATCAGCAGGATCAAGCTCTGAAGCAGCTTCAAAGGTCTGGATCGCCTTGTCCAGATCGTTCGACCTGAGATAAACAGCGCCCAGGCGCATCAAGACCTGGACAATCTTGGGATGGTATGCGCGGGCCTGGGTGTAGCGGCGCTTGGCGGTTTTCATGTCCCCACTCGCCTCGGCGAGGACACCCACCATGTAGTGCGCCAATCCCTCTTGCTGGCGCAAGAAGTTTGTTTCCTGCCCGGTCAATCTTGCCGGCCATGCCAGCGGCGAAAAGGACCTTGCATCCGCTGCCCAAGCCAACCTGCCGGCCTGCCGGCAGCCGGATAAACCTAAGGCGGCAAGCAGCAACATGACAACAACGCCTATGGAGTATGAGCGCTTCATCCCCGTACCAAAGGGTCAGACCCTTTCGTACAAGCACCATTCCCCGCCGGTACAAAAGTGGTCAGACCCTGTTGTTACTTCTGCTTCTTCTTGTGTCGGTCGCGTCGCAGCCGCTTCTTTCGCTTGTGCTTAGCGATCTTTTTGCGGCGCTTCTTCTTCAGGTTGGGCATCGTTTTCCTTAATAGATGATCTTGTTTAAGCCGTACTCAATGATCCCCTCTGCCCCGGCCTTCTTGAGCTCCGGGATGATGGAGCGGACCACCTTCTCATCCAAAACCGTCTCCACGGCAAACCAGGTCGCAGTAGACAAGGGAGAAACAGTCGGTTTCTTAATGGCCGGCAGCACCTGCAGCACAGCCTTAAGACTTTTCTTGGGAACGTTCATCTTCATCCCCACCTTCCCCCGGCCTGCAATGGCCCCCTTAAGAAGCGTAGCGACCGATTCAAGCTTCTTCTTTTTCCAGGCATCCTTCCAGGAGGCCTTGTTGGCAATCAGATGCGTGGAGGAGGTGCAAATGGTATCCACAATTCTGAGTTTATTCGCCCGCAGCGAGGTTCCGGTCTCGGTGAGCTCCACAATGGCGTCCACCAGGCCGGTTGATACCTTAGCCTCAGTCGCCCCCCAAGAGAACTCTACCGCAGCCGTGACCTTGTGGCTCTTCAGGTATGCCTTGGTAATGGAGACGATCTCGGTGGCCAAGCGCTTGCCATCCAAATCCTTCGGTCTGGCAATCTTGGAGTCGATGGGAACTGCCAATACCCAACGAACCGGCTGAAATCCCTGTTTGGAGAAGGACAGGTCCGCTACCTTGACGACATCGGAGCCGTTCTCCATGATCCAATCGTTCCCCGTTACCCCGGCATCCAAGGCGCCTGCCTCGACATAACGGGACATTTCCTGGGCCCTTAAGAGCACCACCTCCAGCTCTTCATCGTCAATCGTGGGGAAGTAAGAACGGTCCCTGACCGACAACTGGAACCCAGCCTGCCCAAAGAGGTTGAGGGTAGCCTCTTGAAGGCTCCCTTTCGGTAATCCAAGTTTAAGCCTCATGCCATTTCCCTTTCCAAAGATGTCCTAATCGGCCCTTAAGAGACAGGGCCCGCTTGTGCCAACAGCTTAAAGAGCGGTATTTTACACCGTTGAACATCCCCAAGTCAATGTGCCCCAAGCTGTTTTTTCTTGTTCTGTTGGGGGTAAAAAAGAGTCAATAATTACAATTAACGTCGTGATTAACCGAACCCCTTGCCCGCCTTACGCCTCATTTGCCCTCCGGGGAGGCAGGATGCTACCCCCCCCCTACCCCCCAGGATGCAGCGCGGCACACCCGGGGTGTAACGTAAGTGCGAGCAAGGGATTGCTTGGCAGAAAGACTGTTTTCCGGTACAATGCCACCCATTATGCAAAGCTCAGCCATGGGATGGATTCGCAAACGGGCCGCCTGGATTGCCGGAGCAGCAGCAGCCGGCATGATCCTGTGGCTTATCAGCAGTGCGGTCTCCCTGCAGAGTACCCGCCCAGGGACCGCCGGACTTATCTTCGGCCGGCCGGTCACAGTTGAGGACTTCATGATGGCTGCCAAGGCAGTTACCCACCATGCCATTCTGCGCTATGGGGAGAGATATCGCTCTCAGCTCAAGCCCGAAATGCTCGAGACCCAAGCATGGGAGCGACTCACCTTGTTGGCGGAAGCCAAGAAGGAACGGATCAAGGTCTCCAACCAGGAGGTGATTGAGGAGATCGGCCGCTACCCCATCTTTCAAGCTGAGAGCGGCCAGTTCGACCAAGCAGCGTATCAAGCGATCATGCGCTACAGCCTGGGCACCACTGCTCGCGTCTTTGAGGAAGAGACCCGGGATTCTCTTAAAATCCGAAAGCTCATCCAAAAGGCCGTTGGGGAGTCAACGGTAAGCGACCTGGAGCTGAAAACCAGCTACCGCAACCAAGAACGAGCCATCCGCATCAGCTTCTTTACAGTCCCCGAGGAGGCGCAGGCGCAGGAGGCCTTTAAGATCCTCTCTGAAAACCCCGACCAGCTTGATCAGGTGGCCAAAGAACTTGACCAAAAGGTGGTCGCTTCGGATCTCTTCAAGCGGACCAGCGTGATCGAGGAGCTGGGGGTTGCTGGAGGAACGCTGCAGCCTCTCTTTGGGCTCGAACCCGGAACTGTGGCAGCGCCCATTCAATCCAAAGAAGAATGGATTGTTGCCCGCCTTGAGGAGAAGGTGGAAGCTTCTGAGGAAGGTTTTGAGCCGGCCAAGGACGCTTTGCGGGAGAACCTCCTCAATCAAAAGAAGATCCGGGCATACCTCGCCTGGTATCAAGATTTGATCAAGCGGGCCGATCTTAGGAAGGTTGTAGAGAAGGACAAGTCCGCCCCCGAAGCAGCGCCTGCGTCTGCCGAATGAAAAAAGGGGTCAGGCACTTTTGTGCGGCGAGAAGTTCCCCGCTCGCACAAAAGAGCCAGACCCTTATCCTCGCCTCAAAAAGTCCCAGACGAAAAAAGCTCCTTAAACCGATCTGGCCTTCTTTCCGGATCATCCCCTCGCGAGTCCGGGAACCTGCCCCTGGAAAAACCCAGGCTGCGGCTTATGCCCGCAAGCTGGCCTTGGCCAAAGCGCTCCAAGTTGCTCGATCCTGTCCGAACACCCTGGTGCTGGGAGCCGATACCGTCGTAGTGCTGCGCAATAAGATCCTCGGAAAACCCAAGACTGGAAACCAAGCCTTCCGGATGCTCAAAGCGCTTCAAGGCACCACCCATCGCGTCATCACCGCAATCGCCCTGGTAGACACCCAAACCCGGCGCGCACTCGTCAAGCATGAAACAAGCCGCGTCACCATGCGCAAACTTACCGAGCGTGAGATCCGCCGCTATGCCCACAAACACACCGATAAGGCGGGGGCGTACGCCGTCCAAGACAAAAGAGATCCGGTGGTCACAAAGATTGTGGGCTCTTATACCAACGTGGTGGGACTTCCGGTAAAGCTGGTGCGGCAGATGCTGGCTACTGCTTCTTGCTGAGGAGCTCTCGAAGCTCCTTCATGAACTGATTGAGGTCCTTGAAGGAGCGGTAGACCGAGGCAAAACGGACGTACGCCACCTCATCCAAGTCATGCAGGCGGCGCATGAGGCGCTCACCGACCTCAACTGACGAGATCTCCCGGTCGGACTCGCGCATAATCTCTCGCTCCAAATCACCCACCAGGGATTCGATCTTCTCTAAGGGGATGGGGCGCTTCTCGCAAGCCTTGATGACCCCGCTTAAGATCTTCTTCCGGTCAAACGCTTCCCTTCGGCCGTCCCTTTTGACCACCAACAGAGGCGACTCCTCCAACCGTTCATAGGTGGTGAAGCGCTCATGACACTTCTCGCACTCCCGGCGGCGCCGGATGGCAGCCCCATCAGAGGCCTCCCGGGAATCGATCACCTTGTCCTGATTCTTGCCGCAGAAAGGACAGATCATCTCGCTGCTACTCCTGCTTTTATGGATTTTAGAAGCTCCGGATACAGGGGGAAGGCGTCGGCCATCTTGCCGACCTCCTGGGCAACCTGCTCAATGACACGTGTCTCTCCTGCAGCCGAGAGCACCTTGTTGATCAGCTGAGCGATGGTCTGCATTTGGCCCTCTTGCATCCCGCGGGTCGTCACCGCCGGTGTCCCCAGGCGAATCCCCCCGGCCTTGGCCGGCGGATGGGGATCAAAGGGGATGGCGTTTTTGTTGACGGTGATGCGCGCTTGATCCAAAACAAGGGAGGCATCTTTACCGGTCATCTTTTTCACAGTCAAGTCCACCATCAAGAGGTGATTGTCGGTGCCCCCTGAGACAATCCTCCACCCATGGCCGGCCAACCCTTCAGCCAAGGCCTGAGCGTTTTTGACCACCTGTTGTTGATAGCTCTTAAACGCCGGGGTCATCGCCTCCTTGAGCGCCACTGCCTTGGCGGCAATGACATGCATGAGGGGCCCACCTTGTGTTCCGGGGAAGATCTGTGAATTGAGCTTCTTGGCAAACTCCTGCCTGCACAGAACCATCCCGCCCCGGGGTCCCCGAAGGGTCTTGTGGGTGGTGGTAGTGACAAACTCGGCGTGCGGCACCGGAGAGGGGTGGATACCAGCGGCAACGAGCCCGGCAAAGTGAGCCATATCCACCATGAGCATCGCCCCCACCTGATCGGTGATCGCCCTGAACTTGTCAAAATCCAGCTTTCTGGGATAAGCCGAGTAACCAGCTAAGATGAGTTTAGGCTTATGCTCCTTGGCCAAACCCATCAATTCATCGTAGTCGATCCGCTCATCCTTTTGGCTGACACCATAGGGCACAATATTGAAAAGCCGGCCTGAGAAGTTCTTGGGGTGGCCATGGGTGAGGTGCCCGCCATGGTTCAAGTTCATCGCTAAAACGGTGTCTCCGGGCTCCAAGACCGACAGGTACACCGCCATGTTCGCTTGAGAGCCGGAGTGGGCCTGGACATTGACGTGCTCAGCGCCAAAGAGCTTCTTGGCACGCTCAATGGCAAGGTCCTCTGCCTCATCCACATGCTGGCATCCGCCGTACCACCGCGCCGCCGGATAGCCCTCGGCATACTTGTTGGTCATGACACAGCCGGTGGCCTCCATCACCGCACGGGAGGTGAAGTTCTCGCTGGCAATCAGCTCCAGGTGACCGTGCTGGCGCTTGATCTCACGGGCAATGGCCTGGTAAATCTCAGGGTCTGTGTGCTTCAGATGCTCAAGCATGAATTAGGAACGCCTCCTTGTTTTTGCAAGCTTCCTCTCCAGGGAAGCAATCTGGCGGATGCGCCTTGCGTGCCGACCGCCTGCAAAGGGCGTGGCAAGCCACGCCGATACCGCGGCGCGCGCCTGCCGGGTGGAGATGTGACTTGCCCCCATCACCAAGATGTTGGCATCGTTGTGCTCCCGGGCATGCCGGGCCTTTTTCACCGTCTCGCAGACCACCGCCCGAACTTTCGGAAATTTATTGGCCACAATCGCCATGCCGGCCCCGCTCTTGCATAACAGAAGGCCGCGCTTGACCCTTCCCCGAGAAACCGCCTCGGCCACCTTGGCGCCGATTACGGGATAATCACAAGGCTCGGGTGAATCGGTCCCAAGGTCACATACGGAGTGGCCCTTTTGCTTCAGCTGCCGGATGAGACAAGGTTTTAACTGCACCCCTCCATGATCGGTCCCTACGGCAATCTTCATTCTGGCTCCTCGATCCATTGGATGATGCGCTCAACGCCGTCGCGAATGGTGGCCAAGCAGAGGCGGTAGATTTCTTCGGATTTTCCGATGGGATCCGGCACATCCGGATCACCGGCTGCCACGGGGTTGCGAAAGGTTTTAAGCATGTGGACTTTGGATTCGACCTCATCCACCATTTCTAAAAGCTCTCTGCGATGGGCCGCCTCCATGCAAAAGACAGCGTCGGCATTCAAGATCAATGCCGGTGCAATGGGTTGGCCCATGTGCCCAGAAATATCCACCCCCTCTCCCTCCATGACGCGGATCGCCTCCGGCGAGGGGGGAATCCCCTGAAAGGTGCTGGTTCCCGCTGAGAGCACCTGAACATCGGTGTACCCCTTCTCCGCAAGCCTGTGCCGAAGGAGCCCCTCGGCCATGACCGAGCGGCAGCTGTTCCCGGTACAGATGAATAAAATCTTCTTTTTAGGAGCCATTGAATTCTCGAAGGGTTTCTGTGATGGCTTGGGCGCAGGCGCCGGCCCTTAAAACACGCGGGCGCTCACCAGAAAGATCGACCACCGTGGAGGCAGTACCAATCGGCGTGGGACCGCCATCCAAGATGCAGTCAATCTTATCCAAAAAATCTTTCTGTACGGCTTCGGCCGTGCGCGGCGGAGGCTGGCCGCTCAAGTTGGCCGAGGGGGCCACCACCGGAACCTGCGCCTCCCGAAGCAGTGCCAGCGCTACCGCATGGTTGGGCACCCGAAAGCCCAAGGTTGAACCGTCTGGCCTTCGAAGAATCACGGTTAATGGACCCGGCCAAAACTTTTCCGTCAATGCCCTGCCAACCGGGGGAAGCTCCACCTCGAAGCTTGCCATGGCTTCGGCACCCCCCAAGTGCAGGGTAGCTTGCTTTTCAAAGGGTCTCTGCTTGACGGTGTAAAGCTCGCTCATCGCCTGAGGATCATTGAGATTGGCCCCCAAGCCATAAACGGTCTCGGTTGGAAAAGCCACCAACCCGCCCCGCCTCAACAGACCGGCTGCGGCCTTGATGGCATCTGGATCCGGGGCCTTGGAATCCACGGAAAACAGGCGCGTGCGCATTATCTTCTTCGAGCCTTGCGATCCTTCTGGATAACAGAGCGGGCCATCTTCTGCTTGCTCTGTTTTAAATACCGCGCCAGCCTCAAATCGCTCAGTGCCAGGATTTGAAGGGCCAGCAGCCCTGCATTGCGCGCTCCCCATTTGCCCACCGAAACCGTTGCCACCGGAACCCCGGGAGGCATCTGAAGGGTGCTTAAGAATGCATCCACCCCTTTAAAGCGGGTTGCCTCCAAGGGCACGCCAATCACCGGAAGGGTGGTGTGTGCTGCCAAGGCTCCTGCCAGATGTGCAGCGCCCCCTGCTCCGGCGATCAGCACCTTGAGTCCCCGGCTGCAGGCCCCTTTGGCAAAAGCGGCCACTGCCGCGGGCACACGGTGGGCTGAGAGGATGCGGACCTCGCAACAGACCTGGGCGTCTCTTAAGACCTTGAGCGTCTCCTCCATGACTGGAAGATCTGAGTCGGATCCCATAACAATGGCAACACGTGGATTTTTACGCACCGGCATGCTCCTCGGCATAGCGCAAGGCGCGGGCACCGATGTCCCGGCGATACTGCTTGCCTTCATATTGAATGGTTTCAGCGCCCCGATAAGCTCTTTGCAGGGCGGTCTCCAAATTCTCGCCGAGGCCCACAACATTGAAGACCCGGCCACCCACCGTTACCAAACACTTGCCCTCCTGTTTGGTGCCGGCCTGAAAAACCAGAACACCCTCCAGGTCCTGCGCTGCTTCCACCCCGGTGATCTCGCGGCCCATGTCGTAGCGGCCCGGATATCCCTGTGAGGCCAACACCACGCAGGCGCAGGCACGAGGATCCCATTTTACCTGAACCTGGTCAATGTGTCCCTCTGCAGATGCCATCATCAGCTCCGCCAAGTCGCTTTTGAGCCTGGGCAGCACCGCCTGTGTCTCTGGATCGCCGAAGCGAACATTAAACTCCAATACCTTAGGTCCAGCTGGGGTCAGCATCAGCCCCGCGTAAAGGACACCGCGGAAGGGGGTGCCGGCTTTGCGCATTCCCTGAATCACCGGATCAAACACCTTTGAGCGAATCTCCTCGATGCCGGCCTCATTCAGCATGGGAACCGGCGAATAGGCTCCCATCCCGCCGGTGTTGGGCCCTTGGTCCCGGTCAAAAGCGCGCTTGTGATCCTGTGAGGGGGGCAGCAGCGCCACATGCGCTCCGTCGGAAAGCCCAAGGATTGAAACCTCCTCCCCTTCGAGGCAATCCTCTATTAAGATCTGGCTGCCGGCCTCTCCAAAAACGCGCTCCCCCATGATGCTGCGCACCGCCTCCATTGCCTCAGCTTGAGTCTGGGCAACCGTTACCCCCTTGCCGGCCGCTAGGCCGTCCGCCTTAATCACCACCGGGCAGGGCTTGCGCCTGAGGAAACGGAGCGCCTCGGCCTCATCGGTAAAGCGCTGGGCCTTGGCCGTGGGAACACCATACTGCTCCATGGCCGATTTGGCAAAGGCCTTGGAGCCCTCCAGTTGGGCTGCCTGACGAGATGGGCCAAAGACCTTAAGCTTCTTCTCCTCAAAGTAATCAACCAATCCCTCTACCAGCGGGGCCTCGGGTCCTACCACAGTCAAATCAATCTTCTGGGCAAGAGCAAACTCCGCAAGCTCTACGGTTTTGTTGACGGCAATGGGAACGCATTCGGCAATCTGGCTCATCCCGGCATTGCCGGGAGCGGAAAAGATTTTATCGGTGAGCGGACTCTGCCGCAGCTTCCACGCCAAAGCGTGTTCACGTCCTCCGGATCCAATCACCAGAACCTTCATGATGCCCAGCTCACCTCCTGCTTTCCTCGTACCACCTCACCGATGCACTGCCCGGCCAAACCGTAGCGCTTAAGCTTCCTCTGCGCACGCGCCAGGGCGCGCGGCGGAAGCACCAGCACCATGCCGATGCCCATGTTAAAGGTTCGATACATCTCGGCCTCAGAGACCCCCTCTGCCTGAATGCGGCCAAAGATCGCAGGAATCTTCCAGCTGCCTTTGCGCAAGACGATCGAGAGCCCTTTCGGCAGCACCCGAGGAATCTTGCCGACAAAGGAGCCGCCGGTGACATGAGCAATTCCTCGGATCGGCAGACCGGCTTCGATGAGCTTTAAAACCGGCTGGACATAGATCCGCGTGGGGGCAAGGAGCTGAGGGCTCAAGCGCTTCAACTTCACCGGAGAGAGCGCCTTCTGAACCAAGGTGAAGCCGTTGGCGTGCAGACCGCTGGAAGGCAGCCCCAGCACGCAGTCTCCAGCCCGTATCTGGGCGCCGGTCACAAGCTTTCGGCGCGACACCATCCCGACGGAGAAACCGGCCAAATCAAACTCGCCGCTGCGGTAGCACAGCGGCATCTCAGCGGTCTCCCCACCGAGCAGGATGCAGCCGGATTCCACGCAACCCCTGACGATTCCGCGCACAATCTCCAAGAGAACCTTCTTTTGCAGTTTGCCGGCAGCAATGTAATCCAAGAAGAACAGGGGGCGGGCACCCGTGCAAACCAGATCATTGACATTCATGGCCACCAAATCAACACCCAGCGCAGCATAGCGGCCAACCCGCTGGGCAACCTTAAGCTTGGTTCCTACACCGTCGGCAGAGGCCACCAACACAGCATCCTTGGCCCTCCCGGGCAGGGTGATCAACCCCCCGAAGGAACCTACGCCGCGGATAAGCCCCGGCTGATGGGTCAAGCTTGCCAAGCGCCCTACCGCTTCGGCAAAGCGCTCTCCCGAGCGAATATCAACACCGGCCTCTTTGTAGGTTAAAGATTTACTCATCGTTGTCCACCTTGTACACCTCGGGGGTGTACATTCATGGTTCTGGGTGTGCCGGCCTGGCTTCTCCGGCGAACTTGCGCTCCAAGATGTACTTGTCTGCCTCCTTGCCAAAGGGCAGTGGATAGCTGCCAGTGTAGCAGGCTGTGCAATAGCGGCCAGTGCCATCGTTGGCAGCCCTCAAGAGCCCCTCCACAGAGAGGTAGCCTAAGGAATCCACCTCCAAGAACTGCCGGATCTCCTCGACGGAATGGGTCGAGGCAATCAGCTCCTCGCGTGTCGGAAAATCAATGCCGTAAAAACAGGGGTATTGAATTGGCGGACAGGAGACCCGCATGTGGATCTCCCTCGCCCCGGCAGCCCGAATTGCCTTGAGCTTGGTCTTGCAGGTGGTCCCCCGAACAATCGAGTCATCCACCACAACCACCCGCCTGCCTTCGAGCACCTTGGAGACCGGGTTAAACTTCACCCGCGCCTGAAACTCCCGTGTTCTCTGTTGGGGCTGGATGAAGGTGCGTCCCACGTAGTGGTTGCGCATCATCCCAAACTCAAAAGGAATCTTGGACTCCAACGAATAACCCAGGGCCGCTGAGTTGCCGGAGTCAGGGATGGGAATGACCACATCGGCCTTTACCGGATGCTCCCGTGCCAGCTCCGCGCCTAAGCGCTGCCTGACATGGTGAACCGATTCCCCGAAGACCACCGAATCCGGCCGGGCAAAGTAGACATGCTCAAAAACGCAGTGGGAAAATTTTGAGGAGGCAAAGGGTTTTGAGCTCGCAATCCCTGAGCGGCTGATGACCACCACCTCGCCGGGCTCTACCTCTCTGACAAATTTCGCTCCCAGCAGATCCAGGGCACAGGTCTCAGAGGCCAAAATCGTAGCCTCGTCCAATTTCCCGATCACCAGCGGCCTAAACCCGCGGGGATCCCGAACACCGATCAACTCCCCCTCCCTAAGAATCACCAAGGAGAAAGCCCCTTCAATCCGACTTAGGGATTCGGTCAGCGCATCCTTAAAACGGGCATGCTTGGGATCGGCCAGCAGATGCAGGATCACCTCAGAGTCGATCGTGGTCTGGAAGATGGAGCCGTGCGCCTCCAGCTGATCCCGAAGCAAGAGGGCGTTAGTCAGATTCCCGTTATGGGCAATCGCAATCTCTCCGCGGGAATAGTTGGTCTGGATGGGCTGGGCATTCTTGGCGAGGCTGGAGCCTGTGGTGGAGTAGCGGTTATGCCCGATGGCCATGTTCCCTGTGAGCTTGGCAATCTTGGCCTCGGTGAAAATGTCCTCAACCATCCCCATGCCGACGACGCTCGACATCGACTGGCCGCTGGAGGCAACAATCCCGGCCGACTCCTCCCCGCGGTGCTGGAGCGCAAAGAGCCCCAGGTACGCCATCCGGGCAGCGTCCGGGTGGTTAAAGATTCCGAATAGACCGCAATGCTCTTTAAGCTCGTCAGCCATCTCCTAAAGGCGTCTTTGCGCCCACTCGACTCCGTTACGAAAGATACGCAAACCGGCCGCCTCCCCTTGCCTGCCCTCAGCGCGCCACCGGGGGTGCTGAGTGGCGGTGAGGTGCCGCTCGGGATGAGGCATCAAGCCAAAGATCCGCCCGCTGGGGTCACAAATCCCGGCAATCGCACCGGCTGAGCCGTTCGGGTTGGCCGGGTAGTCGGCCGGACCCCCCTCTGCATTGCTGTAGTTGAGAACCACCTGACCCAATCCAACGAGCTCCTCCGTCACAGTCTCATCCTTTGGGAGGAACTTCCCCTCCCCGTGAGCCACCGGAAGCTCAAAGAGCTCATCCATCCCCTGCGTCCAGATGCAGACGTTGAACTCCGAGTGAAGGTGCACCCATCGGTCTTCAAATTTTCCGGAGTCATTGGTGGTCAAGGTCACCTGCTGACCGGCACCTAATTTCCCGGAGGGGAGAATGCCGGATTTGACCAGCATCTGAAAACCGTTGCAAATACCAATGACCAGTTTCTCGTCCTCAAGAAAAGCCCCTACGGTATCGGCCAACCGGTACTGAAGCTCATTGGCCAGAAGCCGGCCGGCCCCCAGGTCATCCCCATAGGTGAACCCTCCGGGGATCGCCAGGATCTGGTATTCTGAAAGTTGCTTGCGCTTTTCTTTGAGCTCCTCGGCCCAAACCAACTCTGCCTGGGCCCCTGCCTGTTCAAAGGCAAGGGCAGTCTCGGTATCGCAATTGGTGCCCGGTGCTTTTAATACGGCAACCTTTACCATCCTTTGAAGGGCTCCTCCCAAGCCTGGCGCAGCGCGCTCACTGTGGTCTTGACCACAGCCTGCCCTTCCTGCCCGAGAGCAGAGAAAGCTTCCCCTGCCTCAAAGGCACCGATGGACCCTAAGGGAAGGCCGGCCAATGCCTTCTCAAAAGCTTGAGCCTTTTCCGGGGAGACCTCCAAAAGCAATCGAGTGGGCGACTCAGAGAAAAGAAGGGCATCCTCCCGCAGCGATCCCTCAGCCGGTACTTTCCTCAAATCCAGCGTCAACCCCAAGCCGCCCGCAAAGGCCATCTCTGCCGCCGCAACCCCGAGGCCTCCCTCCGAGCAGTCATGAGCCGCTTCAACCAAACCGCTGCGGATTGCTTTGGAGACGGTCTTAAGCAGCTTGGGGGAGCGCTTCAAGTCCACCTGCGGCGGTTGAGAACCCTTGGCCCCCAGTGACGCGTAATAGGTGGAACCGCCCAACTCCTCCTTGGTCACACCCACCACATACAAAAGGTTGCCGGCCTTCTTGGCATCCATTGAGATGGTCTTGGTGACATCCTCTGTCAAGCCGATGCCTGAGACGAGAAGAGTCCCTGGAATCTCAATCGTCTCTTCCCCCATCTTGTACTCATTGTGCAGAGAATCCTTGCCTGAGATAAAGGGAGTGCCAAAGGCCTTGGCCGCATCGTAACAGCCCTCTGAGGTGCGCACCAAGGCGCCTAAAACCTCGGGCCTTCCGGGAGAGCCGAAGCAGAAGTTATCCAGCACCGCCAGATGATCCAGAGAACCCCCAACCGCCGTGACCTGACGGACCACCTCTTCAAGGGCCAGGACCGCCATCCAATAGGGATCGAGATCGCCGTAGCGGAAGTTGATTCCATTGGCCAGAACAATCCCGCGCTGAGAATCCAGGCGGGGCCGCACAACCGCTGCATCAGAGGGTCCGCTTCTCCGTTCGCCCTGAGCCTTGCCGAAGGGCAACGGCCCCTCAGTTAGCGGCTTTAAGACTGAGCCCCCCTGCACTTCATGGTCATACTGCCGAATGATCCATTCCTTGCTGCAGGTGTCCCAATTTTTGAGCAGGGTCAGCAGGGTTTCGGTCCAATCCTTCTTACTCGGCCGCTTGGGTTCATCCGCGGCCGGGAGAGACCACCGGGCCGGACGGCGCACCTGCGGAACCCCTTTGTGGAGAAAGTCCATGGAGAGCTCACCCACCTTCTCTCCTTTAAACAAAAGCTCAAGCTTTCCGGTATCGGTGAAGGTCCCGATGGGAGTCGCCTCCACCCCGCGCATCCTGAAAAGCTCCAGGATGGTTTTCAGCTTCTCAGGGAGCACCGCCAGCACCATCCGCTCCTGAGATTCTGAAATCCAGATCTCTGCTGGGGTCAACCCCGCGTATTTGAGGGGCACCTTTTCCAAATCCACGCGCGCGCCACAGGTCTCCCCCATCTCTCCCACGGCGCTGGAGAGCCCTCCGGCGCCGCAGTCGGTGACAGCCGAGAAAAGTTCCTGATCCCGGGCCTCGAGCAAGGCATCGCCCATCTTCTTCTCAGTGATGGCATCGCCGATCTGCACCGCACCCGAGGAGATCACCTCAGACTCGGTCTCCAGCTCAATCGAGGAAAAGGTGGCGCCGTGAATGCCGTCGCGGCCGGTCCGGCCGCCCACCACCAAGACCACCATGCCGGAAGCCACCTGCTTGGTCACCTTGCCTGCCGGCAAAAGTCCCACATTGCCGCAGTAGACCAAGGGGTTGCCCACAAAGCGCTCGTCAAAACAGACGGCGCCGTTGACCGTTGGGATCCCCATCTTGTTGCCGTAATCCTTGACCCCGGCCACCACCCCCTTGATGATTCGGCGGGGAGACAAGACCCCCTGCGGAACCTTGTCGGATTCAAGATCCGGCGGCGCAAAGCAGAAGACATCGGTGGAGGCAATGGGTTTTGCGGCGAGACCCGTGCCCAAGACATCGCGGATCACCCCGCCGATGCCGGTAGAGGCCCCGCCAAAGGGCTCCAGGGCCGAGGGGTGATTGTGCGTCTCCACCTTGAAACAGACATCAAAATCCTCATCAAAACGAATCACACCGGAGTTGTCTACAAAGACCGAAACGCACCAGGGCTTTGCCAGCTCCTCGGTGGCCCGAACGATGGTCTGGCCCAGGAGGTTGGGGATCGTCCGCTGGGTGGTCTTGCCTTCCCGCTCCTCGATGTAATCGACCGAGCCGCGAAGGGTCTTGTGCTTGCAGTGCTCAGACCAGGTCTGCGCTAAGGTCTCGAGCTCAATCAAGGCCGGCTCCCGCCCCACCTCTTGAAAATGGCTTTGGATCGCATGCATCTCTGCCAGGCTTAAGGAGAGCTGGTGATCTAAGGAGATTCGCTGCAAAACCGTGTCGCTCGCCTTTAAGAGATGCACCGTCTCAATCGCCATGGGGGCTGCTGCGGTGGGAGAGAGAAGTTTCTTGAGGTTCTCGGGGGTAACGACCTGCTGGATGGTGGCGTTGACCAGCAGCTTCTCGCAGATGCGGTTAAAGGCTGCGCCCGAAATCTCGCCCCCCAAGGTCACCGCCTTGGCGGTGTGAACCGCGGCAATGTCGTCAATCCCAAGATCCTCTGCTCCCTTTTTAAGGGAATCTTCCACCGGATCCCGAACACCTGGGTGATAGGCCACCTCCACTGTGCGCCCCCCCACTTCGGTACCGGGTACACTTTTCAACAACCCCTGCTCAGAAGTGTACCCAGTACCGTCTTTGGAGGTATCGACCTTGGAATAGGCCACTTCTTCAGTGATCGGATCGATGAGGAGCCGCTCTGCAATCTGCTCCAGGGCTTTGGGGTCAAGCGCTCCGGTCACATAGTAGACCCGGGCAATCCGTACCTCCTCCACCCCGGAAACCCCCAGGTCGCAAACATCGGCTTTGAGGCCCTCGGCTTCGGCGTCTAAAAAACCTTCCCGAAGACGCACGGAGAACCTCCAGTGAAGCTCAGATTGTTTTTGGGTGTGTTTCAGTGTCACGTTGATGATCCTATGGGCAGGTTAAAGCCCTAATCGCCTGAAGACGGTACCAACCTGTCTGAGGTGCCTCTCTAGGTTAAAACATGCTGCAAGCTTAGAAGGGCTCAGGCGCCGGCAAACCTCGGGGTCTCGCCCTAAGCGCGTCTGAAAATCCTCTCCCCCCTTCCAAGCTGCCAGAGCATGTCGCTGCACAATCTTGTAAGCCTTCTGACGGACAAGCCCCGTCTTCATCAGGGCCAGCAGAACCGACTCAGAGAAGATGAGCCCCCGGGTGAGCTCCAAATTCTGCTTCATGCGGGCTGGATAGACGTGCATTGCTCCGATGATCCGGGTCATCTCCTGGATCATATAATCCAAGGTGCAGGTGGCATCCGGCAAGATCACCCGCTCAACCGAGGAATGGGAGATGTCTCGCTCATGCCAAAGGGCGACATTCTCCAGGCCCGCATGCGCATAGCTCCTCAGCAAACGGCTCATGCCGCTGACTCGCTCGCAGGAGACCGGATTGCGCTTGTGGGGCATTGCCGAAGAACCGGTCTGGCCCTTACCAAAGGGCTCCTCTACCTCCAACACTTCAGTGCGTTGAAGGTGCCGGATCTCGATCGCCATCCGCTCCAGGGCAGCGCCCACCACAGCCAGGCGGTTTAAGAAGACTGCGATTCCATCGCGCGGAACCACCTGTGTGGAGATGGGGGCGGCTACTAATCCCAGCTTGCGGCAGATGTAGGCTTCAACAGCGGGCCTGAGATGCGCATAGGTCCCGACCGCCCCGGAGATCTTGCCGACGGCAACGCGCCCCCTGGCCTCCTGTAAGAGCTTCTCCCCTCGCGCAAGCTCCGCATAGAAAGCTGCCAGCTTCAAACCAAAGGTGGTGGGCTCCGCATGTACGCCGTGGGTGCGTCCAATACAGACGGTATTCTTGTATTGGCGGGCCTTGCGTCGAGCTGCTGATTTGAGCTTGGCCAAATCCGCCAAAATCAAATCTGAAACCTCTTTGAGCTGAACGCCTAGGGCGGTATCAAGGACATCGCTGGAGGTCAGCCCCAAATGCAGGTATTGGGCATCCTTTCCCACGCGGGCAGCAATCTCGCCCAGGAAAGCAACAACATCGTGGCGGGTCTTACCCTCGCGCTTATTGATCCCGGAGACAGTGAGACCGGCGCGCTTGCGGATTCTTTGAACTGCGGCTCTGGGTATCTGCCCCTGCTTGCACAGGGCCTCACAGGCGAGGAGTTCCACTTCCAACATGGTTTGGAAGCGCGACTCCTCCGCCCACAGTTGACCCATTCGTTCGGGGGTGTAGCGAGAAATCATCGGGAACTATCTATTATAGAAGAAGTTGCGACTTCCGTCAAATCCGCGCTTGTACGTTGTGCAAGCAAAATTAAAATGTCCGGTTTTCAGCAAAGTTAAAATGTCCGGTTT
>CAZQXN010000026.1:0-26550 GCA_964597545.1 uncultured Planctomycetia bacterium | reverse complement strand
GTGGGGGAGTGGGGCTTGGTTGAGAAACCAAAAGAGATTGCTTCGGCTCCGCCTCGCAATGACGAGGCAACTATTTCGCCGAAGGCGGTGTAGGTGGTGGTGGAGGTAACAGCACCTGAGGAGTCTGTCCAAGCCAGGATATTGCCTGAGCCGTCGTAGAGGGGGAAAAGCATATCCCCCTCATCTTGGCCCTCTCCCTCCAGGGGAGAGGGAAAGTGAATGCGGCAGAGCAGGCCCCCTATCCCTCCCCCGAAACTCAGCCCCCAGACATTAAGGGCTGTTGTGGTGGTTCCTTGGCGCTCCAGGATGGGGAGGAGGCCGTCATAGAGGAACTGGGTGGTGATGCCGGCTTCTGTGGCAGAGATGCGCTTGCCTTCTGCGTCGTAGGTGTAGGTGGCTAGAGAGATTGCTTCGGGGCCTTCGGCCTCTCGCAATGACACCTCGGTGAGGCGGTTGAGGGGGTCGTAGGTGTAGGTGGTTAGAGAGATTGCTTCGGGGCCTGCGGCCTCTCGCAATGACGTTTGGGTGAGGTTGCCGTTTGAGTCGTAGGCGAACTCACGCTTGGTGGGGTCGATGATGGTGACCGGGTGGGTGGCCTGGCGGGTGTTGCCTAAGGAGTCGAACGCAATAACAGAAACCTCCTGCTCTCCCTCCGGCAGCGAGATGGTCTTGGTCCAAGACAGGGTGGAGCTGTTCAGAGAGGCGGTCTGGTTGTTAACCTTGACTTGAGCTTGGGGGTCATCTGTAGTGCCGGTGAAGGTAACGTTGACCGCTGAGGGAACTCCCTCCCTGGAAATCGCTGTGAGCTGATTGGCGGAATTGTAAGACCAGAGCGTGGTCGTGTCGTCCTGGGCGCGTTCGGTGCGGTTGGCGGCCTTGTCGTAGGCATAGGTGATGGTGAAGGGATGGGACTGGGTTCTGGTCTCGCTGGTCAAGCGGGAGGCGTTGTCGTAGGCGTAATCGGCAGTCACAGGGGCAGTTCCCGAAAGCGCGGGGACAGTGCCTGTCAGTTGTGTCCGGCGGCCGGAGGGGTCGTAGGTGTAGGAGAGCGAGATTGCTTCGGCGCCTTCAGCGCCTCGCAATGACGTTATGGCAGTGAGGCGGTTCAAGTCGTCGTAAGTGTAGGTGGTAGTGAGACCGTTGGGGTAGGTCAGGGTCTCGACGTTGCCGGCGGGGTCGTAGGTGTAAGCGGCTAGAGAGATTGCTTCGGGGCCTGCGGCCTCTCGCAATGACACCTCGGTGAGGCGGTTGAGCGCATCGTAGCTGTAGGAAACCATATTGCCGTCGGGGTCGGTCATGGAGGTGCGGTTGCCGGCAGGGTCGTAGGTGTAGGTGGAGATTGCTTCGGGGCCTGCGGCCTCTCGCAATGACACCTCGGTGAGGCGGCTAAGCGTATCGTAGGCGTAGGTGGTGGTGCCGGTTGAATCGGTCATGGAGGTTCGGCGGCCCAGGGCATCGTAGGTGAAGGAGGCCAGAGAGATTGCTTCGGCTCCGCCTCGCAATGACGTGATGGCGGTGAGGCGGTCCAAGGCATCGTAGGTGTATTCTAGAATTGTGCCGTCGGGCTTGGTTTCGGTGGAGCGGTTTCCAGCAGCGTCATAGGCATAGCGGGTAATCTGTTCTAACGCATTGCGGACAGCAATCAAGCGATTGAGGCCGTCGTAGTGGTACTTGGTTTCCTGCTCCTCTCCATCGATCACCTTGGTCAAATTCCCCTCGGCGTCGTACTGGTATTGAGTTGCCTCACCGGCCGGATTGGTGACGCTGATCAGGCGGTTGGCGACGTCGTAGGCGTACGCGGTTGACAGGGTGCCGGGATCGGTCACGCCGGTTCGGTTGCCGATGGCATCATAGGCAAACTCCGTAACAGTTCCATCTTCCGCCGTAATCCGGGTCAAACGGTTTCTGAGGTCGTATTGAAACTCGGTCGTTCTGCCCAAGGGGTCTGTCACGCTGGTAACGTTGCCGATGGCATCATAGGCAAACCGAGTCGCTTCGGAGTCGGGGGTTATAAGCTCAGAGAGATTGCCCTGGGTGTCGTAGGCGTAGGTGGTCGTGTGAGCATTCGGGTCGGCGGTGGAGAGCAGCTGCCCGTTGGCGTCGTAGGCAAAAGATGTTTGCTGAATGACCGCATGATCTGATTGACGGATGGCGCGGGTTTGAAGCAAATTGCCGCGGGAGTCGTATTGATACTCGGTAATATTCCCCAAGGCGTCGGTAACTGAGGCCAGGCGATCAAAGGCGGGCTCGTAGGTGAAGGCGGTCTGAGTCAGGACAGCGCCGCTTGAAGGATGGCGCGCTTGGGTATGAATGAGGTTACCGCGGGTGTCGTAGTCGAACTCGGTCTTAACGCCATTGGGGTCGGTGACGCTGGTCCGGTTAAGATCTGAATCCCAGCCGATTGCGGTGGTCCCCGCCGCAGGGTCGATCCGCTCGGTGACCAAACGGATGCCGCCTATCTCCTCCCAGAGGTGCTCGGCCCTGTAACCGCGGGCATTGGTGACAAAGGTGGTCTGCTCGTCGGGGTCGTAGCTTAAGACGATCTTGTGCTGCTGCTGTTCGTAGCTGAAGGACTTGCACCGGCTCTTGTCATCGTAGGAAAAGAAGGAGAAATAGTCGTTGGCATCTTTAATGTTCGTAAGCTGGTGGACCGCATCGTAGATGTACTCGGTGCGCCCCCCCGTTGGGTCGGTTGCGGCAACCAAATTGTCCCCGTTATACTCGTAGAGGACCTCCCGGCCGGCTGGATCCAGCAGGCGGATGATCCGGTCGGAGGCGTCGTAGAAAAGCTGAATCTGGCGGCCAATCGGATCAGTAATGGCGGTCAACAGGCCGCTTGCGCTGTAGGTGAGCGTTACCCGGTTGCCGTTGGGATCCTCCAGAGAATCCAGCTTGCCGTCCGCCCGAAACGTGAGAGTCAAGCCACCTTTGCGCCGAAGGCGGTAGGTGCCGTCGGCTTGGCGGACAAGTGTGCTGTGGGCCCCGGCAGGGGCCTGGAAGCTTCCTCCGCCCAGGGGTTCGTAAAAGCGCCAGGTTCCGTCCTCATCCACCTCTACGACAGAGCCGTCCTCCCGTTCCAGCAGATGAACATCGTAGCTGTGAGCCCAGCCAAAGCCGAAGGGGCCAACCGTATCGTCCCGGCTGTTGTAAGTTCGCTCAAAGGTAATTCCCAGGCCGCGGCCGGGCAGGCTTAGGTCGGTATAGGCCGTGTAGACATTGCCGATGGTTAGATCCACAGGATCCTTCCCTGCCACATTGCCGCGATGGATCGGTATCCCCAGCATTCTCGCGGTCAAAGGGGACAAGGACTCTCGGTTGGGCTGGCCGATCGTTCCCCACCAGAAGAAGACAATGGGGGAAGATGGGGTCAGGGCAAGGGGCAGCTTGTATTCCCGGGAGCTGCCGTCCAACTGCACTACGGTCAAAGCGGTCGCGGGCCGGTTGAGCTGGAGGGGGCTGCTGAGTGTCTGCAAAGAGCCACCCTCCACAGTCAAGCGGATGGTCTCCTGGCGGCGGTACTCGATCTGGCCCTCGCTATCGGTAGAGAGCTGAACCGTCTCGGAGTACCCTTGATCCGGCAGCTCTACTTCTCCTTCCAGCGTCTTGTCGCGTACAGGCGCTCCTGAATTGGCTGTCAGTCGCCCGCGCAGGCGAAGATCGATCGGAAGCTCGTACTGTTCGGTCGGATGCTCTTCCGAAAAGACGGTGTTGGCCTGGTAGTCCAGAAAGCCGAATGTGGTGACCATCCGGTTGTTGAGGTAAGCGGGTGTTGAGGAGGCGCGCCAGGAAGCAATATTGGGATCGAGCTGATCCATGGAGCTGCTGGAACGCAGGTTCACCCGGCCTGTTACCTGGCCGGTATAGCGGCCTGTCGAGCTTTCGGTGAGTGTCCCCTGAAAACCCAACTGGGGGATTTCATAGCGGACCGTGGCCCCCGATAAGACTTCGGTTGGGGAGTTGGACAGTGTGACGGTAACCTCTCCGGTAGCCTCCAATTCCAGTTCAGCGGGAGTGCTCAATCCGCTGGGACCAAATTGAACCTTCCCCATTGCATCCAAAGAGAGGTTGCCGGTCTGGCTAAGGATCTTGACCTGTGTGACCTTGCCCTCCACCACCAAGGCGTAATCCGGAATGGCAAAGACAGTGTCGTCATCGCCTCGCGCCGTGAAGGGTTCCACAGAGCCCCAGACGGCAAGCAACGCAAGCAACAGGGCGTTGGTCAAAAGAAGCGCCAGGGAGCGCCGGCTGCGGGTGTAGCGGCTCATGGAGAAACGTCCTCCCCCCTCACCCTGACCCTCTCCCCCGGTGGGGAGAGGGGATTTTGGTTCAGGCACCGGCCGAACCACAGCAGAAGCGGTGATACCGCCAGAGCCACCACAATGAAACCGACTGTCACAAAGCTCATCCGGGGTGTCACCGGCAGCCAGGCAAGCTGTTTGAGCTGGAAGAGAACTGCGGCGGAGCCCACAAAGAAGACCCGGTCCAACAGAGGAATGAAAAGGGCGGCCAGAACCGCTTCTTTCCTCTTGAGGCCGCAGAAGACATGGAAAATCTTAAGGGCCACAGCAAAGAACCAGAAGGCGGTTACCAGAGTGCCCAAACCCACAATGGGCTGGTAGACGCTTGAGACAGAGAATTTGAGAATGGGAAGGGGCAAAACCAGATAGAGCGTGTTGATCAAGACCGGCACCACATAAAGCCCCATGATCAGGCCGGCCAAAGCGCTTAAGTGCTTGAAGGAAACCCTTACTCCAAACCACCGCATGAGGGCGGCGAATAGAAAGGCATACATCGCCCAGCGCAAGTAGGCGGTCATCACGTTGGCTGTGATGAAGAGCCCCCCTTCCCAGAAATAGCGAGAGGGTTCCTGAAGAAGCACTGTCCACATCCCAGGCTGGTATTGCATACCCAGAAGCCACAGGGCCTCAAGGAATCCGCGCAGAAAACCCACAACGCCCAGAAAGAGCAGGAGTGATTTCAGTGTCGGGGGCTCTGCCAGGACTGCTCTTACCCCCTGCCGGGGGCGGGTCAGAAGAAGGAAGGAGAGTTTCCAGGCCTGACGCATCAGCTTTCTCCCTCGCTGGCCGTCAATGGAATCACCTCGCCTGGGTTGGGCGAGGTAACGGTAATCGCCGGCGGGATCGTATCCAGCACAATGGTTGTCCCCAAAGCAGAGCTCGCCAGACCGGCCACATCTTGCAGCCGAATGGCGAGCGGATTGGATCCCTCAGAGAGCGCAACTTCAGCGCTCCAGATGGTAAGCCGATCCCGAGACACCATCTCTACACCATTGACCAGAATGGCTGTGTAGGCGGGCTTGGTGCCGCCGATCACCTGTGTCGTCACATTCGTGGGACTGGCGATCGCATCCAGCGTCAGGCCGCCAATGCCCGGGGGAGTGGTCCAGGGGGCAACATTCTCAACGGTGATCGTAAAGCTTTCAGTGTCGGAAAGGTCGCCGTCGCTGACGGTGATCTCGATCGGCCCGTAGCTGCCGGCCTGCTCAAAGGTGGGTTGCCAGGAGAAGAGACCTGTTTCCGGAACGAAAATGGCATCCGGAGGCAGGTTGGCCGCGCTGAATGTCAGAGGTTCTCCGTCCGGATCAATGGCATCCAGAAGGAACTCTACGATTTCTCCTTCCTCCATGGTAACGGAGGCGGGCTTGGTAAGCTCGGGTGCCCGGTTAACGTTGTTCACCGTGACCTTGATGGTTTGACGGTCCTCCAGCGAGCCGTCGCTGGCGGCTACGCTTAAGAGATATTCACCTGCCTGGGTAAAGTCTGGCCGCCAGGTAAACTCGCCGGTCTGCCGATTCAGTGATGCCCCACGAGGCAGATCATATCCGATAAACTGAACCCTGTCGCTATCCGGGTCGCTTCCCTCCAGGGTGAACTCAAGAAGCTCGGTTTCATTAATGGTGTAGGAGGTTACTGGAAGTGTTAACTGCGGCGGATCGTTGCCCGCCCGGACAGTGATTGTGATCGTCTCGCTGACCGATTCCTCACCGTCGGATACGGTGAAGGTTACCTGGTAAACACCCTCCTGCTCCATGGTGGGCTGCCAGCGGAAGAAACCTACGCTGGGATTGAAGAAAGCGCCCTCGGGAAGCCCCTCGATACTAAAGACAAGCTGATCTGGATCTGGATCGCTGGCCTGAAGCTTGATAACAAGTAGCCCCCTTTTTCCGTCAACATTCCGCAAGGGCAGCGTATTTGTGTGACGTGAATCGTGAGCATCGGTTGGCCAATCTATCAGATTAGAGTCGTACGGAGCGGGCAAATCCCAAACTATTACCCTATAAAATTCGCCAGGATGATCGCTATCGTTATCTAGCTTGCGATAAGGGCTCTGCAAGGCAATCACTTCAAGCGTACCGTTGTCATCCATATCATCAATGGCAACAGGGTAGATACCCTTAAACAGTATCGGCCATCCCTCTAGAAGACTGCCTGATTCGTCGATAGCGAAGATGCCTTCGTTGAAGGTTTGCCAATACAGTGCGTGCGAGAAAAGAATATCTTGCCTTTGGTTGCCATCCAGATCACCTGCGCAGGCAAGACCAATCCGTGCGTACGTATCGCGATCCCGTAAAATCTCTGTACCGTCAGAATCCCAGATAATGAGGGGCTGGACGCCGTATCTGTAGCGCCCCTTTCCGATCAACTCAACACCGCCATCGCCATCCAAGTCCGCCGGGAAATTAATGAGGGTGGGCGAGTCGAGCTGTATAGAACGAGGCCAACCCGGCAATGCGGTTCCGTCATGCCGGACGACCGAAATGCTGCCGCCTGGGTAAACAATGACATCCAAAGCACCGTCCCCATCGACATCTACCAAAGGACCAATGCTCTGTGCTTCGATTGGCCAACCCGGCAAAGCAGAACCGTCTCTTCGCCAAGCATAGAGCAGGCCTGGTTGAGAGGGGGTACCTGTTGCGTCGAGGGGGCGCCCCAGCAGCTCTGGTTCGCCATCGCCATCTAGATCGTTAGCGGAAACAATAGCTCTCCTCTCAAAAATCTCATGGGGCCAATCCATGAATGGCTTACCGTCATGGCCCAAGACTGTACGTTTTCCTTGTGAGCCTATCGGTGCATATTCGAGAACAAAAATCTCCAGCCGCCTGTCCCCATTCAAATCCACCACGCCGTTTTGCCTTTTGAGATCCTGAACTGGCCAACCAGACGCAATCGTACCATCGTGCTGAAAAACCCACACCTTATGTACGCCCTCCTTATCTTCTTTATGAGCACTTTCAAAAGAAGACACGAGTATTTCGGCATCACCATCCCCGTCCAAATCGGCGATCTCAGGATCGCCAAGCCGGCTGAAGAAAGAGCTAATTGGTACAACCTCTACAGGCCAGTTTTTCCGCATTTGCCCGTTGTGTTCGAACACATAGAGCAAGTTAGCCTTATCAGAGACAACTATTTCTGACTTCCCGTCTCCATCAAGATCCTCAACCTCAACTGCTTTTCCGTACAAACTTATTCGTTCAAAACGGTTCTTAGGTAGTTCTACTGGCCAACCTTGTAAGAGAGGCGGGCGAACTCTTGTCAATATTTGATCCTGAGCCATAAGGCCTGGAAACGTAGAATCAACGGTGAGGCGAAGTGTATAGGGGCCAAACATCAAGTTGCTGACATCCCAACTACCCAGCACCCCTTCATTAACCGGTTTATCCGAGGAAGAAATGAGTGTCCATTCTTCTGGATCTTCGCCTCGGCCATATTCCAACAGGTATCCCTGAGGCCCTAACCCGGTTGCTGTTCCTCGCACTGTAATCATTAAGTCCTCTGGGGCTAGAGAAGCCTGAGAAAAAGGTTCCGCGATTTTAGCCACGGGCAAATCCGCTTGATCGATTTCAAGGGCACGGGTGGCATTCACTCGACCTGCTCCTGTGTAAATATCGAACCCTGGTCGACTGGATCCATCGTTGAGAGGATCTAGAATATCGTCGGCAGAAGCTCGAAGGATTTGTCGAACGCCTTCGTTGGTAAACTCCGGATGGTTGGCAAGAATCAGAGCGCATAGGCCCGCCACATGAGGGGCTGCCATGCTGGTGCCTCGAGCTCGAGCGTAATCTCCCAATAAAGTCAACCCATCACCATACATGTCGGTTCCACGAGCCCGGCAGGAGAGGATGTTGGCGTAGGTGCGATTGGAGTCTTCCAGATCAGGCGTGCTGTCGCCGCCGGGCGCGGCAACGTCGATCTTGGAACCCCAATTGGAAAACGCGGCCTTGTGGTCGGTGTGATCGGTAGCTGCAACAGTGATGACCTCTTCGATGTTGGCCGGGGTCATGAAGCTCGCGTCCACATTGTCATTGCCGGCAGCAGCCACTAAAACAACTCCTTTGTCATGGGCGTAGCGAACAGCATCTTCGATCACCTGGGAGCGGCCCGAACCGCCCCAGCTCATGTTAACGACGTCGGCCCCGTTGTCTGCAGCATACTGGATGGCCTGGGCCAGATCATCGCTGGCGCCGTATCCTTGGTCACTCAACCCTTTAAGCGCCATCACCTTGGCTTGCCAGGCAACGCCAATGATTCCCTGAGCGTTGTTGCCAACAGCAGCAATGGTGCCGGCTACATGGGTGCCGTGGCCATGGCCGTCACTGGGATCAGGATCTTGCTCGCCGTCGTCAAAATCCACAAAATCCCAGCCCCAGGTGTCATCCGCGAAACCGTTGCCGTCGTCATCCCAGCCGTTGGCAGGAACCTCGCCGTCGTTGCGCCAGAGATTCGGAAAAAGGTCCGAATGATTCGAGTCGATGCCGGTGTCGATAACCGCCACCACTACGTCCGGTGAGCCGGCGGTGATGTCCCAGGCGGCTTCGGCCTGAATCCGTTTAAGCCCCCACAGATCCGGATAAGATTGATCCCAGGAGCCGGATGAGGTGAGGTAGGGATCGTTCGGTGTTTGGAAGAGCCTCATCATCATCCTCGGCTCGCAGTAGACAACCTGGGGGTCCTGCGAAAACTCCGCGACCGCTTGAGCCAATTCGGCTCGGCTGCAATCCAGCTTCAATCGGACGATCCGGTCAATGGGGCGTGAGGGCTGGCGATAAAAGCGCCGGTAGTAATAGCGGCTGTACCATCTTCCCTTGGGTTGACGGCGCGGCTTAAAAAGAGATTTGCTGTGCTTTGCCCGGTATCGAGCGCACAACTCCCAAAGACGCAGGGGTTGAGTGGTCCCGCGAGATAAATCGCTCCCTTGAGAGGCACCCTCTCCTTCGCCCAGAATCCGTCTCAGCTGATGGGGTGAGCCGCGCCTGCGCAAGCGCTGGCCGGAATGAACATAGTCTTCGAATGTCTGCGGGGAGAGCTCGGGTGCCAGCTTGAGAATCAGAACGGGTTCCTCCAAGGCCTTGAGCTCCGGAGAGGCTGCTGCGGCTTCAGGATCCTCACCTTCCGGCTGAGAACCGGAGGGTGGGGGCTCCGGCTCGGGAGGGAACACCCGAATGAGCTTGTCTCCGATCGGCTCCAAGGTCGGCGGCCTGTTGGTAGAGACAAGGATTCCGTCGCTCACCCCAACCGCGCTCCAGAGCCCGGCTCCATTTAACGCTTTGACAGAGATGTAGTAGGTCGTCTTGTCAACCAGGCTCAAACCGGTCCGCGTCATCTCTGTGGCGGCGTCTGTTAAGGTCCAGCTGACGATGTCGATTCCACCGGAGGTGGTGCCAATGGCGTATTGGTACTCAACGATTCCGGACTCAGGATCAGAACTGGTCCAGGCAGCGTGAAGCTGGGCCAA
Source organism: uncultured Planctomycetia bacterium (assembly GCA_964597545.1). GTDB lineage: Bacteria > Omnitrophota > Gorgyraeia > 1-14-0-20-64-10 > 1-14-0-20-64-10 > CAZQXN01. The sequence continues at coordinate 16,797 of CAZQXN010000026.1, read as the reverse complement.
ATCAGGGGTTTCATCTCCATCGTCCACAACAACGGGCGGGGTCGGGGCAGTGGCATCCACCAAGATTCCATCGGAGCTGCCCACCTCAGACCAGAGCCCGGCACCGTTCCGGGCTTTAACGCTCACATAGCAGGAAGCACCCTGAGTGAGGGCAAAACCGGTCTTGGTTATCTCTGTGGCGGCGGTCGAGGTCCAACTGAGGATGTTGATCCCGCCGGGAGTGGTACCGATGGCGTACTGATATTCGACAATAGCGGATTCAGGATCAGTGCTTGTCCAGGTGGCGTGAAGCTGGGTGGTGGATGCAGTGTAAAAACCGTCATCGGTTACCCATGGCGTTGAGGGGGCAGTGCGATCTATGGTAAAGCTGTGCTGCATGGTGCCGGACCAATATTCGCCCGGGTACTGCGCTTGAAGCTCAAAGGCGTAGGTACCGGATGGGGCAATCTCGTCGGCCAAACTGACCTGGGATTGTGCCTGCTTGATCCATGGGGTGAAGGTATCGTCAGGACGCTTGAGGCGCCAGCGGTACTGCTTAAACTTAAGGGCGGCGCTGGCAGGAACCCAACGAAAGTCAACTTGGGCGCCCGAGGAAACGTCCGGACCGGTAAGCCGCACTTCCGCGGTTAGTATCGCATAAAGATTGTTGAGATAGTTGATAATGATGAGCACGTCTAAGGGGCTGATGGTACCGTCCCTGTTCACATCGAGGTGCTCCTGGCCTTCAGGGACTGGGCCGGAGCCGTAGCTGTTGAGGTAGCTGATGATCGTGAGCACATCCAAAGAAGAGATGACGCCATCCCGGGTCACATCCAGGGAAACCGGTGTGGTGGCACGTATTACGCGGGTTGGGTCGCCTGGGCTCTCTCCCTCTCCGTCAGGCTGAGCTTGAACGGTCCAGGTTGAGCGCTTGACCCACCCGCTGGTAGCTGAGTGCCTGTCCCTGGCCCAGAGATAGGCATTGTAGGTGTTGCCGGCGAAATCCTCTTTGAAGGAGACTCTCCAGCGGACAGTGAGGGTTCTGCTTGAGCCGGTTACGGTTGTGCCGGAGACATCCAAGCGGACTTGGGTATTCTCTAAGGGAGGCTGCCGTGTGCCGGGGCGGACGCCGCCCAGCCAGCGGCGGCCGTCGTCGCTGAGAAGATAGAGCCGGTTCTGGGATCTGTCGTAGCGCAGATAGGCGGCATCGCGGGCTGAGATACGAGTATTGATGAGCAGGCGGACGTCTGTTAAATTCTGCCAGCCATCCGGATCGGTATAGACGGTGGTGAGGACAACCCATTCATCCGAGAAGGAAGAGTCGTTGGTTGGGGAAAAGGTTCCGGCTTGAGGAGGTCTGTTGGGAACAACGCCGACTGCCCACGCAGGAAGGGGAAGTAAAAGCGCAACAATGGCGCTGAGGATAAGTGTCTTCCTGAAGACCTTCTGCGGAGTGTGCGCAACGCCTAAGGCATCTTCCGTCTCAAGAGCGGGGAGTCTCTGTGCCGGGTCTACCATGGTTTGGTTTTTACTGGCTTCGAGGGTTATCTATAAATAAAGTTACTTGATGGGATGGTTTTTGTCAAGTTAGAAATAAAATAGACGAAAAGGAAAACTGTGGGCCTAAACCGGTAAGGGGTAAATTCTAGCTAGGCGGTGGGGGTGGTGAAGTTTACGATGATCCGGACGCGGCGTAGATCGGTGACGCCGTCAGCCGGAACGCTGAAATCGCTGCCGGTTTCACCATCGCCGTCGAGATCGGTGACCTCTTCGATAATGACGAAACGGCCGTCACAGGCATCGGCGAGCACCGCCTGCAGTGTCCCGTCACCCGCCCGTACCCTGAATCTAGAAGGGCTATCCCCTCTAATATTACCGGCAGCATTACGAATAACCGGAAATTCGAGGGCAGGTAAGAGATGGTCAGCAGGGACCGGAGGCCCCCCTACCACATCGGTGCCATAGTAAATCCCTTCTTCCAGAGGGATTAGCAAGTTTGGTGAATCACCATCGGTGGCCAGGCGCAGGTCCTCTGCTACCTGGGTGGCCAAACCTTCAAAGGCCATCTCCGCACCTGAGCGCAGCGTGACCCGCCGACCGAAGACAAAGGCCGCCATGATTCCTGTGGCGACCATGGTGATCAAGAGCATCGCAATGATAATCTCAAGTAGGGTGACACCCGCTTCTTTCTCTCGTAGCCACATCATCTTAATTGCCCTCTCCGAAGGTGGTGGAGGCGTGTAGCCGGAAGCGCCGGTCTGCATCCGGGATGAGGCCGGTCGGATCCGGTTCAAAATCAATGGCGACATGAACTTGCTTTCGAAACCGGACCGCCCCTCCGGCATCTGTCCTGTTGTAATCAAACTCAGGGATCTGCTCGCTGATGTCAAAGCCGGTGTCCACTCCGTTGTAGCGGATGATGACATCATCTTCTACCGGGTTGGGATCCGTGGGCAGCGGCGAGAGGACGTAGCAGCTGTTGTTGCGCGGCCCCCCTGGAGCATCCCGGTTGGCAACGATGCCAGCTCGAATATTGTCCTCTCGCCAGTTCGGATCCACGTCGCAGCGCTGGAAAATGTAGCGGGTGGCCCCCTCGATTCCGGCCAAGGAGATGCTGCGATCCCTCCGTTGAGATGAAAGCTCAAAGCGCCGAAAGGTCATATTCAAAATCACGACCGCGCTCAAAGAGATCACCAGGGCCGCGACAATGGCGGTCACCAGCGCGATGCCGCGTTCCGAAGCGTGCCTCTTGTACTGTGCGTAGGTCATGGCTAGAAACTCGACCGGCTTGTGATCGTGGTGGTGATGGTCGCCGGCCGCCCCCCCTGATTGGCTGTCACTGTAACCTCCACTGCGGTGCGATCGGTTCGGTTGAAGTTGAGTGCGGTGATATGCCTGGCAACCCTCACGACACCTGCTCCGCTGCCATCATCGAACTCCAATTCCAGATCAACATTATCGTGTTGATAGGTAGCTATCCGCTCAACAGCAGGGACAGCAGCCGTGTCCCACCACCTATAGATCAGCGTCGTATCGGTATTTCCTTCCGCTGGGGAAGTAATCTCGGTGGCCATGACAACATGCCGGCGAAGGTGCTCGACGGCAAAGGAGGCTTCGGTCTGAGAGGTGGTAATGTCTATATTTTGAACCATCTGCTCATTGGCCATGAAATACAAAAAGGCAAAGCTCAAACCCACCAAGCCAATGAGACTGGCCGCAACCACCAGCTCAACTAAGGTAATACCCCGAGACCTGCGAACTGCGCGCGCGCCCTTGAAGCGCTTCAGGTTGGCTGCGTTGTGTCTCATCGCCCCAATTCCCTCATGGCGGCTTTAAGTATACTCCATTTTCCCTGCAGGTTACAACCAAGTCAAGTGGGCCTCTTGGATGGCGCGAATGAGCTCCCCAGACGCTGCCGCCTGGGCAATCCCGCCCCGCGGTGCATGAGGCGGCTCTGCCTCAAAAAGCTCTGAGACAGCGCCGAGACACTTGTCGTTCAGATGCTCCTTAAAGGGGGCAAGCTGTTTGGTCAACATCGCCTGGGTGGCTTTGGTTGCTCCTTTTGCCTTAAGCACAGTACTGACATAGGGACCCCAGAGCCAGGTCCAGATCGCGCCTTGGTGCAGGCCTTGGGCCCAAGCCTTAGGTTTCAAGGTAAGCTTGCCCCGGTATTGGGGATCCTCCGGGGAGAGGGTTCGTATCCCCCAGGGGGTCAAAAGTTTGGCGCGCACCACAGAAAGAACTTGCGAAGCCTGCCCCTTGGTCAGAGGGCAGAAAGGCAGGGAGGCGGCAATCAGCATGTTGGGGCGCAGGGTGGAATCCGGCCCGGACGGGGTCACGCGGTCATACAAAGATCCATCGGGAGAGCAGAAGGTTCGCGCAAATCGCCTCTGCACCAAGCGGGCAAGGCGCTTGTAGGTGCCGGCCCGCTTCAAATCAAAGGTCTCCCCAAAGGCGGCCATCACCATCAATGCGCAGTACCACAGCGCATTGACCTCGACAGGCTTTCCGGAGCGGGGAGTAACCGGCGGGCCCGGAATATCTCCTCTGCCGCTCGGCTCCCGGGCGTCCATCCAAGTCAGTGCCAGCTCTTCGTCGGCTAAGTGGATCAATCCATCCTCATCCATGCCGATCCCGAACTCAGTGCCGCCGAGGTAGCCCTCCATGATCCCCTCCAGGGGCCCCCACAATGCTTTGGTGATGAAACGGCGGTCCTGGGTTGCCTGCCAGTAATGCCAAACCGCCCAGAAAAACCATAGGGAGGTGTCGGCAGAGTCATACTGTGGCAGCCCCTCCTCCTCTGTCCAGCGAACCGGAATGAGCCCCTTCTTCATCTGGGCGGCCAAGGTGGTCAGAACCGAGCGGGCCAGCTCAAAACGCCGAGTAGCCAACAGTAATCCCGGCAAAGCCATTAAGGCCTGGCGGCCGTTGAGCCCTCCCCAAGGAAAATCACTGATCAAAAAGGCGTCGGCTTGGCGCGAACTTGATGCCGTAGGGCGGGCGGCGATAAAATTCTCGGCACCCCAACTCAAGCGGGCACTCATCGGCCCAACACCCGGGGATGCCATCGTCTGGGCCAACACCGCTTGTGTATTCTCAAGGCGCCGCCGGTGAAAGACAGGGTCTGCCGCCCCGCGGCGGCCGAGCGAAGCAACCAGTGCGCAGGACTCCCCGGGCTTAAGCAAATACAGCAGCTGTCCTGGAGACCAGAGGTCTTCCCGCGCCTTAGAGTTGCCCATCTGAAACGGGCCAAAGGGAGGCGGCGGCCCCTCCCGGGATTCCTGGGTATACTCAAAGTTGTGATTCCAGCAGGGAGAGTCTTCTACCATCTCGGCGGCATGGTGAATCAGCAGTGCAGGCAGGTCAGGATAAGGGCGCAGGGTCAACTGACCGGCTGCCTGCTCTACTTGGGGATTGAGATCTTCATTCTCCTGAACCAAGAACCGGAAATCCCGCATGGCCACCAAGGGGCGCAGTGCCAGCTGAATGGGGCCGCTGGCCGCATGAAGGGTATAGCCCACCACAACCGCATTCTCACCGGGCAGGAGAAAGATGGTTTTTTCTAAGAGCATTTTTCCAACCAGGTAAAAGAAGGTTGGGCACGGATCCAGGCGGAATTCGACCAAGTACCGGTATCCCTCCGGATGGATAACGCCGGTATAGTGGTTGGAGGCCAGTTCAAAGCGGGCCCCCGGCAGGACAACGGTCTCCTCTATCTTGGACAAAGTGGTAATGCGCCCAGCCGGAGGGGCCGCAACCACTAAGAGGCCGTGGCTGCGCCGGGTGTTCATTCCAAGGATCGTTGAGGAGGCGAACCCTCCGAGCCCATTGGTCACCACCCATTCCAGAGCGCTTGAGCGAACGATGTCCTGACAAACCTCCGGCCCAAAGCGAATGGGGGTCAATCCCTTCATCGGTAAGGCCCGGGGTGCAGGCAGCCGGATTTTACGGGCTCGGCCGGTCAAGCTGGATCGCTTTGCACTTGCCTTGGTTGCCATCCTTGACACTCCCGCACAGGAGACGGACTATTTGGAGGGGGGGCTACCCGGCTTCTCTTCGAAACCCTTGAAAAAATCTTCGGGCTTTAAGTTCTGCAAATGGGTCTTAAACTTCTCAACCTCGCCTTCGGAGATCGGCTTCATGATGAGGGGGCACTTCTTGAGCACCTTCTCATCCAGGTAAATGGGCGTCCTGCTGCGAACCGCCAAGGCCAATGCATCGGAGGGCCGAGCATCGATTTCATAGCGGCGGGAACCCTGAGCAAGGGTCAGGGCAGCGTAATAGGTCCCCTCTTGAAGATCGCTGATCACGATCCGCTCCAGCTTCACCCCTAAGGACTTGAGCATGTTGGACATCAAATCATGCGTCATGGGCCGGGGCAGCTGCTCCTCCTGGAGCTTGAGCCCAATGGCGTTGCCCTCATTGACGCCGATCCAGATCGGAACCAGCCGCTGGTCTCCCATCTCTTCTAGGGTCAGGACATACTGGCCTAAGAGCGGAATCAGGACCAGGGAGAAAATCTTGGCTTCTTTGAGCTTGCTGCTGGATTTCATCTCAATTCAATTGTAGCGGTTGGGCGGCAAGAATGTCAAATGACCCGAAGGGTCGTTGCGAGCCCCGCCTCAGGCGGGGCGTGGCAATCTCTCCTTAGCGCCTCAGGACCGCCAAGGTCTCTGTGTGGATGGTATGAGGAAAGAAGTCAAAGAGGGTCGCCTCCTCCAGCCGGTACTCAGACCCCTGGCCCAACAGGGCCTTGAGGTCTCGGGTGAGGCTGGCGGGATTGCAGGAAAGATAGAGGAGGGTGGGGGCGCCTGCTTCTAAGAGCGGGGCAACCATCTGAGGGGATAAGCCCGCGCGCGGAGGATCCAAAACAATTAGGTCCGGCCGAGGTCCGGCCTTGAAGAGGGCTTGGCGCTTCAGCAGATCCTCTGCCTTGCCGCAGAAAAACAGGGCGTTGGATATGCCATTGCGCTGAGCGTTGATCCGGGCAAAGTCTACATTTTCCTCAACCGATTCCACGCCGATCACTGTCCGGGCTCGGGATGCCAGAGAAAGGGCAATCAGCCCAATGCCGCAGTAGAGATCGTACACCGCCTCCTGCCCGGTGAGCGCTGCGGCGGCCTGAATCCTCCGGTAGGCCTGCTCTGCCATAAGCCCATTGGGCTGAACAAAGGTGGTAGGCCTGAAATGATACCGAAGGCTCCCCGTTTGATCCTCCAGGGCCTCTGGGCCGAAGAGGGTGATCATGCGCTCTGCAACCGCAACGTCCGAGATGCTTGTGGAGATCCCCCAGCTGAAACTGCTCAAGGCAGGGATGCGCTCTCGAGCCCACTGCGCCATGGTCTCCAGGGCGGCCCGCTCCCCCTCATGGGTAATCACCAAAACCATGAGGCGGCGGCCATCGCGCGCAGTCCTAATGACCGCATATCTCCAAAACCCCTGATGGGTCTTGGAATTGTAGGCCGCAATCCCTGAGCGGTTGGCAGCCTCCTTGAGGGCTGCCGCCAGGGAGGCAACCGCATGGGGAGCAATGGCGCATTGGGTGACATCTACAATCTTCTGAAAGCTGGCCCGTTCATGGAAACCGAGCATCACCTGCCCCTCCCGCGGGCCAAAGGTAAGCTCGATCTTGTTCCGGTAGCCCCAGGGCTCTTCCATGGCAGCAATCTCAATGGGCGCAGGAAGTCGGATGTCGGCCTCGCGGAAAAGCTGGGTGAGACGCTCACGTTTCCATTCCACCTGAGCCGGGTAAACCAGATGCTGCAGATCGCAACCCCCGCAAGGACCAAAGTGAGGGCAGCGAGGGGCAGTGCGCTGGGGGGCGGCGCACTCTACCTTAACCACCTGGGCTTGAGCTTCCCTGCGGCGCACTCGGGTGAGGACCGCCTGCACCTCTTCTCCGGGAAGGGCCTCCCGAACCGCAATGGTTCCGGTGTCAGTGGCAGCTATCCCTTCGGCCCGCGGGGAAAGGGCCTTGATCTTAAGGGTGAGGGTATCTCCAACCTTTTGCTGAAGTGTCATAACCCGAAGTGGGGATGGGACAAACAGATGGAGGCCTGATGCGCCGGCCTTAAGCGGAACCTCCCGGTTGAATCAGGACACTGGGGGTGCTACCGGCTTTCTCCAGAGGCGATGGACTGCGCGGTGCGCTTGCCGGTTGCTACGTCGTAGGTGTATTCAACCGTCAACTTCTCGCCATTGGCCAAATCGGTCAATGCCCGAGTGGACTCTCCTTGAATCACCTTAAGATCCGGGGCAACAGCAATCTCTTTCTTGACGCCGTACCGGTCCTGCACGGTGATGCTGGGAGATTCCCCCTCTGCCTTAACGGCAATGAGCTCTCCGGTAAAGGTAATGGTAATGGGCTTTAAGGCCGGTGGAGTCACCGGTGGCGCCGGCGCAGGAGGTTCCACAGCGGGTATGGCAGCATCCATCTCAGGCTCGATGGACGCTGGGTCCGGGGGCATCGCGGGAAGAACTGCACCCATTTCATCAAGCATCATCTCTTCTGGAGAGATCTCCTCCTCAAGGGTTGCCTCCGGATAGAGCTCCGGAGCATCTTCCTGAGCAAAGAGAGGAGTCGACATCAGGGCCAGAGAAAGAATCAGTACGCCAACCATTTCATAAGATCGATATACCATGCTCACCACCTCCTTGGGCTTCTGTTCCATCCAATTGTAGTCGCGCGGCCACACCTCTGTCAACCCCGCCCCTCCGAAATCCCGGCCCCGCCATGGCGGGGCCATTGTGCCGAAGGCACAACTGCCGCTCCACCCGTCGTTGCGCACCCCAAGCGATGGGTAGCGTGATTCCGGCAGGGGCGGGGTCAACAGGCCAGATCTATTCCTGGGTGTTTTTTCTCGAGGCCGCCCACTGAGCGCGGGGTTGCGTTGACACCCTGCGGGGGCCCTGCTATGCTCGAACCATGATTCATATCATTAAGGAAGGATTGGTCTCCCTGCTCCTGCCGGCCTGCTGCTGCAGCTGTCAGCTCCCGTTAGAGCAGGTCGCAGGACCGCCGCTGTGCCCAGCCTGTTTGCGGGGACTTCCGCGGCCTGAGTCTCGCGGGCGCCTTGGGCATCAGAAGCGCGCGTGGGAGGCGGCACTTTCCCCCTACCGGTATGAAGGAGCGGTCCAATCCATGATCTTGGAGTTGAAATACAAGCGGCGGCTTGCGCTGGCTTCCTTCCTGGGTCATGCAATGGCAGAAACAGTCTCAAAAGGGATACGGATCGATTCCATAGATGCGGTTGTCCCGGTGCCGCTCCATCGTACGCGACTCAGAGAACGAACCTTTAACCAGGCAGAGGCCATTGCCCGCTTGATGGCCAAGCAGCTGGGACTGCCCTGCCAAACCCGCTGGCTCATCCGCACCCATGCTACCGCTGCCCAAACCGGACTTGCCCGCGGGCAGCGTCGAGCCAATGTAGAGAGTGCCTTTGCGCTTCAATCCACCCGGGGTCTTGCTTCGGCACAGCTCATTCTGGTGGATGACGTGCTTACCACCGGATCCACCAGTGAAGCCTGTGTCCGCACGCTCAAGCGCGGCGGGGCTTGCAAGGTGATCGTGGTAACAGCGGCATACGGCTCATGACCCCGCACCCATGGGATGATCATGAACGCAACACCTGTCTATCCAGCGTTGTCTGCATGGAAGGTTTTAATGTGAAAGCGCAACTTAATTGTCGCTTGAAGCGTCTGTCCCCTCGGGACAGACGCTTATCACCCATAGGTGCGGGGTGAGAATCCTGCGCACCTATCTGCTCAAGGAGCTGCTGCGGCCCACCGGGATGGCTTTGATGCTATTCACCTTTATTCTGCTGGTGGGTAACCTCGTGAAATTGGCGGATCTGTTGATCAACAAGGGGGTCTCGCCGTTTTCGATCCTGCAGCTTTTTGCCCTGCTGATTCCTTCCCTCTTTGTTTACACGATCCCGATGTCGGTCTTGACCGGGACCCTCCTGGCCTTTGGGAAGCTCTCCAGTGACCGGGAAATCTTGGCGATGCGCGCCTCCGGGGTAAGCCTCCTCTCCATCGCAGCCCCAATCCTGCTGGTGGGGTTCCTCTTGAGCTTGGCCTTGATCCCCATCAACAACCAGCTGGTCCCTTGGTCTCACTTTGCCGGTCGCCGTGTCCTGCTGGACATCGGCATTCGTAATCCGGCCGCCTTCTTAGAGCCCGGGGTCTTCATCAAGGAGTTTAAACCGTACATTCTCTTCGTCTACGGGGTAGAGGGAAACAAACTCACCAAGGTCCGGATCTATGAGCCCAGAAAAGGGCGCCCCACGCGAACCATCGTAGCTGAAGCCGGTGAATTTATCCCGGTGCCCGCTGAGAACCGGGTGCTGCTCAAGCTCATCAACGGCTCTGCCGATGAACCGGATCCCAAAAACCCCACCCAGTTCTACAAATTGGAATTCAAGACCTATGCCATGAACCTGCAGCTCAAAGAGGGAATGTCTCCCAAAACGCTTGGGAAGAAACCGAAGGACATGTCCCTCCAAGAGCTCAAAGCCCGAAAAGCAGAGCTGCTTCAAGAAGAGATTGAGCCAACTCCCTTACGGATTGAACAGGCCCGCAGGATGTCGATGGCATTCTCCCCTTTGGCCTTTATACTGGTGGGCCTGCCGCTGGGAATCACGACCCGCCGGGCCCAGCGCTCAATCGGTCTGGGGTTGTCTGTGGTGGTTTTTATCGGCTACTATCTCTTCCTGGTCATGGGTCAAGCGCTGGCCCAAAAAGAGCTGGTGCCGGCCTCACTGGCTCTCTGGATCGGCAACCTGATCTTCTTCCTGGTGGGCGGCTGCCTCCTATGGCGCAGCTCGAGGCGGTAAGAAACTCGTGAAAATCTTAGAGCGCTATACCCTGCGCGCCTATCTGGGCCCACTCTTTTGGTGCTTGGGGGTCTTTGTGGGACTTTACCTGGTGCTGGACCTGTTGGGACATCTGGATGAGATCCTGCGCTACAAGGTACCGACCCCGCTGCTGCTCACCTATTATGGAACGATGGTGCCGCTGATCTTCGTCAAGGTTGCCCCCTTTGCCTGCTTGATCGCTGCCCTCTATACCTTAAGCCACCTCAACCGCCATCTTGAGCTTATGGCGATGCGCGCCTCTGGGATAGGCCCTTGGGCCATTGTGCGCCCCCTGCTCTGGACAGGAGCGCTCATGTCACTGGCAGTGCTTTTGGTTAATGAAACCATCGCCCCGCAGGCCGCTGTGACCACACACACCATTAAGGTAAACCGTCTGGAGCAGGCACCCGATCCTAAGAAACCGCACCGGGTCTTAAGGCAGATCCAGCACCTGGCCGCTTACGGCGAGGGGCACACCCTGCTCTATGCCCAGCTCTTTGATCCGGTTGAGAAGCGCTTGGCGGGGATCGTCATCCTGCAGCATGGCGCCAACCTGCGCTTGGTCCGCAAGGTCACGGCTGAATCGGCCGTTTGGACCGGATCCCGCTGGCGCTTCCTGGACGGAACGATTCTGCACTATGACGCTCAGGGTCATGCGGTGGGCCGCCCGGTTCCTTATGAATCAAAATTCATTCAAGCGGGAGACCGGCCCGAGGTGCTGGAACGGGCAGAGTTTCAGGCGGCCTTTATGAACATGCGGGATCTCATGCGGTACATGAAGAATCTTAAAAGCGCCGGCAGCCGAACGGTTCGTGCCTTAGCAATAGAGCTGTATGCCAAGCCGATCGCAGCCCTCTCCTGTTTGGTCTTGACCTTGATCGGTATCCCCTTTGCGGTGCAGTCGGCTCGCGGCGGCGCCATGCTGAGTCTTGGAATCGGCTTAGGTGTAGGGCTGGCCTTCTATGCCTGTCACGCCTTGATGATGGCTCTGGGCAAAGGGGGGGTTCTACCCCCTTTGATTTCTGTTTCGCTGGCCCCTGTGGGGTTTACAATATTTGGCGTGCGGATGACGCGCAAGCGGCTGGCCTAATGGAAAAAGAGCTTGAGGCTTACTGTTGAGACTTAATAAGGAGGGGATTTTTATGAAACCGAGCTGGAAGTTTCGGACGCTGGGATTCCTGCTGATCGGAGGGCTCCTGGCGGGGCTCGCCTGGGGCGATACGATTGAGCTGGTTACCTATTATCCTACCGATTCAGATTTAGACCTGCTGGATGTCGTCGACTTAAGCGCAGTGGATGTCGCTGTCGGGGATCCTCTGCCGATAGATGACGCTCGAGCCCCCCTAAGGATCTCAGGGGACGGCTCCACCACCGTCCGGATTAACATCGACAACCCAGACCAGACCGGCAACAACGACTCCAGTATTTCCCTGCGCAATCTCGTGGAGGGCGCAGGGGCGGATGACAACCGGGTCCTCTTGGGCCGCTTAACCAACACCCACGTATCCGGCGGCGCCATGCTGCTGCAGAACATTGCCCACGGCGCCAGTGTGGGGCGCTACTGGATTGATCAGGGCGGAGCGCACCGGTTTCAGGCGGGTAACACCGACCCCTGGGACAGAGCCGACCTCTCTATCGCGCCAAGCGGCAGGGTCGGCATCGGCACCGCCACCCCGGAATCCCTCCTCCATGTGCTGGGCCGCGATGACACCGATGACATCATCTCGTTCATGCCGGGCCAGGACACCGCCGCCGCCGGAGCCCCCACCATGCGCGTCGGCATCGGAACCGTTGCCCCTCAGGCCGGCCTTCATGTGATCGGGGGCATCTATGTTTTGGGCGGCGACGGCGATGTCAACGACGACGACTCCCTGACGTCTTTGGACATGTTGGAAATCATCGCCCACTTGAACAACCCTCAGGGCCGTCCCTTGACCCCCGCTGCGCGCATCGCGGCTGATGTCAACGGAGACGGCGCAGTCAACACCGCCGACATCAACGCCATCATGGCCGTGATTGATCTTCGGGGCAGCGGCCCTCTCATGACCGAAGCGGAGCGGGAAGCAGTCAAGCAGCAGGATCCCATCTGGAGAACGATATTTGCGGATGAAGAGCACAACCTTGGCGTTCTCGCGTATGATCCCATGGACGGCATTTCGCTCCCTCCCAACGGCGTGTGGATGGGCAACGTCAACGCCAATGATGTCTATCTGCGCGGCGCCGGCGGCGGCCAGTGGGCCAGCACGCTGGGAGGAGGTCTTGGGGCCTGGGATGATGCTCCCGAGCTCGGAACAGTGTATCAAGCCGCGACCAACGGCATTGTGATGGTCACGGTGAGCGGAAACGATGCCAGGTATACCATCTCTGTCGTGGAGGGCTTTTCAGACGCCAATGACCCGCCGACCACCCTGAGAGGGTCTGCCACTTGGTCCTACTCCTTCTTGGAAAGCGGTTATTATTCTGACTCCTTCACAATGCCTGTGAGGGAAGGGGATTACTGGCTGGTCAACGAAACAAGGGCCCGCAATGCGGCGAGCTTGACCAAGGCCATATCGTGGATTCCGCTGGAATAGCTTGAGGGGTGTATTTTTCTGCTGCAAAAAGCTTGGGGCCGCCGAAGATCTTCGGCGGCCCCATTTGTACAAAAGGGTCAGGCACTTTCGTACAGCAATGTGGGTCCAGCAAGTACGAAGGTGCCTGACCCTTAGGTGCCTGCTTCCCAGCTGGAAAGATATTTCTTCTGCTCAGGGGTCAAGCGGTCAATGGCAACCTTTCGACTCTTGAGCTTAAGCTCTGCAATGCGGCTGTCGATTGCTTCGGGCAGCCGGTGCACCTGAGGCGCCAAGCGCCCTTTGTTTTTCACCAGAAACTCGGCTGCCAGGGCTTGATTGGCAAAGCTCATGTCCATGACCTCGGCCGGGTGCCCCTCAGCACTGGAAAGGTTCACCAATCGCCCGCCGCTTAAGATCAGGATTGCCTTGCCGTTTCGCAAGGTGTATTCCTCCACCTCGGGCTTTAAGGTGCGCACCCGGCGACTCATCTTCTTGAGGGCCTTCAAGTCAATCTCAACATTGAAGTGGCCGCTGTTGGCAACGATGGCGCCGCACTTCATCCGGCGAAAGATCGCGCCGGAGATAACCGTGGTGTTGCCGGTCACGGTAATAAATAGATCTCCGCGGCCGGCGGCAGTGGCAAGCTTGGTGACCTCAAAACCATCCATCACCGCCTCAAGCGCACGGACTGGATTGACCTCGCACACGATCACATGCGCCCCCAATCCTTTGGCTCGCATGGCCACACCCCGTCCGCACCAACCGTAACCGCAGACCACCACGCGTGCGCCGGCAATCAGCAGGTTGGTGGCCCGCAGGACCCCGTCCAGCGTGGACTGCCCGGTGCCGTAGCGATTATCAAACATGAACTTGGTCTGGGCGTCGTTGACCGCCACCACGGGAAAAAGGAGCTTCCCTTCATCGGCTAGAGCCTTTAAACGAATAACGCCCGTGGTGGTCTCCTCGGTGGAACCGAGCATGCCGCAGGCAAGGGAGCGGTGGCTCTGATGAATGGTGGAGACCAAGTCTGCCCCGTCATCCATGGTGATGTGAGGCTTGAGCTTTAAGACCGAGAGGATGTGGCGGTAGTAGGTCTTACGATCTTCACCCCGCCGGGCATGCGTCTCAATCCCCTGGGCCGCCAGCGCGGCGGCAACATCATCCTGAGTGGAGAGGGGGTTGGAGGCGCACAGCACCACCCGAGCCCCGCCGGCCTTTAAGGTCTGCATGAGCTGGGCGGTCTCGGTGGTGACATGGAGGCAGGCGCCGATGCGAAGCCCCTTAAGGGACTTCTGGCGCCGAAAGCGCTCCCGGATGCTGGCCAATACCGGCATGAAACGTCCTGCCCAGTCGATGCGGGCCCGTCCAGCTTTGCTCAAGCGTGCATTGCTGATGTCGGAGCGCATCTTAACGAACCGCCTTCTTGAAGGGACGCACCTTGTCCATCTCCTCCCAGGTGAAGCCTTCCTCATCCCGGCCAAAGTGACCATAGGCTGCGGTCCGCTTGTAGATGGGGCGGCGCAGCTTCAGGTCCCGGATGATGCCGGCCGGCGTCAAGTCAAAGGTGCTTAAGGCAGCCTTGCGCAAGCTGGCCTCTGAAACCTTTCCGGTCCCAAAGGTCTCGATGGCAACAGAGACCGGCTCCTTGACCCCGATGCAGTACGCCAGTTGGATCTCGCAGCGGTCGGCCAATTTTGCCGCCACAATGGTCTTGGCGATGAGGCGCGCGACATAAGCGGCAGAGCGGTCCACCTTGGTCGGGTCCTTGCCGGAAAAGCATCCGCCTCCGGCGCGGCCCAAACCTCCATAGGTGTCGACAACGATCTTGCGCCCTGTCAACCCCGTGTCCGCCACCGGACCCCCGACCTCAAACCGGCCGGTCGCGTTGATGAAGGATTTTGTTTGCCTGGAAAGATACTCCTTAGGAATAATCGGATCAATGACCAACCGCTGGATGTCGCGCCTGAGTTTCGGGGTAGAGACCCGAGAACTGTGATGGGCGCCGATGACCACTGCGGTCACCTTGTGCGGTTTGTTGTCAATGTACTCGACCGTCACCTGGGATTTTCCATCAGGGCGCAGATACGGCAGGGCTTTATTCTTGCGCACCTCGGCAAGGCGCCGGGCCAACCGGTGGGCCAAAGCAATGGGCAAAGGCATCAGCTCCGGGGTCTCGTTGGTGGCATAACCAAACATCATCCCCTGGTCCCCTGCCCCTCCGGTATCGACCCCCAAGGCAATGTCCGGGGATTGAGCCTGAATGGCAGAGGTCACCCCGCAGGTCTTGGAGCTAAAACCGATTGCCGGATCGTCGTAGCCAATCTCATGGATGGTTCTTCGGATGATCTTGGCCACATCCACATAGCAGGAGGTGGTAATCTCCCCTCCCACGAAGGCCAGCCCCGTGGTGACAAAGGTCTCGCAGGCCACCCGGCCCTGAGGGTCCTTCTCTAAGATGGCATCTAAAATGGCGTCAGAAATTTGATCGGCCATCTTATCGGGATGTCCCTCGGTGACCGACTCTGAGGTAAAGAGATGTTTTTGCTGTCTTGATGTCATTGTGAAAAAGACTCCTGTGCCTGCTTGTAGGCTGTCATATCTCCGATGTCAAACCAGGATCCTCGGAACCGGTAGAGATCAACCCGTTCCCGAGTAATCAACCAAGAGATGAAGCTTCCAAGGGTATCAGCGGACTCTTGCAAAGAGGTGTATTCTAACACCAGGGGCAATGCTTTACCTGGGAAAAAGTACACCGCTGTCGAGATCAAGGATGAGGTCGGCTGCTTGGGTTTTTCTTGGAATTCGGTGATGCGATTCTTGGCATCCGCCACGAGCACCCCGTACTGAGAGGCCAGCCGCATCTCCGGCAGGGTATAGGCCCCCAAGGTGATCACCCCATGGGTACGGGCCGATTCGAGCAAATCAACCAGCGGATCATGAAAGAGGTTGTCGCTTCCCAATACCAAGAGGTCCTCCGAGATCCCCTCCTTCTGGATGGCAAAGGCCAAATCCCCCACAGAGCCCAAGCGGTCTTCGTCCGAGGTGGTGCCGTCATCTAAGACCGTCCAAGGGATGGTGCATTTCGCCTCCCCAAACCAACGCTCAAAGTGACCGGCAAACTTGTGATTAGAGACCAAAACAATCCGATCGGTTTTAAGCTTTGGATTCTCAAGCTTCTCGAGCAGGCGCCCGAGGATGGTGCTGCCCGGCAAGGGCAGCAGTGCCTTGGGCGTATCTTTGGTGAGCGGATACATCCGGGTTCCATACCCGGCCGCTAAGATCAGCGCAATCACCCCACCACCTGCCTTTCCGTCTTGGGCGAATGCACCCCTTTCGCCTGACCCGTCCAAGGCGGGTCGAATCTTTGATTCGACAGCCCCATGGGGGCTAAGTCAGGTGGTGGGGTCATAAACCTTTACGCATGTACTTCTTGAGCGCCTCCACGCGTACAACCGGTGTGGGATCCTCCCGATACAAAAGGGCCAAGTAGACGCTGATGAAATCTCCCAGGGAGATGAGCCTGAGCAAACGCGAAAGATAGGAGGAGCCGGGGACACCCAACCAAAGCACCGGAGTCCCTTGGCGCCGGACAATTTGACTGGTAAATTTCATTCGCATCTGCGTTCGAGGGTGAATGGCTGAATCCTTGAGGAATACGGCAATCAATTGACGCATGAGGCCCTTGGGATGAACCCAACCGGAAATCTCATTGTGGGTGGCCTCTGGGAAGATGTGGTGGAAGGCCAAGGTCTTGGCGTTTTCCTCCAGTTGGGTCTTCCAGCGGTAGGTCGCCCCTTCCCAACCGGCAGCAGCCCCGTAGAGGATGGGGAGTTTCCCTTTGAGCGCAGCTGCAGCCCGCTTGGCTGGATTGGAACGGGTGCAAACCGATGGGGCCAGTGTGGTGGTTATAT
>CAZQXN010000025.1:25559-27554 GCA_964597545.1 uncultured Planctomycetia bacterium | reverse complement strand
AGTTGGCAGCAGACTCAGAGTCTGAGGAGCCGAAGGTGATGGTTCCTGGGGTGACTGAGAGTGCTGGGTTGGTGGTGCCGGTTAGGGTGACGGTCTCTGCTTTGGAGTTGTAGATCCTAAGGAGGGCCTGGCCGTTTATGAAGGTGATGTTGGTCTGTTCCAAGCGGGCTGAGGCGTCTGGGTCTGATTCTGTGAGCGTAAGTGTTAGGGTGGTGGTGGTGTCGTTGACCAGGTTACCTGAGGTGTCTGTGATGCGTACCGGGACATCTACCATGGCATCCACAGGGCCTGAGGCGTTGGCGATGGTGACAGTTCCTTTTATAACATTCAGGGCAGAGACGGAGCCGGTAATGCTGGCAGTGCCACTGTCCTGCACGGAAACATCGTAGGTGCCGGCTGCAGTGGCAGCCACATCCGTGAACTCATGGCTGCCTCCGTCCGATGCGGTGAAGGCGTACTCCTCGGGCAGGGACATGCCGCTGACCGGCGGGAAGGAGATGGTTCCCCGGTAGTTGGGGGTGACTTGGTCATCGGCTCCCAGAGCTGTGATGGTGATGGGGATGCTCTCGTTGAGGTACCAGGCGGTCCGACGGGGGGGCGGGGAGGGGATCACCAAGGTGAACTTAGCGGGATCAAAGGTCAGATTAGAGGAAGTGCCTTCTATGGTGACTCCGGTCAGGTACGTTGTGTCTTGGGCGGTGATGGCAATCGTACCGGCATCGGGATAGGTCTGGGTGACGGTGGCCACACCCGAGCTGGCGGTTGCGGTGAGCACCGAGAGGGTTCTGGAAGCTGTGGCGGGAGAGACAGCGCTTAGATCCAAAGCGAGTGATCCGGCGTAGTTGGGGGTGGTGGCACCGCTTGAGTTCTTTGCGGTAATCGTCAGGGTGAAGGCAGATCCCGCAGTCTGGGCGGTGGCATCGGCTGAGACCTCAAAACTTGAGGGGTAGAAGGTCACCTCAGGGCTTAAGCCCACCATGCTGCCGTCCGCCAGCCGGTACTGCACCTTGCCGGCATCGGCATAGGTCAGGGTGTCTGAGCGCACACCGGCCACCCAACTGCCCTCTGTAGCGCTCAAGGTCTTGGTGCCGGAAGCAGGAGTGGTGTAGGTGGTGGTAGCGGTGGGGGTGCCGGTGTAGTTGGTCAAGATGTTGCCGTCTCCGTCCTTGGCGGTGATGGTGGCGACAATGGAGCCGCCTGAGACGGCCTGGGCGGGGGTCACTTGAAGCTCAAAGTAAGGGCCGGGGGGCTCCATGGTGACGTTGGCGGTTGCCGGGGTGGTTGAGACATTGCCCGCTTCATCCTGGGCCCAGAGGGAGTAGTAATAGGTCAGGTTGTACTCCATGCCTGTGTGGTTGAGCTCCTGTGTGGCTCCGGCAGTGGGAGCTGGAACCACCAGGTTGCTGCCGCCTGTCACTGAGGTAGGAGAGGCCGCGGTGCTGTAGCGCAGGACAAGGGCGGCCAGGTCGGTGTCTGTGGGGTTGATCCACTGGAGGGCCACCGCGTTGGTGTAGGTGGGAGCGATAAGCTGGGTGACGGTAAAGGCGGTGGGGGCGTCGGGGCCTGTGGTGTCCAGGGTGATTGCGCCCTGGATGTAGGTGATGCCGCTGGTGCGGGTGATCTCGGCATAGACCTTCTTGGCTCCATCGCCGGATTCTAAGGTCCAGTCAAGACCGGTCACGCTTGGCGGAGTCACGGCAATGGTGCTGCCGGAGAAGACGCTGGCTGAGCTGGAGAGGCGGTAATGGGTGGTGTCATCCGGAAGTCCTGAGAGGGTGACCTTGACTGCGGTGGAGGTAGCATAGCTGGCTGAGCCGGTGGTGGCATCTGTGATCGCCAGGGTTGCACCGGGGGTGATCCCGAAGATGGTGCCGACCTCGCCAGGATTCGTCGCAGTACCGCCAATTACCGTTATATTTCCGGTAAAACTATTGGTGTTATAATGCACAGCGATCCGGCCTCCGCCTCCACCTCCCATGTTGCTGTAATTGGTCG
>CAZQXN010000025.1:0-25459 GCA_964597545.1 uncultured Planctomycetia bacterium | reverse complement strand
CCTGATGTCACCTTGCCCGGGCCTTGGTTATCCGCATAGCCCCTGGTATTGACGTTGATCGAAGAGGTGGCGTCAATGGTGATGTTCCCGGTGGCCACCACATCCACGATATAGGCTTTGGTGGAGCTGTTGTAAGCGTGGGTGAAAAGTGTGCCACTTGTCAAACTCATGCTGGCGACTGAAATCTGGTTCAAGCTGTTGTGTTGGTAGGTGCAGCCGACCAGGTTCCAGACGCCGTCCCTGACAGTCAGAGTTCCGGAATTGTAGAGAGTAATGTACGATATGTTCAGGGTTGGGATGGAGATAGAAGCAGTGGAGGGAAGAGTCAAGGAGGCATTCTCCAAGGTGAAGTTCTCAAAGGTATAGGTGCCGTCAAAATCGGTCCAGGCGTAGCCGGTGGCGGTGCCTGTGCCTCCTTTGATGGTCAAGCTCGGGTTGCCGGAGGCGGGTTTAAGGTAGATGGTCCCTGCCCCGCCCTTATTGGTTGCCGTACCTGCATAGGCGGTCATGGTGCCGTTGAAGGTCTTGGTGGTGTAATGCACAGCGATCCGGCCTCCGCCTCCACCTCCCATGTTGCTGTAATTGGTCGAGCCCCCGTTGGCCGAGAGGGTTCCTGAACCGGCGAAGGTTCCTGCGGTGAGGTAGATCGAACCGCCGGAGCCGCCGGAATAGGTTGAAAGCGTCACCGCATTGGCTGTGATTACACCGTCCACGGTCAGGGTGCCGGTGACATTGAGCTTAACGGCGCCGCCTCCGCGCGAGTTACTGGACCCACCCGAACCCAGTTCTACCGGAGCAGTCAGGGAATCATGGGCTGGTCCGCCGATCCCGCTCCAGCTGGTGCCGTTGCCGCCACGGCCTCCGTGGCCGGCACCTGCGTAAGATCCTGATGTCACCTTGCCCGGGCCTTGGTTATCCGCATAGCCCCTGGTATTGACGTCAATGGTTCCGCCTGAATCAATGGTGACATCCCCGGCAACGGCAATATCAATCACATGGGCTTTGGTAGTGCTGTTGGCCGTGTGTGTGAGGGTGCCGTTGACAGTCAAGGAGTTGATGGAAAGCTGGCTGGTGCCTGTGACGGTGACGGTATGTCCCGCGGTGATCGTGACATCATCCGAGGCCCCGGGCACAGCACCGCCGTCCCAGGTGGTGGTGTCCCCCCAGTTGCCGGATTGGGTAGAAGCAATGGCAGCCGCTTGAGCTGGCGCTGAGAACGCCAGCAAAAGGGCTGCAGCCCCTAGTAGGAGAGTGAGGCGCATCATCGAACCTTCTCCTCAAACCAGAGGTAGAGCTGGAATCCAGTCATGGGGGCTCCGTTTGCTCTTGGGGTGCGGTCAGCCCGAACACCATCTTGATGGGATGGAAGAACCGGACTTATCACAACAGCTCCTTTGGGGGATACCCGTAGTTCCATGCCCGCTTGGATTGATTTCCAGTCAGATCCATATTTGAGCCCTTTGGCCTCAACGGTGCCTTCCAAGACCAAAAGGTGGCTGCCGGTCTTAGGGTGGTGAGTCAGAAAGAGCTGGGTGCCGGTGATTCGAGTGGCTAACAGCGGGGTATTCAGGTGAATGAGCTTAGGGGTGGCGGGATTAACAGCCATGTGGAGGCGGCCGAAGTTGAGGGTAAGATCGGCTTCTGTTCTTCCGGTCAAGAGGGTCTTGCCCAAGTTATGAAACTCAAGGATGGCTGGACCTTGAAGGGTGAGAAAACCCTGTCTGTTGGGCAGGGCGATGGTCTGGCGGCCTGGGGTGATCAGCTCCAGGATAGAGCCGGACTTTAAGGGGGTCAATCCCTGCCAGGTCTGAGGGAGTTTGATGAAGGGTGTGGTAAGCAGGCAGAGAAAGAGCGCTGTAACAGCCAGAGAAGAGAGGGGGATCAGGGTATACCAAGCTGGAGGTGAAACGAGGGTCTCTGGCTTGAGGGCTGGGGTGGGGGGAACGGGTGTTGCCTTCATGCGAGCGAGGGCTGTGGTCTGGTGTGGGGTCAGTTCCATGTTGAGGGTTGCGAGCTTGAGGGAGGGGGTAGTGAGCACAGGAAGGTTCTTCAGTTGGGCTAGAAGTTGTGCTTGATGGGCGGTCAATTCATTCATTTCCGTGTTGCTATGGGGAGCCATTTATCTACCTCCAATCAACCTCGTCCTACCCTCACTTAATTAGATCAACATAGGGGAAGAACCTTGCATAGAAAATTGATATAACCCATTTATTTATAGCTAGTTGTGCATATTGGCAAATGGCACAAAGCAACCCCTCATTTTCCGCAATCTTAACTACCGCCATTTGGGGACAAAGAATCCCCGTGAAGCGCGGGTGGAATCTTCCGCCTTTGGCTCAGGATAATGAGGGTTGAGCGTTACTGCTTCTGGGATTCAGGCGCTGGGGACGGAGCGCCCTCTGGGGGTGGTTCTGGGGCGGGCTCGATGACGAGTTTCTGAAGTAATTCCTCTCCCAGGGAGGGATATTCGTCGGAAAGATCCATCAAGATCTGACGCTCAGCCAGCTTTTCGGTCTTCAAGGTTAAGGCGTTGGCTTTTCTCAAGCGACCCAACTCCTTATCCATCATTGAACCAAATTGATGCATGATTTTGTACCGGAATTCATAAACCTTATTCACGATGATGGGTATGTCGGTGAGCCTAACGCCCGGGAACTCCTTAATAAGCGTCGTCCACAGCTCATCGTCCCGTTTGCGCTGACGCGCTTCCCATGCTTCCATTTTCTTGCGCATCTGCTCCTCGGAGAATTTCTCAGACCACATGGGTGGGTCCTCGTGTCCCTTGCGCATGAGTTCCTCATGCCTGAACCAGATCTTGATCTCATCGACCGTTGGAACAGCCGAGCCTTCTTTCCCGGCAGGGTCCTTGGCCTCAGCTGGGGAGGCAATACCGCTTAAGTAAAGGATCACTCCAGCGGCAAGAATCCATCTTAAAAATCCCGGCTTCATCTTCTCCCTCCTGTGTGTTGACGGCTTATCCGCCCAACAGGCTCGGTCCCCCGGCCTGGGGGCCAGGCTCTGAAGAATGCGCTTTGGACTGGATGAAAACTTTGATCTGCTCCCGGTGCTCCATAGAGACACCGATAAACTCCGCGCCCAATACCAGGCGAACCTTGCCGGCGTTTCCCCGCTCCCGCTTGGTCCAAGCAATCTTGGCGTTGCCGCCCAACTCAGGCTTGCGCGGATCCAGGCGAAGGGAAAAAGTGCTCTTGGAGTCCAAGTCAAACTCCGGAGCCAGCTTAGCATCTTCAAGGCAGAGCCGGCACCCCCTGGCGCTTAAGTTTCGGCAGGTAGCGGCAATGGCCAAATCAGACTTATCGGCGGTCCTCCATATCTTGGCAGGAACCAGGACATTGAGACGTTCATATTTTCCCCGAGGGGCGTTGAGTCCCATGTTAGGTCACTCCCAGCTCTTTGAGGCGCTTGGCCAAAGCAGTCCGGGCCCGGTGAAGCTTTGAGGTGATCGTCCCGGCAGGCAGTTTCAAGCGCTTTGCGATTTCTTCGTAGGAAAGCTCCTCGAATTCCCGCAGCACCAGAATTTCAAAATCTCTCGGATGGAGGGATCCGAGTGCCTGACGCAAGATCGCAAGCTCCTCCGACCCGATGACTTCATCCCGAGGAGAGCTGCCCCGCGCCGGCAGAGCCACCTCCCTGGGTGTTCCCTCTTCATCCTCTTGCTGCGCGTCCAGGGAGACTTTCTGATTGGAGATCTTCGCGCTGGAATCAGACATCCGGCGATAGCAGAGGTTGAGGGCGGTCCGATACAACCAGGTATAGAAATGCGCCTGTCCCCTGAAGCTGTGGATCTTCCAGAAGGTTCTTAAGATCGCCTCCTGGGTGACCTCTGCGGCATCCTCAGTGTTGCCGAGCAGGCGGACAGCTGTGGCATGGACCCGACGGTGGTAGGGCTCGATCAGCTTGAGGAACGCTTCCCGATCCCCCGACTGGGCTAGCCGAACAAGCTTTGTCTCGTCCTCAGTCCCACCGGTCGGTGTCACGGAATGTGACAAACTCCGGCTCGATGATCGGTTCGTACCCCACTGTGGGGTTCGGCAGCGGAAAGGTGATGATTTCCAGCACCCCCACCACAGTTCGGCCTACAAAGTAAAAGGCCCCTTTGGCGACTCCGGTGGTCATGCCGGCAAAGGAACCGGATTCCTCCATCGCGCGCAGGGGCTGATTAAAGATCTCCAGCCAACCAAAGGCCGTATTCCCAAGGCCCCGACCCAGCTTGCGAATGACGCCCGATTCCGGCTCTGCAGCATGGGCCGGAACAGCACCCACAACCAACAGGGTCAGCACAACCCCCAACACCCCCCACCCCAAGTGCCTTCTCATCCATTGCATCATCCGCATGCCCTCCTCATGGCCGCGTAAACAGCGACGCTCCTTCAAAATCAAGTCGGGTCACTGTTACAGTTGGATTTTCTCCGGTTACCACCACCATATCCTTCATATCCTCATCATCATCATAATCATAAAGACCGGTCCGATCGAGTGTCAGCAAACTCACAAATTCATTCTTAGCGATGGTCTGCTCTAGAATTGCCGAGGCTAAGATCTTTCCGGGGGGAGACTCCATTCGGAAGCGCTCCAGTATCAGATCCTCCTCCTTGGGCGCCTCCTTGAACTTCAGCCAGATCTTCAGCCCCTTGTGCTGAGCGGTTTTGACCACGAGCTCCACAATCCCGCTGCGCTTGAACCCGTAAAAATCGCCCAGCGAGAAGGCTTTGATCTTGTCGGGCGTGGAGATGGGAAGCTCCGCCCCCTCGGTGATGGTAGCGCCTATGGTGGAAATGTTGCGCACGCTGGTGAAGGAGGTCAATTCCTTGCGCTCCTCGCCCCGGCGCAGCAGCAGGTAGATTTTGACCCCCGTAGCCCGCTTGAGGCTTAAGCTTGAGAGGGACTCCCCCGCGTCCATGGTGATCAAGCGGTTGAGGTTGTCATAATACAGGAAGGCGCACCGCTCGACGGTCACATTATCGTAGAATCTGAGCAAATCCTTGGTCACGCCTCCATAGGAGCTGTAGACGTGCTTGGTCTGAGGATCCCAGCGGAAGAACTTGATGACCTCGGGGTCGCTGTCGCCATCCGGCGTATAGAGAATGCGTATTTCGGACATGGAGGGAATGGGCTCTAAGAACTGCACCACGTCATCCCGTTTGTCCGGATCGCGGCTGCTCCCGTAATCAAACCGGACCGGCACCACGGCAAAATTCTCTGAGTCCGGCTCCTTGACCTGGCCGACGGGTGTCGTCCCTCCCGGCTTGAACTGCCGCTCCAGGATAAACTTCTGCTCCCGGTTCGAGGTAGCGCTGGGGGTGTGGGACCGGTCTGTCCACAGCGGAATAAAACCGATGACATCCAAGCTTGCCTCGCGCATCTCCACGCCGTCACGAATGCCGTCCTCCTCGTAGCCGCCCTCCAGCAGAATCTCCATGACGTCATCGGACACTCGCTGAAGGGAAACCCTGCTGGCGCCGATAACCCAAGCGTCGAGGCCCCCTTTGAGCAGCGCCACATCTATCCCCGCGATAATACTAAGAACCGCAATGCAGATGAGCAGCTCCACAAAGGTGACGCCCCTCTGCCCCGGCGCTGCGGGGGATTTGCGCTTCTTGCTTCTCGGCAGTGCGGCCCAGGGGCTCATTTGGAAACAACCGTCACCAGGGTAATAATGGGATAGGTCGACAGAGAATCACGGAAGACGTAGACCGTCACTTGCAGAGGTTCTTCATCCGGATCCACCACCCGGACGGTATAGAAGACCGTTTTATTTAAGACGATGGGGGGGCTGACCACATTGCCGAGCGCCTTAATCTGATCTTCGGTCAGCGCCAGGTTCTTGATCTTCTCGACCTCCTCCCGGCCCAGGTCCAGGGCCGCCCGTATCTCATCGATGGTGCCGGTCTGCTCAACAGCGGTCGAGAACATCGTCATCAAGGGTACCGCGGCAATAGAAAGCAGAACCAAGGTCAGCATGATCTCAACAAAGGTGAATCCTGCTCTCCGCGCTCTGTACCGTGGACAGCTCATCAGTACTTGACCACAATCACCCGGCGGACGCTTTGAACCACCCCGACACAGGTAATGCTCTTGGCATCCGGATCCTGGGTTACCTGGTAATAGCCGGGACCCAAAGCGGTGGGAGGAATGTTGCCCCGGCCTCCGCCAAAGATATCCAGACCGGTGTTGATCTCATGGAGGGCTTTTGCCTGGCCGGCTTCTGCCAAATACTGGGATTGGAGCCGGTCCACCTCGAGGTTGATGGCAATCTGCCGGGCATAGACCATACCCAGCAGAGAAGCACCCAAGGAACCTAAGAAGAGCGTCAGGATGATAACGGTAATCAGCGCTACGCCGGATTGACGACTCGATTGACCGACTGAAAATCGAGACTGCTCAACCCATCCTCTCTTCGGCTCACCACTCCTTTGGCGTCTGGCCAGCATACTCACCCCAAGACTTGTCCAGCGGCTCATCCAGATTAATGATGACTTCAGCGCTGTCGGTGAAATAGACCCAACCGCCTTCGCTGGTGAGGGGATCGTTCGAGAGCTGTGCGCGGGTTGAGTTGGCACCCTTTTTGTCGGAGATCAACTCCGACGGGATCTTCTGCAGGTAGGGCTTGCGAACCCCGGCATCCAGATAGGTGCGGCCCACCAGCTCGGTTAGGGATTTGGGATAACCCCCCTCCTTGGCCCGGTACAGGGTGATGCGGGTACGGATCGTATCCATGTTGCTCTTGGTGGCCGCCACACGCGCCTCCGTATCGAATCCGATGAAGTTCGGAATGATCGCAGCAGCCAAGATGGCAATAATGGAGATGACGATCAAGAGCTCAATCATTGTAAAACCAGTCCGTCGTCTCATGGCAAACTAACCTCCTTGTGTGGCATTCTCACTGACGGAACACCTTCACCAATTGGAAGATGGGAAGCAGAACAGAAAGGGCGATGAAAGCGATCAAAGCGCCCATCACCAAAAGCAGCAACGGCTCCAAGACAGAGGTTAAGGTTCGCAGGGCCCGCTCCACCTCGGCGTCATAATATTCGCTTGCGTGCAGGAGGATGTCATCCAGGGCACCCGTCCGCTCCCCAACAGCAATCATCGACACCAAGGTTGACGGGAAGACTTGGCTGACCCGGAAGGGGTCGGCAAGGTTCGATCCGCCGATGACGGCTTCCCGGATGTGGCCGATGGCCCTTTTCACTACATCGTTGCCCACCACCTCCTGCGTGATGGTCAGTGCCGCTACCGCCTGAATGCCGCTCTTAAGCAGCGCTCCCATAATACGGGAAAAGCGCGCCAGAATCGTCTTCTGGAACAGTATCCCCACGGGAGGGAGCCTCAAGAGAATCTGATGCACCTTGTAGCGGCCCTTGGCAGTCGAGATATAGCGCTGAAGCAGCAGGATGGCGCCGCCAATCAACAGGGGTGGAACAAACCAGAAGGTCTGCAGAAAACGGCTGGTCGCCAGCAGGATGACAGTCGGAACCGGCAGCTGCGCACCGGCTTCTTCGAAGATCCCCACAAACTTCGGAAGGACCGCAACCAAAAGAAAGGTGACGATGCCCAGCGACATGACAACCAGAAGACACGGATAGGTCAGGGCCGCCTGTATGCGCCCTTTAAGCTCCATCTCCTCCTCGCCGATGGCCGCCAACCGCTCCAGGACCTCATCCAGGATGCCCGCCGCCTCCCCTGCCCGAACCATGCTGATCATGAAGTTAGAGAAGAACTTGGGGTGTTTGGCCATCGATTCCGAAAAGCTGGCTCCTCCCTTCAAATCCTCCACCAGGAGGATGAGGACCTTTCTAAACTGGGGAGAGGCCGATTGCTCGGAAGTGCTTTTGATGCCATCGATTAAGGGCAGCCCCGCCCGGATCATCAAGGAGAGCTGTCGCGTGAAAGCAACAACCTCCTGGGGCTTATGGCGCTGAAAACGCTGGGACAGCTTTTGAAGGGCCGCCTCCAGGCCGCCGAACTCCGAAACCGAGACCACCTGGTAGCCCAATTCCCGAAGGCTGATGGAAACCGCCTTCTGGGTCTCAGCTTCAACGACACCGCCTACAGCGATTCCGGTGTGATCTCTGGCTTTATAGCGGAATTTCGGCATTGTTCTCTATGTCAGCGAAAGCCAAAGGGTGTGCCGCTCTTCGCCTGGGACGCCTTGTTCTGTTTCGCGGCAATCTTTTTCTGACGCCTCGCCTGTCGCTCCCGGCGGTCTTGAAGGCCCCGAAGCCGCTTCTCGGCTTGACTGGCATATCGGTGATCCGGATACTGAGTCACCAAGCGGCGGTAGGCCTCCTCTGCCCGAAAGTAATCTTGCAGCCGCGCCCTGGAGAGTTCTCCTACTTTCCAAAGGGCCCTCGGGGCAAAGGGGTGATCCGGAAACCGAATCGTCAACGAGTCGTACAGCTCGATGGCTTTGTACTCCCGAATCTCTTCTGGGGTCTCGCGAGCCTGGAGGCTCTTGACCTCCTCATAATCCTGGGCCTCCAACCACAGCTGTATCACCTCATTGCGCACCCGCACCTCTTCGAGAGCGCTGTTCTCTACCACGTGGGGCGGTTCCACCGGCATCAGGCGCGGTGTGATCGCGATGACCAGCTCCTTCTGTATGTAATCCTTAGACCGGCTCTGGAAGAGCAGACCAAAGATCGGGATATGCCCCAGGAAGGGAATCCGGTCCTTGATCATCGTCTCCTCCTCCTGGATCAGACCGGCAATGAGGACCGTTTCACCGGCCTTGACAATCAAGGTGGTATCGGCCTCCCGGGTGGTGATGCGCGGACCGGCGTCGATCGTAGAGGAAACAGAGCTGACCTCTGGGTGGATCTGCATCTGGATGTAGCCGGCGCGGTTGATCTTGGGGGTAACCCGCAGCGTCACGCCGACATCCACAAAACGGGTGGTCTGCAGTGTTCCAGTGGTGGTCTGGGTCGTTTCTGCGATGGGGAACTTCTCGCCGATGACGATCTTCGCCTCCACGTTGTTGAGGGTCGCTACCGTGGGGCTGGCCAGAACCTTCACTCGGCTGTCCCGGATCAAGGCATCCAGCGTCAGGGTGATGGTCTCATCTCCCTTGGCGACCGTGGCGGTAACGGTATCGGTCGTCAAGTCCGACGAAGAGCCCGCCATGTTGAGCGCTCCAGCGGTGATCTCGAGAATGCGCTCACCTCCGGAACTTAAGGACAGCGGCACATCGAAAGCCACGCTGGAGAGGGAAAGTCCCAGGTTGTCCAAATCGGTGAAGGTAATGTCCAGCAGCTGCGCCTGAATGAGGACCTGCTGGGGGGCCACATCGATCTTCTCTAAGACCTTTCGCATCTTGCTGATGCTTGAGAGGGTGTCGGTCACCAGGATGCTGTTCTGAAGCTCATCGGCCTTGAGGAGGCCGTCTTCTGAGGAGGAGCCGGATAGGAAATCCACGGCAACATCCGCGTCTATGAAGCGAAGGGGTAAGAGTTCCGTCGCCGTCTCCTCCTCCATATCCACCACCTTGAGGATCGGACCGTCCCAGATGTAGGTGTAGCCGTTGAGCTCCAGGACCTGCTTGAGGATATCTCCAAGCGAAACGTCTTTGAGCGTGATGTTGACGCTGCCCTTGACGGTTTCATCGGCCACAATGTTAAGTCCGTACGTCTTGGCCAAACCGCTCAAGACACCTTTCAGTTTAGCGTTGGTAAACGAAAGGGAGACCACCTTTGCCAGCTTGGTCTCGGTATCCTCCCGAGTGGACTCTCGCTTAACCGGTTGGGCAGGGGCGGACACTGGCGCAGGGGCGGCAGGTGCCTCCTCAGCAGCTGTAATCCCCGGCGGCTCCGGAGATTCATCTGCAACTGCTGCAACGTTTAAACCCATGATGCATGCGGCAATCATAAGGAACGGCCAACACCGCTTCAACACAGCTTTCCCTTTCACTGGCTTCCTCCCTTCGAAGGCATAAGGACAAAACGCCGGTTTCCCTGCTCCAAGTAGACTCGATTGTCCTCAATTCTGACAATCCGCTTGCCTTGAACCACCTGGCCAACGCGGTAAATTTCATTATTGATCATGGCAGCCACCGGACGGCCTTCTTCAGAGAAAACCCCGGTCAAAACAAGTCCCACTGCCTGAACCACTTCCTTCGGCCGCTCAGCCGTCAGGAAGGGATCTTTCTTCTCCCGAAGCTCCTCATCTCCCAAGAGTGCAAGCACCTCCTCACGCTGGGTCTCCTGCTGCTCCAGGGTATCCCCCATCAGAACAGAGAGCAGCAGCACAGCATGCGGCCGGGAAACATCCTTGCCCTCCACCTTGACCTGCGCGCCGTCAACCTTCTGATAGGGCCGCATCTGCTCCAGGAAATCGATGTAATCCAGCAATCCCTGGAAGGTGGAGAAAAGATCCAACTGCACGTTCAATTTCCGGTAGGGCTCGAGCTCTTTTTTCTGACTTGAAACCAGGGAGGTCTCCTTCTGCTTGATGGGCCGGATGGAATTGAGCTGCATGGCAAATTTGCGCCTATCCTTGACGAGCGAATCCAGCAGACGGTCCACATCCTGAAAATCGAGCAGGTCTTTCTCGGCCAAAACCAGCTGGTCGTACAGGTCGCTGATCGACTGCTTCATGTCATTGATCCGACCCTGTTGCTCCTTGACGTTGGGCTGTTTGGCCAGGGTGGAGATCTTGTCCTCTTCGAGGGTATGGATCTCTTCTGCCTGGTCCCGAATCGCCTGCGCCCGGGGCGCAATAAACCCCTTGAACTGCAGGAGTGCTAGGACGACCACCGCCCATACAACAATCCACATCTTTTCCCGCGGACCCAATTTGGTCTTTAAGAGCTCCAGAGAGAATTGTGGTATTTGCACTAGCTCACCTTACAGCTGATTTCAAAGTTAACGATTTTGACCTTCCCAATGGCATCTTTTTCGGTGAAATTGAATGTCACATCCGTAAAGTAAGGCGAATTCTTCAGGCTCGACATAAACTGCGTGACAAGATTCTCGTTGGAAGCACCCCCTTTGACCCGGATGGATTGCTCCTTGCTGCCCGCCTCCAACCCGGTCAACCATACCCCAGTGGGAATGTTCCGGCGCAAATCCTTCAAAATGGTCGCCCAAACCCTCGGCTGATTGCGCACCGCCTGGAGATATTTCAGCTTCCAAGCCAGCAGCTGCTTCTGATTGCCCAGCTCTGTCTCAACGCCGTCGAGCTGCTTGGAGAAAGAGATCAGATTCTCGGTTTCAATCCGAAGGGTCTGAAGTTGATCGCGCAGCGCCGTTGCCCGCTTGGTTCTCTGATGCAGGGAAATGGCCTGCCCTGTCCAGATCACGAAACCCAGAATCAACATTGCCGCTGCAGCGCCGCCCAGCACCCGAGGAAAGAAGCGGTTCACATATTGAACGACACGCTCCACAAGGCCCGTGCGTGCTTCGTCCGGAAGGAGATTAACGCGTTCCATGGGCACCCCCCCTAAACTAAATCCCGCATGGCCAATCCAATGGGAACCGCCAATCGCTGGCTCATGCCTGGCTGCAACCGCGATTGAACCTCGGGATTCATCTCAAAATTCTGAAGCGGGTCGACCACCTCTGCGGGAATCGAGAGGCGAAGCTTCAAGAATTCCGCCAGATACTTCAGCTGGCCCCCGCCCCCGGTAACGAGAATCCGGTCTAAGCGCTGTGCGTCGGTTCCTCCCAGCTCAATCGCAAAATAACGGAAGGACTGCTCGATCTCTGCAATCAGCTGCTCTAAGTGCAGCCCTAAGGCGTGGGAGATCCGAACCCTTTCATCCGCTTCGTGACCGGTCTCCATGCGGTCTTCCTCCAGCGCCATCTTGGAGATGCCGTACATGTGCTTGAGCCGCTCCGCCTCGCCGTACTCCGCTTGGAGGTAATCGGCAATGGAGCGGGTGAAGGAATCGCCAGCCACAGGGAAGGTCCGGGAAAAATGAATGGTGTCGCCGTGGACGAAGCTCAGGTGCGAAACCTTCATCCCCACCTCCAGCAGACCGACCAACTCCAGGGGCTTCCAGAACCCTCCGCCGGAAAGACCGTAGAAGCTGCCCAGACTCAGCGGCTCCACCGCCTCCACCCTCAGGCCCAGATCAGCCAGAATCTTCCACTGATTCAGCAGCGCATCTCTGGGGGCCGCAATGACAAGAATATCCAGATGGGGCTGATCCTCTATTTGACACTTCCCGATCGTCACATGCCGGATGATGGACCGTTCGGGTTTGAGGGACAGCTTCTCCTTGGCCTCCCAGATGATCGCGTCATGGAGCTCGGCAGCCGGCATCTCGGGAAGGCGGATCACCTCAATCAGGGAATCGATGTGGTGAAAACCCATCACCACCGGCCCGTTCAGGATCCCTTGCTGCTTGATTTGAGTAACTGCATGGGCGATGGCCTGATCCCACGCAGGGCCCTCTCCAACCTCCATGGGAAGGTCCTCGATGGCAAAACCGGTTATCTTCTTGGCGCCCTGCTCATCGGCTTCAATCCGAACCGCCTTGACAGAGGAACCGCCCAGGTCCAAACCGATCATGCAGCCCGCTTTGGGGGTGCGCTGACGAAAACGCCGAGCGAGTTCCTGAAGCTGCTTGGGGGTCTCTTTAAGTTTCTCTGGAACCTGGCGAAGCATTTGCTTTAAACCCGCGCGCACACGAACGAGCTTGCTTTCGGATGTTTCGGCTGCCGGGGCAGACTGCTCCTCGCCCGACTGCTTAAAGAGCGCTGTCGGAGAGGCCCCTTGAGAGGCCGGCTTGCGATCAAACAGTTTCTTTAAGATGCCTAACGGATCGGGTGGCTTTTGAGACACGCGCAATCACCTCTTCTGCAAACTGACGGTAGTCACTGGAACCTCTAGAACCCGGAGCATACTGCGTCACCGGCTGTCCCATCATGGGAGATTCGGCCAGCGCCGCATTCTGCCGAATGACCGTTTCAAACAACTGATCTTTGAAATACCCCTGCAGGGCCGACAGCATGGCCCGGTTGATCTTGGTCCTGCCGTCATACAGGGTAGGGAGAATTCCGAGGATCTCCAGATTCGAGTTGGAATTCTCCCGGACCAAATCAATGCTCTTAAACAGCTCCCGCACGCCGTCCAAGGAGTAATACTGAGTCTGGACCGGAATGATAAGCTCGGAAGCGGCTGCAAGTGCATTGAGGGTGAGGATATTTAAAGAAGGTGGGCAATCCATAATGATGAAATGAAATAACGCCCTAATTTCACTGATCTTCTTCTTGAGGAGCATCTGGCGGTCCGGCATCCTCAGCAGCTCCACCTGAGCGGCTGACAACAGTCCATTGGCCGGAAGGAGCTTGAAGTTTCGGTGATGGGTCGGGTGGAGGACCTGCGTGATTGAGAGGCCCGGACGCATCAGAAGGTGATAGACGGTCAGCTCCAAAGAGTCGCCGGAGAGCCCCAGCCCCAAGGTTGCGTGCGCCTGGGGGTCTAGATCGATGAGGAGCACCCCGTAGCCCATCTCTGCCAAGGCGGCCGACAGGTTAATGGCGGTGGTGGTCTTGCCACAGCCCCCCTTCTGATTGAGGATGGCAATCTCTAGGGCCTCCTCCCAATCCCTCGAGAGCTCAGGTGAAGCACGCAAGGGTGTCTCCCCCTTGCCCTTGTGGGCCCGATACGCTCTTAAGAATTCATCTCGTAGGTCCATACAGCTATCTTTAATACCTCATTTTGACGTCTTTTTCCAGGCCCGTTTGAGCTGCATCTGAGCCGAACTCAAAAAACGGTTTGGAGAAGAGCCCCGCTTGGGCGATAGGGTGCAGACCATCTGCCACCGGAAACGTTTGGTAGCCAGCTTCGCCACCGCCACGGAATTTCGGAGGGCGCGCTCCAGGCGCTGGACAACGATTGGAAAACCGCCGGATTTGACCGACACCATCACCCCGACCAGCGAACCACCGGGAAGGCGAAAGATCCTGTCCTCTTTCCTCAGGTGCTCCCGGAAAACCTGCTCCATCTCTTCCAGGGCTCGATTCAACGCCTGTGCGCCGGATCCCTTTCGGCTCCCGCCGGCCTTAAGCTGGCACAACACCAACCCCATGGCCTCTCCGCTTTCCCGGACCCGTACCCAGATCTCCTCTAGGAATTCCTCCAGGATTTTCATTTCAGGGCGGATCGGCAAGGTGATCTTAAAACTGCTGCCGTGCCCCTCCCGGCTGTCCACCTGGATCTTTCCCTGGCATCCATCCACGATCCGCTTGATGATGGCCAGCCCCAAACCGCTTCCAGGAGCCACTTCGATGTTGGGGCGGTCGACGTGATAGAACTCATCGAAGATTTTGGGCAGATCGCTGGAGGGAATCCCTGTCCCGGCATCCGAGACCTCAATGGTCAAAACATCTGGACGGTTTGAAACCGACAGGGAAACCTTGCTTCCGGCCGGGGTAAACTTAACCGCGTTGGAGAGGAGGTTGACGAAGATCTGGTTGATATCGCCCGGACTGCCCCAGAAGCGGATCTCTGTGCTGGGAAAACGGGCGCTGAACTTGAGTTTCTTCTTTTGGATCTGGCCCTGGAGGGAGTGGACCACATCCCGGCCCAGCCGTGTAATATCTACGAACTCCCGAGATACGTAGGAGTGCTGCAGACCAGACTTGACCAGTGCCAAGAGGTTGCCGACCAAGACAGTGATGGACTGACACAGCTCTTGGACCCGCTTGAGGGTTTGGCGCTGCCCGGGATTGATCCTTCCCAGTTCGCCAGTTAGGAGCACCGAGGTGTAGCCGTTGATGGAGGAAATAGGAATTCTAAGCTCATGGAAGAGGGTGGCCACCAGCTCCTGCATGTTTTGCTGTGTTGTGGCGGCTTGAGTGGTCATGGGGCGCCGGCCTCCTTCAGCTGCTTTCGGATGAGGCGCAAGGGATAGCCCTGCTGCCTGAGCCGATGGATCTCATCAAGCCTGCGGGTTACTGCCCCGCGATCAAAGAGGCGCTTGTTGCCCACGCGCTCAGCAACGGGGAGAAGGCTTAAATTGACATAGTAATTCAAGGTCGCAAGGGTCAGGCCGCTCCCCCGCGCCACTTCCTGCAGTGAGATGAGAGAAGTTGGACGATTCATCATTATTTGCATTTGTAACATGAGTTGTAGATGCTGTCAATGTTATTTTTTACAACAAAAACTACGTATGCAATTCCCGCTGTTTATGCTGTAAGCGCTGGATCTCTTGTATATATTATACTTATAGTGAATGCTACATCTTGTACCAAAGGGTCAGACCCTTTCGTACAAGATGCGCTCCTACAACAGTTAGGTGCGGTTAAGGTCTTGGCGGGCTGCTTCTAACTCTTTTGGCCAGGGAGAGGTGAAGGTCTTGCGGCCGTGCGTTGCCGGGTGCTCAAACTCCAGCTGATGGGCATGAAGGGCCTGGCGATTGAGCCCTGCCCTGATGCCGTAGCGCACATCCCCCAGGATGGGGTGGCCAATGTGCTTTAAGTGCACCCGAAGCTGATGGGTGCGGCCGGTCTGCGGGTACAGCTCAAGAAAGGTGGCCTTGGCATAGCGTGCCTTGACTCGGTATCGAGTGCGGGCTTGGCGGCTGGCTCCGTAACGCACTGCCATCTTCTGGCGATGTGTGGGGTGGCGTCCAATGGGAGCTTCAATGGTCCCCTCATCTTGCTGGATCACTCCTTGAACAAGGGCTAGATAGACCCGCCGGACATCCCCTTGAGCAAATTGATCGCTTAATGCCTGATGCGTCGCATCATCCTTGGCAACCACCATAACCCCAGAGGTATCCTTATCCAACCGATGAACAATGCCCGGGCGCTCAACCCCTGAAACCGTAGAGAGGGCGGTCTTGCGGGAGATCAAAGCATTAACCAGGGTCCCGGAGGGATTGCCCGGAGCCGGATGCACCACAAGGCCAGCCGGCTTGTCCAGGACAATGAGGTGGTTGTCCTCATGAAGGATCACAAGCGACATCGCTTCGGGCTTGAGTACCTGTTCAGGCGCAGCGATTAAATCGATCTCCAAGCGCTCGCCCGGCGCCACAGCATGGGAGGGCTTAAGCTTCTCTGGCTTCGAGCCCGCAAGGCGAACTTGTCCCTCTGCAATGAGCCGCTGAATCTGCGCTCGGGATTGACCCTTCAGGATCGAGACCAGATAGCGATCCAGCCGCTGGGGCGATGTGCCGTCCGGGACAGTATGTTGAACTGTTTTGCTCAACGTTGTTTTGCTCAACGTGAGGAAAAGCGCCGAACCAAAAGGATCCCCGCACAGATGATGACTAAGGGGATGCTCAACCACTGGAAGGTTGTTAGGTTCCAGGCCACAACCGGGGTGTCTGCTCTCAAGAATTCCACGCCGTAGCGCCAAGCACCATAGAGCGTGCCATAGGTCAACAGAATCGAGCCGGGCTTAGGATGATGGCGGGCAAGCCGCAGCAGAACAGTGAAGATAACCACGAGCGCTGCACCCTCATACAGTTGGGTGGGATGGCGCGAGATATTCTCGTGCGGAAAGGCCACCCCCCAGGGCAAGCGGGTCTCAATGCCGTAGCAGCAGCCATTAAGGAAGCAGCCGATCCGGCCGATGGCATGGGCCAACACCAGAGAAGGGACAAAAAGGTCTGCGGTTTTAAGGATCGGCAGGCGCTGGATGCGCATGGACAGGAGAGCGGCCACCAACCCCAGTGCAAACCCACCATAGAAGACCAAACCCCCGTGATCGATCCGGATGATTTCAGCGAGGTTCTCTCTAAAAAACTCCCAGTGCAGGAGCACATAACCCAGGCGCCCCCCTAGGACGCCAAAGATGAGCGCAGTCAGCGCCACATTCTGAATCGCTCCGGGGTCTACACTGGCCGCTCGGGCCCGCCGCTGCGTCAGCTTCAAGAAGGCCAGAAACCCCAAGGCCACCATCAACCCATAGCTGTAAAGGGTGACCGGCCCCAGCTGAAAAAGTATCGGATGCATGGCAGATTACACCGAGGTACCCGATCTGCTTGGGCCGCTCAAGCGCACAAGCCAAATCACCCCGACCGCCGCCAACAGAAGAGCCAACCCCTGCGCCGCGGTCAATCCCCCAAGCGCAGCTGGGTAATCTCCCCTGAAAAACCCGATCCAAAAGCGCCAGATGCCATAAACGAGACAGCTGGTAAAGAGCACAACCTCGGGCCTGACCCCCTTGCGCTCCTGGCACAAGAGGCCTGCCAGCAGCAGCAGTAAGGCACCCAGCTCATAGAGCTGGGTGGGATGGCGCAGATAGGGCTCGGGTGGGATGGCAATCCCCCAAGAAGCCTGGGTGATTCTCCCGTAGCAGCAGCCCTGAAGAAAACAACCGATCCGCATGATGGCCACACCCAAGACCATGGGCGGCACCATCCGTCCAAGGGTCCTCATGACCGGCAGCTTGTAGCGCACCAATAGCCGGGCCGCCAGGAGTGCCGGAATAGGCAGGGCAAGAAAAAGGGTATAGCCCCCGAGGTCCAGCCGGAAGATTTCCTCGGGGTGAACCCAGTAATACTTCCAGTAGATGACCAGATACCCTGCCCTGGCCCCCACCAGCGTAGCGGCAAGCGTCACGCCACCCAAGACCCGAATCTGCTGATCGGTAAGTCCTAAGGCCTTGGCTCGCCGGCCGGCCCAGACAACCGCAACACCCAAGGCCAGCGCCATCACGACAAAATAGCTTGCTACCGGAATGGGACCCAAACGAAAGAGAATAGGATACATAGCCTTTATGAAGCCCGCCGGGCCCCTCCTCTCATGATGGTCCAAGCCATCCAAATCGCTCCCACGGTAATACAGCTGTCGGCACCATTGAAGATCGGCCAGATCCGAAAATCCAGAAAGTCCACCACCCCGCCAAAGCGGATGCGGTCAATGAGATTGCCGCCGGCACCCCCGAGGATTAGACCTAAGCTTATCCGCGACGCCCAACGCGCGCCATGGCCCTGGCGAAAAACCGTCCACAGCAAAAGGAGGAGGATTCCCGCGGTCCCCAGCAAAATCAAAAGGGACTGGCCGCGCAGCAACCCAAAGGCCACCCCGGGGTTGTGTAAGAGTGTTAAATGAAAGATGCCCGGAATGATTTGAACGCTCTGGGACTCAGACAGAAAGGTGAGGGCCAGGGCTTTAGTTGCCTGGTCCAGGAGAAGAACCACAATGCTTAAAGTCAGGACGGCCAAGGCCGGTGCTTAGCGTTCGAGCGACTCCTGTCGGGAGGGGCCCATGCCACGTCGGTTCTTTTCTTCCTTGGACTGACACTCGATGCAGAGGCTGGCATAGGGAATGGCGGTCAGTCTCCGGCGGCGGATCGGTTTGCTGCAGGTTAAGCAGTTGCCGAACTCTTTCTCCTTAACGCGCTTGAGGGCTTCGTCAATCTCGTAGAGGATTTTCTGCGCGTTGGAGGCCAATCCCAGAGAGAACTCGCGGTCATAGCTGTCCGTTGCGATATCGGCCATGTGCAGGGTATACCCAGACAAGTCCCCCGAAGCATCACGCTGAGAAGTGCTGAGGTTCTCCTTCTCGATGTGCTTCATCGCCTTGGTGACCTCCTCCTTTTTCTTGAGGAGGAGCTTCTTATATCGGTCGAGTTCTTTCTTGTTCATGGCTTAAAGAAGTCAAGATTATAGCACGAACAAAATCAAAAATCATTGACAGTGTTACCTGCTGTCAGATTTGGGCTGAATCTGATGGGGTCGGGAAGCTAGCTTAAGAGAACTGTCTTTGCTCCGGCAGGTTGAATTTGCGGCAGATTAGCGGATGAAATGATATTGAGCCAGAGCTCTGTCGCCCGTTTTCTTGAGTAAACCCTGTTTGACAGCGCGGGAGAGATCGCGGCTGGCAGTTGCTGTTGAGATCGTTTTCTGGAATTGGATATAGTCCTTTCGGGTAAAAGATGCGTTACGGAAATGGTCCCTGGAACTTTGCAGCCTAGAACTCGGTGTCTCAGGGCTTGGCTGGAGTTCAGATAAAAATGTTTCCAGAGATACCCGAATGGTCTTGAGCATAAAAAGAATGAACTCTGTGGAGTGGCCCCTTTTGTCTGAAGTTTCAAGCGCTTTATAATAAACCTGCTGTCTTTTCTTGATGAGCGATTCGATGGGCGTGAATTCAAAAACAGGGTGATAGTTAAAAAGAAGCGCGGATTGCCAAAGCCTGCCGATTCGGCCGTTGCCATCCGAGAAAGGGTGAATGAACTCAAACTCATAATGGAAAATGCATGATTTGACAAGCTCGTGAACACTCTTGTCGTTTTTCATGAAATCGAAGAGATTCTGCATCAATTGAGGAACAAGGGAAGGCTTAGGGGCAACATGAGAGACGCGGCTTCTTTTGAGAATTCCGACGTTTGTTGATCGCAGGCTCCCCGCATCAGGGATTATTCCCTGCATCATGATTTTGTGCGACTGAAGAAGCGAATTCAGTTGGTGTGGTTTGTAGGCTGGAATCTTCTCATAGGCTCTGATAGCATTTTGGACCTCACGGATGTCTTTTTCCGGTCCCACAACACGTTTTCTGTCCAGAATGGCAGTGACCTGAGCTTCGGTGAGTCGGTTGCCCTCTATCTCAAGACTGGATTGAATGGTTCTGATTCTGTTGCGCCTGATCAACATGGGTTTCGGTTTGGGAAGCTTAATCCCTTCGTATTGACCCAAGAGGCGGGAAATGGCCATGCATAAATCGAGGATAGGCTCTGTCAACTCAAAGGGTGGCTTCATGCAAGTAATAGTATCATATGATACTATCAAAAACAAGGTTTCAACTGAATGTACCTTGTACACCCCGGGGGTGTACAAGGGGTCAAGCTACCACTGAATTCTACCTGCCGGTTCCCAGCCGCTTCAAGACCTCCACGCACCGGTGGCAGAGGGCCGGGTGCTCGGTATCCTTGCCCACCGATTCCAACCGCATCCAACACCGCTGACATTTAGCGCCCGGCGCCTTGGAAACCTTCATGGTGACCTCAGGTGTGTCGGACTTCGCCCTTCCTATCCGCAAGGCCGAGACAATGCAGGAAGAGGCAAACTGTTTCTGCCTCGGCTCCAAGAAACTCCAAAGCGCATCTGCTCCAACCTCAATCTCCAGCTGGGCTTCCAGGGGGTCTCCGATCTGGTCTGCAGAGCGGGCTTCCTCTAATGCCTTCATGGCCTGGTCCCGAAGCTTGAGCATGCGCGTCCAGCTCTCCTCTAAACGGACATCCCGGGGGAAACGGGCTGCATCCGGCCAATCCGCCAGGTGGACCGAAGCCTTGGGGCCCTCCCCCTTGCCTGGCAGAGCAGCCCAAGCTTCCTCTGTGGTCATGGGAAGGATCGGCGCCAGCATCCGGATCAGGGCTGAGGCCAGTTGATAGAGCGTGGTTTGGATAGACCGCCGCTTGGGATCATCTGGATGGGCGGTATAGAGCCGATCCTTAATCACATCCAGATACACATTGGAGAGCTTCAGGGTAGAAAACTCATAGATCCCCTTGGCTACGCGGTGGAAAGCATATTGGTCGTAAGCTTCAGTGACCCCTTCGACCAAGCCTCCCAGGGATGAAAGGATCCACCGATCCATCTCTTCGAGCTTGCTTGGTGAAACCGCGTGCTTGCTTGGATTGAAATCTGACGTATTGGCGATGCAGAAGCGCAGGGTGTTGCGAATCTTGCGGTACATCTCGGTCACCTGCGAGAGAATCTCTTTGGAGAGCCTGACATCCTCTCGGTAATCCGAGGAGGCCACCCACAGCCGCAGGACATCTGCTCCGCGAGACGATACCACCTCCTGGGGTGCGATAACGTTGCCCAGCGACTTGGACATCTTGCGCCCTTCCCCGTCCACCACGAAACCGTGTGTGAGAACCGAGCGGTAGGGGGAGCGCCCCTCCAGCGCCATGGCAGTGATCAACGACACCTGAAACCAACCCCGGTGTTGGTCTGATCCCTCCAGATACATGTCGGCCGGAAAGGAAAGCTCTTCTCGGGTTCCTAAGACCGAGCGATGACTTACGCCGGAATCAAACCAAACATCCAGGATATCGGACCCTGCCTCAAACTGCGTCCCACCGCAATGACACCGAAAGTTCTCGGGCAGCCATCGGTCCACCGATTCGGTAAACCAGCGGTCAGACCCTTCGGAATCCAGGAGGATCGTACCGGAAAAATTTTCGATGACTTTGGGATCCAGGGTGGCCTCGCCGCAGGCGCGGCAGATAACCGCAGGAATCGGAATTCCCCACAGCCGCTGGCGGGAGAGACACCAATCCGGCCGACCGGCCACCATCGCATCAATGCGCTCCCGACCGGCAGCAGGGATCCAGTTGACGCCAGACTTAATGGCCTTGAGCAGCTTCTTCCTTAAGCCCGCCTGATCCACCTTCAGAAACCACTGGTCGGTTGCCCTGAAGATGATTGGTTGGCGGCACCGCCAGCAGTGGGGGTATTGGTGCGGCACCTCTTGTGCCTTGATCAGATGGCCGGAATGCTCAAGCAGAGCAACGATCTCGGAATTGGCCTCCTGCACCTGCTTGCCATTCAAACCAGTAACGGCCTTAGGCAAATCAGCAAAGCGCCCTTGGACGTTGACCGGGGCGAGCACCTCAAGATTGTACTTTTTCCCGGTCACGTAATCCTCCGCCCCAAAGCCGGGGGCCGTGTGGACCAGACCGGTTCCCTCCTCGGCCGTGACATAATCGGCCAACACCACCTGGCCGGCCCTGAGGATCATGGGGTGCTGGTAGCGCCAGCCTTCCATCTCCTTGCCTGAAAGCTCCCGCACTGGTTTATCTGTGGGCTTGAGCCCCAAAGCCTTGACGCTCTCTGCAGGCAGGTTAGAGGCTGTGATCCAAAGCTCATTGGCTCCCACACGATGGACCGCATACCTGAACTTTGGATGCACGGCTACCGCGACATTGCCCATCAAGGTCCAGGGGGTGGTGGTCCAGATACTTAAGAAAACTTGCGTCTTGGGTCCAGCCGCTCCTGAGAGGATCGACTGAGCCGACTCCTTGTCCAACTCAAACTTCACAAAGATCGAGGGAGAGGTGTGGTCTTCATACTCCACCTCGGCCTCGGCCAGTGCAGTCTCGCAAGACCAACACCAGTTGACCGGCCGGCGAGCCCGATAGACAAATCCCTTGCGC
The DNA here is from genome assembly GCA_964597545.1 of uncultured Planctomycetia bacterium. Classification (GTDB taxonomy): domain Bacteria; phylum Omnitrophota; class Gorgyraeia; order 1-14-0-20-64-10; family 1-14-0-20-64-10; genus CAZQXN01. The sequence continues at coordinate 3,382 of CAZQXN010000025.1, read as the reverse complement.
ACCAAAGCCCCCAAGGCGCGCAGGGTCTCACCCACATAGGCAGGTTCTAAGGTCAGATACGGATTCTCCCAATCCCCGAGACACCCTAACCGCTTGAACTGCTCCCGCTGGGTCTCAACAAATTTCAATGCAAAGGCGCGCGCCTTCTTGCGAAATGCAACGCGGTCCACCTGATGCTTGGTCACCCCGAGCTCCTTCATGAGCTGATACTCAATCGGCAGCCCATGGCAGTCCCAGCCGGGAATAAAGGGGGTGTGCTTGCCGCGGCTGCTCTGATATCGAACGACCAAGTCCTTGAGGATCTTGTTGAGGGCATGCCCCATGTGGATGTCCCCATTGGCATAGGGGGGACCATCATGCAGGATGAAGGGGGTTTTTTTCTGGCCGTGCGCCAACAGGTCCTGGTAGAAACGGCTCTTTTCCCATTGGGCCAAGCGCTTGGGTTCATTCTCAGGCAGGTTGGCCCGCATCGGGAAAACAGTCTTAGGAAGGTTTAAGGTTGTCTTGTAATCCATAAGGTACCTGGTACCGATCTTCGCTTTTGGTACCTGGTACCGATTTCTAGGTTTGGTACCCGGTACCGGGTTTAGATCTGTTCGATGACGCGCGTCAGCAGTTGGGCCAGCTTGGGCCCAGCCTCATTGGCAATCCGAATGATCTCCTCTACCGAAGCCGGCTTTAAGGTTTCTGGGATGCAGCGGTCGGTGATACAGCTGACCGCCAAGACCCGCATGCCGGCATGAATCGCCACTAAGACCTCCGGTATCGTCGACATTCCCACCGCATCGGCCCCGATGTTTCTTAAGAACCGATACTCGGCGCGGGTCTCAAGATTCGGGCCGGACACCGCCACATAGACCCCCTGGTGCAGGGAGATGTTGCACTCATCAGCCACATGCTGGGCCAGGGCCACCAGCTTGGGGTCATACGGAGAGGACATGTCCGGAAAACGAAGCCCCAGCCGTTCGTCATTGGGCCCAATCAAGGGATTGATCCCCATTAAATTGATGTGATCGGTAACCACCATGAGGTCGCCTGCGCTGTAGTAAGGATTCATCCCTCCAGAGGCATTGGTGACAATCAACAGCCGCGTACCCAGCGCCTGCATCACCCGCACCGGATAGGTCACCTCCTCAGGGCTGTACCCCTCATAGCAGTGGAACCGCCCCTCCATCACCACCACCGGCTGCTTGCTGACCTTGCCGAAGATCAACTGGCCCTTGTGGCTCTCGACTGTGGATTGCGGGAAGTGGGGCAGCCGCTCATACGGAAAGGTCCTGGCCCCTTCAATCTTCTCTCCAAACCCCCCTAGGCCGGTACCCAGGATGATGCCGATCATCGGGGGTTCCTGAGCCTTCCTTCGAATGACAGCGACGGTCTCGCCAACCCGTTCAAAGAGTCCCATATCAGCGCATCCTCAAACTCAAGTCAAAGAGGGTAGCCACCAAGAAATGCTGAAGGGCCCTCAAGACAATGATCGCCACCCAGGGGGAGAGGTCAATCATCCCCAAGGGAGGAATGAAGCGGCGGAAGAGATTGAGGTACGGGTCGGTCACGCGGTTTAAGAATTGGACGATGGGGTTAAAGGGATCGGGGCTGACCCAGCTGAGGAGCACCCGGATCAAGATCATCCAGAAGTAGATGGTAAAAACTGAGTTTAATACCTGTGCTACGGTTGCCAAGAGGTTGCCTAGGACAAACATCTTATTTTCCCAGCTCCTTTGCTTTTCTCGCGGCTGTGCGCATGCCCTGTGTAAGTCCCTCCCCCACCCGTAAGCGCTTGAAGACCTTCAGCGCCGCCTCGGTGGTTCCACCCTTGGAGGTGACCGCCCGCCGAAGGGTCTCGGGAGGAGCCTGCGACGTTACTGCCAATCCGGCTGAACCGAGGGCCGTCCGCAGCACGAGCCTGCGGCTCACAGCACGGGTCAGCCCCAACTGAACACCGGATTGTATCATCTTTTCCATCAAGAAGAAGAAATAGGCCGGTCCTGAGCCAGAGATGGCAGTTACTGCATCCATCTTGTTCTCTGAAACCCGCACCACCTCGCCGGCACAACCCAAGAGCTTCTCGGCATGCTTTAAATCCGTGCCTGAGGCAAAGCGGCCGCGGGCAATGGCGGTAATCCCTGCCTGAATCTTGGCCGGTGTATTCGGCATGGCGCGCACCACGGCAACTGGTTTCCTGAGCTTGCGCTCAATCCAGCGCGTGGAGATACCAGCAGCAACGGAGATCACCAGGGTGCGGCGCGTAAGCCCTTCTCGGATTTGGCCGAGGGCGGCTCCCATCTGGGCAGGCTTGACCGCCAAAATCACCACGCGGGCAGAAGCTGCCTGAAGCGCAGAAGATGCTGTTCGGATCTTGAGCGCCCTCCCCAGACCCTTGCGCTTGCGGGAATCCACATCCCAGCCGCCGATTCGGGAGCTGGGCAAAAGCTTGCCCGTCAAAACAGCGCGGATCAAGGCAGAGCCCATCTGTCCACAGCCAATTACTCCAAGGGTCAAATTCATCGTGCTCGATCTCCAAAGATTGCGGTGCCTACGCGAACCATTGTCGCCCCTTCTTGAATCGCCACCTCAAAATCCTGGCTCATCCCCATCGATAATCCTAAGTTGGATACCCCCAGCCGATCCCTCAACTCATCCCGAAGCTCGCGAAGCTGGCGAAAAACAGGCCGAGAGGCCTCTGGATCCTCGCTGTAGGGAGGCATCGTCATCAACCCCACAAGACTCAAGTGCTGCGAGCCTGCAACCTGCTTGGCCAACCCCTCGGCCTCTTCAGGTCGACAGCCATGCTTGGTAGCCTCACCAGCTACATTGACCTGGATGAGCGCCTTCAGAGGGGAGCGTCTCTCTGGAGCAGCGCTTCGGCGCGTCCCAGCCTGCCGGTCCAACACCTCCACAAGCTCCATAGAATCAACTGAATGGATTACATCAAAGAGGGTAACCGCTGCTTTGGCCTTGTTGCGCTGGAGATGTCCAATCAGATGCCACCGCACCCCGGTGCTGGGTACCACTCGCCCATCCAGCTGACCCTTCTTCTCCTGGGCCTCCTGAACGCGGTTCTCCCCAACCTGCGTCAGACCCGCTGCCACAGCTGCCTGAATCGATTCGACCGCAACCCCTTTGGTCACACCGATCAAGGCAATCTGAGCCGGATCCCGGCTGCTTGACTGAGCGCAAGCTGCCACCCTGGCTTGAACCTGACGGAGGTTGGACTCAATCATGAATGCGCTATTATACCGCACCTCTACCCGAGGATCATGTACCAAAGGGTCAGACCCTTTCGTACAATGCCGCACAGCCCAGGCCCCGTCGGGGAGAATTGACCTCTGTCATACCAAAGTGATAATGTCCGGTTCTGACAAGTTTAAAATGTCCTCTT
>CAZQXN010000024.1:0-29934 GCA_964597545.1 uncultured Planctomycetia bacterium | reverse complement strand
AGCGCGGGTATCGCTTGACTGATACCGAGGAAGAGGCGGGGGTTATCCTGTATAACACCTGTTCGGTTCGCGAGCATGCCGAGGATAGGGTCTGGTCCAATGTGGGGCGCTTGAAAGCTTTAAAGGCCGAGCGGCCCGAACTGGTCATTGGGATCATGGGGTGCATGCCCAAGGCGCAGCGGAAGAAGATTTTTGAGCGCCTCCCGCATGTCGACTTCATTTCAGGGCCTGCCCAGCTCTATGAGGTTCCTGATTTGATCGAGTCGGCCCTGGTGGCGCGCCGCAAAGTTGCAGCCATCGACCAAAAACAGCGGTCCCAATTCCTGCACATTCCTTACCATGCCGGAAAGGTAAACGCTTTGGTAACGGTCATGGAGGGATGCGACAAGGTTTGCAGTTACTGCGTTGTGCCCTATACGCGCGGTCCGGAGGTCAGCCGGCCAGCAGAGCAGGTGGTTGAGGAGGTTCGCGCTCTGGCAGGGGCCGGCTACAAGGAAGTGATGCTGCTGGGCCAGAATGTAAACTCCTATGGCAGGCGGCTGCCGGAGGATACCGGGCGCATGGTTCGCCCCGCCGCCTTTGATGCGCTGCTGCGGCAGGTCAATGATGTTGCCGGCATTGAGCGGGTCCGGTTTATGACCTCTCACCCTAGGGATGCCGCCGAGACGCTATTCCTAGCCATTCGAGATTTGGAGCACCTCTGTGAGCATTTGCACCTGCCGGTTCAGTCCGGCTCTGATTCCATCTTGGAGCGGATGCGGCGGGGGCACACCGCAGCGCATTACTTGGGGCAGGTGGCACTCCTTCGGCGCCATGTGCCGGATGCTGCGATTTCAACCGATGTCATGGTCGGCTTCCCCGGGGAGGGGGAGGCGGACTTTGAGGCAACGGCCCGCTTGATGGAACAGGTTCAGTTTGATTCTACATTCATCTTCAAGTATTCTGCGCGTCCCTTTGCTGCTTCTGCGAAGTTTAGGGATGATGTGCCGGACGCCGTCAAAGACCAACGCTTACAAACCTTGTTAACTCTGCAGAAAGAGATCTCCTCTCGGAATAAACAAGCCCAGTTGGGCAAGACCTTCGAGGTGTTGGTGGAGGAGCTAGAGGGTGAGACGGCCGCAGGGAGGAGTCGGGCATACAGCAAATGCTTTTTCCCGGCTGATGGGGCGAGCTTAGGAGAGGTGGTTCAGGTTAAGGTGGAGCAGCTTCGAGGACAGAGCTTTATTGGTAGCCGGGTCAGGCAGGATGCCTATGTTGCGTAAGCTGGTTGTGTTTCTTGCGCTCTTTGCTGCGGCAGCTGGTCCCTGCGCTTTTGCAGCAGATGAGCTCACTGACTTGCAGGCAGCTTTTCTGCGCGGCGAGTATGAGCATGTTGTTGGCGAGGCGCGCACCTTACGAAGCAAGCTTCCTTCGCGTCAAGATGAGCTGCTTTATCTCGAAGGGGTTTCTGCTTTAAAGCTGCGCTACCTGGATCGGGCTCGCGCCCAACTGACAACCCTGATCAGCAGCTGTCCCCAAAGCCCCTGGTTTGCGCAGGCCTGGGCCGCCCTCGGGGAGAGCTGGGTGGTTTCCGGGGACAATGAGCGAGCCCTGGAGATCCTAGAGGGTTTGCTCAAGGATGCGCGCTCCGCAGAGATGAAGGCACAGGTGCGTCTCTCCATTGCAAGGGTTCAACGCCGTATGGGCAACTGGTCGCAGTCCAAATCGGCTCTGGAATCTGTTGTTAAGCAGGTGCCTGATTCCCCGCAGGCTGACGAGGCCAAGGCGCTCTTGCGGGGCTCGGATTTCCATTTTTCGGTGCAGGTTGGGGCCTTTACATCGCTGGGCAATGCAAGGCGACTTAAAGCAGAGTTGGCCCGCCGCGGTTATCGCGCTCAGGTTACTCAGGCTGCCACGCAGGGTAGGACCTTTCATCGGGTCCGCGTGGGTCGTTTTGAAAACCGCGCGCAGGCCCGCGATATGGAAGGGCGCTTAAAAAGAGAGGGGTTTCCCACAAGAATTGTTCCCTAAATCATCCATGCAGCTGCTTGCCCTGATGGGTCCTACCGGTATCGGCAAGACTGAGCTTGCCGCACAGATTGCCCGTCGCATTCCCTCTGAAATTGTCGCCGTTGACTCTATGCAGGTTTACCGGGGGATGGATTTGGGTACGGGCAAGCCCTCCCAAGCGCTGCGCCGCGAGATTCCTCATCATGGGTTGGATTTGGTCGAACCCGAAGAGACCTTTGATGCTGCACGCTTTGCCGAACTGATCGCCCCAACCCTCCATGGCATACAGGAGCGCGGTAAGCTCGTCCTGCTGGTGGGGGGATCCGGGTTCTATTTCAGGGCGCTGCTGGATGGGCTTGATCCTATGCCTGGGGCCCATCTTGAAGTCAGAGCCCGCTTGTTCGAGGAGGCCTCTGTTCAGGGTGCTGCCGCACTTCACGTGCGGCTCCAGGGCGTGGATTCAACTGCTGCTTCAACAATTCATCCGAATGATATAAGGCGTGTCATACGAGCCTTAGAAGTTTTTGAGGTGAGCGGCCGGCCGATGACTGCTTGGTTCGACGCTGCAAAATCGCCTCCATTCTCAGGAGAGGGGATTTGTCGAATTGGGCTCATCTGCGATCGGGATGCCCTTTATCGAAGGATTGAGGCGCGGGTGAGCGGATGGCTTCAATCGGGCTGGTTGGAGGAGGCGAAAGCGCTTTCTCGTCGAAGACTCAGCCAGACTGCGAAAGAGGCATTGGGATATAAGGAGTTGTTTGCTCACCTGGAGGGGAAGGTCTCTTGGGAAGAAACGCATCAGTTGATTTTGCGCAATACCCGGCATTATGCCAAGCGCCAGTTGAGTTGGTTTAGGCAGGATAAGCGGATCCATTGGGTTCAAACAGAGGGGAAGCTCACCGCTGAGTTGAGCGAGATTGTGCTTCACGCAGCAGGCAGGGGCCACCATGGAACGCGCTGTCGTTGTTAACGTTTTCCTAAAAGATGCTCCTTATCGGGATTCTTGGCCGACAGAGGAGGCGGCACAGGAGCTTCAGGAGTTGGTGGCCTCGAGCGGGGTCGAGGTCCTCGAGATGGTTCGGGTTCAGCGGGGGCGGCCGACTCCGGATTACTTTATTGGAACCGGCAAGGTGGACGAAATCCATACGCTTTGCCATGAGCTTAAGCCCGATGCAGTGGTGTTCGGGGAGTCGTTGAATTTTCCGCAGCAGAGGAACTTAGAGGATCGCATCGGGGTTAAGGTCATTGACCGCACCCAGCTCATACTCGACATTTTTGCCCAGCGGGCCCATTCTCGAGAAGGAAAGGTTCAGGTTGAGTTGGCGCAGTTGGAGTATCTTCTGCCTCGGCTTGCCGGCAAGGGGATTCTGCTCTCTCGTCTGGGGGGCGGCATTGGAACGCGTGGACCCGGAGAGCAAAAACTGGAGATAGACAGGCGGCGGATCCGCCTGAGGATTGGACGCCTCCAGAAGGAGCTTCAAGAGGTTCACTGCAGGCGCGAGGTGGCACGCAACAAGCGCAAGGAAGAAGAGATTCCGTCACTGGCCTTGATCGGCTACACCAATGCCGGCAAGAGCACCTTGCTCAATACTCTGACACAGGCCCAGGCAACCTCTGAGGACCGTCTCTTTACTACGCTGGACCCTTTGGCGCGAAGGCTTACGTTGCCCAATCGGCAGCCGGTGCTGGTAACCGACACGGTGGGGTTCTTGCATCATCTGCCCCACACCTTGATTGAGGCGTTTAAGGCAACGCTGGAGGAGGTGACTGAAAGTGAGCTGCTTTTGCATGTTCTGGATCTTTCCAGTTCCCTCGTTGAGGAGAAATCAGCCGCCGTTCATGAAGTTCTTGAGACCCTGGGTGCTGCTCATAAACCGGTGCTGACCGTATTCAACAAGATCGACATGGCAAGCCCAGAGACCCTGCAGGCTTTTACCCGCAAACAGCCTGAGGGGTTGCAGGTATCCGCCAAGACAGGGCAGGGGATAGGAACTCTTTTGGATCGCCTGACCGTTGTGTTGGGCTATCTAAGCCGAGAGGCTGTGGTTCTCATTCCCGCCGAAGAGCAAGCTTGGGTCGAACGGATTTACAACCAGGGCCAGGTGCTCAGCCGCCATCAGCGGGACGGGAACACTCAAATCCGATGCCGTGTTCCTCATCGCCTCTACGGACAGATGGAGAAAGCTGGGCTTCTAGACACCCCCAGCACCTCATAAGACTGCTTGACAACCTCTCCGTATATGTTAAACTACGTTAGCACTCAGTACAAATGAGTGCTAACGAACCTACCCTCAGATGGACATAACCTATTTAAAATCAAGGACTCACAGGATACTTGAGGCTATTATTCAGGCCTATGCTGAATCGGCAGCTCCTGTTGGCTCCCATTTCCTAGGAGAGCGATTCAGCTTCGGGGTAAGTTCTGCTACCATTCGCAATGTCATGGCAGAGTTGGAGGTCCAGGGCCTGGTGACGCATCCGCACACCTCTGCAGGTCGGGTTCCGACCGATCAAGGATACCGATATTACGTGGATCTCTTGATGGAACAACGGAGTTTGCGCCCAGACGAAGAAGAGGCCTTCTCTCCGCTCCAATGCTGCAGGGCAGATACACCGCATCCTCTACTGGAGCAGGCAGCAACCCTTTTGGCAGATTTGACCGGTGAAGCCGGTGTTGTTTTGGTGCCGCAGTTGGCCAGCGGCTCCTTCAGGCACCTGGAGCTCATCCCAGTTAAGCCCAGCGAGATCGTGGCCGTGTTGATCTCCAGCGAGGGGATGGTAAAGCACGCCGTGTTGGAGCTTGAAGAACCGATTGACCGCGAAGAGCTCGCACGCCTGGAGCGCTTTCTCAACGAAGAGCTTGCCGGCATGCCGCTCAATCAGGTATACAGCCACCTCGAACAATCTCTTCTGGAAACCAACAACGATTTCTTCTTCCTCTTTAAGCGGGCCATGAGCCTCTTCCGGCAGCAGCCTTTTCTGGAGGATGATGCAGCGGTCCTGCTGGAGGGAACAAGCCGCGTGTTGGAGGCGCCGGAGTTTCGCGACATTCAGCGAACTCGACGTCTCATTCGCGGCTTGGAGCAGCGCGAGGAGTTGGCTGAGCTGCTGCGTCGGGATCTCTCTGCCGATGGCGTCAAACTGCACATTGGTTCAGAGAATCGGGGGACTTCGCTTACCGACTGCAGTATTGTTGCTGCTCCCTACCGGCTGCAGGGCGGGGTCCGAGGCGCCATTGGGGTGCTGGGGCCCACCCGAATGGATTATCCGCGCGTTACCGCCTTAGTGGCAAGGACAGCCCAGGCAGTGAGCCAAGCCTTTCGGGAGCGGGGAGAATGAAAAAGGCTGAGCTGGAGAAGGCGCTTAAGGCTCAAGTCGAAGCGGTTGATTCCCTCGGGGCACAGCTTACCCTGCTGCAGGCCGATTTTGAAAACGCCAAGAAGCGCTGGCTTAAGCAGCAGGCCGAGGCCCAAGAAAAGGCCAATGCTGAGATGCTACGGCAGCTCTTAGAGATCTTTGATGATTTTGAACGGGCCCACTCCTGCGCTGAGCAAGCTGCAAACTCTGAATCGCTCCGGGTGGGGGTGGAGATGATTGCCCAAAGGATGAAGGCGTTCCTCAAATCCTACGGTGTTGAGCCCATTGGAGCCCTCGAGAAGCCTTTTGACCCTGCTTTGCATGAGGCGGTGGCACATGAGGTTTCAGAGTCGGCGCCGGAGTCTTCGGTGCTGGCAGAGCTTCGCAAGGGGTATTTGATGAATGGGCGTGTTTTAAGACATTCGGTTGTTAAAGTGGCTGTTAAGCCTGAGGGGTCTAACCCCAGTTCAAAAGGGGTCTGACCCCTTATGGTGTTTAACCTGATTTGAAATTGGAGGTTGTAAAAAATGGCACGCGCAATCGGTATTGATCTAGGAACTTCTAACTCGGCGGCAGCGGTAGTGGAGGGGGGGCGGCCCGGCATTATCCCTTCAGCAGAGGGAGCAACCGTCGGTGGCAAGGCCTTTCCTTCCTTTGTTGCCTTTACCAAGGATGGCCAGCGCTTGGTGGGAGAACCTGCCCGTCGGCAGGCCGCGATTAACCCCGAGGGGACGATCTTTGCCGCCAAGCGGAAGATGGGGACGAGTCACGTTTTCTCTGCGCACGGCAGCGATTACAGCCCCCAACAGATCTCCGCCTTTATCCTGCAGAAGATTAAGGAGGACAGCGAGGCTTATTTCTCCAGCACGGTGACCGAGGCGGTCATCACCGTTCCGGCCTACTTTAACGACAACCAGCGCCAAGCCACCAAGGATGCGGGTGAAATTGCGGGGCTGAAGGTCCTGCGAATCATCAATGAGCCTACCGCGGCCTGCTTGGCTTATGGCATCGACAAGGCGGAGCAGGAGCAGAAGATCTTGGTCTTTGACTTAGGGGGCGGCACGCTCGACGTCACCGTCATGGAGATGTATTACGTCAAAGAGGAAAAGAGCTCCGGTTTTGAGGTGTTGGCCACCTCCGGAGACACGCAGTTGGGCGGCACCGACATGGACAACGCCCTCATCGATCACATCGCCTCAGAGTTTCAGAAAGAGGCTGGGGTGGATGTGCGCAACGACAAGATGGCGGTACAGCGCGTTCGAGAGGCGGCTGAGAAGGCTAAGATTGAGCTCTCCAATGTGCTCCAAACCGATGTGAACCTTCCATTTGTCACAGCCGATGCTTCAGGTCCCAAGCATCTGACCATGACGATTACCCGGGCAAAACTAGAGGAGCTGGTGGCTCCCACGATCGAGAGCTGCCGCTCTCCCATGGAGCAGGCCCTTTCGGATGCTAAGCTCACCGCCGATAAAATTGACAAGGTGATCCTGGTGGGTGGGCCTACCCGGATGCCGGTCGTTCAGCGTTTTGTTGAAGGGTTTGCGGGAGCCAAGAAGGTGGTTCGGGGTGTGGATCCCATGGAGTGTGTGGCGATGGGTGCTGCCATCCAGGCGGCTGCCCTGAAGGGGGAGATCAAGGACATCCAGCTGTTGGATGTTACACCGCTGACCTTAGGGATTGAGACGATGGGAGGTGTCCTGACGCCGCTCATTGAGCGCAACACAACCATTCCCACCAAGAAGTCCCAGGATTTCTCTACCGCAGCGGACAATCAGCCGGCGGTAACCATTCGCGTGCTGCAGGGTGAGCGGTCCATGGCCAACGACAATACCGAGCTTGGGCGTTTTGACTTAGTGGGTATCCCGCCGGCTCCACGCGGCATCCCTCAAATCGCAGTCACCTTTGATATTGATGCCAACGGCATTGTCCATGTCTCCGCCAAGGACAAGGGGACCGGCAAGGAGCAGTCTATCAAGATTACAGCACCCGAAAAGCTCGCCCCAGATGCGATTGATAAGATGGTCAAGGAGGCCGAGAAGTTTGCGGAGGCCGACAAGAAGCGCAAGGAAGAGGTGGAGATCAAGAACCAGGCTGACGCTCTTTCCTATGCCACCGAGAAATCCTTAAAGGAGATGGGGGATAAGGTTCCGGCGGGCGAGCGCACCAAGATCGAAGAGAAGCTTAAGGTCTTGCGCGGAGCGCAGCAAGGTGCTGATGCCGCTGCGATAAAGAAGGCCATGGAGGATCTGACCCAGGCTTCCCATAAGCTGGCTGAAGCGGTTTACAAGCAGGCGCAGGCGGCCGGGGGTGCTCAGGCTGGTGGAAGCGCTCAAGCTGGCGCATCCGGCCCGCAGCAGGGCAACGGCAAGGAGAAGCCGGGCCCGGCCTCTGGGAAGGATGACAACGTGGTGGATGCTGAGTTTAAGGTGGACGACGACAAGAAGTAGCCATGCCTGCAACCAAACGAGATTACTACGAAGTACTGGGAGTAGAGCGAACTGCCTCAGAGGATGAGATCAAGCGCGCTTTCCGGCGCTTGGCCATGAAGCATCATCCCGACCGCAATGCCGAGAACAAGCAGGCTGCCGAAGAGCGGTTTAAGGAGATCTCAGAGGCGTACGAGGTCCTCTCCGATGCCCAGAAGCGTTCGGCCTATGACCAATATGGGCATGCCGGCGTGGAGGGGGCGTTTAGGTCAGGCAGCTTTGACTGGTCGGACTTTACCCACTTCGATGACATCAGCGATCTTTTCGGGGGTCTCGGAGATATCTTTTCGGCTTTCGGCCTTGGGGATATCTTTGGCGGGCAGATGCGCGGGGGTCGAGGTGGACGCGCAGGTGCTGACGTGCAGATCACCCTGGACGTTACACTCCTGGATGTCCTGCGCGGAAAAGAGAAAAAGGTTACTTACGAGCGGCGTGAGAGTTGCAGTGCTTGTGGTGGATCCGGTGCAAAGCGAGGCAGCTCCCCTGAAACCTGTCCGGATTGCCAGGGGCATGGTCAGGTCAGGATTCAACAAGGGTTCTTTGCCATGGCTTCAGTTTGTCGCCGCTGCCAAGGAGAGGGCAGGATCATACGGGAAGCTTGCCCGGCATGTCGAGGTCATGGGCGCACACAGGCAGAGCGCTCAATCACCATCAAGGTGCCCCCAGGCGTCGAAGATGGAATGAGGCTCAAGCTCTCCGGTGAGGGAGAGGCTGGTTTGAAGGGCGGGCCCCGGGGAGACCTATTTGTTCTAATGGAGTTAAAGGGTCATGCCCTGTTTGACCGGCACGGCAAAGATTTGCTTTGCGAGATTCCTATTCGCATGACCGAGGCAGCGTTGGGCTGCGAGATGAAGATTCCCACCTTGACTGAGACGGTTTCCATGAAGATCCCGGCTGGGACTCAACCTGGCCAGATCTTCCGGCTTCGAGGCAAAGGGCTTCCGGGTTTGCGCAGCAGCAGCCGCGGGGATCAGATGGTCCGCGTTCGCGTGGAGATCCCAAGCCGGTTAAGCTCAGCTCAGCGCAAGGCGCTTGAAGCATTAGACCCGGGGGGCGAGGGCAGCATTTTTCCTGGGGTGGTGAAGTTCTGGGATCAGGCCAAGCGCTGGATGCAGGGTAAATCCTGATGCCGACCTACGAATACGAGTGTCGGTCCTGTCGCCATCGATTTGATCTGTTTCAATCCATCAAGTCAGAGCCTGTTGCGCAGTGTCCTCGCTGTAAGAAGCGGGCACGGCGGCTCATCTCCTCTGGTGCGGGGATTTTGTTTAAGGGAAGCGGTTTCTACAGCACCGATTATCGCTCCTCCAGCTACAAGAAGGGCAGGGCAGCGGCTGAATCCAAGAAGAAATCAGATGGTTCAGGCAAGACGTGCGATGCGCCAAAAAAGGGCACCTGCGCAAAGAAGACTTGCCCCAAAGCCAAGGAGTAGCCGATGAAGCAAAAAGCCCCCTCCAGACTCAAGCAGGTTGCCGCAGAGTTTAGGGAGCACTTACCGTACACCCTTTTTGCTGCGCTCATCGGGGTGATGCTGCTTGGCGGCATCACCTTTGTGGTGAGCTTGACCGATCGACAAGCCCTTTTGCCGGAGGCGGCGGAAGGTTTGTTTCACACAATGCACTTTTTCCACCTCTTCTTGAGCGCCATTGCCACAACCGCCATGTTTTGGCGTCACGATCACCAAGCGTGGAAGGCAATCGTGGTGGGGATCTCCGGGTCGGTTCTTCTGTGCGGCACCAGCGATATCTTTTTTCCCTACGTGGGGGGGTTGCTTTTGAACGTTGATATGACAGCCCACATTTGTTTGTTGGAGCACCCCCTGATGGTGTGGCCCTTTGTCTTGACCGGTGTAGCGACAGGTTTTATCCTGCCCCCCTCCAAACCCACGACTCAATTTGCCCATGGAGGGCATGTGCTCATTTCCACAGCTGCCTCTTTGTTGTACCTGATCTCCTTCGGCGTGACCGATTGGATGAGCCTAGCCCCCTTTATCTTCTTGCTGTTGGTGGCTGCGGTGATGATTCCCTGCTGCACCAGTGACATTGTCTTTCCCATGCTCTTTACCCATGACGAGAAAGGGAGCTGCTGTGCCCATCATCGCCCCCTTTAACGGCATCCGCTATAATCGCAAGCAGGTCGGCTCCATCAGCCGCGTTGTGACTCCCCCTTACGACGTCATTTCTCCTCGGCAGCAGGCCGGTTACTACCGCAAACACCCCAACAGCTTCATTCGTTTGGTGCTGGGAAAAACCTATGCGAGCGATACGGCGGCGCGCAACCGCTATTCACGAGCCAAAGCGGTCTTTGATCGGTGGATGAAGTCCGGAGTGCTCAAGCAGGATGCAGAGCCGTCGGTGTATCCCTACAGTCAAGCCTATCTGCTCAACGGCAAACGCCACATTCGCTGGGGTGTCATTTCATTGGTCCACCTGGCCTCCAAGGGCATCTATCCTCATGAGAATATTCGAAAGGCGCCCAAGATGGATCGACAGAGGCTCTTGGGTGCTGTGCGCGCAGCTTTAAGCCCCATCTTTGGTCTGGTTCCGGACCGGGCAGGTGGTTTTCGGGCCTGGATTCGATCGGCCTGCGCTGCGCGCCGCCCGGAGGCTGTTGCGCTTTGTAATGGCGTGGAGCATCGACTCTGGCGGATATCAAATCCGAAGCGTATCGCGCAGCTGAAGCGCTTGATGGATCGCCGTGCACTGATTATTGCAGACGGTCACCACCGCTTTGAAGCAGCCTGTCAGTATCGGCGACGGCAGCGCGACAGGCACCGCAAGGGCAGCACCGCCGCGGCCTCTGACTACACGATGTTTTATTTGGCGGCGGTAGCCAAGGAAGATCCGGGTCTCTTGCCCACGCACCGGGTTGTCCAGGAGATAACCCCTCGACAGCTGGAACGCTTAGCGCATGGGTTAAGCGGCTGCAACGGCCCAATTCGCCGGAGACTTTCGGCGCAGGAGATGCAAGCTCGCTTAAAGCGGTTGGCGCATCAGCGCAAGGTCGGCATGGGGGTTTATTTGCGCAGCAGAAAGCCCTTTCTCCTAGAGGCGGCAGGGAACTGCCAGCATGGCTTGGATGTGGAGTGGCTGCACAAGGGGCTCTTGCCCCGCTGGGTGGGTCCGCAGGCGGAAGTGGTCTACACGCAGGATCTCCGGGAGGGGCTGCGGTGGTTGAAGGCCGGCAAGGCCCAAGCGGTTTTTCAAATGCAGCCGCCCCGTTTCGATGAGGTCCTGGCTCGTGCCCGCAGCGGCAAGCGGATGCCGGGTAAGACCACCTATTTTTATCCAAAACCGATCGCAGGTCTTGTAGAGTATAGGTTCAATTAGCCCAAAATCCATGGCACTATTCGGAAAACCCAAATATACGGTTGTTCGGGTCAAGAAAAAAGAGATCCCCGAAGGTCTTTGGACCAAGTGCGAAGACTGCGGTGAGACCATCTATAACAAGGCCCTTGAAGAGAATCAGAAGGTCTGTCCCAAGTGCGATTACCACCTCCCCCTTTCCGCGCAGGAGCGCACACGGCTCTTAATCGACAGCGGTACCTTCAAAGAATTTGACAGTGGGCTGCGCTCCATGGATCCCCTGACCTTTAAGGGGCCCAAGACCTATGTGGAAAAGATCCAGCTGGATCAAGCAGCCACCGGGTTACCCGAGGCGATTGTGACCGGTGAAGGGAAGCTCTCGGGCAGGCGGGTGATCTTTGGCGTCACCGACTCCCATTTCATCATGGGATCGATGGGTTCTGTCGTGGGAGAGAAGATCACCCGGGCCGTAGAGCGCTCCATCCGCAATCGGCTTCCCCTGGTGATTGTTTCCGGTTCGGGCGGGGGGGCCCGCATGTACGAGGGGATGTTCTCCCTCATGCAGATGTCCAAAACCTCAGTGGCTCTGGCGGCACACCACCGAGAGGGTTTACCATTCATCTCGGTCCTGACCGATCCCACCATGGCAGGGGTGATGGCCAGCTACGCAAGCTTGGGGGATTTGGTCCTGGCTGAACCCCGGGCGCTCATCGGTTTTACCGGCCCCCGAGTCATTGAGCAGACCATTCGCCAGCGCCTCCCGGAGGGTTTTCAGCGCTCCGAGTTCCTCTTGGAACATGGCATGGTGGATCGCGTGGTGCACCGCAAAGACTTGAAGTCGGTGGTGGGTACGAGCATCGATTATATGACGCACGACGCATAGAGGCCCATGGCACACGTTCGCATCGAAGAGGTCAGCAAGGTTTATCATCCCGGAGACGTTACCGCGGTCAGCCGGGTGAACCTCAATGTCGACTCCAAAGAGTTCGTTGTTTTGGTGGGTCCATCCGGATGCGGCAAATCCACGATGCTGCGAATGATCGCCGGGCTTGAAGAGATTTCGTCAGGGAAGATCTACATTGGGGACCGGGCGGTCAACAACGTCCCCCCTAAGGATCGCGATATCGCCATGGTCTTCCAGACCTACGCCCTCTATCCCCACATGACGGTCTTTGAGAACATGGCCTTTGGGCTTTCGCTGCGGGGCTATCCCAAGTGGGAGATTGCCAACCGCGTCAAGGAAGCCTCTGAGATTTTGGGAATATCAAAGCTTGTCGATCGTAAACCAAAGGAACTCTCTGGAGGGGAGCGCCAGCGCGTGGCCTTAGGGCGCGCGATTGTTCGAAAACCCCTGGTCTTCCTCTTCGATGAGCCCCTCTCCAACCTGGATGCGAAGCTGAGGGTCCAGATGCGGACAGAGCTCAACAAGCTGCATCTGAGGCTGCAGTCCACCATGATCTACGTTACGCACGACCAGATGGAGGCGATGACGCTCGGAAACCGCATTGCCGTCATGAACCAAGGAGTCATTCAGCAGGTGGCGGATCCTGCCGCGCTCTACGAGCAGCCGGTCAACAAGTTTGTTGCCAGTTTCATTGGATCGCCCCCCATGAATTTTGTTCCAGGCAAGCTTGTGCGGCGAGAAGGGCGGCTCTTCTTTTCCGAAGGACCTTGTCGGATCAAGGTGGCCGAAGAGATGGTGCCAAAGCTCTCTTTGTACGAGAATAAAGCGGTACTCTTCGGGGTTCGTCCGGAGGACATCTATGACAAGTTGTTTGTCCATTATGCCCCTCCGGAGAACACCGTCACGGCAACCATTGAAGTGGTGGAGCCGGTTGGGGCAGAGGTATACCTGCATCTTTCCCTCGCGACCCATCCGATCATTGCCCGCGTTGGGGGTCACGAGCGGCCCAAGGCCGGGCAGGACTTAGACGTTGTCATTGATATGGCCAAGGTGCACTTCTTTGATCCTGAAACAGAGGGGGCAATCGTTTAACGCGTCAATGGAGATGGGGACCGAGCGCAAGGCTCAGGACCCGCCTCCGTCCCAGGCAGAAACTCTCTCTCCATTCAAGAAGCTTCACTGGGTAGTTTTGTTGGTTGTTTCGACGGCTGCCTTGCTCTTTTTCTCTCCGATCGTTTCTGCGACACCCACATCACTTCCTGTGCTCGGCGCTCTCTGCCACCTTCCGTTCCTGCTGGTTGTCTGGGCCTTTGCTTGGGGGGGGACCGGCATCGGCTTGATCACAGGCACTTGGGCCTGTCTTTTGATGGGGATGGTGACGCTCGCCTCGCGTGAAGCCGCACTGCTCTGGCTGCCCCTGGAGCTCTTGGGGCTCGGCTTTATTGCGTATGCCGGGGCGCACACTTGGAAGAATCAGCTGCAGGAGCGGCTCATTCGAAGCGATCGGCTCACCGAGGAGGTGAACACCCTTGAGGGGGAGCTTCAGGAGCAGCGCGCGCACATGACGGCAATGCGGGAGCGGTTGACTCGGTATCAAAAACTTCGGCAGAGTGCCAACGCCTTTAGCTTGACCCTTTCGCAGGAGGAACTGCTCGATTGCATCGCCCAGGCCTCCGGGGATTTGGTGGACGGTGCGGATCGGGTTCTGTTGTATCTGGCAGATACTTCAACATTGACCATGGGATTGAAAACCGTTTGGCGTAGATCAGGGGAGGAGAGCATTCGGGCCAAGCGCGGCGACCCCTTCGACCACTGGGTCATGCGCCAGCGTCAGCCCCTGCTGGTGCAAACACCTGCCACGGACTTTCGCTTTCCGAACATGACCCCTGAAAAGTTGGGTCGCCCCCTTGAGGCCTTAATTGCCGTACCCCTCGTCAGCGAACACCGCTTCTTGGGTGTTTTGCGCTTGGAATCGGAGCAGACACAAGGCTTAAGCGCCGATGATCTCAGGCTGATTCGCTTTGTCGGCGACATGGCCTCTCTCGCCATAGAGAACAACCGCTTGTATCAGAGAACCGAGCAATTGGCCATTACCGATGACCTGACCGGACTTGCAGTGCGCAGGTATTTTCAATCGCGCATGGAGGAGATTTTGGAACAGGCCAAGCGCCAAGCGCAGCCGGTTTCCCTGCTGTTGATCGACATCGATCGCTTCAAAAGCTACAATGACACCTTTGGGCATTCTGCCGGGGATAAGCTTTTGCGGCAGATGGGGCAGCTGCTGTTGCAGGGTCGAAAGGGCAGGCGGATTGCCGGTCGGATGGGCGGCGAGGAGTTTGCAGTCCTGCTTCCGAACGCTACTGGCGCTGAGGCAGGAAAGCAGGCAGAGCAATTGCGCTTCAAGGTTGAAAATACCCCGGTGGAGTTGCGGCGCAGCTTGACCAAGACCACCATTTCCGTTGGCGTGGCAACCTATCCTCAGGATGGCAGCGAGGTCCTCCCGCTCCTTCAAAAGGCAGATGAGCGCTTGTATCGCGCCAAGGCGCAAGGGAGAAACCAGGTATGTCGCGCTTGATGATCCGTTTATCTCTTTTGTGCGGATGGCTGGTTTTGGCTGCCGGGGCACTGCGCAGTGCCGAGCAGGCGGGCCCCTGGGTGAGTGCGATGGCCCTGCCAGTGGCTGGGGCCAGTTTCTTCTGGGGTTCACCGATCGCTATGGGCTTGGCCCTCTTGTCTTTTGTCGTGAGCTTAGCGATAACCTTCCAGGGTGCTTCGGGTTATGGTTTCGCGGGGGCTTGGGTGCTCTTCGGAGCGCTTCCGCTGGTACTTTGGGCTAAACGCCGAGAGTTCTATGCCAAGCGCTTAGGGTTAGATGCCCAGCGCTTACTCCTTCAGCAGAGCTCCTCTTTTTACGCAAGGGAGCGGGATGCTCAGTGTAGCGTGCTTCGGGAGCAGGAGAAGACCATTCAGGAGATCAGCGAGCTGTACGGTCTTTCCAAAGAGCTTTTGGCGACGCTTGATTTGAGGGAAGCCATACAGATTACCGATGATGCATTGCTGCGTTGGATGCCGCACCTCAACGAAAAACAGCGAACAGAATGCCTGAAGGAAATTCGAATACTTGTGGAGCAGGGCACCTTTTCTCTGGAGAGCCTTGTTCGTACCATGCCGCTGGCCGGATCCGATTTGAGTGTGCGGGAACGGTGGGGCATGGTCAGCGGCCAGTTGGCGTTGGGGCTTCAGCGCGTTTCGCTGTACCGCCAGGTCCAGGAATCCGCAACGCACGATGGGCTCACGGGGTTGTTGGTTCGGCGCTATTTTCGGCAGCGCTTGGAGGAAGAGTCAACTCGCTCTTCGCGCAGGGTCTTGCCGTTGGTTTTTTTGATGGTGGATTTGGATCATTTTAAGCAGGTCAATGACTGCTACGGCCATTTGGTGGGGGATGTGGTGCTGCGGGAAGTGGCCAACCGAATTCAAAATTCTGTTCGAGAAATAGATTTGGTTGCCCGATACGGCGGCGAAGAATTTGCCGTTGTCCTGCCGGATGCAGATCTTGGCCTAGGCACTCAGATCGCAGACCGCATTCGCTTATCTGTTGAGGAGCAGTCCATTCGAGCTTATGATGAAGAGGTTCGGATGACCGTTTCTATCGGGGCCTCTCTCTCTACAGGCGAAAGGTGCAATGTGAACCATTTGATTGATCAGGCTGACCAGGCCATGTATCAAGCCAAGGCTTTGGGCCGCAACCGTACCGTTGCCGCACCCATTGATCCGATTCGGGAGAAGAGAGCATGAGTCGGCATGCTCGCCGCGGTACACCCATCACGTTGGGCATCGACATCGGCGGAACCTTTATTAAGGCAGGGTTAGTCCGCGGCAAAAGAATCCTCTTTCAGGAGACCCGATCGACCCGGCCCTTTGCTTCTGGTCCAAAGCGCCTGATTGGCGCGCTTGTGGATCTGACGGCCCAGATGAGGCGGCAATGCGCTGAGCCGGTTCGGGGCCTCGGCATTGGGATTCCGGGGCTCATTCGATATCCTGCTGGTGTGGTGCGAACCTGCGTGAATCTATCCGGCTGGAAGGATGTGCCCCTTCGCTCGATCTTAAAGCGCAAGCTTAGAATGCCGGTCCAGGTGGACAACGATGTTAATGTCATGACCTTGGCAGAGTGGCGGTATGGCGCAGGGCGCGGGGTTTCCAATTTGATCTGTCTGACCCTGGGAACCGGCGTGGGGGGTGGCCTGGTTTTAAACGGAGAGCTCTTCCGCAGCCAGGGAGGGCCTACCGGAGAGATTGGACACCTTCCCTTAGGCATGCAGGGACCGCGCTGCCCCTGCGGAGGCAGGGGATGTTTGGAGCGCTATGTCGGCAACCAAGATATTCTGCGCTCGGTGCGCAGGCAGCTGCGGCAAGGAGCGCCGAGCCGCATCCTTAAATTGGTCAACGGCCAGATCCATCGCGTGACGCCGGAAATCATTGACGAGGCTTGCCGCTTGGGAGATCGCTTTGCCCGCAAGGTATGGCACCAGGCTGGTACCCGGATTGGGCTGGTCTTGGTGCAGGCGGTGAACCTCCTCAACCCGCAGCGGATCGTTATTGGCGGGGGGATCTCTAAAGCCGGACGCTGGATCTTTTCTCCGATTCGCCAGACCGTCAAGGAACGGGCCATGAGCTCTTTAAGAAACGTCTCCGTTGTTCCCTCGGAGTTGGGCAATGCCGCTGGGGTTATTGGCGCAGCTTTGTTGGTACGCGATGAGTCTTAAGGTGCCGGGTGCAACGCCGCGCAGCGGTGGTCGAAGGGGTTGGCTTGGACTGGCATCAGGGCTTGCGGTGTGGAGCGTTCTACTGGGAAGCAGTACCGTCTTTGCGGTGTCGGAAGATCCGGTTGTGGTGCGCGCCGACCAAGTAGAATATCTCGACCAACTGGGCAAGGTGGTGGCTGTCGGAAACGTCGAGGCCACTTACAAGAAGATGAAGCTCACCTGTGACCAGGCCACCCTCTATATGGAAACCAAAGACGCCTACCTCACCGGACGGGTCCACCTCTATCAGCCCGGTGGGTTGCTTAAGGGTGAGGAGGTGGTTTACAACTTTGAGACACGCAAGGGGACGATCCTCAGCGCCGGGGGAGAGGCTGGACCTTGGCGGACACACAGCGAGACCGGCTCTCAGGTTTCAAAGACAGCGTTTCTTTCCAGGCAAGGTTACATCACCACTTGTGATTTTGAAAAGCCCCACACCCGGCTGCAGGCCAGGGAGGTGAAGGTTTTCTTAGATGACAAGGTGGTTTTAAAGCATGCCGTCGGTTACCTAGGGAACATTCCGTTATTGTACATGCCCTCCTATACCCATCTCCTGGATGATAAGCGTCCCCGCGTGACGATCATCCCCGGAAAGGACAAAGAGTGGGGGTTGTACCTGCTGACTGCCTGGCGGGTTTACCTGCACGAAAACTTGCAGGGTCGCTTCCACATGGATTACCGAGAGCGGCTCGACCTGGCGACCGGTTTGGATCTGAAATACCGACTCCCTGTCGGCGGTGAAGGAATCTTTCGGGAGTACTTCACGCATGAACGAGCGCTTCAGCGGGACCACTTCTACAGCAAATGGACTTCTGCGAACAAGGATCAGCCCACTGAAGAGCGGGAGCGCTATCGCGTCCAGCTGCGCCATGTCTGGCAGATGGACGATGTCACCCGAGCCACACTGGAGTACAACCGGATGAAGGACGGGGATATGGTCAAGGATTTCTTCCTCAGGGAGTTCGAGGAGAATACCGCAGACCCCACCACCTACTTCCAAATCATCCGCTCCATGCCCCGGTATGGGCTGAGCTTCTTGATCACCAAGCGGACCAACCGCTTTGAAACGGTAACGCAGGATCTGCCTGCCGTGAGTCTCAACATCCGGCCCGTCCCGGTTCCGTGGCTTCCGGCCTTTGCGCCCAAGGCTCAGTCGGTCGACTCGGTCACCCCCGATGGATCTCGAACCCTGGAGGCCTTTTCCGAGCAGAAGAAGACCGCGACGCAATCCCGTTCCGCCATACGGAGTACCGGCTGGTATTATCAGTCGAGCTGGGATTACGCGCATACCAACGTCGGGGACTCAACCGAGGGAACGCGCGACTCCCTCTGGTATTTTGATACGGTCCAGGAGCTCTTTTATCCGATGCGCTTGATGCGTTGGCTTAATTTCCGCCCCTTCTTTGCCTTTGAGCACTCTGCTTTTTCCCGAGGGTTGGTGGAGGATGCGCCCCAATTCCGCCAGGCGGCCTCGACCGGTTTTGACTTGAGCACCAAGTTTTTCCGGGTCTTTCCACTCAATACCGATGTCTTAGGGATCAATATCCAAAAACTTCGTCACGTCATCACCCCAACCCTCCAGTATGAGTATCAGGCCAAACCCACCCTCTCAGCGGATCGCTTCCTCAGGCCTGACGGCTTAACAAAGGGAAACGTTTTAACGGCGGGGCTGGAGCAAAAGCTGCAGACCAAGCGGGACGTTTCCGGCAGCATGCGCAATGTGGATTTGGCCCGTTTCCTGTTGGAGTGGCCCTATGATTTTGAGGGGGACTCTGGGCGGGGAGGGCGCCTGAGGAATTTGACCCTGGATCTGGAGCTTTTGCCTTACCCCTGGATGAGGATTGAATCGGATGCTGAATTTGATCCCCACATCGGGCTTTTCGAGACGATCAACGCCGATGTCATTGCCGTGCCGAGCCTCACACAGCGCTTCGGCGGTCGGACCATTTCCCAAACCTACGATCGGATCACCGGCGAGAACATGGAAGAGCCATGGGCTGTGGGAGTGGGCTGGCGGTATCAGCGGGACACCAGCAGCCAATTGACCTTTGAAACTGAATTTGACTTAAGCCCCAAGTGGCGCTTGGGGCTCTATCAGGCCTTGGATGTCAAGAAGGTCACCGACGAAACCAATATGACCGGCTCAAGGACCGTCAAGCGGATCTATGATATCCCTGAACAGGAGTTCAGGCTTCGGCGGGACCTGCACGAATGGACGGTGGAGCTTATTTACAGTGTTCGGCGGGAGCAGGGGGAAGCGGTCATGCTCCTCTTCCGCCTCAAGGCCATGCCGGAAACTCCACTTGAAGTTAAGCGCAGCTACCACCGCCCCAAGGGCGGACGCAACTTCCCTACCCGGTAGTGATATAATCTAGCCTTTAACCGCAACACCCTATGGGATATTGAGATGGAACTCTGTGTTATTGGGTCTGGTCATGTGGGATTGGTGACCGGGGCTTGCTTTGCAGACCTCGGCCACAGCGTCATTTGCGTGGACCAGGATGAAGCCAAAATCAAGGGGCTGCGCAAGGGAAAGGTCCCATTTTACGAGCCCGGGCTCTCCCCCATGGTGGCCCATGCGGTAGCGCAAAAGCGCCTCTCCTTTACGACCCGGATTTCAGAGGGGGTCAAGAGGTCTAAGGTGATCTTCATCGCGGTGGGCACTCCGCCGCTGCCCTCCGGAGAGGCGGACCTCTCCTCCGTAGAGCAGGTGGTGCGTCAGATTGCCCGATCCGCGAGCGGCTATCGCTTGATCGTGGAAAAATCCACGGTTCCGGTGGAGACCGGAAGGCAAATCACAGAGACCCTCGCGCATCTGCCGCGCCGCGGGGCCAAACTGGACGTTGCCTCCAATCCGGAGTTCTTGCGTGAGGGCTCAGCAGTCAATGATTTCTTAAGACCCGATCGCATTGTGATCGGCGTGGAATCCGATCGTGCCAAGACGCTGCTAACACAGCTGTACAGACCCCTCGAAGCGCCTTTGGTGGTCACCGACATCGCAAGCGCCGAGCTCATCAAGCATGCCTCCAATGCCTTCTTGGCGACCAAGATCTCTTTTATCAATGCCATCTCTATCCTCTGCGACCGCGTAGGGGCTGATGTGGAGCAGGTGGCGCGCGGCATGGGGCTGGATCCCAGGATCGGGTCGGCCTTCCTGCGCGCTGGGGCCGGCTATGGCGGGTTTTGTTTTCCAAAGGATCTGGAGGCCTTCATTCGCATCGCCGAGAAATTAGGCTACGACTTCAAGCTGCTGAAGGCCACCAAAGAGATTAACGAAGGCCAGTCCCTTATCCTGCTGGATAAGATCGGCAGTACCCTGTGGAACCTGAAGGGCAAGGCCATCGGCATCTTGGGGCTTGCTTTTAAGCCGGAAACGGATGATTTGCGTTTTGCCCCATCACTTGGAATCATCAAGGCCCTACTGGCGTCGGGGGCCAAGATCAAGGTCTTTGATCCTCAGGCCATGGGGGGTGCCAAGAAGTTGTTGGGGGCCCGGGTGACCTTTGCCAAGGATCCCTATGCCTTGGCGCGCGGGAGCGACTGCTTGGTCGTGGTGACTGAATGGGATGAATTTGAGAAGTTGGATCTGAAAAGAGTCAAGCGGTTGATGCGCCACCCCGTTGTAGTCGATGGGCGCAACCTGTACGATCCGGCTGCCATGCGGCGTGCTGGATTCCGCTACGTCGGGATGGGGAGGAAGGCCAAGAGATGAGCCGAGAGGGCGCCTTCCGTGATCAGAAGCTGATTTCCGGTGTCCAGGTCAAGCTGCTCAAGGTGATTCCGGATGAGCGGGGGCGGCTCATGGAGATCCTTCGGGCTGACGATGCGCTCTTTGAGCGTTTCGGGCAGGTCTATGTCACCACTGCGAAACCCGGCGTGGTGAAGGCCTGGCACTTCCATAAGCTTCAGGATGACCACTTTGCTTGCCTGGCAGGACGGGCTCGCGTGGGGCTCTACGATGCGAGGGCTGATTCCCCCACGCATGGTGAAGTGAATGCCTTCTTGATGTCGCCGGAGGACCCCTTCCTGGTAAAGATTCCGATGGGAGTCTATCATGGTTTTAAGGGTGTCGCTCCCGATGCGGATACCATGATCTTGAATGTGCCGACCCGAACGTACAACTACAAAACCCCCGATGAGTATCGGGCCGATCCGAATGATCCCAACATCCCATTTGATTGGAAGGCATAGGAGGGTGAGCTTATGAAAGGCATCATTCTTGCAGGGGGCTTAGGTTCCCGCTTAAGGCCGCTGACCCACATCACCAATAAGCACCTCCTCCCCATCTACGACCAGCCCATGATCTATTACCCCCTGCGAACGTTGGTGCAGGCTGGGATTCAGGACATCCTGATTGTGACCGGCGGAAGCAATGCGGGGGATTTCCTGCGCTTGATTGGCAATGGCGCTGCTTTTGGTTTAAAGCACGTCAATTACACCTATCAAAAGGGGGAGGGGGGAATTGCCGAAGCGTTGGGATTGGCCAAGCATTTTGCCGGCAATGAGAAGGTCATCGTTATCCTTGGGGATAATATCGTCGGCTCCTCGATTGCCCCGTGCGTCAAGGCTTTCCAGAAGCAGCCCTCGGGGGCCAAGATCTTGATCAAGGAGGTCGCTGATCCCGAGCGTTTCGGGGTGGTGGTCTTTAAGGATAAGCGAGTTTTGGCGATCGAGGAAAAACCCAAGAAGCCTAAGTCGCGCTTTATTGTAACCGGCATCTATATGTACGACTCCGCTGTTTTTGACATCATCAAAACCCTTAAGCCTTCCGGTCGGGGAGAGCTGGAGATCACCGATGTTAACAACGCCTACATCCGCCGAGGCCAGATGACCTGCGATATCTTAAAGGGCAGTTGGTCTGACTGCGGCACCTTTGATTCGCTTCTGCGAGCCAGTCAGATGGTTGCGCGCAGGAGTCAGCGCACATGAAGCAGCTCTTGGTCACCGGCGGCGCCGGCTTCATCGGCTCGAACTTTATCCGCTGGATCTTGTCGCATGACAAGGGGATTCGGGTGGTGAACCTGGATTTGCTCACCTACGCCGGCAACTTAAAGAATCTCGAAGCGATCGCACGGGACGAGCGCTACCGGTTCATTCAGGGAGACGTGGCGGACGCCACCGCAGTCGCGGCCGCCATCAAGGGCTGTGATGCGGTGGTTCATTTTGCCGCTGAGACTCACGTGGATCGCTCGATTGTCAATGCTGCCGATTTCCTTCGAACCAACATAACGGGTACCCAATGCCTCCTGGAAGCTTCCAGGACCGCAGGGATTAAGCGGTTCTTGCAGATTTCGACCGATGAAGTTTATGGATCCCTGGAGGCCGGGGAAGCTGGCGAGGAAGATCCGTCAAAGCCCAACAGCCCCTATGCTGCCAGCAAGGCAGCAGCGGATCATCTCTGCAGGGCTCACCACGTGACTTATGGCCTGCCGGTCTTGATTGTTCGAGCCAGCAACAACTATGGACCCTACCAGTTCCCTGAGAAGTTTCTTCCTCTGTGTATCACCCACGCGCTGGAGGATCAAAAGCTGCCGGTCTATGGGGATGGTCTTTACACCCGAGAATGGCTGTTTGTGGGGGATTTCTGTGAGGCGATCGACGTTGTGCTGCGCCGGGGGAAGCTGGGCGAAGTGTACAACGTGGGGACCGGGGAACGGCAAGTGAACCTGGAGGCCGTCCGATCTATTCTCAAACAGCTGGACAAGCCCGAAAGCCTCTTAGAGCATGTTGCCGATCGACCGGGTCATGACCGTCGGTATGCGATCCGCTCGGAGAAGATTCGAGAGCTCGGCTGGAAGCCCCGCCGCAGCTTTGCCGAGGGCCTCAAAGAAACCATCGCTTGGTATCAAGCGCATGAAGCGTGGTGGCGCCCCCTGAAGGCCGATGCGCAGCGCACCTAAAGGGCAATCGTTTGCGGCGCAATGATCTTGACCTCACATCCCATGCAAGATAGGCTTAAACGTTCATGAAGACGAAAAAGAGTATTCCACAACAACTGCAGCAGCGTATTGGACGTAAGCGCGCACGCGTTGGCGTCATCGGCTTAGGCTACGTGGGGCTTCCTCTGGCGGTGGAGTTTGCCAAGGTGGGCTTTTCTTCAGTCGGGATCGACACCGACTCCAAGCGCACGCAAGCCATCAACCGGGGTCGCTCCTATATCCCGGACATTCCCGCTTCTGATATTACCCCCTTGGTTCGCTCAGGCAAGCTCAAGGCAACCACGCAATTCTCAGCCCTTGCGCGGTGCGACGCGGTGATGATCTGTGTGCCGACGCCCTTGCGCAAGACGCGGGACCCAGACATTTCCTTTATCGTCTCGGCAACCGAGGCGCTGGCCAAGCACCTGCATCGGTATCAGGTGATTGTCTTAGAGTCCACCACCTATCCGGGCACCACCCGCGAGGTGATTCTTCCAATCTTAGAGGGTACGGGACTTAAAGCGGGCAAGGATTTCTTCTTAGGGTTCTCACCGGAGCGGATTGACCCCGGAAACCACGTCTATACGACGCACAACATCCCTAAGGTGGTCAGCGGCATCACCCCTGTCTGCTGCCAGGCAGTTCACCTTTTGTACAGCCAGGTTATCCGTGAGGTGATCCCAGTTTCCTCGACGGCAGTGGCCGAGATGGTGAAGCTTCTGGAGAATACCTTCCGCTCGGTCAACATCGGGCTTGTCAACGAACTGGCCTTGATGTGCCACCGGTTGGGGGTGGATGTTTGGGAGGTGATCGAGGCTGCCAAGAGCAAGCCGTTCGGGTACATGCCCTTTTACCCCGGTCCGGGTTTGGGCGGCCACTGCATCCCCATTGATCCCTTGTATCTCTCCTGGAAAGCAAAGCTGCACGGTTTTGAGCCCCGGTTTATTGAGCTCTCCTCGCAGGTCAACGCCATGATGCCCGGTTATGTGGTAGATCGCATGGCAGAGGAGCTCAATCGTCGAGGGCGGGCCCTCAAGGGGGCGCGCGTATTGATCCTGGGGGTTGCGTACAAGCGGGATGTGGGGGATACCCGAGAGTCCCCCGCCTTAGAGATCATCCAGCACCTCTCGGCCAAGGGGGCTCAGGTTCGGTATCATGACCCCTTTGTTCCTGTGCTGCCCATGGGAAGAAAAAAGCTTCGCTCAGTACCTCTGAATGCCTCAGCGCTCAAGGCTGTGGATGGCGTCATCATTGTTACGGATCATGCCTCGATCAACTATCCCCTTGTGGTGCGTTGCGCAAAATTGATCTTGGACACCCGCAATACCCTGCGCTCACTCAGCTCGAGGGGCCGCCGGGTGACCCGACTTTGACACCCCAGCCCACCACCTTCAAGGAGCGCTACAAGGGTTTTCTCCGTCGAGCCGGAAAGGTTCAGGCCGCTGTTCTTCTGGGGCTGGTCTATCTGCTGCTGTGGATTCCAGTAGGGCTCGTAAGCCGCCTCTTTGCTGACTGGCTTCGGCGCAGGACTCCCAAGGGAAGCTTGTGGTGGGTCCGGCAAGCTCGCCTGAACCAACCGCAGCACCTGAAGGATCCGTACTGATGTATCTTTTAGGGATCTCCTGCTATTACCACGATGCCGCAGCTGCCCTTCTGCGGGATGGTGTTTTGGTGGCTGCCGCTGAAGAGGAGCGCTTTTCCCGCATCAAGCACGACAGCGGCTACCCGGTCCACGCCATCCGCTATTGCTTGGAGACCGCAGGGATTTCAACAGGGGATCTGGATTACGTCGTCTTCTATGAGAAGCCCTTTGTGAAGTTTGAGCGGATCCTCAAAACCACCCTTCAAACCACTCCGCGCTCCATGGTGCTGTTCCGGGAGGCGATGAGCAGCTGGTTGTTGGATAAGCTGTGGGTTGAGGAGCACATCTGCACCGATCTCGGTTTACCGCGCAACAAAGTCCTCTTTTCTGAGCACCACCTCTCCCATGCGGCATCCACCTTCTATTGCTCCCCTTTTGAGGAGGCGGCGATTCTGACTGTTGATGGCGTTGGAGACAGGAGCTGCGGTCTGATCGGACGAGGGAAGGGAGCGGAGCTCACCATTGAGCAGGAGCTTCGCTTTCCGCATTCCTGGGGACTCTTATACAGTGCCTTCACCGCTTACTTGGGCTTTCAGGTGAATGAAGGTGAGTACAAGGTGATGGGGATGGCCCCATACGGAAAACCCCGGTTTGTCGAGGAGATCCGTAAAACCTTCAAGATGCAGGCGGATGGGTCCCTGTGGCTGGACTTAAGCTACTTTGAGTTTTATCGATCCACCACGCGCAGTTTCAGCCAGCGATTGGTGGATCTGCTGGGTCCGCCCCGGGACCCCAAGGATGCCGATCAGTTGGAGCCGCGCACCTGTGATATCGCAGCCTCCATTCAAAAGGTTACTGAGGAGGGGATCGTGGCGATGGCACGCCATGCCTTAAAGCAGAGCGGCTGCACGAAGCTCTGCTACGCAGGCGGGGTTGCCCTCAATTCCGTTGCCAACCACAGGGTTTTACAGGAGACTTCGTGTGATGGCCTCTTTGTTCAGCCTGCTGCAGGCGACTCCGGGGGCGCCTTGGGTGCCGCCCTCTATGCGTACCATGCTCTGCTGGGTCGTCCGCGCAGTTTTGTCATGGAGCATGCCTATTGGGGCCAAGCGCACCCTGAGGCCAGCGTGGTCGACTTTCTTAAGGGTCAGCAGATCCCCTTTACCGCATTTAACGCAGAGGACAAGCTGCTTGATCAAGTCGTGGGGCTGTTGACCGCAGGCAAAGTGGTGGGCTGGGTTCAGGGGCGTTTTGAGTGGGGACCTCGCGCTTTAGGCAACCGCTCCATCTTAGCGGATCCCAGGCGGGCTGAGATGAAAGATATTGTCAACCGCAAGATCAAATTCCGGGAGCCCTTCCGTCCCTTTGCCCCCTCGGTGCTCTCCAGTGCTGTTCCGGAGTACTTTGATATGGCAGGTGGCGCCGACCATGCAGCTCGCTTCATGCTGGTGGTTCCTCAGGTCCAGGAGCAGTGCCGCGATCGGATCCCCGCCGTAACCCATGCCGATGGTTCCGGGCGCCTGCAGGCGGTGGAGCCCTCGGTTAACCCTCTGTATGCTAAGCTGATTGAGCGCTTCGGAGCTTCAACCGGGGTCCCTGTGGTTTTAAATACCTCTTTTAATCTCAAGGGGGAGGCCATGGTCAACACGCCTGCAGAGGCGTATTCGACCTATCAGCGCTCTGGGCTGGATGCGCTGGTGTTGGGCAACTGCCTTCTGACCAAACAGGAATAGATCTTGAGGTGAACTGATGGGAAAATTCTGGGCCAGTTTCGGTCGGCGAATGACGGTGGTGCGGGAACTGTTTCGCTTCCTGTGGGAACAGCGCCTGTGGTGAATGATTCCTCTGATCTTGGTGTTGCTGCTGTTTGGGGCCCTGCTCTTTGTGGCCCAGCAGTCAGCGGTGGCACCCTTCATCTATACCCTCTTCTAAGCTCATGCGCGCCCTAGTCACCGGAGGAGCAGGTTTTATCGGGTCTCACCTGGTTGAGGCACTGGTCAAGCGCCGGGCCTCTGTGCGGGTTCTGGACAACCTGTGTACCGGGAGGCTACACAACCTCACTGCTGTTTCCCGGAAAATCCAGTTTGTTCGAGGTGACATCCGAGACCCTAAGACCTTGCGTCAGGTTTTGCGCGGCGTTGATGTCGTCTTCCATCAGGCGGCTCTCCGTTCAGTCCCAGAATCGTTGAAACGCCCGTTGGAATATCATGAGGTCAATGTCACCGGTGTGCTGCTACTGCTTGAAGCTTGCCTGCGCGCTGGAGTGCGCAGGGTGGTCTACGCTTCCTCAAGCTCTGTTTATGGCGATGTCCCTTTGCCGCAGAAGGAGTCAGTTGCGCCCCGGCCCATGTCCCCCTACGCTGCGACCAAACTGGCAGGCGAGACTTTCTGTACCACCTACACGCGCCTGCATGCCTTGAAGACGGTGGGGTTACGGTACTTCAATGTTTTTGGTCCCAAGCAGTCTCTTGAGGATGAATATGCCGTGGTAATCCCCAAGTTTATTACCTCGCTCTTGATGAAGAAGCGTCCTCCAATTTATGGAGACGGAAAGCAGACGCGAGATTTCACCTATGTGGGCAATGTGGTTGAGGCCAATCTGAAAGCCGCAAGAGCGGCGCGGGCTTCGGGTGAGGTCTTTAATGTTGCAACCTTCCGGCCACACACAGTCAACGATCTGGCCAAGAGCTTAAGCCGGATGATGCGAGTTCGGCTGGTCCCGGAGCACCTGCCCCGTCGAAAAGGGGACATTCCGCACAGCTGGGCCGACATTGGTAAGGCCAAGCGGCTTTTGGGATATGGGGTTACCGTCCCCTTTGAGCAGGGCTTAAGAAAAACCGTTGCTTGGTTTGATGCCAACAGGGAGCACTGGCAGAAGCGGTGATTCCCCTTCTTGATTTGAAATCTTCGTACCGCTCCTCCAGAAGCCAGCTTGAAAGGGCTGTTCGTCGTGTTTTGGCAAGCGGCCAGTACATCTTAGGGGCCGAGGTGGCGCGTCTTGAGCAGGCCTTTGCCAAGCGCATGGGAAACCGCTATGGCATAGGGGTGGCCAGCGGAACCGACGCCCTTGAGCTTTCTTTGCGCGCTTTAGGGGTTGGGGCAGGGGATTGGGTTGCGACGGTCTCCTTCACCTTTGTGGGCACTGTTGACGCCATCCTGCAGGTCGGAGCAAGACCCCTCTTCGTTGACATTGACCCTGTCACCTACACCATGGATCCAATCGATTTGGAAGGCCGGATCCGTAAGCTCTCGGGGTCAGCTCGCAAACGCTTAAAGGCAGTCATTCCTGTGCATCTGTTTGGGCATCCCTGCGACATGGCCGCCATCAACAGGGTCGCTCGTCGATATCGCTTGGCAGTTATCGAGGATTGCGCTCAGGCAGCTGGGGCGACCTGGCGCGGCAAGCCGGTGGGATCCTTTGGTCAGGCAGGCTGTTTCAGCTTTTTCCCGACGAAGACGCTGGGTGGCTTTGGGGATGGCGGGATGGTGGTGACCCGTTCAGCCGGTTTGGCCCAACGGCTGCGCTCCCTGCGTCAGCACGGCAGGAGCAAGAACGGCCAACAGGAAACCCTTGGCCGGAACAGCCGCTTGGATGCCCTGCAGGCGGCACTCCTTAGCGTTAAGCTGAGAGGACTCAGCACTGCAGTCAAGGCGCGCCAACGGGTGGCCCGTGGTTACAATCGAGCGCTTGCCCCTATCCCAGGAATAAACTGTCCCTTAACTGCCTCTGGAGCTGGGCATGCCTTTTGTCTCTATGTCATCCGCGCCAAGGGGCGCGGCCGCCTCCGGAATGCCCTTAGGCGCCAAGGAATTGCTTCACAGGTTTACTACGCCACCCCAGTTCATCGCCAGCCCCTCCACCGTGAGGCCTGCCGCACTTTAAAGCTTCCGCAAACTGATTTGGCTGCCCGGTCAATTTTGGCACTGCCCGTCTTTCCTGAGCTGCCTGCATCCAGCCTCAAGCGCATCTGCTGCACCCTCCAGAACCACTACCACTAATCTAACCCTGGTACCGATTGGGAGTTCGTTTAGTTAATCGTATACTATACATCGTTATTTCCCCTTGTTATATTACAGGTTAACAGAGTATCCTTATAGTAAGTAAGGTAATCCCATGAAACTCCGATATCTCTCTACTATTGCAGCCGTTGTGCTTTGTCTAAGCCTGGCGCTGCCCAACTCTGCCTGGGCCCTGAGACAGACTGGCCTTGAGGAGGCCGAACTCACTAGGCAAGAGTTGGCCGGCCGCCTACGAGAAGCCTCTGCTCCCAACGTTTTCCCGGGAGGTATTATCCCTGGAGCATCCGGACACTTTGCCTCCGGCCAGGAAGAGGGAGAGAAACCCAGTCGTCGCGCGGGACAAAGTGAGGTTTCCAGGCAGATAAGACAAGTCATAGGAGAGATGCTGAGTGAGCATGGGAAAACCGAAGTCGTGTTCCTGACAACTCAAGAGGTATTTGCCCGGGTAAGTGCTCGACACCCCAACATCGCCCGACCAACCGTCTCTTCCTGGATTTGGTATTGGAGCACCTCGGAATCGGATGTTGAGGGTGGAACCATTGAGCGCGATGTGTCCGCTGCTATTGAGAGCACTCAACCACGGAGGAGACGGCCTCGTTCGGGTAAGTATCGTTGGGTTCCTCGGCGATTGCCAGTGGCGCCACCTGCTAGGCTTGCTCCGGAAGCAGGAGTTTCCCGGGGGCGCACGACAGAGAATGAATTCACAGCAGCTGTAAGGCGGGTGCTAGAGGAGCTGGTGCAGGAGCAGTCTGATGCACCACAGATACCGTTCACTCTAGATGAGGTTTTTGAGCGACTGCAAATAACCGTGCCCGATGCAGGGCGCAGCCACGTTGCTACTCGGCTTAGTGACTGGGTTAATAGGGGCACGATGGTTGCGGGTGGAATCATAGATCGGCAAATGCCTGCCGATGAGCGGCAGATTAAAGCAAAAGCGCGGCGCTATCGAGGGAAATACCTTTGGGTTCGCCAGCCAGAAGCGTTAGCAGCAGATGGTTTTGCCTCCGGCCAGGAAGAATGCATAGAGCAGTTTGTGGTGGTTGGTCGACAGGGCCAGGCAAGGGCGATCAAGCGTGTGGCCAAGACAATCAGGGAGGTTGCCCCGGACATCCAAGTTATAACGCTTGTAGTTCTGCAGAACGGAAATTATCGCTTAGGTAGTAACGAGCTGTCCAGGAACGAGCTGTTCGACGCGTCAGAGGAATGGCCAGCGAGTGCCGGTTTCTTCTTGAATCTAGAAAGCCTGCTTGAGGATCCAATGGAAGCAGTAAGCCTAGCGGCAGCTGCCCTCAGATCCCTCTTTGCTTTCGGCCCAGATGTAGCAGAGGCGCAGGAGGTTGGGGTTGATCTAAGACCGATGATTGTAGCTTCAGCGACAGCTCAAGAAGGTACGATCAGGAGCAAGGTCGAGCACTTCTTAGGGGCCGGCCAGGAGGAGCGCATCCGCGCAGCCTTAAACCCCTTTGCCCAAGCCGCAGCACCCCACCCTGGCGCCCTGGTCATCCCCGGCGCCGGCTTGGAAGAGCACCCCCACTTAATCCGCCTGGCCCTCCACCGGGAGTTCGCCAAGC
>CAZQXN010000023.1:0-30276 GCA_964597545.1 uncultured Planctomycetia bacterium | reverse complement strand
GAACAGTTGAAAGGCCAATGGCTCAGTTTCGCCCAGCTGGAATTCAATCAGTAGTTCAGTCTCTTCAAGCCCCGCGGTCAGGGACTCCTCAAGACCGGAGCGCTGCTCGCGGCGCTCAAGCTGAATGGTTCGAAGACCAAAAGCAGGAGCGCTGCCCAGAGTGAGCGCAACCATCAGCAAAGCGCTTAAGATGCGCACAAATAAAAAACGCAGGGTTTTGATTTTGGATGGATATAGCACTGCTATAAGTATGCCCTAAAATACCATTTTAATCAAGCTAAATATTAAAATTAACGTATCCACTAACCCAGGGTAACCCAGGGGACGGTCCATTCTGGGACACACCACACCAGCTAGACTGTCCCAAAATGGACCGTCCCCGGTTACGGTTAAAGTTCGCGCTTGAGCCACTGGAGCCAATCGTGCTCCAGGGTCTCTGGATCGGAGCGGTACTGCGCTTTGAGCGCCTGCTGGAAGGGGGTTCCCTCTCCGAGGCGCTTCAAGAGCTTGGAGAGGTCCCGCCAGCTCCAGCGCTTGACCAGGTAGCGCACAACCAAAAAGGCAGTCTGGTAGTTAAGTTGGGCAACACCCTGTTTATACCCCGCGGTCCCAGTGCCCCAGAGGGTCCTCCAGGAGGGGAGCTTTTCCTGCGCAAAGGCAGCCCGGGCCACCCGCACATCTACCGGCACCACCCTGGCCTCCTGCTGGGTGGCAATCCCCTCGTTGAACCAGCGGGGGCACCTGCCCTTCGAGAGATCGTGAACCACGGCATGGGTGTATTCATGCCAAAGAATGCGCTTGAGCTCTCTGCTCGTGGTTTGCCGGCCCTTGAGCGGCAGGCGGATCTTGCCGTCATACACCCCGCCCACATTGTGGCCGAGCTGCTTGACCTTGGCAAAATCAGCCTCCGGATAGAGCAAGACCGTGATGGAGTGTTCAGGGAAGTGCTCAAAATCCTGACCGATCTTGCGATAAGCATCCCGCAAGGTCTGCTTGAGGGCGCTCAAATCCACCGAGGTCTGCTGACTGGCAAAGCGGAGCACAAAAGGGTGAGTGTCGCTGCGCTTGAGGGTCTTTTCTACTGTCTCTTCGCGCCCCAGCTTGGCAAGGAGCTGTTGGATTTTCTTGTTGTTGGGTGCAAGTTTGAGCGCCTTCTCCCAGCTCTTCTTGGCCCGCCTTAGATCCTGGCGAAGATAGTAGAGCTCCCCGAGCAGAACGTGGGTATTGACATTGTTGGGAGCCTCATGGACCGCCTGCTTGGCCAGGCGCAATGCCTTATTCAGCTTGCGGTCTTTGTAGGCTGCCAGAGCCTTGGCATAGGTTGAACTTTGTTTGGCCCAAGCCCATGGGGTCGTCAAGGTGCTCTCCAGCGCCAAGTTCAAAAACCTACCGGCCAGCAACCCCAGCAGTACCGCCAAGAACAACCACCGTTTGGTCAAGTGAAGCCCCTACCCCGTAGGCTGAACCTTGACCGCTTCCATGTGAAGTGCGGGATCGGTCTTAACCACCACCCGCCCCCGGAACTGCCGCTCAATGGCAGTGAGGGAATCCCGGTCCTCATTGAAGAGACGTGAAGCCAGCTCCGGATGGACCGTCACCTCGACCGTTCGCTTCTTAGAGCTTTGGAAGGCCTTCTTGATCTCACGCAGCGCATGGATGGAGATCGTTATCACCGATCGGATCTTTCCCCTGCCCTCGCAGGTCGGGCACTCCCGAAAGGAGACCGATTCCAGGGAGCGGCGGACCCGCTGCCGGGTCATCTCCACCAAGCCAAACTCTGAGAGAAAGATCAGGTTCTTCTTGGCCCGATCCTTGCGCATGACATTCTGCAGAGTGTTGAAGACCTTCTGGCGGTGAGACTGAGAATTCATGTCGATGAAATCGATGATCAGAATTCCCCCCAGGTCTCTAAGGCGGATCTGCCGCGGGATCTCCTTGGCCGCCTCCATGTTGGTGGTAAAAGCGGTATCCTCCAGGCCGCGGCGTCCGGTGAACCTGCCGCTGTTGACATCGATGGCGACAAGGCTTTCGGTCTGCTCAAAGATCACAGTGCCTCCGGAGGGCAGCTCCACCTTGCGGTTGTAGATCTTCTCCATCTCCTTTTCCAGACCCCGCTTCTCAAAGAGGGGAACCTCCTGGCGATAGAACTCCACGCGGGAGCGCATCTGCGGTTCGGTCTGGGCGAGGAAGCGCTGGAGCTTGTGGAACTCCTCCTTGGAATCGATGATGATCTTCTTGACCTCGGCGCTCAGGCCATCCCGGGCCATGCGCAGAGGAAGGTTGTACTCCTCATGGATCAAGGTGGGTGCCTTGACGCGCACCGAGCGGACCTTGATTCGCTTCCAGAGGGCGATCAGGAACCGTACGTCCCGTGCCAGCTGGCCGCGGGCGCTCCCAATGGCTGCGGTGCGAATGATCAGCCCCATATCGGCCGGCCGGCGCATCCCCTTCATGATGGTCCTTAAGCGATCCCGCTCCTTGGGATCGTCAATCCGCTTGGAGATGCCAAAGGTGGCATCCATCGGCATCAAGACCATGAAGTGTCCGGGCAGCGTGAGGTGGGTGGTCAACCTCGGCCCCTTGGTGCCGAGCGGCTCTTTGATCACCTGAACCAAAATCTCCTGCCCCACCCGAACCAAATCCTGAATGCGGGGGCGAAGATTTTCTGAAAGGGGCTTGGAGGGCTTTGGATTCTCCTCCATGCGAACCGCCTCTTCCACTTCGGGTGAGGGGCTGACGATATCCGTCAAGTAGAGGAAACCGTTCTTGCCGATTCCCAGGTCCACGAATGCAGCGCGGATGCCGGGAACCACGGAGGCCACCTTGCCCTTGTACACATTCCCCAACAAGGGCGGCGGCGAAGAACGCTCTACATGAAACTCTTCAAACACGCCCTCATGGAAAATCGCAACGCGGGTTTCCTGGGGCTCCACATTGATCAATAGCTCTTTCATAATTCATCCTCGATGTCGGAAATCTGGGCCCGGAGCTTGTCGAGCTCCTCCAGAATCCGAAGATGTTCTTGGTGTAGGGCTGTCAAACCACTGGAAACCAGTTCCTGGGTATCCCAATCGGGATTCCCGGTCCGGAACTTCTTGAGGTTCACAGCCGAGTTAAAGTTGTCCTGCTTGGAAGCGCCGCGCCGGCGCTCTGCCGAGAGCGCAACACCCCGGGAAATACCCAGGAAGATCAACACAACCAGCGCTCCCATCATCCATCGTTTCATTTCAAATCTCCTTTGTGGTTCATCCCACCATGAATCTTAAAAGTGCTGTTGCTAACCAAAAGTACACTGCTACGGAAAAGATGTCCGTGGTCGTGGTGATCAGGGGAGCCGAAGCCGTAGCCGGGTCAATGCCCACCCTGCGAAAGAGAAAGGGCACCACCGCCCCCATGGTGGCTGCAATCGTCATGGAGACAAAGACCGCCAGCCCCACTGAGAGCGCAAAGGCCGCATGAAACCGAGCGCCATAGGCGAGATAGCTAATGCCGCCTAAGATCGCCCCATAGAGAAGTCCGCAAAAGGCACCGGTAAGCATCTCCAGACCAATCTGGCGCCGCTCGTGGCTGAGCGGAATCTCGCCGGTGGCCAACCCCCGTACGATGATGGTGGCGGACTGAGCGCCCACATTCCCTCCTAAGGCAGCGATCAAGGGCATAAAGCTGACCATTGCAATCACCTGACTTAGGGTCGCCTCAAAACGGCTGATGACAATCGCCACCAACAGCTGGCCCACAAAGGTGACCATGAGCCACGGCAGCCGCAGTCCCGTCGAACGAAAGAGGGAGCGGCTGCTCAAGCTTTCCGGGTCGGTTCCGGCCATCTTGGCGATGTCTTCGGTGGCCTCCTCAGAGATAATCTCCAGAACGTCGTCGACCAACAGGACGCCAACGAGCTTTTCCCTTTCATCCACCACCGGAGCCGAAAGGAGGTTGTACTTGGAAACAACACGAGCAGCCTCTTCTTGGTCGGCCGATACCGCAAGGGCAATTCCCTGGGTGGATGCCATCAGCTCCTGCAGGCGGCTGGCATGAGGGGCGGCAATGAGGTTCTGGATCGAGACATAGCCCATCAGCTTTCCAGTGCCGTTGACCACATACAGGATAGAGAGAAGCTCTGTCTCGTATGCGCGTGAGCGCGCAACCACACGGATCTTCTCCACCGCCTGAGAGGCCGTCATGGTCTCCCGCAGGGGGATGACCCCGGTGTGCATCAAGGCTCCGGCAGTATCTGGGGGGTACGAGAGGGACTGCTCCAGCCGTTCAGCGGTTTCTCGGCGCTTGACGAGGTTCTGGAGGCGGCGGATCACCCGGTGGGGCAGCTTGCGGAAGAGGTGGGCCACATCGGCCGGCGGCAGGTGGCTGACAATTTGTCCTGTGGCCTGCTCACCCATTGCCTGAAGCAGAAACACCTGATCGTCCGCATCCAGCTCCTCAAAGACCACCACCATATGGCGGGTTCGCAAGAGCTGGAAGAGGGTCAGCTGCTCTTCCCGGGAGAAATCGGTCCATCCCTCCGCCAGGTCAACGGGATTGATCTCCCGGAGCACCTCCTTGAGGGTGTCCAAATCCTTGACCTCAAGCAGCTGTTTGAGTTCCGGTAGAAACAGTGTGTATGCCTTAACTGTTTTCGCCATTGAAGTCGACTCGTTTTATAACGTGTCAGGCGCTTTAAGGCTTGGAGGCAGGGGAGACCACCTTAGGCTTCTTGGCGAGGTTTTCCCGCAGGAAACCCTCGTACTTACGGCGAAGCTCGGCAGCCTCTTCAGGAGTGAGTTGTCCCGGTTCAATGATTCTGGCGGTAATGAAGATCAACAGATCGACCTTCTCCACATCCGACGTTGAACGGGAAAAGATGGGGCCAATCAAAGGAAGCTTACCCAAAAAGGGCAAGCCCACCCTAGATTTCGCTTTAACATCCTTGAGCAAACCACCAATCACAATCGTCTCACCGTCTTCCATGATGACCTGGGTTTCGGCTTCGCGAACATCCAGGACGGGATAGGCATTGGTTCCTACCGTAGTGGAAAAGGAGGAAACCACCGGGTGAATGATCAGATCAATGTGCTTGTCGCCTCCAACAGTTGGGACGACAAAAAGCTCAATTCCGATGTCCTGATAATAGGACAGTGACGTCGTGGTCGTGGTTGATTCCGACCCGGTCACCTGCGTCTCCAGGATGGGGTACTTGGTCCCCACCAAGATCCTGGCCTCCTGACCACTCAAGGTCAGGACGTGAGGTGCGGACAGCGTGTTGCTGCGCACATCCTCCTCCAAAGCTCTTAAGAGCACCTCAAATTGCATTCCTCTCAATTTCTGAAAGATGAAGGACAGTCCCGTATTCGCTGCGGTCAGTCCTGTCGTCTCCGGTACGAAGATGGACGGTGTTAAATATTGGTTCAGCGTTGAACCACCGATGGTGGCACGCGGCCACTCACCTGATTTGGTGTTAAGTTCCTGCTGACTAAACGACCGCGAGTTGGTCGCGGAAACAAAACCTGCAGCGCTGCTGGTTGTGGTGGACCCCGACCCGGTTCCAAACTCCACTCCCAAATCCCGCAGTAAATCGCGGTTGACCTCCATGACCTTCGATTCAATCAAGATCTGCTTCGGCATGACGTCAATCTTGGTTAAGATCTTTTCCAGCCGGTCAATCGTGCTGGGGGTATCGGTGATGACGATGGCTTTTGAGCGGGCCTTCTCTCGCTCGGTGCGCTCCCGTTCCTCAGCGCCTCCGCTCTCGCCGGCCGAAGCCGTTCCAAAACTCCAACCCTTCTGCCCCGTGATCTCCAAAACAGAGATCTTCCCCTGAGAACTGAGCTGAGGCTCCAGGAAAATCTTCACGTCAGCGGCATCCAGGTACCGCAATTGGATAACCCGAGTGGTCACCGATTCAATGGCAACCAGCTCCTGCATGGCCTCCCGGCGGGTCTTGAGTTCCTTGAGGGTCGTGACGAGGAT
This sequence comes from uncultured Planctomycetia bacterium, assembly GCA_964597545.1. Lineage (GTDB taxonomy): Bacteria > Omnitrophota > Gorgyraeia > 1-14-0-20-64-10 > 1-14-0-20-64-10 > CAZQXN01. The sequence goes on along the minus strand of CAZQXN010000023.1, from coordinate 24,315 downwards.
AACGTTGCCGTCCTTCTCGTAACCAAACCCATAGGTCTTAACAATCGTGTCAAGGGCCTGCTCCCAATTGACATTCTCCAGGCGAATGGTAACAAAACCGATCACATCTTGACTGGTGACGATGTTCACCCGGCCCTTGCGAGCAAGGGCCTGCAGAACCGCCCGGATGTCGGCATCCTTAAAATCCAATGAGATCATGGAGGTATCTGAAGTGGGTGCCGGAGGCGCCAACTGCGCTATCTCCAAAGCAGGCTCAGGAGCTGCCTCTTGAGCCGCCTCCTGTCCCAGCAGAGTGCCCGGTTGGAATAGAGCAAGCCCTCCAGCCATCAAAAGGGCAATGATCCCATTGAACCGGGTACACCTTCGAAGGGTCATGGTTCCTCCGTGATCTCCTCTTCTAATTGGGGCAGCACCAATTGGTGCGGCTGTCCCTCTACCAGCATTGTGACCGAAGTTGGGCGAATCTTCAACACTTTCATGCCATCTACCTCTTCCTTTTCTCGGACAATCTGATTGTTGATGATCGCCACGGAACCAGCCTTCGAATCGAAAACAATCCCCTGCAATGTCAATCCCGAGACGCCAGTGTCCACCGCTTCATCCAACCCCGGCGGATAGATCCGCCTGCCTTCAGAGGTTACCAGCGGCACAAAGGGATCCCGTTTGCCCCGGGAATTGTACTGCGCCCAAGCAAGCGTACAGACCTGCCCCCCCAAAAGGACGCTTACAACACCCAGGCTCCACCAGCGCGGCACCTCAGGCACCTCAACGCCCTCTCGATGAGCGGGGCGGAAAAAGATAGGCCCTGAGCAAAAAGGTGGCCTCGTGCCGCCAAACGTCTTCAGAGGAATTATGAATCTCCATGCCCTCTACCCGAACCAAGCTCTCGGAGCTTTCCAGCGCGTCTAAGAACAGTCCGATCTGGTGATAGCCGCCGGTCGTTTTGACCTCTAAAGGCAGCTCAAGGTATCCGCTTTCTCCTGCCGCCAGAACGTCCAGCTCCAGCTTCGGCTTGACAGCCGCCAAGCTCACCTGGGCCGCCCTGGCCAGTTGGGCCATCTCCTCAAGCAGTTCCGGCAACTGCTCTTCTGCTGAAGGGACAACCGCGGGCAGCTCCACCTGGGCGATAAGGGTCTCCAGCTTCGTCTGTTGGCCGGGGAACCGCTCCAGTTGGTCTTTGAGCTGGGTGAGCTTCGCTTGGAGCGTGTCGAGCTTTCCGCGCACCTCCGAGAGGGACTGCTTCTGCGGGACAAAGAAAAGGGCGAACCAAACCACCAAGGCGATGGCACCCAAGAGCAGCGCCAGCAGTTGTTTCTGCTGCGCAGGCGTCAATCCCTTGACCATCACTCGCCCACCACCGGACGAAAGACAATCACGAAATCACTCACCTCGTACGTCTGCCCTAGAGCCTGAGGGGAGGTGGTGCTGGTCTCTTCTTCATCGTCGTAACCTTCAAAGGCAATCCCGCCGGCATCCTGCAAGTGACCAATCTGACGGTGCTCCACCGCCTTGAGCTCCACCCGCTCAAACCAGCGCTCAAACTCCGGATGCTCCTTGAGCCGCTGAAGGAACCTCCGAACCGAAGAACCGGCTCCGGTTTCGGTAACCAGGGTTGAGCCCTCCAGAACCAACTCAGGCGGAGGGGCAGCTTGCGGCGTTGAGTCTGGCGCCGCACCTCCCCCCCAAGCAGCAAACATCACATCCAGATCTTCCCCGGCTTCAGAGCCAAGCTCCTCCGGCGGAGCCTCTGCTCCTTCGACAAATTCCGGGGGGAGCTCCTCAAGCTGAAGCTCAGAACCCATCCCCTCGGGCAGCGCCTGAGCAAAGGGGTCCTCAAGATCGCCCCCTACCCCAACATCGCCGAACCGAAGCCGCGTAAACCACAGGTTGGCAACCAGCGCATCGGTTAGGAGATTAAGCCGCGGGGCCCACTTTGCCTTGTCCCCTTTGACATTTTCCATGACCGCCGCCCGGGAACCCAGGGCCCGCAGACTCTGCTGAACCCCCTCCAGCTCCATGCGCCTACCCCCGAGATCTTCCCACTCACGGGTTAAGTGCTGTAGGGCGGCCGTGGAATTGCGCTGTGAGACGATCAGGCCCACCGAGACCACCAAAACCAGCACCCCCACACCCATTCCGATGGGGCGCAGCGGAAGATCCAGCGATAGTGTCTTGGCGGCCGCGCTCTGGGCGCTGGGCGGAAGCAGATTAATGCGAATCACCCCACCACCTGCCTTTCTGCCTTTGGCGAACAGAACCCTCTAATCGTTCTCCTCTTCGCCAAAGACAGGTTCAATCGAAGATTGGACAGTCCCGAAGGGCTAAAGTCAGGTGGTGGGGTCATGGTTCGATTCCCTTCAAGGGGGTCATCCCGCCGCCCCCCGCACCGCAAGCCCCAGGGCAACCACCAGGGAAATCCCTGCCTTTTCAATCTGATCAGGTTCCAGCTCTGTTGCCAGCCCCTGGAGCGGATTCCACACTTCAGCAGGCAACCCGGTCCCCTCGCCTACCCAGTCGGAAAAACCAGACAGACGGGCCGACCCGCCGCTTAAGCTGAGGCGGTTCACCTCCTGGCCAAACTGATTCTCATAGAAATCAAAAGAGGTGCGGCATTGATTCAGCCACTCCTCCCACGCCGGTTGAAGCGCGCCGCGCACCTCTTCGGCACGCTCCCCTGGCTCAAGCTTAAGCTGCTCGGCCTGCGCAGGATTAACCTGCAGCCTTTCCGCGACCGCCTGGGTAAAGGCGGCTCCACCCACACCGGCCTCACGTGTGAACTGCACTTGCTTACCCTTAAGGAAATTGAAGATGGTGCCCCGGGCCCCCACGTGGCTGTGCACCACCACCTGATCCTCCTCTTTCACGGGACCGGCCACCTCCCAGGCATTGGCTAAGGCGACCGACTCCAAATCGATCACCGCGGGCCTGACCTGAGCCTGCTCCAGCTGGGCCATGCGCTGCTCGACCACTTCCTTGCGAGCAGCAGCCAAAAGAATCTCTATCCTTCCGTTCGGTCGATCTCCGACCACAGAGAAATCAATGAAGGCCTGGTCCATCTTAAAGGGGATGTACTTCTCCGCTTCGAACGCCAGGGAGGCCTTTAACTCCTGCGGGGCCATCTTGGGCAGCACCACGGATCTGAGTACGGCGCCCGAACCGCCTACGGCAGCCACTGCCTTGGCGTCCTGCGCACCCAGGGATTTTATGATCTGCTGGATGCCTTGCGTGTAGTCGGTTGGCTGGGGTTGGGAGGGAATGGGTGTTTCGGCAACCCGGAGTACCTTGGTGCCGTCGCTGGAGCGCTTGACCAGCACACCCTTAATGGAATAGGAACCAATGTCGAGCCCGGCAGAGAAAGTAGAACCTTTCAGCCAATTAGTGAATTTTCCCGACTGGCCGGCAAGATCTTTTAACTTCGCCGTCAAAGCAGCAAGCTGGGGATTGACCACCTTGCGTGATTGTACCGCCGCTGTAATTCTTGTGCAAGCAGGGAAATCTGGGGACGGTCCATTTGGGGACACTCCACATACGTTCCTTTCATAAGCCTGCAGGATGGAGTGTCCCCAAATGGACCGTCCCCTGCTAATTGCGGACTTTGATGCGGGACTCTACGGTGTGGTCGAACTGGCGCCCGGACTCCGTGAGTGTAGAGGCGGTCATCTCTACCTCAATCACATCGGGCGTAGCCGCCTGCCGGCGAAAGCTGACGGCACTGATGTGGTTGGCCAGGGTGTCGGTCGTCACCCCGTCCACAGCCCGAAGCAGGCTGTTGTCTGCCCCTCGACCGTACGCAATCCAGCCGGACCATTCGACAACCACCCCATTGGCATCCAGAACCGAACCGTCCCCGTCCTGGTCCTGCGGAATACGGAAGAGCGCCACCGTATCCCACTGGCCGTCTGCAACCGGCCTTTGGATTTCACCGATACGGCTCTCGGTCATTTCGCGAGAAACCCTGGCCAGTGCCCTGCGCAACTCTGCGGTGGCAACCGCCTGCCCGGAGCCAGACACCCAAGTCCGCTGCGCACAGATGAGCACCGCTGTGATGGCAGCGGTGACAATCCCCAGGATGCCCACAACCGCCAACAGCTCTGCCAGACTGAATCCCAATACTCGTTTTGAACACCGCGCTCTTCTCATACGCTCTACCGGGTCGTGACCGCCCCCCCCATGCTTACCGATTTGCTGCGGCTGCGCTCCAACCAAGTAATCGTAACCGTGACCTCTGCCGGGTCGGCATTGCGATTTCTGACGTCAACCCGGATGGCCTCACTCGGCAATGTGGTTAATCCTTCTCGGGTTACCCAAGAAGCCCAATCTTTTGACACCACGGCGTTTAAACCACTGCCCGATTCTCGACGGATCTCCTCCAACACCAGTCGGGCGTGCGCACCAGCTTCGGCCGTATTGCGGCTCGACTCCACCAGAGCCAAACCGACAAAGAAGGCAGACATCAACCCTACGATGCCGACCGCCACATAGGCGGTGGCGACCACCACTTCCATTAAGGTAAATCCACGTGTTCGCTTGCGTCTCAGCCGCATATACGCAACGATCATCCCCTCACCTTAAAAAACCATGGGCGGCAGACCGAAGACTGCCGCCCATGGAGATTTCCATCTCCTCAAACACTCCTATGCCTTATTCCAAAGCGGGGCTGGTGCGATATGCCCGCGATGTCGTATTGACCCGTAGAACACCTCGCTCATCCACGAAGAAACCACGGGTTCCGGTGGTCCCCCTGGGATAGGGCTCAGCCCAAAGGTCGAACTGGTTCTGGTTCCTTCTTCGATACTGAAAATAATACCCCTGGCGGGTCCGCGCCGTGCTCGTTACTGTCAAAGTGGAGTCGCAATAGGGCGGAGACGAGGAGCTCAGAGATGTCAGTGCAGTCGGATAGCCCGGCGGCGACTGGGCAGAACGATACGATTCCAGGGATGTCGACAAAGTCCTCAGTGCCCCGATGGCTGCTGCTTCGTTAGCGTTGTGCCGCGCCCGCAGGAGATTTGGAATCGCTATGGCAGCTAGGAGAGCAACGATCGCTACAACAATCATGATCTCCACGAGCGTAAAACCCTTGCTGGATCGATGAAATGAAATCATATAACGACCCTCCTGTATCTTTTTCTCCAATTGTCAAAGACGCAACTTGTTGTCGGACAAGATATTACAACTATCCACTATAAGTTTACTTGACCCCGCAGCAAAAAACAAGGTTCCCAGAAAAAATATCATCCTCATCCTCGATCGAGGCCATGACAGAGGCGGAGCCTCAGGGGGTTCGGATGTCAACCGGCTGCGAGGTTGCGGTGGCCGGTGTCTGCCGCTCAAAACGGATGACACCTGTCTGGTCTATAAAGAAGCTGCGCTGACCGGTCACCCCCCGCCGAACCGGATCCGCGGTAAGGGTATAGCGGTCTTGAATCGAATAGGCTCTGTTGCCTATCTGAAGGGTGCGCGCCTGGCCCACCGCATAGTTCCAGCGGTACCCCCTCCAGCCGCCTCCTGAGTCTATGCCGTTAAACTGCTGATCAAGATAGCTGGGGCTAGCCGAGGTGAGGATGGAAATGGTTGCCGGAAGCTGCCGGGGATTGCTGAGTTGATAATCCTGGTTGGCCATAACCACCGCGCGCATGGCTTCCATAACAGCCCGCTCGTTGCCGGCCATCATCATCTTACTCAAGCGCGGCAGGGCCACTGCCATGAGCACCGCCAATATGGCGACGGCCACCGCAATCTCGATCAGGGTAAAACCAGAAACCAAGCGACGTCGTGCGAAACGTATCATCTCTTTTTCACTCCAATGGCGGGCTCTGCGGACCGGCAGTGCCTGTGGCCGCAGCCCGAATAACACCTGACTCATCCGAATAGAACTGACGGTTCCCGTTTAAACCCCTTGGATAAGGAATGGACCAGAGGCGGTATTGACTGGCATTGAGCCTCTGATAAACGTAATAGTAGCCCTGCCGTGTGCTGCTGGAGCTGTTGGCCTGGGCCAATGAACGATCGATGTAAGGCGGTGTTGCGCTGCTCAACGCTTGCAGGGTACTGGGGTATCTGGGTGGCGATTGGGCAGACTGAAAAATCTCGATGGCCGTAACCAGCGTCCGGATCCCCTCAATGGCTCCGGCCTCGTTTGCAATAACGCGGTTACGCAGCAGCGAGGGGATGGAAACGGCCGCCAAGATAGAGATGATGGTGATGACGACTGCAATCTCAACAAGCGTCCATCCCTTGAGGCGATGCTTCATCGTTCCGCGACCCCCATCAGCCAGAGAGCAATGGTTCGGTTTCCGCTCACCGAAGCCATCAGCCAGATAAGTGCTCAGTCATCTGAAAGATCGGCAGGAAGATAGACATCACAATACCTCCTACCACGACACCCAGCACAGCAATGATAATCGGCTCCAAAGCCGAGGTGAGTCCCGATACCGCCGTATCCACTTGGTCGTCATAAAAATCAGCCACCCGGGTCAGCATTTCATCGAGGCGCCCTGTCTGCTCTCCCACGGCGATCATCCGAACCACCATCGGGGGAAAGACCCTGCTTGCCGTTAAGGGCTCTGAGATGTTCTCCCCCTCCTTGATGGAGGATCTCACGTGCAGGATGGCGTCTCCCACCACCCGGTTACCGGAAGTCTCAGCAACAATCTCAAGGGCGTTGAGGATCGGGACGCCGGATTTGACCAAGGTCGAGAGGGTCCGCGAAAACTTAGCGATCGCCACCTTACGAACAATCACGCCAATCAGGCCCAACTTCAACATCATCCGGTCAAAAAACAGCCTTCCGTTCGGGGTAGCGCTGTATCGACGCACTGCGTAGGTCCCGACCACCAGTGTGCACAAACCGGGCAGGAACCCCCTCTGGAACAGCTCGCTGACTGTAATCAGAATCTGGGTGGGCAGCGGCAGCTTCGCTCCCAATTGATCAAAGATATCCTTGAAGGTTGGGATCACCTTGATCATGAGGGCTGTGATGACCACGACCGCCATGGAGATGACCAGGGCCGGGTAAATGCAAGCCGCCTTCACCTTGCGCTGGAGTGCCGCGCTCTTCTCTAGGTAGGTTGCCAGTCGATCCAACACCTCGGCCAAATGGCCTGAAGCCTCTCCGGCCCGCACCATACCGACAAACAGAGGCGAGAAGACCTGGGACTGCTGCGCTATGGCGGCGGTGAAGTTGGTGCCCTCCTCCACGGAATCGCGGATCTTGAGGACAACCGCCTTCAGGGTCGGATTCTCGAGCTGATCCCCCACAGCATCCAAACCCCCAACGATGGGGATGCCGGCATCAACCAGGGTAGCCAGCTGACGAGAAAAGATGGCCAGGTCATCCATCTTGACGGATCCAGTATGCTTGACGCGCACGGCCTTGCCCGTTTTGACCTGGACCACCACCAGCCCCTGACGATGGAGCGCATCCAGCACCACTGCCTTGGAGGCGGCTTCCAGGGCACCTTTCACCGTGGCGCCATCGGCTGTCTTGGCGGTATAGTTAAAGTTCGGCATCGGTACGCTACTCCTCGCTGGTGACCTTGAGCACCTCTGCTAGCGTTGTCCGACCCAATAAGCAGTGTTCCAATCCTTCATCCCGAAGGGTCTTCATGCCCTTTGAGATAGCGTATGCTTTGATCTCATCGGGAGAACGCTTCAAGATGATTCTCTCACGAATCGCATCATCCACCAACATCGCCTCCAGGATGCCAAAGCGGCCGCGGAATCCGGTCTTTCGGCAGGCCGGACACCCCTTGCCCCGGAAGAGCTTAATCTCCTTGGGGAGCTTGACGCCCAGTTGCTTTATCTTGCTTGCTGAAAGAGAATCGGCCGCCTTGCATCGGGGGCATATTTGACGGCAGAGCCGCTGCGCCGCAACAAAGATGAGGCTCGATGAAAGCAGGAAGGGATCGACCCCCATGTCCATGAGCCGGGTCACCGCCGAGGGGGCATCGTTGGTGTGCAAAGTGGCTAAGACAATCTGGCCGGTCAGAGAAGCCTTAATCGCAATGTCGGCTGTCTCGCCGTCTCGAATCTCTCCTACCAGCACCACATCCGGCGCCTGACGCAGGAAGGTCTTAAGCACGTTCGCGAAGGAGAGCCCAATCTCAGGGTTAACCTGAACCTGGGTGATGCCGTCGACCTGATACTCTACGGGATCCTCCACCGTCAGGATGTTGCGGCCCGGCTCATTCATTTGATTCAAGATCGAGTAGAGGGTGGTGGATTTTCCGCTGCCGGTGGGACCGGTCACCAAGATCAGCCCATACGGACGGGCAATGGCAGCCTTAAAGGCCTTGAGGGATCCGGGTAGGAAACCGAGCTGGTCGAGGCTGACCGAAAGATTGCTCTTGTCCAGCGCCCGCATCACAATCTTGTTGCCGCTGCTGACGGGCAAAGCGGAAACACGAAAGTCAATCTCCCTGCCCTCCGAACGCACCTTAAAACGGCCATCCTGCGGAAGACGGCTCTCGGTAATGTCCATGCTGGAGATGATCTTAAGTCGGGTGAGGAATGGGTTCTGATGCCGCTTGGGCAGCCGAAAAGCCTCCTGCAGGGCGCCATCAATCCGGTAGCGCACGCGAACCTCATCCTCATAGGGCTCGACGTGGATGTCGCTGGCCCGGGCCTTGATGGATTCGGAGATCATCATGTCCACCACCTTGACGATCGGGGCTTTCTTGCCGGCCATCCCCAGCGCCGAGAGATCAACCACCTCCTCCTCTGCCTCTGCCTCCTGGGCATCCTCCTCTTCGGTATCGGCCAAGAAGGCCTCGAGCTGGTCGGCCGGATGTTGGTACAGCAGGCGGATCGCCCCCTCGATGTCCTGTTCTGAAGCCAGGATGGGAGAGATCTCCAGGGAGGTCAGCATCGCTAGGTCATCGAGCGCCAGGACGTTGAGCGGGTCGACCATGGCCACGGAGAGGCGGCTCCCGATCTTGGAAACAGGTACCAGCCGGTACTGCCGGGCGGTCTGTTCGGGCACAATGTCGGCCAGGGAAGGATCCGGGCGATACCGGTTAAGATTCATCGGGGGAATCGCCAGCCCCTGAGCGAGTATGTTCAGCAGTTCTGCCTGCGTAATGAGCCCCTCCTCAATGAGGATCGTTCCCAATCCCTGCGCTCTCGCCTTGGGGGATTTAAGGATCTTCTCGAGCTTTCCCCGGTCAATACCGTGCGACTCGACCAACAGATCAATGACCTTTTTCCGAAGGGACTCAGCCATCGCTACTCCTGATACCCCACTGTGGTTCGCGCGACCTCCTCCAACGGAATCAGGCCCGCCGCCGCTTTGGCCACAGCGTGATCCCGGAGGGAGGGGATGCCGGCCGCGTGAACGACCTGTCGCAGCTTCATGGTCGGTTGCCCCTCCGAAATCAACCGTTTTAATTCCGCAGTCAGGGGAACAGCCTCCAGAAGCCCAATCCGACCGGCCAGTCCGCTGCCCCTGCATTCGTCGCAACCCTTCCCCCGCTGATAAACCCCGTTGGGGACAAGGCCCAGCTGGTCCACAATCTCCTTGGAGGGATGAATCTGCTTCTTGCAGGCCGGGCAAACACACCTGGGCAACCGCTGAGCCCCTACCAGAAGCACCGAAGAAGCAATGAGATACGGATCCACCCCCATGTTGCTCAAACGGGCCACCGCACCCAACGCATCGTTGGTGTGCAAGGTAGAGAGCACCAGGTGTCCGGTAAGCGCCGCTTTGACCGCGATGTCGGCCGTCTCGCTGTCGCGAATCTCACCGATCAAGATGATGTCCGGATCCTGCCTTAAGATGGAACGTAGGGTGGCAGCAAAGGTCAGCTCGATGTCTGGGCGCACCGTCACCTGGTTGACGCCGTGCATGTCGAACTCCACGGGGTCCTCAACGGTAACCAAGTTACACTCCGGCCGATCCACCATCTTCAAGAGCGAGTAGAGGGTGGTGGTCTTGCCGCTTCCGGTGGGTCCGGTGATCAGGAGCATGCCGTGTGGATGCTGCACCGCGTCCTTCAAAACCTGCATGGGGTCCGACTCAAATCCCAAGCGGTTAATGTCCAGCATCACCTGCGTCTTGTCCAGGATCCTCAAGCAAACCTTTTCTCCGTAATAGGAGGGAATCACCGAAACCCGGAAATCGACATCCCGATTACCGACAGAAAACTTAATCCGCCCATCCTGCGGAAGTCGGTGCTCGGCAATGTTGAGACTCGACATGATCTTAAGCCTCGAGACAATCCCCGTATGCATCCCGCTGGGAGGGGACTCCCCCTCCCGAAAGAGCCCGTCCACCCGGTATCGAATCCGAAGGCGCCTCTCAAAAGGCTCGACCAAAATGTCGCTGGCTTTTAGGTTGACTCCCTTGGAAAGGATGGCGTTGGTAACCCGCACCACAGGAACCTGCTGGGTCAGGCGCACCAGATCTTCCATCCGCTCCTTCTGCTTGTCGGCCTCTTCGGAAATAAGCTCCAAACCGCTGCCGGGAGTTGCAGTGGTGGCGAGTTCCTCGATCGAATCAGCTATGGCGCCTCCGTAGAGGCGGTGCAGCGCTTCTTGGATCTCTTCAGGTGGGGCAATCATGGGGGTCAGCTCCAGCCCCGTCTGCTGAGCCAAGTAATCTAAGGCCATAACGTTCATGGGGTCTGACATCGCCACCGTAAGCTGTTTGCCCACCCTCGCGACCGGCACCACTTGGTAGTGGTAGGCGAGCTTTCGGGTGATCAGCTGACCCAGCTCAGTATCCAACTCCAGCTTAGAGAGGCTGATGGTGGGTATGCGGAGGACGCGCGAGAGGACGCCGGTCAGGGCCTTGGAGTCAACCAGCTTCATGTCAATCAAAAGCTGACTTAAAGATCCTCCCCTGTCCTTCTGTGCCAAAACCGCCCTGTCCAAATCCTTCTGAGTCAACAATCCCTCTTCCATGAGATCTTGAATCAGCTGTTCCCACATCCCTTTGGCGGATTTGGGAGATTTCTTCGGAATCATCATGTCGGTTCGCTGCTCGAGTAGTGGCGCCCAATGGCCTCGGCCACATCGCTCAAAGTGGAGACGAAGACCTGAACCGAACAGTGACTGATCATCTCAATGTCCTCAACAGCCCGGGCATTCAAGGGATCCACCATTGCAACTGTGAGGGTGTTGCCAATCTTATCGACCGGAACCAAGCAGTACTGGCGGGCAACGTTCTCGGAGATGACCTGGAGCAGTTCTGAGTCAATCTGGTAGTTTTTCAGTGGCAGGTATGGAAATCCGTATTGAGCGGTCAAGGCATGGACCACCGCCTCTTCTGTGGCGTAACCCAAGCTCACCAGGATCTGGCCTAGAAAACCTCCCTTCTCCTGTTGGACCTTGAGGGCAGCCTCCAGCTGTTCTGGCGTAATGGCCTTACGCTCAACTAAGAGCTCTCCCAGTTGTTTAGAAATCGCGCGCTTGGGTGGCACCATGCCATTCTTCCCTCGAGCTACCTGTGAATCAGCCTTAGGAATTCATCTGGATCATGCGATCGAGCCACAGCCTCTTCGTAGCTGAGCTCTTCCTTCAAGTACAGGCCCGCGAGGGATTGGTTCATCGTCCGCATCCCCTCGCGCTGGCTCGTCTGCATGACCGAGTAGAGCTGATGCGCCTTCCCCTCTCGGATCAAAGCCCGAATGGCCGAGGTGGCGATCAAGACCTCAGAACCCAGCACGCGCCCCTCTTTCTTCGAGCGAGGAATCAACTGCTGGGTCATGATCGCCAGCAGCACAAAGGACAGCTGCAGGCGAATCTGCTGCTGCTGGTGAGGCGGAAAGGCATCGACGATGCGGTTAACGGTTTGGACCGCATCCGAAGTATGCAGGGTCGCCAGCACCAGGTGGCCGGTCTCGGCAATGTTGAGGGCGGCCTCGATCGTCTCCAAATCCCGCATCTCTCCGATCAAGATGACATCGGGGTCTTCCCGCAGAACATGCTTGAGGGCAGCTCCGAAAGAGAGGGTGTCTGACCCCAATTCCCGCTGGTCAATGATGGCCAACTTGTTGCTGTACATGTACTCGATGGGATCCTCCACCGTGATGATGTGGCACTTGCGGTGGTTGTTGATCCAGTTCACCATGGAAGCGAGCGTCGTTGACTTGCCCACCCCGGTGGCGCCGGTAATCAAGATCAACCCCTTCTTGCGCTGACACAAACTCTCTATGGTTTTTGCCGGCAGTCCGCACTCCTGAAAGTTTGGAATGCGGTTTGGCAAAAGGCGGATGGCGACACTGATCGAATCGCGCTGGCGGAAGACGTTGACGCGATATCGCCCCAGCCCCTCTACGCCAAAGGACATGTCCAATTCCCGGCTCTTCTCGAACTCAGCAATCTGATCCTGGGCCAGAAGGCTATAAGCCAACTCTTTCGTCTTCTCGGAAGTCAGCGGCGCCATGTCCAACGGAACTAAGGACTCGTCTATCCTCAGGCAGGGGGGAGACCCAACCGACAGGTGCAAGTCGGATGCCCCACGCTCTACCACGGTCTTCAACAGTTTCTGCATGACTCCGTTGGATGTCATTGGATGATTTACTCCTTTTGCCTGTTTTTTGATTACGCCGTTAATATTTTGTTCTTCCCCTCGGCTTTGGCTCGACTGAGTGCCTCGGTGGCCTTGGTAAAGAGCTCATCTCCAGTCATGCCGTCGATCGGATTCTCGCTGACCCCCCCTGAAACCGTTGTGCTCTGAGGAAAGGGTTTGAGGCCATTCATGAATACGTGCTCCTCAACCTTGCCGCGGATGATTTCGGCCAGATCAATGGCCTCTCGCTTGTTGCGCTCGGGCAGAATCACCGCAAACTCATCCGCCCCGATGCGCCCAACGCGATCCACCTCAGTCACTGCCCCCTTCAAGAGCTCGGCTATCTGATGTAAGAGCTTCTCTGCTGCCAGCGCTCCATAGAGATCGCGGAACTGGCCGTACCCATCCAGGTTGAACAGCGCCAGGGCGCAGGAGCGATGATACCGAGCAGCCCTGCGGATCTCCTCTTCCATGCGGCCCCGCATGTACCCTTCGTTGTAGAGCCCGGTCAGCTCATCAATCACCTTGAGCTCTTCAGCCCGTTTCATGAGCATGTCATTTTCAATGGCAATGGTGAGCTGCTTGGCAAAGACCTTCAGGATGTCCAGGCAGTCGCTCTGGAATTCAAAGCGGCTCTTCTTATTGGCCGTCACCAGCACCCCGACCCCCTCTCCCATAGAGCCGATCGGTTGGCAGACGGCGTTGGTCATGCCAAAGAGCTGCTGGATCAACTCCCCCTCTGCTGAAGCCGCCGACTTACCGTCAATGACAAGGGTCTGGCGATTCGAAAGGGCCTGCCGCAGCCAGGGAGCAGAAATCTTGCCCTCAAGCAGCCCTTGTACTTGAGCAGCATCCAACCCTGAAGCCGCCTGAATCACAAATTCCTTCTCACCTACAGGCCTTAAAATACAGTTAAGCTCCGTCTCGTCAAGTTGGGTCAACTTCTGAAGAATATATTGGATCACTTCCTCGATCTTGGCAGACTGGCTGATGAGGTTGCTGACCTGCAGAAGATTGGAGAGGGTCATGATTCGACGGTTGATCTCAAGGTTCAGATCCTTGGTCTGCTCCCCGTAGAGACGAAGCTGAGACATGTTATCCCGAACACGCTCGGTAATCTGGTTGAGCGCAACCCCTAAGGTTCCCACCTCATCGGGCGCCTCCTCGGTGCTGACCTTTCGCTCCAAGTGCCCCTCTGCGATGGCCTGGGCCTCGGCTGCCATCTTCACCACGGGGAGTACCAGGGAGCGCGCAACAATAAATCCCAAGAAAGCAATAGCAATCCCAAGCCCCACCACCAAAGAGAGATCCCAGGTGGTATCCAGCTTCGGGAAGACGTAATTGGAGACCACGTAACCCAAAATCAGCAGCGGCACCACAGACATGAGGCCAAAAGCAACAATCAGCTTCTCCTTCAAACCGCTGGGCAAAAGCGAGGCTTTTACGCTGCCTGGTGGCTTCCCCTGCGATGCTTGTTCCTTAGCCATCGGTCAATCTCCTCTTTTGAAAAGCGCCACTGCCGGCCGATCTTGGTCGCCGGAATAGACTGCTCCTTTGACAGCCGGTAAACCGTAAAGCGACTTACCTGCATGTACTCCGCCACCTCTTCAATGGTCATTAAACGTTCCATCATGAGCACCTGTGACAAGTGTGGCTCATCCCTGCTCAATAAATCAAGGCCTTGGCAACTAGATGCAAGTGTGCAAAACGCATAAACCACACCCCGGCTGATGTTGGGTTTTGGTGCCCCATGTTGCTATTGACTCTATGCAACTTGTGTCCACACCATCAGTTACGGGAAAAACTATGGTATACTTAAGATGATAGCCCTAGGTATAAGTGAATCGAGCGGTCATGAGAGGCCAACCATGAAGAAGATTATTTTTCTTGGCGTGGTGGTTTTGATCGGAATTGGGATTGTCGTTGGGCTCAACGCCCAGCGAGCAACCCCGCCCTCTGAAACGTATGTCGTCGGTGAGGCCCTGGTCCAGTTTAAGGCCGATGTCAGTGAGGCCCAGGCCCTGCGTCTCATCCAGGAGGCGGGTGCTGCCGTTAAAGAGCGCATCGACCCGCAACAGATTTATGTCGTTTCCTTCCCGGAATCCATTCCTGCCGCTGAAATGGTCCAGCGCTTCCGGAAGTTGCCGGAAGTGGCCGTCGTGGAATTCAACGGTCTCTATGAGGTCTTTGCCTGGAACCTCTTGTTTCCCTGTGAAGCATACGCGGAGCCTTCCGAAGGTCAACTGGGTGCGGGTGCTCGGGTCGTTGTCGCGGTGATCGATACCGCCATCGATGCCACCCATTCGGAGCTCGCCGGAAACGTAATCGGCGGCTATAACTTCACTAACAACACCACCAATACCCAAAGCCGGGGCAGAGGCCAGGACTGGCACGGCACCGCCTCCTCTGGTCGGGTGATGGACGGCGCCGGGGAGGCCAACGTACAGATCATGCCGGTTCAGGTTTTCGGTGAATACGGCGGGGCAAGTTGGAGCAGCATCATCAAGGCGATCAATTACGCTGTCGACAACGGTGCCAAGGTCATTAACATGAGCTTGGGCGGCAGGGGTTACTCTTCCCTGCTGCAACAGGCGGTCGACCAGGCAGTGGCAGCCGGCGTCACGGTGGTCGCTTCCTCCGGCAACAGCTATCGGGAGGAGAAGATGTATCCGGCCGCCTACAACGGCGTCATCTCCGTGGCCGCTACCAACGAAGGGGGCAAGAAGGCCAACTTCTCCACCTACGGTAGTTGGGTGGACATGTCAGCCCCAGGGGATTGGATGCGGCTCTTGAGCCACGGGGGCTATCGTTTTTCCCGCGGCACCTCATTTTCAGCTCCCTTCATCGCGGGAATGGCAGCCCTGCTGCGGTCTGCATTCCCGAGCCTGACCGTGCCGCAGGTCGAGCAGATCTTCAAGTCTAAGGCCCGAGACGTAGATACCCAAAATCAGCGCTATGCAGGAAAGCTCGGCGCCGGATTCCTCAACAGCTCAGATGTGAAGCGATGGATGCAGCAAATTCGCAACGGCACCTTTACCTTCCCTTGGTCAGATGGCGGGGTCAATGAACCTGTGGAACCCGGAGGTTCGATACCTCCCACTCAACCGTGGCTCATCCGCGGCAAGGGCAATTACACAACCTTCACCGTGACCCCAGGTGGCGAGATCCTCCGCAGCAAAAAGTAAGGGATTTACCCTGGTCGAATTGATCCTGATCATGGGGTTGATCGCCGCCCTGGTCGCCGCGGCCGTGGTGGGTTTAATCCGCCACCGCCAGGAGGCAGAGGACAAGCGCATGGAGGCGGAGCTAACCTCCATTTACAAAGCGATCCAAAGCTATCAAATGATATACGGCAGATACCCGAGGACTTACGGAGAGTTATCGGAGTTCATTGAGATCCCGAATTTCAACGCACGGTACGACCTCAACCCCAATCCCTAACCCCTTGTACCAAAGGGTCAGACCCTTTGGTACAATTGCCGAGTGCAGAGATGGAAATCCTGGTTCAATTCCAAGCTGAAGTTCCCGAGGAGCGTCGCCGCCAGATCTTAGAAGCCACCGGGTGCACATTGCTTGAGGTAATCCCTGCTCAACAAATCGTCGTCGCCCGCTGCAGCGGCTCAGAAACGCTTTCTGCTGTGATGCAACGGCTCCGCCAGTATCAGGGGGTCGTGCTGGTCGAACCCAACCACCCGGTCGAGCCCCACTAACGTACCAAAGGGTCAGACCCTTTCGTACAATCTCCTCTTGGTCTGCTGCCGCTGCAACACAACCTCCTGTTCTGGTATAAACCTCCGGAAGTTCTGTCCAATCAGCTGAGCTATCTCTCTCCGGAAAGGGATGAATACTTTAGAAGGGGCCTGGTGGAGCCATCCTCTCACTGCAGCCCGATCAGCATTCTGAATCGCACAACGCAAACGTTGAGTCCGCTCCCACTCGGAAAAAAAGAACTCCCGATAGCCCAACAAGTCAACGGGGGAAGAATCTAGCAGGGGGTCGTGGGTGCCTTCGACATGGGCACGCGCACTGCAAAAAGCCCAGTCTGTCAACCCAGGCGCTAAACCTGCTCTAGCCGGATTGAGATCGATATAAGACACACACTGAAGGAAATTCGCCTCGCCTTGAATGATGCGGCTTCCAAAACGTCCTTGCCACAGATGCCCATCTGAACCCCGCCTGATGTTGTACCTCACAGCAACAGAACCATTGAACCACTGCATGGCCTCGCTCAATATGGATCCGCCACATGGTTCTTGGAGCAAGAGGTGATAATGATTGCGAAGGAATGCGTACGCAAAAAGACGAATCCCAAAACGGCGTTTCGCTTCCTGTAGAAGCGCGCAACAATCCTGGAAATCATCGGAAGACAATAGACGCTCTTGGTGATTGCATCGATTATAAACGTGATGCAAGGCATCTGCGGTACTTTGTCTAAGCAATCTTGGCATCCTGATATGGAAAATAGTTGAATAATAAGCAAAAGTCAAGTTATTTTGTACGAAAGGGTCTGACCCTTTGGTACAAGGTTAGTAGGCGACGGCCTTGTCTGCTTTGAGCTTCTTGACCGCCTCAGGCGGTGGTATGAGGGGATCTTTGGACGTGCGATGAGACTTCGTGGCGTCTTCCTTAAGATCGAAGGGGGTGCGCTTTACCCCGGGGGAGGACGCCCGTTTCGTTTTGGGGGGTATTGTCGGCTGAGCGGGAAGCACCACACCAAGGGTCTTGGGGTCAGGCAGTTGAATCGCCGCCTTGGAACCGGGGCGTCCTGCCTCTTCCTGCCAGGAGGTTTTGGTGGTTGGACCCATCATGGCAAAGAACCACCAGGTGCCGATCAGCAGAATGCCGATCAACACCAGGAGCCATTTTGAAAGATTGTCTTTGAGCTGTTTCATCTCATGCCTCATTCATCCAGCCAGAGGAGTGCGTTGTAGTCCCCCGTAGTCGGAAAGAAGGGGGGTGCCATGGAATGCAGGCGTTGATCGTAGTGGTAATCTTTGGTGTAGCCGGAGCGCTTCTGGCCGGTGGAGCTGCTGAAGGTGCCTACAATCCCCCGGTTGGCCTGAATGATCCCGCCATAAACCGAGAGGGTCCCTTTGGGCGGCCCCTCCCACCACTGATCCACGCCAAAGGAGTGCCCCAGCGCCATAATGGCACCGTCGACTGTGACATCGTGCGGAGCACTCTGGTTGATGAGAACATTCTGCCCAGCAACAATCCCGAGGATGTCCTGGGAGTTGGGCACCTGCCTGGGATCGTCAGCATAGGTGACGGAATTGACGACGTGTACATCGCCGCTGGTGCCTACAGTAAATTGACCGTTGAGTGTGCCCTCTAAGGTAACGTCGCCGCCTGAAACATACAGCACGCCGTTACCCGGCAAAGATTGAACTGCATCCGTCCACCCGGCGGCAGTGTTGGTGATCCGCATGGTCCCATCGGATTGCAGCGCCACGTGGGTGTCGCCGCTTAAGCGCATGCCGCCGCTGTTGGCCGCATCAATGACGATTCCTGGATACTGACTGGGAAAGGCCTTCTCGGGTACCCCGAGCTTCAACCCCTGCCTGAAAACCGGCTGGCTGAACCGCTCGCCCCCCCAGTAATAGATCGAATCGGCAGCGGAGCTGACTGGACCGTCAAAGATTGGACTGCCGTACATAGAAAACTCGTCATTGCTGTGGGTCGGTCCCTCAATGAGGTCCCCGGTAATAAAATAGACCCGCCAATTTTGAGGCCAGGTGCGTTCATGATCAGTGAAATAAGCATACCGGGCAAAAGACTCTGTTTGGACGACCAGGTTGGTTTGCCGCAGCGCGATCGGGTTGGTCAGCGCAGAACCGGTGGTGCCATAGCCTTCAATGGTATAGCGCAAGATATCGGTGTTGCCTACCACATTCCCTGCGTCTGGAACGATGCGGGTCATGTACCACCCCGCAGGGATATTGCCTCCGGTGCCGCCGCTGGAAAAATTCTGTTTATTCATGGCCACCCAGCCGCCGTTTAAGACCACCGGGGTGGTGCCCTGAGGAGGAACCAGCTGGTTCCTCAACCATACCAACCCTTGATCCACCGCAGATTCGGCAAGGTAAAAAGCCTGGGTGTTCTCGTTGTCCAGCTCAGAGAAGCGTTGCTCGTAGATCCCGAAATGGACAAAGGCTCCCCCCAGCATGGCCACTGCAACCAATGCCAGCAGCACCAGAATAAATACGGCTCCCTGCTCTCGCTTCATTCCATATACCCTCTCAATCCTAGTATGGTTTGAAACCCGCTGTGAATCAAGGGGTTGGCAACTTCTGGCAGATGGGCATTGTAGTGTTAGGATAAGCGTAACTTATTGCGCGAAATAGCGTTAGAAGATCGATCGGCGCAGCCCGACGGAAAGTATCATCCCGATGGCCGCCAGACACGTCAAAAGCCATGAGCCCCCGTAGCTGATCAAAGGCAAGGGCAAACCCACTACCGGAGCCAGTCCAATCGTCATTCCGGTATTGACCACCACATGCGTTGCCAGCATGGCCACAAGGCCTGCAATCACCAAGCGCCCAAAGGGATCCCGCGTCTGGGCTGCCAGGAGAATCGCGCGATAGAGGAGAAAGGCAAACAGCCCCAAACATAACGTTGTCCCCAGGAAACCCCACTCCTCCCCAATCACCGAAAAGATAAAGTCGGTATGCCGTTCAGGCAGAAAGTTCAATTGATTCTGGGTGCCGGCCAACCACCCCTTGCCCAGCAATCCCCCAGAGCCGATGCCGATCTTGGACTGAATCACGGTGTATCCCGCGCCTAAAGGATCCAGGTTAGGATTCACAAAAACCAACAGGCGGGAGCGCTGATAGTCGGCCAGAAACCACCAACCCAGGGGAGCCAAGAGCGCCCCTGCCCCAAGCCCCCACCCCAACAACTTCATCCGAATTCCCCACACCAGCAGCATGGCCAACCCAATCAAGACAAAGATTAATGCGGTGCCGAGATTGGGCTCGCGCAGGATCAGGAACATCGGCAGAAGCAGCAAGGCTGCAGCACCCAAGAGGGTTTTTCCGTGGTACGCAGCCGCCTGTGGGCGCGCACCCAAGTAGCGGGCCAGCACCAGAATGGTGGTCACCTTGGCAAACTCTGAGGGTTGAATCGTAAGCCCCCCGAGGGTTAACCAGCGCTGGGCCCCTCCCCGAACCACCCCGATCTCCAACACCAGCACCAGAAGTAAAATGTTAAAGCCATAGAGAAAATAGGCCCATTCCAGCCACCGGTGGTAATCCACGGTCACGAGGATCGCGCCCAGCGCTAACCCTAAGACAATCCAGGTCAGCTGCCGCTGCAGGTAGGAGATGCCGGTTAGATCTGCTTTCTGGAAGGAGGCGCTGTAGAGGGCAATCAGCCCCAACCCCAACAACAGAAAGGTCGCCACGAGGAGCGGCCGATCCAACTCGTGAAGCTGCCTGCGCGTTAGCATCAAAGGTACTCCAGCGTCTTTAAAGCCCGCACCACTTCTTTGGCAACCCGGGCGGCCTGCAGACCCCCCTTGCCCCCATGCTCTAAGAAAACCACAAAGGTGACCTTGGGGTCTTCCGAAGGAGCAAAACCACAGAACCAAGCATGGGGGCGTCCCCGAGGCACCTGTGCGGTTCCGGTCTTGCCGGAAATCGATACGCCGCGCACACCCGCCAGCCTTCCGGTTCCAGAGCCAGAGGCAACCACCTGCTGAAGTCCCAATTGAACAGGCTCAAGGGCTTTGGGCCTTAGGGGAAGTCTCTCGAACCTCTTGCTGTCTCTCGGCTCAGTCAACAACAGATGCGGCTGAGGAACGAGCCCGTTCTTGGCTACTGCGTTATACAGCATCAGCATCTGCAGGGGGCTCACCAGCAGCGCCCCCTGCCCCACTGCAAAAGAAACAGTATCTCCTTCCTGCCACCGCTGCTCGTGCCGCTTGCGCATCCAATCGGCATCCGGAACCAATCCTACGGACTCCTGTGGCAGATCAATGCCGGTCGCCTGGCCCAATCGGAAAAGGCGCGCAGCCTGCGCCAAACCCTCCACACCCAACCGGCGGCCGGTCTCATAGAAGAAAACATTGCAGGAGTGCATCAGCGCCTCCACCACATTCTGAGCGTCATGCCCCCCCTCTTTCCAGCAACGAAACCGAGTCCGTCCAAGCCTTAAGAAACCAGGACAAGCAAAGGTGGTGTCGGTAGCAATCTTCTGATCCGCAAGCCCATAGTAACTCACCGCCGCTTTAAAGGTAGATCCCGGGGGAATGGCAGATTGGGTCGCCCGATTGAACATCGGGCGCGCCGGATCCGTCAGAAACTGACGGACCTCATTCTGCCGGTCAGGATCACCAAAGGCATTGGGGTCAACACTGGGTGCCGAAACCAAGGCCAAGATTTCGCCGCTGTCGGCATCCATCACCGTAATGGCACCTGCCTGCTTCTTTAGGAGACGGTAGAAACGCCCCTGGAGTCGACTGTCGAGGGAGACAGTAATGCTTTTCCCCTGCTCCGGGAGCCGGGCCCCCAGCTGACGAACCAGCTTGCCCCGAGCATTGACCTCCACATGCAGACCACCGTCCTTGCCGCGCAGGGTGCGGTCATGAAACTGCTCTAAACCATCCTTGCCGATTCGATCCCGGACGGTATAGCCATAGGGTTTCAATCTCGTCAGCTCCTGCGGGGCAAGCAGCCCTAGATATCCTGCGACCGAGCCCACTGCCTGCCTCAAGGGATAGTGCCGCTGCGGCGCAGGACGAATGAAGATGCCTGGAAGGTCATAGCGCTCCTCTTCCAGCTGAAAGGCAAGTGCCGAGGGCAAATCCCGTGCAATGCGAACCGGAGAAAAAGGGGCTTGATAGCCCCGGCGGTAGCGCCGCTTAAGCTGGTCGGCCGGGACTTGGAGTAAATCAGAGAGCCGACTCCAAGTCACTCCAGGATCCTTAAGCTCCTGAGGAAAGATAACCAGCTCGAAACTGAGTCGATCCTCTGCTAGGGGGATGCCGTTGCGGTCTAAGATCGAACCGCGTGCGGCAGGCAGGTGGATGAGCCGAGTGCGGTTGCGCTCGGCCTGATGGCGAAAGGTGTATCCCTGAAGAACCTGGGTGACGAAGAGCCCCACCCAGATTACACCTAAGGCTCCCGCAATCACTCGCTGAAGGATCAAAAACCGCAAGAAGAGACCCTCGTCATAGTGAGATCCGAGAAGCAGACCGCGATAATCTGGACCGACGCCTAACCATGCGGGTCAGCTTCGGGAAGATCCAAGTGGCAAGACCGCCGTTGATCCCCATGGCCAGAGGCAGCGTCACCCACCAACTTCCCCAAAACGTTCTACCCTCGGCCAAAGCAATCAAGCCGGCATAGGCCAAGAAGCTCACGCCCGTTAAGATCCCGGTCAAGATTCCGCCCGCAGCCGGATCTTCGCTTTCGATCAAGTGCCGACTGCTCCCTAAGATCCAGCCAATCAGAGCAAAAACACAGCCCCACGCGCCAAAGAGCCCTCCCACGCCCAAATCCTTTGCCAGACCCAGCCCTGCCCCCACTGCCCAGAGAAGCCTCCCAGAGGAAAGGGTCAAACCGGAGAAAACAAGAAAAAGAAGTAAGGGATCAGCAAACACCCGAAAACCAGGAAAGAGGGCCAACAGGAGAAGGTCTACGCCCCAGAAGGCGAGGGCTATGAGCCAGAGTCGGGATGGGGCCATGCGATCACCAGCACCTCTTCAACTGAGGAGAGGTTGGCAGCCGGACGAATGCGGACCGATTGATACAACCGCGCGGGCTCCGGTCGGACCCTGCCGGCAAAACCCACCGGGATGCCGTCCGGACAAAAGCTTTTTCCTCCGGTGGTGAGGACCGGCTCTTTGGGTTCGATCTCCACATCCAGCGGAAGGTAGGTCATGATGCATTCCCCGGAACCCACCCCCTGCACGAGCCCTGAAACCTTCTGCTGGGTTAAGGTGCCGGTTACCCGGAAACTCGCATCAGTAATCAGGGTGACACGGGCAGAGCGGCTTCCCACCTCACTGATCCTGCCCACCAAGCCCACTGGGGTAATGACGGCCATGCCACGACGGATTCCATGGTGATTGCCCTTGTCCAGCAGCAGCGTGCGGGACCAGGGACCCAACTCGCGACCCACCACCTCAGCCGGGATAAATTTCCATGGCGATCTGGCCCGGAACTTGATCAGATCGCGCAGGCGGGCATTCTCTGAAAAAAGCTGCCGCTGCGTCTCTTCTCGAGCACGCAGGGCCTGAAGCTTGAGTTTAAGGGTTTTGTTCTCTTCTCGAAGTTCAACACCGCGGAGAACCCCCCAGCTCAAAGCTTGGAATCCCTGGCGTGTTGCCTGAATACCTGAAAAGACCGGTGTTAAGACCCCGGCCAAGGTCATGCGGAGGGTTCCGGTAAAAGATGAGGGTAAGGCAGAAAGCCAGAGGGGGGCAGTAATTAAAACGAGGAGGATGGCAATCCGTTCAAACTTCCGTGGCATCAAGAGTGCCCAAAATCATCCTCGCGAAAGCGAGGATCGGATTCCCGCTTGCGCGGGAATGACAGCTGGACGCTGCAATGTACTTCTAGCTCTCGCTCCAGTGCGAGGCAGAAGTGGTGACGCGGCGCAGGGTCTTCATGTCCCCTAAATACTTGCCGGTCCCCAGTGCAACTGCGGTAATGGGATCGTCAGCCAAGTGGAAGGGCAGTCCCGTCTCCTCAGAGAGGAGCCGCTCGATTCCCTTGAGGAGGCATCCACCGCCAGCCAAGACCACGCCATGCTCGATCAGATCCGAAGAGAGTTCCGGAGGGGTCCGCTCCAAGGTCAGGCGCACCGCCTCAACAATCTGAGCCACAGGCTCGGCGAGCGCTTCGCGAATCTCCTCAGAGGCAATGGAGACGGTCTTGGGCAGTCCCGCCACCAAATCCCGGCCGCGCACCTCCATGGTCACTTCCTGCTCGAGGGGATAGGCCGAACCCATCTTGACCTTAATCTCTTCGGCCGTCCGCTCTCCGATCATCAGGTTGTAGGTCTTCTTCATGTGCTGAATGATCGCATCATCCATCTCATCGCCGCCTACGCGGATCGATTTGGAGAAGACGATGTCCGAGAGGGAGATAACGGCCATTTCGGTGGTTCCGCCGCCGATGTCTACGATCATGTTGCCGGCGGGGTCTTGAATCGGCAGCCCCACGCCGATGGCTGCCGCCACAGGCTCCGGAACCAAGTGCACTTCCCTTGCCCCGGCGTGCAGCGCAGAATCCCGGACTGCCCGCTTCTCCACCTCTGTGATGCCAGAAGGAACGGCGACCACCATGCGGGGGCGAACCAACACCCGGTGGCTGTGAACCTTCTTGATGAAGTAGCGCAGCATCGCTTCAGTGATTTCAAAATCGGCGATGACACCATCCTTCATGGGACGGATGGCCAGGATAGAACCGGGGGTGCGGCCCAGCATGCGCTTAGCTTCCTCCCCAACAGACAATACTCCGCCTTGGCCGCGCTGAATGGCTACAACGGAGGGTTCACACAGGACAATTCCTTGTCCTTTGACATAAACAAGGGTGTTGGCGGTGCCCAGGTCGATACCCATATCATTGGAAAACATCCCCAGTACACCGTTGTAGGCCTCACGGCCCCATTGATTACCGTTCTCTGGCATGGTAGGAACCTTCAAAAAGAACTACCTGGTTGCGGTTGGTTAAAACCCCCTCCATCGGATGGGAGACTTATTCTAGCAATCTGTTAGGAAAGGTGTCAACGTTGAATCTCAAACTTACTGTTTTGTTTGAATACATGGGTTACAGATTTGGGTTTGATCTGGGCTTTGAAGA
>CAZQXN010000022.1:0-30301 GCA_964597545.1 uncultured Planctomycetia bacterium | reverse complement strand
CATCAGATGTGCTGACGGAGGGTTGACTTCCTGAAGCGCTCCGTCAATGCGAAAACGCAAACAGATGCGGCTGGGATAGGGCTCGACGTGGATGTCGCTGGTTCCGGAGTTAATCGCTTCCATCAAGAACAGATCCACCAACCGTATCACCTGAGCTTGGCCTGCTTCCTTGGTCAGGTCTTCAACGGAAAGGGTTTCATCCTCCGCCTCTAACGTTTCAACCTGATCCTTGGAAGGGGTCGCCCCCTCCACCTGTTCGCCGTATGTTCCGGCAACCGCTTCCTTGAGCAGATCCACTTTGCCGTAAGCTGTTTCTATGGCGGAAGCCAATTCCGAACGCGTTGTGATGACGGGGTCAATGCGGCAGCCGGTGCGTTTCTTAAGGTTGTCAATGAGGATAAGATCCAGGGGATCGGTGAGCGCCACGGTCAGGACATTTTGTTTTTTCTCAAGCGGCAGGGCCAGCTCTTTGCGGACAATGGCCTCAGGAATGATGGATTTTACGGTGGCACCGGTAGGCGTTAATCCGCCCCCCTCGGCATGGCGGTAGGGAATGCCCAGCTGACGCCCCAGAACCTCAGCAACTTGCTCCTCTGTGACCACCTTAAGCTCGATCAAGGCTTCCCCCAGCCGCTTGCCGCCCGATTTCTGGAGGGCAATGGCCTGCTCGAGCTGGGTGTCATTCGCCAGCCCTTCCTTCTTGAGGATATCGCCGAGTCTTAAGCGCGCTTTAACCGCCATCTTTACCGAACGATATTCTCGATGGTTTCGACGATGGCTCGCTCTTTCAACATGCTTCCGCGGCGGACCTTCAAGTGCTTTTGCTCCCGACTGGAAAGATCTGTCTGCTCCCGCTCCAGCGCTAAAACGACCTCCCGAGATTCCTTGATGAGGTGCGGGGTGATGAAGAGCAGAATCTCAGTGTCTTCTCGGTCGGTCTCGCTGCGCTTGAAGGGGGCTCCCAAAATCGGAATGTCTCCCAGCCCAGGGACTCGGCGGGAGGATTTGGTGTGCTCTGAATCGATGAGCCCTGCAATCATGACGGTGCTGCCGTCTTTCACCATGACTGTGGTTCTTGCCGCTCGGCGGATGGGATCTTGAAAGTCGCTGTCGAAGCTCGAAACCGTAACGCGCGACACCTCCGGTTCGATGACCATGGTGATGTAGGATTCGTCATTGACGAGCGGGGTAACCCGCAGTACCGTACCCACCGTAGTGCGCTCCGGTTCGGTGGAGATGGTGCCGGTTTCAGCTTGAGAGGTGGTGACTGTTCCGGTGACCGGCTCCTCGACAATTCTGATCTCCGCCACCTCATTGGATAGGGTCAAAAGCCTTGGCCGAGCCAAAAATCGGACGTCACTGTCGGTGGCGATAAGCTTTAAAATGGTATCGGCGTCGGTGAAGGAGAGCGTAGAGAGGCTGTGTGCTTTGGTGACTCCCGCCTCCAACAGACCCCTGGAGAATGGGAAGAAGCTTGTGCGTGACGGCCATTCAAATGTGGCCACCTGACCGGCAGAGGTTCCCCACTCCACCCCGATGCGGCGCAGCGTGTCGACCTTGACCTCCAACACTTCCCCCTCAATGTAAATCTGCTGAGGTTTGGTGTCGAGCTGCGCGATGGTGCGCGCGATCTTTTTGATCTGCTCAGGCAGATCGGTGACAATCAAGGAGTTGGTGCGGGGATCCGGAAGCACAGAACCATGCTCGGTGACCAGCTCTCGAATGATATTGACGATGCCTCCATCAGAGCCTTCTCCTCCTCCTCCGCCAATCCCTCCGAGGCCTCCGCCACCACCGCCAGCCATGCTACCACCGCCTCCGCCAGCGGCCGCTCCGCCTCCGCTGCTGCCCCCACTCCCTCCGCCGCCACCCTCACTGGTGCCTTCGAAGAGAGGAGTGATTAAAGAGCCGCTTGTTCCAAAGCTTCCGGCTGACTCTCCGGCGCTGCGCAATACCCTGGCGTATTTGAGCCTAAAAACCTTTGTTATGGTTTCCACCCGCGGGACAGCGGACTCTATGACCACAAAGAGATTCTCTTGTTCCATGGGGCGCAGCGTCAGGTGATTGGCCCGCAGGATGGTGTCTACAGCATTCTGCACCGGAACCTGATTCATGTACATGGTGACCGTCAGATCCCGAGTATCTTCTGAGGCAACAAAGTTCATGCCGGACTGTTTGGAGAGAAGCTTGAGGACGTCATCGAGATGCGCTTCCGTGACATCCAAAGAGATGGTTGCGTTTTGTTCCTGGGGTGTGGCCTGCCCTATTGCTGATGAGGCAAACACCCATCCCGCCATCACGACCAGGCATAATGTCCGCTTGATCACCGTGTTCCCTCCCCTAATTAAGTTCATAATTGCGAGTGCGTGGGTCTATCATGCGCGTCCGATTGCGGTCAGAGATCGCCCCCTCCTGCATCGGGTATGCGAAACGTAAATTTCTGCCCCTTGAAGGAAACGGTGATATCTTCACGCGTGACATTGACCACCCGTGCTCCCTCAATGGTTTCTCCGACGGAAATCACCTTGCGATTGATGATGGCCTGCGGTTTGGCGGGCCCCCAGAGCACCCCCTGAATCTTCAGGGGGGGCGCATCAATGGGAACCTGGATGATAGGCGCCGGTTTGGGCTGTATTGCCTTCTTCTGCTTTCTGCGCCTTTCCTCCTCCTCTTGGCGCTGCCTTTCCAGCTCCAGCGCCTTTAAGGCGCCGAGGATCATGGGGGTGGGCATAAAGGGATCCCGAGCCAATGAGAAGTTTTTAGGGGGAATTGTTTTTGCCGAGGCTGGGGAGGCTTGAGATGCCGAGGCTGCGATGTCAGCTGAGCGCGCAGCCACAGAAGCAGCTTTACCGTCTGAGGATTTCCGCGTTGTGGTCCAAACACCAATAAAGACCAGCAGCAGGATGATGACGACAATTTGCTGGATCTGCGTGCGCGTCATCGGCCGACCTTCTCCTCACTGAAAGCGCTGATGAGCAACTCCACCCGGTGTTTTTTAGCGGGCTCATACTTCTTCACTTGAGTCTGGCGAACCAGGCTGTAGCCGCTCAGCGCCTCTTGTCGAGGGCTTCCCATTTCCATCCGGTCGACAATCAGCATGGGGCGGAAGGATTCGGCAGCACGCAAAAAGGAAACCACCTCCGCATAGCCAGCTTCTGCAATGACCTTGATCTGGAGCTTTTTGTAGTGGTCGAACGTCGTTTCTGGGCGCGGAACAACGGATTCCACTGCCAGCCCAGATTCAGTCGCTAGACGGGCAACCTCACGCGCCAGAACGGGTGCGCCCCCTATCAAGAGCAGGTTCTCCCCCAGCTTCCCGAGGCGCTTCTTTTGACCCAAAATCTGCGTCAGCAGTTGAGACCGCTGTTCTTCCTCAGCGACCACTTTTGCGAACCGCTGCCGCTTAATCTGCCAAGGTCCTTGAATGACCGACATGCCGATAAAAAGCATTACCAAAGCGACCCCAACACTCATCAGCCACACGCGTTGTGTTCGGTTGATTTGAGCCTTCAGATCGCTCAGCTGGGCTGAAAGGGAGGGGGCTGTGCCGGTGGGGTTTGGGCTCATTGGGATCTGCGCCCCCTTCGCCTGTAGCCCTCGGTATCTTCGGGCTTGATGTCCTCGGGATCAGTGGCGCAGGCCAGCTTAAACTCGGTGGCCTCCTTCTGTTGGAACTCTGCTCGCTGGACAGAATCCAGAGAAAAGTCTGTGAAGGTCGCGCTAAAGAGAGGATTCTCCCTTAGGGTTCCTAGGAGCGCATTGACGTGATGGA
Source organism: uncultured Planctomycetia bacterium (assembly GCA_964597545.1). Classification (GTDB taxonomy): domain Bacteria; phylum Omnitrophota; class Gorgyraeia; order 1-14-0-20-64-10; family 1-14-0-20-64-10; genus CAZQXN01. The sequence continues at coordinate 26,529 of CAZQXN010000022.1, read as the reverse complement.
GCTCTTCGTCCCGGTTTTCCTGAAAAGCCCAGCCTGCCAACCGCAACGTGCGATGCCGCTCAAAGGTAAGGCTTGTCTTTGCGGTGCCCTGCTTCTTCATCACGTCCGTGAGTACGGCGTGTTCTAGCCAAGTTTCTTTTGGCAGCAGACGAGTCAACTCGCTTAAGATGGCGGCATTGATCCCCTCAGCCTTGGCCAATTGTTCAAAGAAACTGACCTCCTTGCCGTACTTTATCCCTAAGGCCTGCAGGTTCGGGATGGGTGTTTGCGTTGGGATATTTTTCACCTCTACCTGGTTGGATCGAATCTGAAGCAGTCTTCCTTCCCAAGAACCCAGATCCATGAGGGAGATGCCGTACCATAAGATCAAGACCACCCCCGCTGCCAGCGCTTCAAGGGCGAGTGGCTTGATGATGCTGTCCCCCTGGCCGCGCTTTTCGGTCGGCAACAGGTTGGTGGCGCCCCCTTGATCTCTTTCCAGTCCGCGCAGGGCTAAGCCAGTCGCAACCGCCAAGCTTGCAGGGATGTTGTTGGCCTCTGCAATGCCTCGGAAGGGATCTCCTGCCTCAACGGGGAGTTCCAAGGCTTCTGCCATCTCCTCAACGCGCTTGGGCTCTATCTCTTTTCCGAAGAGGAGCACCTTGCCGACAGTGGGTTCTCCGAGGAAGCGCCGTCGATAATAATCAATGGAGACGCGCGTTTCGTTAATTAAAGCATCCAAGAGCTCTGCGGTTTGATCCTCTCCCCCCTCGGGGGGAGAAAGGACGGTGACATTGCGGCTCAGATACAGCAGGTCATCTCGCGCAATGTTGATGGTCGCATTGTCATGCTCGAGGTTGAGGACGGCAGCGACCTCCCCGCTTTTGATCTGCCCATTCTGGCGCAGCAGCCGCATGAGGCTGATGGGTGCCGGTTCCAGGCAGAAGGGTTTGAGCTGCACAGCTTCCATAAGGGCCAGGACGGCGTCGAGCGCCGCCTTCTTGACGCCGAAGAACATGACCCGCATCAAGGTCGGATCTGATTTGTGAATGATCGCCTGGAAATCTGTTACCAGCTCTTCCAGCTTAAAGGGGAGATACTTCTTGGCCTCAAAGGAGACGGCAAGCTTGCGTTCATGGGGAGGAATGGCGGGCATCTGGAAATAACGTATGATGGCCGATTCTGCTGCAATGGCTGCTTGGACATGCTTGGAGGGAAGGCCCAGCTTCGCAAGCAGGGACTGAATGGGTTCGGCGATCTCCTTACCGACCTCCTTAGGGGTAGTGGTCTCCTTGGAGCCGGCGGAAATGGTTCCCTCCTCTGCCCTGAGAAGGGAACGCCAGGACAGCTGAGCTGGAAGCTGTACCCTACCGAATTGAACAAGAGCCGGTTTTTGAAAGGTGCCCGAGAGGGCGATGACGTCAACGTTGTCTGTTCCGAGGTAAAGCCCAGTCGAGTTGGCCGCCATTATCGTCCCATCCGCTTGCGAAGCTTCTGAATGTCTTCCTGCGTGTATTCCCGCCACCGGTTTACCCGGTTTCGGCTGGCCCTGGGGAATACCCCCCTGGCTTCGTACCGGAGGAGCGTCTGCTTAGAGATCCCCAGCGCGGCAGCGACCTCCGTTGCCGAGAAGTATTGCTTTCTTCGAATCAGTCGAGGCACCATAATCACTCCTGATATACCTTGAGTATATTTGATATACCTTGGAGGTAGCTTGCACTAGCTGACCGATTTTGTCAATCTTTTTTTTGAGGGGGCCCAAAGAGGGAACTCCGCAGCCATTCCAGGTAGGAGCGATCCCCCCACTGGATCGGCAGGGCAATCAATTCAGGAAGATCATAGGAATGATGCTGCTTGAGGAGGCGGGTAAGTCCCGCAAGCTGTGCGCGGCGCGTTTTGATCAGAAGGAGCGCCTCGCCTCCGTGCTCTACCCTGCCCTTCCACCAATACCACGACTCGATTTTTGGAATGAGGTTGATGCAGGCGGCTTTCTTGGCACCCAGGATTGTACGTGCCAGCCGCCTCCCTTCCTGGGTGGAGCCGGCAGTAGTGAGAACCAGCAGAAACCCTGAAGCGCGACCTACTCTTTTCGCAGGCACACTTGGTACTCCCCTGCTTCCTCCTTCACAATGACGTGACCCTCGCGGGCAAGCCAGCCCAGGCTCATGAGGGCAAGTTCCTTGGGGTGTTTAATGTTGGCGACCACTTCAGAAAAGGCAACTTCCTCTCGTTCGTCCAAGTAGTGCCAGATTTCACCCGCGACGATTCCAATCTCAGTAATCATAAGCGAACACCTCCCTCAACTGCTTTGATTTGTTGCGATATTGACTTGCGTGAAGCCTAAGTCTCGACAAAGGTCCCACACCTCCACAACCCGCCCGAGTGCCGCTTTTCGATCGGCGCGAATCAGGACCGGACGGTGTATTTGCTGTGCATGAGAAAGTTTCTTTCGCAGTTCTTGCAGGGTCACCACGTGGGATCCGAGGTAGAGGTGTCCCTGTTGGGCCACGGTAATCACCACGTTTTCTTTCTGTGCCACATCGGCCGTGACCGTCTTGGGCAGATGGACCTTGATCCCCTGCTGAAAGACAAAGGAAGAGGTGAGCATAAAGAAGATGAGGAGCAGGAAAACGATGTCAATGAGCGGTGTGATTTCCATGCCCACTGCCAGCGGGAGTCTGCGTCGGGTAAGCCGTCGCCTCATCCGTGTATAATCTCCGCTGTTTCAAGCTGACCCGATGCGGTTCTGGATTTGGGCGCAGCATTCGGCGGCATCAGCAGGTCGGCCAGCTCCGTTGCGCCGGCCTCCATCTGTCGGTTGAATTGGTTAATTCGGTAAACCAGGTAGTTGTACATGGCATACGCCGGGATGGCAACCATCAGACCAAAAACAGTTGTCAGCAACGCTTCCCAGATGCCGCCAGCAAGGTTTCCGGGGTTGACCGGCGTGACCGAAGTGGCCTTCTCCTGGATGACCTGAAAACAGCGCACCAAACCCACCACGGTTCCCAGGAGGCCCAACAAAGGGGTCAAATGGGCGATGGTTCCAAGGATCGGGATATGGCGCTCCAGCGCCGGTGCCTCAAGGTCTGCCGTCTCTTCCATGGCTTCCCGAAGCTCTTCTCGGGGTCTTCCGGCACGCTTCAGGCCTGCTTTGGCCATGCGGCTTAAGGGGGTTGGGGCGGCTTCGCACAAGCGTTCTGCCTTGTCCAACTGCCGCTGCCGAACCGCAGGGAGGAGCCCCTCCATAAGACGTCCGGCATCCAGCTCCATTTTTGCCAGCGCCAGCAGCCGCTCAATCACGATTGCCAGTGCCAAGATAGAACAGAAGAGGATGGGCCACATGACGAGCCCCCCACGTTGAAACAGCTCAAGGAGAGAAACGTTCACTTGCTGGGTATCCTTTCTTAGGGTTAATGTATTATCTCACGGAGTGACCGGTTTGGCGCGTTCTTGCTTGCGAGCGATCACTTCTGCAGGACCCTGGGTCCGCGGGTGCAGCTCCGGTTTTGCCATGGCCTTAGAGAGGAATTGCCCTGTATAGGAACGGCGCACACGCGCAACCTGCTCCGGGGAACCGGTTGCCACTACCTTGCCGCCCTCCTCGCCCCCCTCGGGCCCTAAGTCAATGATGTAGTCGGCGGTTTTGATGACATCCAAGTGGTGCTCGATGACCAGGACCGTATTGCCCTGATCGACCAAGGCCTGAAGCACCTTGAGCAGTTTTTCGATGTCCGCCAGATGCAGACCGGTGGTGGGTTCATCGAGAATATAGAGGGTGTTGCCGGTTGCCCGGTGGGAGAGCTCGGTGGCCAGCTTGACCCGCTGAGCTTCGCCGCCGGAAAGGGTTGTGGCTGACTGTCCCAACTCTATGTAACCGAGCCCGACCTCGACCAAGGTTTTCAGCCGCGCTCGGATCCGGGGGATCGCGGCAAAGAGGTTGAGCCCCTCCTCGACACTCATCCGCAGCACATCGGAGATGGAGACCCCCTTGTATCGAACCTCCAACGTTTGCTCGTTGAACCGGTTTCCCTTGCAGAGCTCACAGGTGACGTAGACCGAAGGGAGGAAGTGCATCTCCACCTGAATGACCCCTTCCCCCTGACAGGCTTCGCATCGGCCCCCTTTAACGTTGAAGCTGAATCGGCCCGGCTTGTAGCCGCGCATTCTTGCTTCTTGGGTTTTTGAGAAGAGATCCCGGATATCACTGAAGACCCCGGTGTACGTTGCCGGGTTGGAGCGCGGGGTTCTTCCAATGGGGGCCTGGTCGATGACAATCACCTTGTCGATTCGCTCCTCACCCACGATGCGGTTGTGTGCGCCGGGTTTGAGTTTGGAGTGGTACAAACGTGCTGCCAGCGCTCGATAAAGAATCTCCTCTACCAGCGTTGATTTGCCCGATCCTGATACACCGGTGACACAGGTGAATGTCCCCAGGGGAATCCGGGCGTCAATGCACTTGAGGTTGTGTTCCTGGGCACCCAGCACTTCCAGAACCGGTCGTCTCCGAACCGGGCGCCTCTTGGGGGGCAGCGGAATGGTGCGCTCACCCTTTAAGTAACTGCCGGTCAGAGAGCGCGAGGCATCCTGGATTTGGGAGAGCGCTCCTGCCGCTACCACCTCGCCCCCATGCCTGCCTGCTCCGGGCCCCAAATCGACAATGAAATCGGCGGCTCGAATGGTGCCTTCGTCATGCTCCACCACGACCACGGTGTTGCCCAGATTCCGCAGGGCTTTAAGGGTATTCAAGAGTCGCTGGTTGTCCCGCTGATGCAGCCCGATGGAGGGTTCATCCAACACATACAGAACACCGACGAGGCTTGCCCCAATTTGCGTTGCCAAGCGGATGCGCTGGGCCTCTCCTCCGGAGAGGGTTTTGCTGATGCGGTCTAACCCTAAATAGTTGAGCCCAACGTCCATCATGAACTGAAGCCGCGTTCGAATCTCCTTGAGTACCTGGGAGGCGATGAGGGTTTCTCGGCGCGTGAGCTTGAGCGACTCAAAGAAGCTTTGGGCCTGGCCAATCGACATTCGTGTGACCTCGACAATGGATTGACCGTGCACTTCGACGGCGATCGCCTCCGGCTTTAGGCGCATCCCTTGGCAGGCCGGACAGTGCTGGACCGACATGTATTTGGAGATCTCCTCCTTTACGAAATCAGAGTCACTCTCCACAAAGAGTCTTTCTAGGTTGGGTATGACCCCTTCAAAGGGACGCCCCCAGACCTCCACATCGGGTGCGCCGTAGAGCACCTTTCGCTTGAGTCCCTCCGAGAGCCTTTGGAAGGGTCGGTCTAAATCCATCCCGATCTCGCTGGCGAACTCCCGAATCAAGGCCCTGTGGTACAGGATGTAGCCTCGGCCCCCTCGGCGCCAGGATGCAATGGCCCCCTCGGCAATGGATTTTGAGGGGTCGGGAATCACCAAATCTTTGTCCACCTCCAGCTTGGTGCCTAGGCCGTGGCAGGCAGAGCAGGCGCCATAGGGACTATTAAAGGAGAAGAGCCGCGGCTGCAGTTCAGCCATGTTGATGCCGCAGGCCGGGCAAGCATACTGCTCACTGAAGAGCAGGTCAGACTCCCCTTTCTTCTTGCGTCGGGGTGAACGGGGGCCGGTTTCGGGGCTGACGAGGACCATTCCCTTGCCTGCCTTGAGTGCTGTCTCGATGGAGTCGGTCAGCCGCGTCTTGATCTCGGGGCCTAAGCGGAGACGGTCTACCACGACCTCAATGGTGTGCGCCCGTTTCTTATCGAGCTGAATGGAGCTTGAGATTTCCCTTAATGTGCCATCTACCCGAACTCGAATGAAACCCTCTCGTTGTATTTGGCGAAAGAGCTCCTGGTACTGTCCCTTGCGTCCCCGGACCAGGGGCGCCAAAATGAGCAGGGATTGGCCTGCGGGAAGCCTAAGGATCTGTTGAACGATTTCCTGGGCCGACTGACGCTGGATGGGGCGCTGGCAGCGATGGCAGTGGGGTTTGCCGATGCGTGCAAAGAGGAGGCGCAGATAATCGTACACCTCGGTTTGGGTGGCTACGGTGGAGCGGGGGTTGCCTCCGGCGGTGCGCTGTTCAATGGCGATGGCCGGAGAAAGTCCCTCAATGCGCTCTACGTTCGGTTTCTGGAGCTGTTCGAGGAACTGCCGCGCATAAGCGGATAGACTTTCCACATAGCGGCGCTGCCCCTCGGCATAAAGGGTATCGAAGGCGAGCGTGGATTTCCCCGAACCGGAGAGCCCGGTAATGACAATGAGGGCATTGCGGGGCAAGCTTAAGTCAAACCCCTTGAGGTTGTGCTCTCTGGCACCGCGGATGATGATGGGTGATGGCGTTGTTGGCATGCTGCGACCCATGATAAGCGGCACCCCGCCACTGCTGTGCGCTTGGCGGGGTGCCGAATTACGGTTGTGCGTATTCTTTTGGAGAGATAACCCTTAGCGCTTCTTCTTGCGTGCGCGGGCCATCTTGGCGCAGGAAACGTCTCCCTGCTTGTCGATGAAGTAAAGGTAACCTTCCTTGCGCTTCAAACCCAGTTTCTTGACAACCTCTGGGCGGCCACCCTTCTTGCCTCCCCGGGCCATCTTTGCCCTGGAGACGTTGCCTTTCTTGTCGAGGTAATAGAGATACCCCTTGGCTCTCTTGATACCAGCTTTAGCGACCTTTTGTGCCATGCGTGAATTCACCCCCTCTCTATGGTTACGTACCGACCTTTAAAGGTTCCAACAACTGCTTGAGCGTAGCGACGGCGGAATCCACCGCCAACTGGCTCGTCTTCGGATTGGTGCGGGACGATCGATTTTCCGTACGCGTGATGCATCGACCAAACGTCCCCACTGCCACCACCTCATGAACATTGGTGGTGAGTTTGGGATCCGCGACAATGCGGACCTGAGTTTGAATGGGTCCCAACCCTGCCAGGGCAAGCGTTGCCGCCACGTTGGCATTTTTAGGGAAGCGGGCTGCAGCTTGGGCTGCTGTTCCTTGAAAGAGAACCGTAGGGCGGCGCAGCGCAGCGAGCCGAATCTTGCGCCGAGCTACTTCAGCGACACCTGAAAAGGCTGCTGGAGGTTTGCTGGTGGTGAGGGTGACCTTTTTAAGTTTTCCTACGGCAGCCCCCTTGATGCCATCCAAGCCCACCAGGGCTCCGCTGGGGAGGATGAGTGGCACCTTGCGCTTGGCGGCCTGGGCGACCAACTTACGATGACGCAGGAGCCCTCCCGTTGACATGACCATAACCCGCTTGCGCCCGCGTATGGCAGCCGGCAGGATTTGACCCAAGGCTTGTGCAGAAGCAGCTTCGATGACCAGTTGCGAGCGTTGGATGAGGCGCTGAAGATTGAGGATGGGGATGGAAGGTTGGAAGCGGCGTGCAAGCCGCTCGGCCCGGGTGCTGTCTTGGTCGTATAGGCCGATCAAGCGGGCGTTTCTCCTAAAGGTTTTACGCAGTGCAATGGCCAGCTCCGTACCGATGGTGCCGCACCCGACGAGCCCCACGGCGAGGCGCCGGCTCATAGGCGTGCGTCACTGGGTTGGACTTTCTCTGTGATGCGATTGGCTTGGTCTACCCAGATGATTCGAGGTTGCACTTTTCTCGCCTGCTCGGCCTCCATGAGGGCATAAGAGATGATGATGATGGTGTCTCCCACCTGAGCCCAGCGTGCCGCTGGACCGTTCATGCAGATGGTTCCAGAGCCGGCAGTCCCTTCCATGCAATACGTCTCCATCCGGGTGCCGTTGTTGAGATTGACCACCTGAACCTTCTCATAGGGGAGAATCTCGGCAGCGCGGAGCAGATCGGTGTCGATCGTGATAGAGCCCTCATAGTCGAGATTTGCCTCTGTTACGGTGGCTCGGTGGATCTTTGCCTTCATAATGGAACGGAGCATCATTTTTCCTACTGTTTGCGCGCCACACAACCGTCGATCAAGCGAACCCGACCGACCCAAACCGCCACAAGAATCCAAACCGCCCCTCGGATTGAGCGTACCGGCTGGAGCGTCTTGGGGTTGACCACGGCCACATACTCGACACGGATGCCGGGTTTCTGACGGAGCGTGTTGCGCACCCGACGGCCGACGATCGCCGCTCGACATTCACCACATTCTATCAACCGGCACCCCGACTGTAAAGCTGCAAAAAGAGTGCTCGACGACCGTCGGGCGACCGACGAAAGCCTGGCATTCCGGGAGCTCATGGCCAGGCCGTCTCGCTCCCGGACTGTCGGCAGAACGCGCAGACAGATGTTGAAATTCAAATCCCGGATCAACTGCTCCACGATTTTTGCTTGTTGGGCATCCTTCTGCCCGAAATAGACGCGGTCCGGCTCCACCAGGTGGAAGAGTTTGGTCACGACCGTGGTGACCCCCTTGAAGTGACCCGGGCGGCACTTCCCTTCCCAAAGGCGGCTTAAGGTTGTTACCTCTACTGCGGTTTGGAAATCCGGTGGGTAGATGGTTTGTGCCTTGGGGATAAAAAGCAGGTCACACCCTGCTTGGGCTGCCAGCCGGCTGTCCCGCCGCAAAGAGCGGGGGTAGGTTTCAAGATCCGCCTTCTGATTGAATTGGATGGGATTGACAAATATGCTGACCACGACCCGATCGGTCTCAGCGCGCGCTTTGCGCATGAGTGCCAGGTGGCCCTCATGGAAAGCACCCATGGTGGGGACAAATCCAATGGATTTACCCTGGTGCTTGGCCCTCTTGATCTGCTCTCGAAGTTGTCGAATTGAGCGGACGGTTTTCATGGAGCGCCCTTATTTTGGTGCCGGGTACACTTATTTCGGCGGTTTGTACCCGGTGCCGATTTTAGGTTTGGTACCTGGCATCGATTTAAGAGCTCATCGATGGACTTGCCCAGCTTCGGATGCTTCCAATGGGGGGCCAGCTCCTGCATCGGCAGCAGCACAAAAGAACGCTCATGCATGCGTGGGTGCGGAAGGGTGAGCTGCTCGGATTCTACGATCTCATTGCCATAGGCAACAATGTCCAGGTCGACGGTGCGCGGACCCCATCTCGCCTGGTGTGATGCCCGGCCCAGCTTCTGCTCAATGGATTGAAGGTGTTTGAGGAGTTCAGGAGGATGCAAGTCGGTCTCGATTTCGACGACTCCGTTGAGATATTGTCCTTGCGGAGGGCCGCCTACCGGAGCAGTTTCGAGCCAGCGAGATTTCTGCATGACCGCAGTTCCGGGAAATTTAGCCAGTGCGGCAAGCGCTCTTTCCAGTTGCGCTTGGCGCCTGCCGAGGTTGGAGCCTAGCGCGATGAATGCCCTGGCCATAGCTGAAGTTGGGCCAGGCGCCCCGCTGCTTGTCGGAGCTTGCTGGATGGGACACTCAATGAAAAGCGGATAAACCCTTCCCCGGACCGACCAAAACCAATGCCGGGTGTGGCGACGATACCCACGCGCTTGACCAACTTACGGGCGACGGCTTGCGAAGAGGTGCCTTTGGGGATGGGCGCCCAGAGGTAAAAGGTGGCCTCAGGCGCTGAAATCGGACAGCCTGCTTTATTCAGGGCTCTCACAAACAGGTCTCGGCGCTGCCGATAGAGTTTGCGCATCCTTCCGGAAAAACTTTGGTTTTGTGCTAAGGCCTTGATGCCGGCCATTTGAACGGCTTGGAAGATGCCTGAGTCGATGTTGGATTTCACCTTGGCCAGAGCTGCAATCATCTGCCGGTTGCCGCATGCCCAACCGATCCGCCAGCCGGTCATGTTAAAGGTCTTAGAAAGAGAGTGAAACTCGATCCCGACGGTTTTGGCCCCTGGAGCCTGAAGAAAACTGACAGGGCGCTTCTTGCCGAAGTAGAGCTCCGAATAAGCAGCATCGTGGCAGATTGGAATCCCGCGCTTGCGGGAGAAGCGCACCAGCTCCTTGAAGAAAGCGAGGTCCGTCACCGCTGAGGTGGGATTGTTGGGGTAGTTGAGGAATAAGAGCTTAGCCCTCACGCGGCGCCGCTGGAGTGCTTCGAGATCCGGAAGAAAACCATTTTGCGGAAGCAAGGGAACTGCGACAGGCCGCCCCCCGGCCAGAACGGTTCCGGTTCGGTACGGAGGATATCCAGGATCCGGCACCAGGACCGAATCTCCGGGATTGACAAAGGCGAGCGGCAGATGGGCAATGCCCTCTTTGGAGCCCAGAAGGGGTAGGATCTCTGTTGCGGGGTCCAGGGTAACGCCAAAACGCTGTCGGTACCAACGTGCAATGGCCTCCCGGAAGGGTGCCAACCCCTTGTTGGTGGGATAGCAGTGGTTTTTGGCATCGCGCAGGGCTCGGGCCATGGCCTGCAGGATAAATGCAGGTGTGGGCTGGTCGGGATCCCCTACCCCTAAGTCAATGACATCCTTTCCCTGTTGGAGGGCCTGTTTCTTTAAGGTGTCAATCTCCACAAAAAGATAAGGGGGCAGCTTCTTGATTCGGCTGGCCCAAAGCGTAGCTGCGCTCATGTCCTCGCGCTTTCTTGGGCGGCTTGAATGAAGTCATCCATGCCGTACCACCCGGGACGCTTCCACAGGCGGTGGAAATTCCGGGCCACCAGCAGTGCGCCATCCGCAAAGACCCGCCGATCGGTTGCCTCGTGGGTCAAGGTGATCTTCTCAGAGGGGCAGTTGAAGGTAAGGGAGTGAATGCCGATGACGTCCCCTTCTCTTTTGGCTTCAATCTCCTCCTCATGGATCAACCAGCCGGTGGCTTTGAGCAGTTCTTGGGCCAATGCCTTGGCAGTGCCGCTGGGTTTATCCTTCTTACGCGTGTGATGAGTTTCGGAGAGGCTCACATGGGTCGCCTCTCCCAGCCCAAAGTGGAAGAGAAGCTCTGAGACTGCAGTGATCGTCCTGCGGATGATGACAATCCCGATCGACATGTTGGGGGACCAGAAGATTGGGATGCGCCGAGCATACTGCTGCAGCGCTTTAAGCTGATCGGCCGTAAAACCAGTGGTGCCGACCACCATGGGGATCTTTGCGGCTGCGGCGATTTCAGCGTGGCAGAGGGTGGCCTCCGGGGATGTAAACTCAACAATCAAATTGGTTTGATCTACCAGCTGATCGAGGCTTCCGCTGACAATGCTGTTATCGGTTCCAGGAAGTTTTTGCCCGACTTGAGGATGGTCCGGTGTCTCAGTGCCCCCCACCCACGGGAAGTGCGCTGGATCCTTAAGCGCCCCTTCGCAAATCAAGGTGCCCATCCGGCCGCAGCAGCCATTGATGACTAAGCGAACTGGAGTATCAACCGTTGCTTTCTTGGTCTCTTTCATGAGCGTTCCTCTGTCCGTTAACGGATTAAGCGATGGCTGCGCAGGACGCGCCTGAGCTTCTTGACGTTACCCTCCCCCATGGCGCACATCGGGAGGCGCAGGTCAGCATTGGGGATCAGCCCCATGAGTTTCATCGCGGTTTTTACCGGGATGGGGTTGGTCTCCGTGAATAGGGTGCGCACCAGCGGAAGCAAGCGGTAATGCAGGCGGCGGGCCTGAGCCAGCTTGCGTGCCTCGAAGGACCGAATCATCTCGGCCACCCACTTCGGAGCAATGTTGGCCACAACCGAGATGACCCCCGTGCCCCCAATGGACAAAAGGGGCAAAGTCAATGTGTCATCGCCGGAGATTAAAACAAAGCGCTCACCCGCGGCTGCCTGGATGCTGGCCATCTGCTCTAAGGAGCCGGAGGCTTCTTTGACGCCGGCGATGTTTCTGATCTTTGCCAGCCGCCCGAAGGTCTCCGGGGCGATGTTGACGGCGGTCCTGGAGGCGATGTTGTAAAGCACCAGGGGGATGTTGACGGCGTTTGCCACTGCACGAAAGTGCTGATACAGCCCTTCCTGTGTAGGTTTGTTGTAGTACGGAGAGATCACCAATGCTCCGTCTGCGCCAGTCCGCTGAGCATGCCGCGTGAGAGCAATGGCCTCCTCGGTGTTGTTGGATCCGGTCCCGGCGATGACCGGGATTCGTCCGCGGGCAGCATCGATGACCGTTTCGACCACCAGATGATGCTCCTCAGTGGAGAGGGTGGCTGATTCTCCAGTTGTGCCGCAGGGGACCAAGGCCGATGTGTTGGCGCGAATGTGAAACTCCACCAAAGCGCGCAGTGTCGCTGTATCGACGGCACCATTTCTAAAGGGGGTAACCAGTGCCACCATGGAGCCTTTCAGCCAGCGGGAGGGGTTGCCTCGTTTTTTCATTTCGAAATCTCTCCTTCGAATAAGATTTGTGCGGGACCTTCCAAATGAAGCGTTTTCCAAGGACGAGGGTTGAGATCGAAGCCCACCGTCAGTTGCTCGCGACTCTTCGGGATCACCTGAACCGGTGATTTGAGGCGGCCCAGGGCTGCGCCAATGACCACCGAGGCGACTGCTCCGGTGCCGCAGGCCTCGGTTTCTGCCTCCACACCCCGTTCGTAGGTTCTGATATGAAGCCGGTGGGGCGCGTCAATACGGACGAGATCCAGATTGGTGCCGGCCGGCTGAAAAAGTCGATGATGCCGAATGACAGGTCCCAGGCGATTCAGATCTATGCGGTCCGGCTTCTGGCTGAAGAGGATTGCATGGGGGACACCTGCATGGACGGCGTGAAGCTGATAGCGCGTTCCGTTGTGCGCAACCGCCAACCCCAGCCGCAGGCGCCGGGGCGGCGGCAGGAAGATGCGTACTCGCTCGCGCGCTGTCCGCTCTGCCCGCAGTAAGCCTGCTGCTGTTTCGATGACGAGTGTTCGCTTGGAGGGTTTACGGGCAAAGAGGGTCCAGGCCACACACCGCAGTCCATTGCCGCACAGGGCAGCCTCTGAGCCGTCCGGGTTGAAGATGCGCATGCGGGCATCTGCGCGGCGGGATGCAGAAACCACCAAGAGGCCGTCCGCACCGATACCCCCCTTGCGCGAACACCAGCGCTTGGCGAGTGCCGACAGCGGTTGACCGAGGCGTCGGCCCCGTGCATCGATCAAGATGAAGTCGTTTCCGGATCCAGCGACTTTTACAAAAGGGATCTTCTTCATTTCAGGAATCGAGGCACTGTTTCTCCGCGGGTTAAATCCTGGATGGTCTGGCGCCGCCGAACCCGATACGAATTTTTCCCTCGCACCAGGATCTCCGGGGGTTTGGGTCGGGCGTTGTAATTGCTGGCCATGCTGAAGCCATAGGCCCCTGCCCCGAAGAGGGCGAGCCGATCACCGGCCTTAAGCTCAGGCAGCAGCCGGTTCTGTGCAAGGAAATCACCGCTCTCACAGACCGGACCCACCACATCATACCGCAGCTGCTTCCTGCCTCGAGCACCTTTCGGCTGCGTGACCGAAGCAATCTCATGGTGTGCCCCGTAGAGGCTGGGCCGAAGCAGGTCGTTCATCCCGGCATCTACGATGGCAAAGCGCTTTTTGCCGCTCTGCTTGAGGTAAAGGACTTGAGTCACCAGGATGCCGGCATTTCCCACAATGAAACGTCCTGGCTCCAGGATGAGCTTAATCTTCAGGGTTTTAAGATGGGGCAGGATGGCTCGGGCAAAGGTTTGGGCGGTCTGCGGCCGCTCATCCTTATACACGATGCCCAATCCTCCCCCCAGGTTGAGCCACTGCGGATTCACTCCGGCAGCCCGAAGTCGTCTCAGCATGGGACCCACCCGCCGGATGGCCTGGACAAAGGGGGTTGACGTTGTGATTTGGGAGCCGATGTGAAGATGGAGACCCATGAGGCGCAGCGCGCCGCGGTAAGGACTCCAGCGCTTGAGCATCAACTCCTCTGCCTTGGGTATCGGGATGCCGAATTTATTTTCCAGCCTTCCGGTGGTGATGTACCGGTGGGTATGGGCAGCAACATTGGGATTGATCCGAAGGGCAACCGGTGCCACTTTACCCATCCTCTTCGCAGTTTGGGCAATGGCAGCCAATTCAGCCTCTGATTCCACGTTAAAGCAGAAGACCCCCGCAGCCAGGGCCTTGCGGATTTCAGCATAGGATTTGCCCACGCTGGCGTAAACAATGCGCCGAGGGGGACACCCCGCTTTCAATGCCATCTGCAGCTCGCCGCCCGAGACAATGTCCAACCCTGCCCCCTGGCGGACAAGGGAGCGTAAAACGGCCAGGTTCCCGTTGGACTTGACCGAGAAGCAGATGAGGGGCCGGACAGAAGAGAAGGCGCGCGCGAGCTTCTTGAAATGGTCCAACAGGGTGCCGTAGCTGTACAGATACAACGGTGTCCCGTAGGTTCGGGCAACGGTTTCTACCCGGACCTTCTCACACCAAAGGGATCCATCGCGGAAGGTAAAGCGGTGCATGCTAGCGTTTGTTCTGTTGGGCGCTGCCGGAGGCAAGCCGCTTTCTCCAGCGGCGGATCTGATTCGCAATTTGCCCGGGTCCAGTGCTCCCAGCGGATCGCTTCCGCTTCACAGAGGTTTCCGGCGACAACAGGCGTAAGGCTTTTCCATCAAACTCTGGGGCATACCGCTTCCAGGCAGTCAGGGGGATGTTTTTAAGGGTGCACTGATTCCGCTCGGCATGTGCCAGCAGTTGGCCGACAGCGCGATGGGCTTGAGCAAAGGGGACCCCCTTCTCTACCAGGAACTCAGCGAGATCCGTGGCGTACAGGGAGTCGTCCTGTAGCTGGCAGTCGAGGGCGGCGCGATTCCATCGAAGGGCACCCACCCCCTCAGTGAGCACAGCCAGCATTCCCTCCACCTGGTCCAGCGCTCCAAAGAAGATCTCTTTGTCCATCTGCAGATCCCTCTGGTATCCAGAGGAAAGCCCCTTCAAAAGGGTCAAGAGGGCCATGAGGTCTCCTGCGATCCGAGCAGTACCCCCTCGCACCAGTTCCAGGAAGTCGGGATTCTGCTTCTGGGGCATCATGGAACTTCCGGTCAACATCTGCTCTTGGAACTGAATGAATCCGAATTCAGCGGTTGACCACAACAGAAGATCCTCTGCGATTCGGGCCAGATGGATGCTCAGCAGCGAAAACACAGAGAGCAGCTCAGCCACAAAATCTCGGTCGGTGACCGCATCCAAAGAATTTTCACAGACCCTGGAAAAACCCAGTCTTCGAGCCAAGAACCGTCGGTCTATCGCGAGACTCGTTCCGGTGAGTGCCCCGGAACCCAATGGAAGCTCGTTTAGGCGACCGGTTGCTTCTCTCAGGCGTTCTTGATCTCGCCCAAGCATCTCCAAGTAACTGAGCCAGACGTGTGCTGCCACCACCGGTTGAGCATGTCTGAGATGCGTGTAGCCGGGCAGAATGAGTCTCTTGGATTTCTGTGCCTGGTGCAGAATGGCCCGCTGGAGCTGGCGGATGGCAGCGCTCAACTCCGAACCCCTCTCCTTGCAGTAAAGTCGCAGAGCTGTGACCACCTGGTCATTTCGGGAGCGGGCAGTGTGCAGACGGCCAGCGACAGAACCCACCTTGCGTTCCAGCGCCCATTGAATGGCGGTATGCACATCCTCTGCAGCAGGATCCAGCTTAAGCCTGCCCCCCTGCTCTGCCTTGAGCATGGTTTTAAGCGCGGTACTCAGCCGTCGGGCATCAGAAGGCTGAATCACCCGGGTTTTGCCCAGCATCTCGACGTGGGCAATGGAACCGAGCAGATCCCAGCGTGCCAGCCGGCGGTCTACCGCAAGGGAATGCGTGAACCGCTCAACGGTCGGCGAGGTTCGACTTCGGAACCGGCCTCCCCACAATTTGGATTTTGTCTTTTTCATGATTTTCGGTACGGCAGACCCCACAAGGTGATGAACCCCTGGGCTGCAGTTTGATCAAAGACATCCTTCTTCGAGTAGGTGGCGAGATTCTCCCGGTATCGAGAGCGCGGTGATCGCCGGCCCACTGGAGCTGAGACCCCTTTAAGAAGTTTCAGGCGGACGGTTCCTGTGACGCGCGACTGCGTCGATTCCACAAAGGCGTCCAGCGAGTTCTTCAGTGGCGTAAACCAAAGACCGTCATAAACCAGGCGTGCATAGAGGGCGGCGACACTCTGCTTAAATGCCAAGGTCTCTCGGTCCAAGGTCAGCTCTTCAAGCGCTCTGTGTGCCGCATGCAAAAGGGTGGCTCCCGGGGCCTCATAGACCTCTCGAGATTTGATCCCCACCAGGCGATCTTCGATCAGATCGCTTCTGCCCACACCATGCTTGGCACCCAGGGCATTGAGGCGCTGAATAAGGGTGACCAGGCCCAAGCTTTGACCATTGAGCTTGACCGGAACCCCCTTTCGGAATTCAATTCGGACATAAGCTGGCTGTGCAGGCGCCCTTCGGATCGATTGCGTCCACCGGAAGGCATCTTCCGGAGGTTCAGTCCATGGGTTTTCCAGGGGACCGCTTTCAATGGAGACCCCCCAGAGGTTTTGGTCGATGGAATACTGCGAGTCTCGCTTAGCCGGAATGTCCAGCTTGCGTGCTTTGGCGTAGGCTACCTCCTCCTGCCGGGATTTGAGAGACCATTCCCTTAAGGGGGCGATGATCTTGAGTTTTGGGTCCAGAGCCTGCAAGGCAACCTCAATGCGCACCTGGTCATTTCCCTTGCCGGTACAGCCGTGCGCACCTGCCACGGCCCCAGTCTGCTTGGCCGCTTCAGCCATCCCCTGTGCGATTAAGGGGCGGCTGAGCGCTGTGGCCAGGAGGTACTTCCCTTCATAGATTGCCCCGGCCTTGAGGGCTGGCAGACAAAAATCCTTCGCAAAGGTTGCCTTGAGATCCTTGACGATTACGCGCGCTGCGCCGCACTCGAGGGCCCGCCGGCGAATGGGACCAAAATCCTCCCCCTGGCCGACGTCCACACAGAAAGCGACCACCTGGTAGCCGGCTTCCGACAACCATCGAATGCAAACGGAGGTATCCAATCCTCCTGAGTATGCGAGAACGATCTTCTTTTTTTTCATTTTAGGAGCATCAGGAGAATCGCCTTCTGAATGTGCAGGCGGTTCTCAGCTTGATCATAAACGATGGATCTCGGACTGTCCATGACTTCGTCGGTGACCTCCTCGCCCCGATGGGCTGGCAGGCAGTGCATGAACAGGGCCTGCGTTCCAGCCTGCCGCATCAACTGCCTGTTCACCTGGAATGCTTGAAACTGTTGCCGTCTGCTGGCCCCCTCCTTCTCCTGGCCCATACTGGTCCAGACATCGGTATAGACCACGGCAGCACCCCGAACGGCTTCCTGCGGGGTTTTGCACAGCTGGATCGATCCCCCCAAGCGGCGGCATCCCTTCTGGGCCCATTGGACTGTTGCTGCTGGGGGCAGATGTCCGCCGGGAGTGGCGATCTTCAAGCTTAAGCCCGTCAACCCTGCCGCTTCGAGCAAAGCGTGACAGACGTTGTTGCCGTCACCCACATAGGCGACTGTGACACCGGAGAGCTTCTTGAATCTCTCTTGGAGGGTCAGAAGATCCCCTAAGGCCTGACAGGGATGGGTGTAATCCGAGAGTCCGTTGATTACCGGGATGCCGGAATGGCGAGCCAACTCCTCAGCTTCCCGATGGGCAAAGATGCGCACCACGAAGCCGTCCAGATACCGGGAGAGGACCAGGGCAAGGTCTTTCGAGCTTTCCCGCTTGTTGCCCCCAAGATCCACCGAGTCCATGTAAAGGGTTTGCCCCCCCAGCTGGAGCATGCCGACTTCAAAAGAGACCCGCGTCCGCACAGAGGGTTTCTGAAAGAGCAGCCCCAGTGTTTTGCCGGCCAAGGCGCGAGCCTGAGTGCTCTTGGAGCCCTTAAGCTGCATGGCCTTGCGCAACAGGGCTTGGATTTGACTTGCCGTCAGATCCCGCACAGAAAGTAGATGCTTGGGCTTCTTCATGACAACCATCCCTTCAGCGATGCTTCCAACAGTTTGAGACCCCGCTCCAACTCATTGCGCTTGATGGTAATTGCGGGATAGAGTCGGATGACGCGCTCCTGCGTACAATTGATGATGAGGCCCCGCTTGAGGGCCTCGGCAACCCAACCAGCACCCGGCCGGTCCAACTCAAGACCGATCATGAAACCTGCGCCCCGAATCTCGCGAATTACAGGATATCGGGCCTTAAGCGCTTTAAGGCGCTTAAAGAGCATTCGGCTCTGACTTCGGACATTATTGAGCAGCTTTTCCTTTTGGATGGCGGTCACGGCTGCAAGGCTTGCGGCGGTGGCCACGGCATTGCCTCCAAAGGTGGTTGCGTGGGCACCCGGATCCCAGGTGTCGGCGATCTTGCGCCGCGCCACCATCGCCCCCATCGGCAGCCCGCCAGCCGCTGGTTTGGCCAGAAGCAGCAAATCCGGGGTGACACCGTACTGCTGATAGGCAAAGAAGGTCCCGGTCCTTCCCATGCCGGTGCTGACCTCATCAAAGATCAGCAGCAGCTTCTTTTGGGTGCACAGTTTCCGCAATCCAGCCAGATATGCCTTGGTGGCGACGTGGATGCCCCCTTCCCCCTGGATGGGTTCCACCAGGACGGCGACCGTTCGCTTATTGACTGTCCGCCTGACGGCACCCAAATCGCTGAAAGGAACATGCCGGAATCCCCCCGGCAGCGGGCGGAATCCGCGCTGGTACTTCTTCTGCCCGGTGGCCGAGAGGGCTCCCAAGGTCCTGCCGTGAAAAGAGCCGGTCATGGAGATGATCTCGTTCCGCTTGGGGTTACCCCAATAGCGGGCCAACTTAACGGCAGCCTCGACAGTCTCGGCACCGCTGTTGACAAAGAAAACCTTTCCGTCAAAGCTTACTTTGACCAATGCTTGGGCCAACTGCGCTTGCGGCTGCTGGTAGAAGATGTTGGGTATATGCATCATCCGCTGGCTCTGCTGCCGGATCGCCTTGACCACTCGGGGATGGCTGTGCCCCAACGTGGCTACACCCCAGCCGCTAAAGAGATCTAAGTATCGCTTCCCCTCTGCATTCCAAAGCCAGACACCCCGGCTGCGGGCAGCAGCGACGCCGTTCATGGTATAGACCGGAATCAAATAGCGTGCGTACAGTTGTTTAATGGATTGCGTCTTCACCCCACCACCTGCCTTTCTGCCTTTGGCGAATAGAGTCCTTCGATCATCCGCCCCTTCGCCAAAGGCAGGTTCGATCTGAGTTCGAACAACCCCGTAGGGGTTAAGTCAGGTGGTGGGGTCATTGTGCACAATCTCAGTTCCGATTCCTTGATAAGTGAAGATCTCCAACAAAAGCCCATGGGGGATCTTGATGTCGATCATGTGGGTTTTGTGGACCCCGGCGCGCAAGGCCTGAATGCAGGCTCTGGTCTTCGGGATCATGCCGCTTTGGATGGTGCCTGCCTCGATGAGGGTCCTGGCCTGTTTCTGTGAGATCGTCGAGACAAACTTCCTGGAGCGCCTTCGATCCTGATAGATGCCGTGGACATCAGTCACCAAGACCAGCTTCTCTGCCTTCAATGCTCCAGCCAGGGCTGCTGCGGCCTGGTCGGCATTCACATTGTACGGCTGGCTGTTGGATCCGACTGCCATGGGAATCACCACCGGGATCACACCCTGGCGCAAAAGCTTCTGAATGGGGGCAGTATGGACAGACCGGATCTGTCCCACAAAGCCCAAATCTTTCCCCCTGGGCCGGTGTCGAACGGCTTTCAGAATATGGTGTGAGGCGCCGGAGAGGCCGGTTGCCTTCCAGCCGATCTCGCGCAGCTCCCTGACCAGGGTCTGGTTGAACCGTTTCAGGGTTTGGGTGACGACCTTAAGTGTTGCTCGGTCTGTGACCCGAAGGCCCTCCACAAACTTTGGGGTGACCCCCTGGGCCTGAAGGGCCCTTGTGATTTCAGGCCCTCCGCCGTGCACTAAGACCGGGTGTATGCCGGCCAAACTCAAGAAGGCCAGATCCTGAAGCAGTTGGTTTCTTAAGTGCGGATTCGAGAGGGCATTGCCCCCGGTCTTAATCACAAAGATCTTATCTTGAAAGGCCTGCAGATAGGGCATGGCCTCCATCAGGACCGAGGCCTTTCCAATGACCGGCTTAAGCTTCTTAACTATATTTTGCATTGATCCGGACATACCCCTCTGTAAGATCACAGCTCTTCACTTGCGCCTGCCCAGACCCTGAGTGCAGAGCGACACACACCGTCATCTCCCGGCCCGAGAAGCGTGCTTTGAGCCTCTTTCGGCCAACCGATACCGGTTCACCCCCTCGGTAGACTGGGATGCCCCCTAAGGCGATCTCCAGCTTCTTGGGGTTTATGCGAACTGGGCTTGCTCCTACGGTTGCCGCCACCCGACCCCAGTTGGGATCCTGACCCTTTACCATGGTTTTTATGAGCGGCGCATTGGCGATCGCCTTGGCCAGAAGGCGTGCCTCCCCCGGATTGCGCGCTGATTTGACCTGGACGGTCAAGAATCGATTGGCCCCTTCTCCGTCGCGCACAATGGCACAGGCCAACTCCTGGGTGATCTCCGAGAGGGCTTGAGTAAAAGCTTTCCATCCTGCAGCGCCCGGGCGCAGCATCGGATTACCTGCCAGGCCGTTGGCCAGAAGCAGCACGGTGTCGTTGGTGGACATCTGCCCATCCACGGTGATGGCGTTGAAACTGTTGTCCACTGCGGCCTTAAGGGCTGTCTTAAGGGCAGCGGGTGCCACAGCGGCATCAGTAGTCAAAAAGCAGAGCATGGTGGCCATGGCTGGATTAATCATGCCGGATCCCTTGGCAATGCCGCCGATCTTGACTGTGATTCCACCTGGAATTCGCACAGAGCGCGCTGTGGATTTGGTGACCAGGTCGGTTGTGAGAATAGCTTGAGCTGCTTCTCGAGACCCCTTTCGACCCAGACCCTGCACCAAGCGAGGAATGGCTTCAAGCGCTTTTTTCACTGGCAAAGGTTTTCCGATCACCCCGGTTGAAGCGACCAAGATTGCTTGAGGAGAAAGTCGGAGAGTCTTAGCCGCTGCCCGCTGAATCTGCCGGGCAGTCCGCTCCCCTGCGGGTCCAGTGCAGCAATTGGCATTGCCGCTGTTGGCGATAATCGCCTGCGCCTTGCCGGATCTTAAGAGCTTGCGCGTGAGCTTGACCGGAGGGGCTGCAAGCTGGTGCTGAGTTAAAACCCCGGCTGCTGCGGCCGGCCGATCCGACAGAATCAAGGCCAGATCTAGCCCCTTGGCCTTGATGCCGGCTCTTGTGCCGTGCGCCAGAAATCCGAGTGGAGCGGTTACCCCGCCAGGGATTCTCCGGATCATCGGGATAACCCCGTGGTTTCTTTAAAATCCAACATCACATTCATATTTTGAACCGCCTGACCCGCTGCCCCCTTTTGCAGGTTGTCGATGGCAGAAATCACAATGGCCCCTTGGGTGTTGGAGTTCACCTGGACACTGATCTGGCATCGGTTGGTGTTGGCCACCGATTGTATCTTAGGCCAGCTTCCTGCCGGAAGCAGTTGGACGAACGGTTCATTCTTGTACTGCTTCCGATAGAGGCTTCTGAGTTTCCCCTGGGTCAGTCTGCGAGTCAGCGGGACGTAGAGCGCGGCGTAAATCCCCCGGGGCATAGGAATCAAGTGGGGACAGAAGGTCATCCGGATGGTTTTCTTGGAGAGGGCCTTGAGGGTCTGTTCCATCTCTGGGGTGTGTTGGTGGTTGTCCACCCGATAGGCCTGAAGATCACCCAGGAGCTTTGGATCGGTTGATCGACCTGCCCCGGTATAGCCGGATTTGGCATCCACCATCAACCCTTTGGGCGCAATGAGCCGAGCTTTCGCTAAGGGTCCTAACCCTAAAAGAACTGCTGTAGGATAACAGCCGGGATTGGCAACCAGCCTTGCCTGCTTCAGGTCTGACCGCATCCACTCGGTTAAGCCATAAACTGCGCTTTTCAAGAAACGTGGGGCGGTGTGCTTGATCTTGTAAGCCTGGGTGAATAGGTTTGCTGGATGCAGTCGGAAGTCCCCGCTCAAATCAATGACCCGCATGGAGGGTTTCCCAAGCAGCGTGGGTACCGCACCCATGGCCACGCCATGGGGCAAAGCCAGAAAGAGGAGGTCGCAGGCATCCCGCGCGTGCTTGGGATCAAATCGATGCACCTTCAGCGGCGTTCGCCCCCGAAAAGCAGGCAAAAGTTTTCCTACCGCCGGTGTGCCCGTGACCCTTCGCGCTGCCAGGTACCGGACAGAAACCCCCGGATGCCGGAGAAGAATCTTTAACAGTTCTTCGCCGGAGTATCCTGTAACCCCTGCAATGCCAACGGTTGTCTTCATTGCCACCGATCCCAAAAAGAAAAAAGACCTACCCTTTCCGTTCCGGTGTAACTGAGATACTCGTATGGTACCAGGTACCGGTCAGGAAAGAATAGGTCGAAATGTTAACGCTTGGTCCACTGGAACCGTTTTCGTGCACCCTTTTGGCCGTACTTCTTGCGCTCTTTGGTCCGAGGGTCTCGTGTGAGATACCCGGCCTTGCGCAGCGTGGGTCTGAGAGTGGCATCTGCCTGGCTCAGGGCCCGGGCCAAACCATGTCGCAAGGCCCCTGCCTGACCGGCAATGCCCCCTCCGGCAACTCGCGCAGTGCAGTCAAAGCGCTGTAATGCCTGGGTGGCTTCTAACGGTTCCCGAATCATCACCTGTAGTGAAAGTCGTGGAAAGAACTCTTCCAGCGGCCGGCCGTTTACCAATAGACGTCCGGTCCCGGGTTTCAAGGTCACTCGGGCGACAGCTTCTTTTCGTCGTCCTGTCGTTATCATTTTCCGTTTACAGCTCCACACTGTGGTTCATGCGGGTGTTTGCTGCCCACATAGACTCTGAGTCTCTTGGCGGCCTGCCGGCCCAGTCGAGTTTTGGGCAGCATTCCGACCACCGCGCGGCGCACGACCTCCGTGGGCCGGCGCTCAAGAAGATGGCCCATCGGCTCCTTCTTTAAGCCGCTCGGATAACCGGAGTACCGCTGGTACAGCTTGGTTTCCATTTTATTGCCGGTGACACGCACCTTCTCCGCATTTACCACGACCACGCCATCCCCGCCATCGAGATGCCGGGCAAAGGTCGGCTTGTGCTTGCCCCGAAGAAATACCGCTGCCTGCACGGCCATCCGGCCCAGAATCTTCCCCTGGGCATCGATGAGGTGCCAGCTGCGCTCCTGCGCCTTAGGTCTAACGCTCTTCTTTGCAGTATCCTTACTCATTGGAAACAATTATTGTATCACGTGATCTTGGTACCAGGTACCGATTTTCGATCCTGGTACCGGGTACACTCGCTGTACCCGGTACCAGGTTTAGGTTCTAGCGGGAATTACGTAGCGAGCAGTTGTTCCAGGACGCCTAATGCATCGGCGTCAAACCGATCCAGTTCGCGCTCAGGAAGGAAGGCCGATAGGATCGCGCGGATTTCGGAGCCGATCTTGAGAAAAGAAACTGAGATGGAACTATTTCGAAGCGCCCCTGAGAGAGCTTGCGCAAAAGCTTCGTCCTGCCCCAAGACAGTGACACGGTCTGACTTATCTAATTGTAAGAGAACCACAACCAACTGGCCGAAGTCATTCGGGTCAACGACATGGACACCTGCTTCTAGAACCTGTTCAAGGTCCTCGGCGTCCACGGTGCTAAAGAGTACCACCCGATTGGCAAAATCCGGGTGGCGTGCCAAACGGAGTAAGCCTGGAATCTGCTTAAGTGCTGCCTGGGTCACCACCAAAACCCCGGGGTGGGCCTCAGCCAGGCGAGCAAATTGATCCAGAGCAGCATCGGCTTCCTGCCCTTCCTCCTGCCCAGCTCCTTTCTCTTGCTCCTTTCGCATCCTTAAGACCAGGGTAGCCGCACTAAAGGCAGGCTGCGTGAACTCCCTACCCACGAGGTGGTCACCTGGTGAGGCAGCAGCGTTATCATGTCGCCTGGCTTGATAAACCAAAGCTTTGACGGCCCTTGCATCAGCCATTGTGGCAGACGTGGCCGACTCTAGATTCTGCATCAACCATTTCCCAGCAGCGGGAAGTGCTCTGTGGTAGTACTGAGCAGCGCTGTCTCGTCGCCCTAAGCTTTCTCCGGTTTGAAAGCGCATAATGGTTTGCAAATCGCCACTCACCTCTTCCTGGCCGGACTGAGCAGCTTGCGACAGCTCAGTTGCTTTCTCGATCATCGCTGCCGCCCACGCCGCCTCATCTCTAAAGTGTGCCCCCTCCTGGGCGATGTGCTGCAACTTCTCAAGTGCTGGCTGCGCTGTTGCCCCCATGGTTCCCAGCAGATCCATGGTATGTGGGGTTGTCGTGTCGTCATCTTCGAGGGTCTGCATCAGCTCATCAATGGCTGTTTGAACCACCTCGGGATCCATCTCTGCAAGGGCAAAGACGGCATTGGCGCAAGCGTCCATGTTCCCAGGGGTTCTATCCCTGAATACCTCAAGGAGTGGCGCAACAGCCGGTTGGCCAATCTGGCCGAGCGTCGTTATGACGGGCTCACTGAGTTCATCATCGTGAGTATCCAGGCCGTCGACCAGAGTAGCAACAGCAGGGGCTGCAGCAGAACCCAGCTTGCCCAAACCAACCACGATCTCTCGATAGCGAGGGTTGAAAACATGTTTGTCTATGAGGGCGCGGGTTAAGGCCTGGGCCGTATCTTGAGGCCGACCGGGACTCTCTTCGATAGCAATCAAGGCCAGCGCTGCGGCCGCGGCAATCCCGGCATCCTCTCCTTGAAGCGCATCCACCAGTACAGGAACTGCATCAGCCGCCTCAGGCCCCATTGCTTCCAAGATCCGAATCGCTATATAGCGGATGTTGCGATCCAGTTCTTCTTCTGTCACGCGCATTCCCTCACGGAAATATCTTTCTGGTGTGAAATCCCCTCTGACTGCCTCTATCAGTATCGGCACTGCCGCTGTGCCGGAGCGAAGCAGTGCTCTGCGAGCGTTCCTGAAATAAACACCGCCATGGGCGAATTCACTGTAGGGGCCAAACTGCAAGTTCTGGACCCAGAATCTGATTTGATCTTCCGTTGCCTCCTCCTGGCCGGCGCGCTGAGCATCTCGGATGGCTGCAATGATCGGCCACGCTTTCTGCAAGGGCTCATACAGTAACGGGGCGTGCCGCCTCAATGCTTCAATAGCTCCCTCCCGCGCAGGAGCGCCCTTAATACCTCCCGGGTTCACCTGGCTCAGTAAAGCACCTAATTCTTTAACAGCTTCTAGAGCAGATATGCTCGAGCCAGGAGCAGTTACTTTGGGGGCCTCAATCAGAATCTTCATTGCTCCTATTGTTTCAGCAATGAGTGTTACGGCGCTTAACTTGCCCGGCGGGGGCAGATCTATCTCCTCACCGTTTCGGAATTGCTCCGCCAAGGTGGGTAATCCTCCTGCGAGGAGATAGGGCGCACCTTCCTGCGCCACATCACCTGGATAATTCTTGGTGTGGACCCAGCCGGTTACTGTGTCGAACGTTATGTTAAGAAATGAGCTATCTGGAGCCGGAACGTGGGCTACATGGAGTCCTTTTCCGAGTTGCCTTACCCACTCACCAAAAGCAAAACGTGCCTCCTGCCACTGCTCCTGAGATACAGAAGCTGGTTTAGGAAGAATGACGCGCCTGGCTATCACCAAGAGGTCCAAGAGCTCAGCCCTTCGGGCAGCGTCCTGCAGCGTAATGTACGGCCCCAGCCCCTCCTCCTGGCCGGCGCGCTGAGCATCTCGGATCTTCCTGATGAGGCTCCAAGCTCCTATCAGGCGTCTTGCTATTCGGCTGGAGGTTTGCACCAAATCGCTAGGTTTTGCCTGTGGATGGATAGCTTTGAGATCGGCTTCCAAAAGATCAGCCATTTTTTGAGCAGACACTCCTGAGATGGGATGGGTTACGTCAGGAGATCGGCGCAAAATCGGTACTGCCGCCGACGCTTCAACAACAAGCTCCACAGCGCTGAAGCGCTCTATCATTGACGACTCCACAAGCACGCCGTCCAGAAGCTGTTCAGTCCAGGCGGGAGGGCTGTACCGAAGGAGGTAGGGGGCATTTGCCTCTGTCAAATCGCCCTGAAGATTCGTAATATTAACTGATGAACCGAGCAATGCTATCTCGAGATTCGGACTGTGGGCAGCTGCGCGGTAAGCTGCATCCATTCCTGTCTTGAAGCTCTTTACCCAAGCTCCAAAATTGACGGCGGCAGCTCTCCACGGTCGTCTGTCGACACCATCTGGCTTGCGAAGAATCACGCGCCCGGTTTTTTCGACGATCGCCCAGAGCTCTTCCTGCTGATCACGCAGCGCAACGAACGTCCCCTGCCCCTCCTCCAAGCCGGATCTTTGGGCGGCCCGGGCAGCGGCTACCTCTTCCTCGGTAGGTTTAGACAGCCGAACTGTTTCGCCCTCCTCGGTAAGCTTGACCATATCGTCCCGCTGGAATGCCCTGACTACCTGCAGCGCTTTATTCGCTGCCTCTCTTTGCTGAGTAGGCAACGTTGCAACGTTGTCATCAATGACCAGCGGAGGTGTTATCTCCAGGCCCGGCGCTGCAGCAGCATCCCAAGTCAGCACAACCGGTTGGCCCCGATTAAGAGGAAGTGCTGCCCCCCAATCCTCCGTTGCAGCGTTCTCCCCCCAAGGCAGATTATCCCGTTGACCCTGATCAGCCGGACTCAGCGCGATCTTTACCAATGCCTCCCTTATGGGAAGAATTTGCTCCTCCTGGCCGGC
>CAZQXN010000021.1:0-32495 GCA_964597545.1 uncultured Planctomycetia bacterium | reverse complement strand
TGGGAACCTCCTCAGCCACCTGACGGATCCTGGCCTGCTGGGACACAGAGTACGCCCTCCGGGTTTCGGTCCGGGCGATCCGCTCGGCCCGGAAGAAGGTCCTTGAGAAAACCGTGGCCGGCTGGCGGAGTGTACGTCCGATGCGTCGGGAAGCGTCGAAGATGCTGTCACCCCTCAAGATTCCCGTGGCCAGCTGCGCGTTGATCTGCTGCCTGGTTTCCTCGCTGATCTTCCGGATGAGGTCCGCCGTGAAACCCTGCACCACGTCCACCAGCTGCGGTGAAATGCCAACGAGACTCGGCCTGATGTTGAAGACCGCCAGCGGCTCGTCCACCGCCCGCTGCCCGAGTTCCACCGCCTGGGAGATCTTTTCCGACAGCTCCGCCTGAAGCCGTGGTGTGAGCTCCGCCAAGCGCTCCCCGATCGCTCCCTCCAACTCTTTCAGGAAGAACACCCGGAACCGCTCGGGAGGGACAATCCTGAGTTCATCCGCCACCTTCCGCTGGACTTGGCGCAGGATGTCCCGAGCCCGCAGGACCGCTTCCCGCTCCAAGCGGCCGACCTGTTCCTCAAGCGCCCTGAGTTTTGCCCGATACGCGATCTGCTGCCGGGTCTGTTCCTGAAGATCCGTTCCCATGGATCAGTTTGTCCAGTGCCTGTTTAAGCTGCCCTTTGTCCGCCTGGTCGTTGAGCGCCTTGGCCATCTCATCCTTGGCATCGACCTCGATCCCGAAGTTGCCGGCCAGGATCGCCACGAGCTTGGCCGCCGTCTCATCCGAAACCCAGTTCTGGGACCGGGCGACGGTGAGCGCGTTGACCAGGTTGACGAACGTCTGCGAAGCTTGCGACTCGTCCCGCGAGGAAAATTCCGGTAAGGTGACCGTGATGTCCGTCGAGAGATCTTCGCCGTCCGGCAGCGTTTTCTTGAGGATCGCCTGGTCGACCGCGAACCGGAAGATGTGCTCGAACATGAACCGGGCGTACCGCTGACGGGAACGAAGCATCCGGAAGACCGGGGTGTCCATGGCCAGTGCCGTCGCCCGGTTGACATCCTCTCCCTCGCCGAACCAGTGGGGCGGGATACCGGCTCCCCCCAGGATCAGCGCCCGAACCTTCTTCTCCTCCTCGGTGTGCTCGGTGGCCTTGAGGTTCGGTGTGACCGCATCCCACTTCTCCTTCTCGTTGTGGACGCGCCAGCTGCCGGCCTTCGGCGGGTCCATCTGGAGCTCCCGTTTCTTGAGCCGGATCTCCTCCTTGCCGGCCCCCTCCATTGTGATGTCCCAAACGTAGTTCCTCAGGAACCAGAGCCGCTCTGTGTGGGCGAACAGCAGCTGGTCGTACACGTCGATCCAGTCGGAGAGGTGGATGAGATCAGAAAAACCTCGGGTGGCATTGGAGACTTTGTTGACGGCGAAGTAGAAACACTCCCCGACAAGCTTTCCGAAGGAGGGGCTTCTGGGATCGGAGTCGACTTGAATGACCTTGAGCTTCTTCTTGGGCACGGTGATGAGCCGCCCGGTAGCCGGGTTGCGCTCTTTGACCACGATCTCCTTGCCGGTTTTGAGGATCACCGAGCGGACCACCTCCGGGTTGCCGGCATCGGCCTCCACCTGGTCGACGTTCAGCGGGTCGATGTACCCCAGCCGCACGTGGCCGGTGAACTCGTTGACGAAGGCCGGATAGATCTGTTCGCCGTAGAGTCCCAGCTCCCGCACCTTGGAGAACTGCTTGATCTCCCAGTGATTGACCGGGTCGTTCCAGAACTTTTCCAGCACTTTCTGCACCTTGTCATCGCTGGCCTGGAACGTCGCACCGTCGCCGATCACGAAGTCCTTGACGATCTCGATAATCCGGTGAGCCAGCGGGTTGGTGGTGTAAAGAAAATAGGCGATCCTCAGCTGCCGGTCGTAGGCCGGCGGAGAGAGGTCCTTCTCGGTCTGCGTGATCCTGCGAAAACCCTCATCCTCCGCGCGATCCACCACATCCGGCAGGATCTGTTCAATCGCCCGTTTGAGGCGCCGATCAACCTCCCGCTCAATGAGCCGCTCCTGGGTTTTTGTCAGCCGGGTCTGCTTTGCCATTGCATGAACCTCCTCCTCTCAGGGGCATAGATTGAATTCCTCTCCGGCCGGTAGACCTGCCTCAGGTCGATCTCCTGCCGGTCGCCGAGCTCCGTGTCGTCGATGACCAGCGGCGTCCCGCCTGCCGCCATCACCGCCAGACACACCGAGAAAAAACTGTCCCCGTGTCCATCCGGTGTGGCCGGCGCCTGGAGACTATCGTCCACAGCCAGAATCTGCCGCTTCTGGCGCGCATCATTCAGCAGCCGGACCGTTTTCTCCCGAACCTGCCGGGCGAACATGGCCGCCAGTTCAAACTTCGTTTTCGTGGTAAGCGCAACTCCTTCGGAGCGGGGTGGCAGCAGCCCCTGCTCGGCGAAGCCCTCCAGCTCTCCCCGCGTGTTGTCGTAACAGAGTTTGACGAGACCCAGATGACCGTGGACGGCCCTCAGAAACTCTACCTGCTCGGTGTAGTCGGTGCGGTCGAACCATTTGGAGAGAACCTGCTTCAGAAGATCGTTCTCCTTCCTGAAGACTGCCAGATGTGCGGGGTGGCTGCGTTTGCCCACGTCCAATCCTGCGAAGTAGTCGGCTTGGGCCTCCGGTTTTCCGCCCGCCCATGGCGTGAGCGTCTGGTCGATCACCGCATCCAGCTCCTGCTGCTCGAAGTAACTGGATGCTTCCCGGACCGGCCGGCACTGGTACTCCTTGCCGAACGCCCGCTTGCCGATTTCGGTGTCCCGGATCTCGATGAGCCGATGATAAGGAAACATCTCAGGCCAGAGGACTTCTTTGCTCGCTTCATTGATGAGCGCCGGGTACTGGGCGCAATCGAAAGCCGGCATCGCTTCGAGCTGGCTGAAGAGATCCATGGCGTCCTGTGGCGTGCCCACCACATGAAGAAATCCACCCTCCTTCGGCATGGAGACGACCTCCTCCATGAAGATCCGGGTGATCTTGCTGATCTGCGTCAGGTCCAGCTGCACCGTGGGGTCACGCAGAATGTCATCGGCAAGCACTCCGTCCGGGTGCCTGCCCCGTTTGAAACTGAGGATCCCCTCCGGCTCCACCACAATCTCCCGTGGGCCGGATTCCGAAGAGATCTTGTAGTGCAGGATGCTCTCGGCGTCGGTCACGGCCTTCAGCCCTGAGAACCATGGGTTGGCCTCCAGGTATCTTTTGACCTTCTTGAGGTGATACCTGGAGAGATCGTCCTTGTAGCTCAGGTACAGCATTTCGAGGTATCGGGGCGCCTCCGGCTTGAACATGAGCCGGAAGACGAGCCAGAGGATGAGGGCGTAGAGCGTCGTGCTCTTGGCATGCTTCCTGGCTGATTTGGTCGATGTCTTGCTGGCCCGCTCCAGGCGCCGGCACCACTCGTCCAGATGCCTGCCCGGAACGAACTTCCCCTCGGCCGCCTCCAAGCTATCCCGGAAGACGTGGTTGAAAAAGACCTCCAGCCGCTCGCATGCCAGGGGTGCGGCGAGCTTACGATATTCTTGACTCAAGGTCTTTGAGTCGGCTGATGAGTCCGTCTTTGTCATAGTCGATCCTGTGCTCCAGAGAGATGTCCATCCTGCTTTCCTGAGGCTTGGCTTCGATGATCTTCATCCGCTCCGCCAGATCCAGCACCACCCGGTCCTCCTCCGCAAGCCTGGCCAGGCAGGCGACCTTGGCGGTTTCCTTCCTAGCCGAGCTGTAGAGCAGCCACAGCTCCCGCTTGCGCTCGTCATGGTGGAAGAACAACTCCCGGTAGAGGCCCTCCTCGGTGATCCGCTTGAGGTCCCCTCCCAGGATCCGCCCGCCTTCCTGAATCAGCCAGAAGACGGTCCGGCGCGGTATTTTCTCGATCCGTGCAATCTCGAAGGGTTTCAGGCGGCGGATCACATAGCGGAAAACCCTTACGGCACGGTCCTTTAGGTCATCCCGCTCGTCATCGGTCATCGTTGCACGCTTTCTGCAGACCCTGGCCAGCGCACCACCCGATCCCCGGCCATGAACAGGGCTGCCAGGTACTCCAGCGCCTGTCCCCTCCTGTTTCTGCCCTCCATCTGTTTCTCGACCGCTTCGATCGCCTCCTCGATCGCCTCGGCCTGGGGCCGGTGGACGACGAAGGTGATGACCTGCAGAGACTCCTTCTCCTCCATGTCGGCCTGCATCTCCAGCGCCCGGCCGATGTCGTCCGGCAGCTTCAGGAGCTCCAGTTGATCCTTGAGCTCGTTGCGCTCGAATCCCATCTGCTGCTCCAGTGCTTCCAGCGGATGCCGCTGGGCCAGCTCCGCCACCACCATAGCCAGGCGAACCGGAATGAGGTCGCCACGCAACTGGTTCATGGCGATCGTGTCCATCTTCGCTTCGTCCTCCGAAGCGGGAAGGATCACGCAGGGGATCTCCTTGAGCCCCGCCTTCTTCGCCGCTTTCCAGCGGTGCTCGCCGTCTATGATCGTGTGGAATCCTTCCGCGTCCGCCGGCAGGACGTACGGCGTCGATCGGAAGCCCCGCGCCTTGATGCTTTCGATCAACTGCTCGAAGACGGCCGGGGACATCCCGTTCGGATTCCAACTGTTGGGCCTCATCTTCTCCAGCGGGATCATCCCGACGCTGTGGAAGATCTGCGGCTCAGCCATGGTGGATCACCGCCAGAAGCTCTTTCTTCAAAGATTCCTGATTCGACTTGCTGCCGATCGCGTAGCGGAAGTTGACCGGCCTCACGTCGGCTTTCGGCTCCACGGAGCGGACGATTTCGGCGAACTCCCCAAGCGGGTATCGCTGGCTTCCGTAGCTGACGATCACCAGCCG
This sequence comes from uncultured Planctomycetia bacterium, assembly GCA_964597545.1. Lineage (GTDB taxonomy): Bacteria > Omnitrophota > Gorgyraeia > 1-14-0-20-64-10 > 1-14-0-20-64-10 > CAZQXN01. The sequence goes on along the minus strand of CAZQXN010000021.1, from coordinate 27,636 downwards.
GAACCTGCGGGCCGCCTCCAGCAGCCGCCTGAGCAGATCCTTCGCTTCATTGGAGTTGAACGGACTCTGATTCCATGGGCGGATGCGGCTCTCCAGCACCTGATCCAGCACCTCGTAGAACTTCTCGTACGCCTGAGCCCCGGCGTACGGCGGGTCGAGGTAGCAGATGTCGCCGCCCGCGTGGGCCAGAAAGTCGAAGACGTCTTTCTGGTGAGCCTCGTTCCGGTGGCCGTTTGGGAAGATCCCCTTGTTGATCTGATCTCTGGACGGCTCCAGGATCCTCAGCGGGTGCATGCAGGTGTACGGCACTTTCTTGGTGCGGGACATCCCCAAGCGGTGGAACTCCTCGTTCTCGATCCACTGGTGGTAATTGACCGAATGGATCTGGCTGTACGGCGTCACTGCGAACATGTAGCGGATGAGAAGCAACCTCATGAGCTGCCGCTTCGTGTCATGCTCCACTTTGGCCGCCACCGACAGCGCGCCGTCGATGAATTGGGCGTGCCGCTTCATGAACATGGAGGGGACGAAGTGCTCCTCCACGAAGCGGCTGCCGTTCCCGCCGGCGAACAACCGGTAGATGTCCTCCCGGTCCAGCTTCACCCGGTCGTTGGCGATGAGGGCGTCCATGACGACCTTGCTTCGGTCGGCCAGATCGTTGGCGACCACCTTCATCCCCTGCGCCTTGGCGTAGAGTGAAACCGCCCCGCCGCCGCAAAAGGCGTCCACAAGCGTCGCCCTCTGCCACTCCTCCCGCGGGATGAACCTCGAGATCTCCCTGAAGATCGCCGGGCAGAGCTGCCGCTTCCCCCCGAAATAAGAAGGCAGCGCCTTAAACCGGCTCCACATCGCTCATTACCCGTAGCCGAACCTCTCCATAGCCCGCTCCTCCGCTCGTGTGACTTCTTTGAGCAGCCCCCTTGGCCAGACGGGAAGTCTGGCATCGGTATTGACCGGCGGGACGGCCCTGAGTTTCACCTCATCGAAGAGCTCTCCTGCAGCCCTGAGGGCTCGTACCAAGTCATACGCCAAGCTCTCCTGTCTGCCTATGAACTCCACGGCCGGCGCCCATGGCGGCCCGACGAAAAGCTCGTAGAGCTGCGAGACGTATCCCGGGCAATACCTGAGCGCACTCTCCATGAACCGTCCGAAACGATCCGACCGGCACTTCGTGTCCAGAAGGCTGTCCTCCGTCCAGCCCTCCCGCATCCGGTACGCCCAGAAGGAGCGGTACCACTCCGCAGGGTGACGCACGAAGGCGAACCGGAACCTCCCGGGCACCGGTGCCTCAGCGGGGATCGCGTGCAGAATTCCGATCTCTCTCGTCACGATGCCGGCTTCATGGATCGCCTTGCGAACCCACATCCCACCGGCCTTGGGAACGTGGTAGAAGGCCGATCTGGGGAGGAGAAGCGCCACCCCTTTAGCCCCACGTCTTGCTCGGACCCAGGTACCCGCCCGGGGTCCACGCCTGCCGCCCTGACTCAAGAATCAATCTCTCGTCCGCCATCCATTGCAGGATCTCGGAAGCGCTCTGTTTCTTCGCTTCCTGAGGCACCCCTGTGACCGGCGGCTTCTCCTCCGCCAGACTCTGCCCGGAAGAGGCAGTCATCAGGTGCAGGATAGCGGCAGCTGTGAGAAATTTCCTCCCGGCCGCCCCAACTTTGCGCCTAGTGGATCCGCGCCCGCGAGTCGATGTGGAGCGGCCGGATGTCGAAGTCCGCGTACGTTTCGCCACTGTATTCCTCCGCTTCAAGGCAGAGCGACAGGTCGCATCCGCCGATGTGTTCCTTGCCTTCTATTCCGTGCCGGACCTTGAAAGGCCGCTCCCGCTCCAGCAAAACGGGAAGGCGGCTCCGCCTGATAAACGTGCAGGAAAGCCCGGCGGCTGACACCTTCCTCACGCCCCACGGCTGGCCGACCTGAGTGAGTCTGCACTTCGGGCTCGGCGACCCGGAGGCGTACTCCCGCACCACGTCCCAGAGGAAAACCACCCCTGGGTTGTGCCGGTCGAAGACGCAGGAGGCAACCATGCACGCCTTGGGGTGGTCTTTCATCGCCTGGGTCAGCCGCCTCAGTGCGTGGCTGGGGATAAGCACGTCGTCCTCCAAGGCCACAACGTCGTCCGTCTGTACGTACTGCCAGGCGGCGTTGTAGAGCACGGCGATCGTGTTCAGGTGCTCCTCGGTCCTCTGGTCGCCTTCGTGGAACACCCGGGCCGCCGGCGGGACGGTCTTGTCGTGAACAATCCGGATCCGGTAGCCCTTTCTCTGCAGATGCCGTTTGTGCCACTTGAGGCATTCTGCAAACGGATCATCGGCGTTGGTGTACCAGAGAAGCCTCAACTCCTTCGTCGGCCAGTCCAGGTTCATGAGCCCGTGCAGGTAGGGCTTGAGCGCGTGCCACCGGCCGGCGAAGAGCGTCAGGATCGTAACCGGATTACTTCTCATACCCCGTCAGGGTCACCGACGTATTGCCGGCGGTCGTGGTGACCGTGATGTTCTCGTCCACCGCACCCACGACCGGGGTCCTCCGGTTGGAAACCATTCCGCCGTTGGCGGCGAAGTACTGCGGCCCCAGAAAAACCGTTGCGCCGTGCTTGAGCGTCACGTTGTTGGCTGAATTGGTCGAAACCTCAATGTCGGTGATGACAGCCTGTTTCCCTGTGGCGGGATCCCAGACCACCGAGTCGGTGACGATCCCCACGTTGACCCGTTTCTCAACCGTGACGTAATTGACGCCGGTGCTTGACATCTTGACGTTGCCGCTGGCGTCAAACTTTCCGTATTCCAGGTCCCTCAGTGACCGGGCGTAAGCCGGCTGCTGAAGGAATCCCAGCACCATCAAGAGAGCTAAAACGAAACTTCTGCCCATCCGACACCTCCTAAAATGCAATAAGGGCCAGCCGGCGGGAAACTTCCCGCCAACTGGCCCTAGGGTTGTCCTCTTTAGACCAGAATGAATGCGGCCCTATCGTTGTCGATTCGGGCTTAAATTGTTGTGTTCGACTTTAAACTACACCTCGCCTATTCGCTTGTCAATCGCTCCGCCTTTTTTCACAGCGGCGGCCACGTTACCCAGGCAGCAGGAGCCTTGCGGGTTGGTGACTTCGCAGTAGCAGTTGCCGGCCTTGACCTGCTTCTTGATGAAATCCGGGATGGCCGGCGGATTGTGCCGCTTGGCATCCTCGACAACGGCCGCCTCGGTGAACCCGAAACAGTAGCATAAGGGTTTCGGCTCATCCGATTCCTTGATTCCAACCCGAATAGACAGGTCCGCCTTGGAAAATACAGCCTCAGAGTTGTAATAGACAGCTTCGCAGGCCGGCGAGAGGCAAAACCAGAATCGCTCCCCGGAGGGAATCCTGGGTCGAGCCTCCGGCTTCAGAAGCGCTCCAAGGGTGATCCGTTCCACCGGTTTTCCCATCGTCCCGCAGTGTGGACAGGGAGGTCGATTGCTCGACATCTCCTTCGGAGGATGGATCTCACAGCAGGTTTCGCTCATGGACACCTCGGGCAGGAAATGGCGCAGGCGACCTTCGAGAAAACCGGCCCGAGGTGCATAGCGGCGAATCCCGCCACAACTACAGAGGCAATGGACAGCGTAATCAGAGCAACCTTGCCGCCAGCCATCCGGCATTGCGCTCTGGCGCACTGCCGTGCCTCACGGAAGTAAACCCACCAACTCCACGCAAGGAGAAGGGCAGCGATTCCGACCAGCAAGCCCGAGTAGCGAGTGAACCAGGCCGCCAACCCCAGCCCGCCGAGCCCGGCGGCCGCCAAGACCGCCGGGCCCAGGCAACAGAGCGAGGCGGTGAATGCCGAACCGATACCCAGCTTCACCGTTTTCATGGCGGATCAGATTTTCTTCAACTCGCCAGCCTGGATCTTCTCCACCAGGGTGTTCCACGCCTCCCGATTCAGACGTACCAGGTTCCCCGGCTCGCCGATTTGAACCTCATCTTTCTTGAGGTCCAGCGCCACCTCAGGGCACGCTCCGCATGCCGGACAAAGATTGACCCGCTTGACGGTGTCTGGCTTGTTCATTTTTTCCTCCTGTTGGTTTTGGATGGTTTCGTCGACTCGATCTGCGGGCAGACGGCGTAATCCCGCCGGCCCGCCTCCCTTGGTCTGACCCAGCGTGTGAGCCGTTCCTTCAGGCGGTCCCTGGTCTGGGTCAGCTCCGTGATTTTTCCTTCAAGCTCCGCGATCTTTCGGTTGAACAGCCGCCGTACCAAGTCGCAGCAGGGCTGAAGGCCCTGACGGCTGCAGCGCATGATGCTCCGGATCTCCTTGAGCGTCAGACCGAACCGCTTGGCCTGCTGGATGAACCGAAGTTTCTCCACGTCCCGCTCGGTGTAGACACGGTAGCCGGAGGATCTCCGGCCGGAAGGTGTAATCAACCCTTCCTGCTCGTAGTACCGGATCGTCCGGATGGAAACGCCGGTCTGGCGGCTTAAACTTCCGATCAGAAGACTCTGCGGAGCCACATCTCACCTCCACCGTCAAGCGTACACCCTCTAGTATACTGGAGAGTCAAGGGGTTTCTTTGGGGCGTTTGGTTTTTTCGACTGCCCCTGGAACTCCACGAAGGTGACTTGGTGGTCGGCGATCCGCACCCCGACGAAGCCGTAGCCGGGATCTTTCAGAATTTCCTGCAGGCGGCGCTCAAACTCCAGCCGCCATGCCTGCTCGGAAACCTCCCCCCGGCCGTCCCTGGCCATCTACGCACGGACCGATTCGGCCACAACTTTCAGATCCTTCAGCCGGCAGGCGACAACGCTGTCCGAATCCCTCGCACCAGGAACCTTGACGACCAGCACCGGTTTCTTCTTCTCCCGAAAAGAGGGCGCTTCCAGCTTCCTGAAGTACCTCCACAACGTCCGGACCTCCCTCCGTATCTTCACATCGATAAAAAGACCCGGGTGCAGCGTGTCGGACCCGGTATGCTTGGAGCCTCCGCCGCTAAGCGGATTCCGATCCGTGCCGAAGCGTTTTGCGATCCTCATCTCGTACGCCTTCCAGCCCTTGCGCGTCACGAATCCTCCCCAGAAGGTCTTTGTAAAGCTCCTCGGTCCTGGCCAGCTTCTGCTGGTATTCTTCCTCGCTGATGAGGGCAAGGTAGCGGGCGGATCGCAGGCTGAGCTTGCCAATCTCAAAAATCTCGGTTAAGGCTTCCTCAGCCCGATTCATTCCGATCCTCCTGAATCCACCGGAATTGTCCCTCTGCTGACCGCTTCTGCTGTTTTCCGGTAGCCACGCTTCTCTCGAACGTGCCGATCGCACGGCAGCCGGAGCAGGTGAGCTTGTGCATCTCCTTCAAGCCGCCGCCTACGGAGATGACTGCATCCCTCACTTCCGCCTCCGGGCACCGCCGGCATTGCCAGCGGCCTGCTACCGCATCCACAGAACCGCCGTCCCCAGGATCGCAGCGCCAACCCAGTAGAGCGCCTTCGGCCATGCTCCATCGGCGGCATAGACTACCGATGCGATCACATACTGCACCACAAGCGCCAGCGTGAACCAGTCGCCCAATCTCATGAAGCTTCCAGAGGGAACTCCACCTTGATCGCCGGATTGATTCGGTAATCGGTTCGACCGCATCGGCTACAGGTCCGTTCCTGAATCACTGTATCCGCCTTCCCATGAATCCAGACATGATCCCTTTCGTTTCCACATGAGTGTTGCCTCTGTTTCTTCAAACGGCTCATCTCTATCTCGCTCTGTCAGTCATGAAACCCTCGAACTCCAGCTGCACACCCTTGACTCGGCCCCAAACACAGGAGGTTTTTCCCGTCCACCTGTCCGGACGTTTGCCCACCAGCGCGACCAGCCCTGCGCTGCGCAATTCGAACACCCTGGGCGTGACGCAGTTGATCGGCCAGTGGAGCTCATGTGCAACCTCGTTGTTCGTGATCCCCTCCGGGCACCGCTCGATCACCTCGAGAACCTTCAGCTGTCGCGGGCCAAGCGCTTCCCTGATCTCGCCGTAAGCGGATCTGGAGGTCTGGACGACACCCACCCCTGCGGCTCCTTCGCCTCAACGGCTCAGGGCCAGGACAAGGAGAGCTATCCCGGCCGCCATCACAATGCAGCCCAGGACGATCAGGCTGTTGATCACGTCCTCTCGGCGCCGGACTACGCCCTTGCGCACCAGCTCATCCAGCCAGCGATTCATGTCCATCGTCGCTGGGCGCTGACTTGTCTGGCGGGCTGGGATTCGTTCCAGTTGTGGATCGCGGCCTTAAGATCCTGCAGGGCGTGAATGAAAGCTCCGATCCCCATGGGGACATCGTTGTAGAAATCCGCCACTATCTGTTTCCGCTCCGGCCGGTCGCGGAAGATGAAGCTCGACCGCCTGCCATCCCTCTGCACGCTGGCCAGCTTGAGACCCCGCGCCTTCAGGTAGCTGGCCAGGTACAGGTCAACCGTTGCGTACTCTCTCGGAAGATCCATCGCTCACGCCCTTGGGGTTGTATGGAACGCGCTCCTGGTGAAACATCTCAACCGCTTTCATCGCGTAGGCGCAGGGGCTGCGCACGTTTCTGGCCCTGTTGATCTTGTTGACCAGGCGGCTGAACTCGTTGGCCAGAAGCTCCGCAGAAGGAGGCTCCTGTCCGAATCCTGACACGAAGGCGGTCAGCACTTTGCCTGCCTGGGCGGGATTCAGGTGTTTCAAGCGCCTAGTCAAAGTCGCCATCGTCGTCCAGTCCGGTCCGTCCCGTCCCTTTGATGTTAAAAAGTCGCCGTTGTCCCGCCCATGCGACTGCGACTGACCCTGATACTGCTCCTGGGACTGTGACTGACTATGACTGCGTGTTTTACCCGGTAATTCCGCGGAGTTCCCGGAATTGCCGGGTGATTCCGCGGAATTCCCGGAACCCTTTGGAGGCTCCGGGGAACCTGCCGCGCAGCAGGGCGGAACCGGCCACTTCCGCGAAAGCCGCGGGTCCGTCCGCTGGAACCGCGGCCAGTTGGCGAAGTGCCCGAACCGCTTGCCGTCCTGCTCCCACGTATGGATCATCCCCTCCCGCTCGTACTCGGCGAACCACGCCTCGACATCCTGCCGCCTGACATCCTTCCGAAGCGACCACAGCCGCCCTTTGATGACGGCTGTGTTGATCTGGAACACCCCGTGGTTGTCCGCGTAGAGCACGAAGCGGGGAAAAGCGTCCTGCGCCCTCGGCGAGCACCGGGCGATGGACTCGCTCGTGCACAATGACTCATGAATAAGACGCGTTGGCATCCGACTCCCCCTCCTGTTCATTGCCCCATAGGAGCAGCACCAGGGCGCGGCCCGCAAACGGACCTTACGCCCTCTCCCCGATGGGTGCTGCTTCCGGTTTAAGCGGTCTTGGCCTTCAGCCGATCGGCCACCCGCATGAGCTCGTTGACGAACGCCGCCTTGCTCTTGGTGTCCAGCTGGCCCAGCTCCTCGCCGCCATGCAGGCCCAGGGTGTTGAGGTACAGCTCGTCCGAGCCGGTGAGCCCCCGGATCTGCCCCTTGAGCTCCAGCGCCTTGGCGTCCAGCGGATGCTGGCCAGTGATGGCCTGGGTATTCCCGTTTGTCGCTGGCCGAGCCTTGCCGTTGCCGCCGTTGCGGTGCCGCTGGATCCACTCCTTGAGCATCGTCTGCGGCAGCAGCTGCTTGATGGCGTTCCGCTGCGCCTTCGAGAGCGCCTTCTGCGTGGCGAAGGAGTCCCGCATGACGTTGCCATCCCGCAGCTTCATCATCTTGGGCTGCGAGGATACTCCAATCCGACTCGAGTTGGTCTTGGTGTCCACCGCCTCCACCATGAACTCGACCTCATCGTCGGCGGTCCTCCCCTTGGCCTTCTCGATGGGAACCTGGATCCCTTCGTAGACCCGCGAGGCCTCCTGGATTCCGAACCAGGAAATCCCCACCACCAGGTCACGGCAGGTGCACTCCCTGGGTTTGACTCCGTTGATCCACTTGTGCCGGCGGCAGAACTCGTAGACGAACTCATCCACAATCCGGCCTTCCAGGGTCGCCACGATCTGCTCCTCGTCCCGCTTCTCCATGAGGACGTAGACATCCTGCTCCTGGTCTACGACCCTTGTACCGGCGGGTTTGGTTCTCGTTTTCACCACTTGCTCCTCCTTGGGCAATTCGACCTTCGGCCTTTCGATCCTTCTGGTGACCACGTCGCACCTCCTTCATTCATCGTTGGGCTCATTCATCGAAACCGCCCTTGTCGCTTCCCGTGAGCCCTTCAAGCGGGAAGCGGGCGGTAAAAATCCTTCAGTGGGGACGCACCTTGCAGCTGGCGTAGTAGCCGCAGAACTTCGGGCTGCAGTACCAGGCCCCCTCCGGAGCGGGAAGGAAGATCCCCTGCTGGATCGCCTCGGCCGCCCGGGCCATCGTTTCCAGGAGCCGCTCGATCTGTTCGTTTGTCCTTTCAGTCGGCAGCTGCACGATCTTGGGGGTCTTGTTGCGGACAGCCACGTCGAGTTGGAGGCCCTCCTCCTTGCGTTTCCGGCTGTGCCGGTACGCCAAGGAATAGGCAGTCAGCTGTATGCTCCGGTTCGCCTCCTCGGCCGTGGGGCTCTTGCTGCGGGTTTTGGTGTCATGCACAATCTGCTTGTCATCCACCAGGTCCACCACGCACTTCAGGTCGTACGGGAACCCGTTGAACTCCACCGGGATGACCTCCTCGCAGGACTCCGGCTGAATGGTCGGAGCAACTTGGCCGTGGTAGGTTTCGACGAGCCTGACTCCATCATCCTTGAGTTGCCCCTTGACCTTGGCAATCCCCGCCTCCGCCTCCTCCGGGGTCCAGAGCACTTCCTTGCTCTCGACATCGAAGGCGCTGCTGAAGGTGTCCTGGACAGCCTCCAGGGGAAGATCCTGCTTCGATGTGATCTTCTGGCGGTAGTTGGACTCCAGGCCCAAGTGGAAGGATTTGCCGAGGGCGCCGCCAGAGCCGGGTGGGACTTTCTGGCCCTCGATGTAGCGCTTGCGGTACTGCTCTCCGCAGCGCAGTAACATGTTCAGCTGCGTGTAGCTCAGGTGTGGCTTTACTTCCTCCGCGACGGCCTGCTGGCCGCTGTTTCCGTTCATCGTCTCATTCATCGGTTTTGCCTCCTTGTCATTCATCGAATGCCGCCGGCCATGGCGGCAGCTTCAACCTGCCCGGGTTCGCCTTTGGAAATCCGCCGGGCCTTGAACTTCCGCAGATACTCGAATCCGAAGGCGTTGGCCCTGGTTTGCCAGTCGCCACGGGCCTGTTTGGTATGGCAGAGGAAGTGGTGGAGCTCGTGGAAGAAGACCCAAACCATCAAGTCGTCCGATGTCCCGGCCGGTTCCTCGTCGTAGATCCACCGGAACCGCCCGCCCGGGATGACCTCGGTCCTGACCGGGTAGCGCAGCAGAAGCGGCAGCTTCGCCGAGGAGTTCACAGCGGCGACGATCCGGATGCTCCGCCGGTTGTAATACCCCCGGACAGCGGCGTTTTTCTGCCGTGTGTACTTCATCCAGGCGGCGAGATCCTCCGTCCGGAAACCACCTGCCTCTTTCCGGATGAACCTCTCCGCTTCAGCGCAGCCAGTCTGGTTCTTCAGCCGCATGTCACGCCGGACCGTTTACCGGGTTCCGCCGAGAACTGCGGCCAGAATCCCCAGCACGATGAGCGCTCCCATCGCGCCGCTTTCGACCAGCCACGCCAGAGCATTTTCCGCAAGCAGGCTCAGCCGCTCGCCGAATGTCGCCGTCCCGTTCATCGCTTTCCACCTCCTCCTACTCCGACCCGTTTGCCTCGACGCCGCTGGGGTCGTAGTACACCAGCTCCCCGCCGTCGTGCAGGCCGGTAAGCTCCGCCAGTGCAGCCAGGAAGCGCCATGAAGGGACCTTTCGCCCGCTGAAGACCTGCGAGACGTACGTCTCGTCGAACCCCAGCCTCTCGGCCAGGCGCCTCGAGGTCCACGGCGGATTCTTCACCTCCATCCACCGCTTCGGGTTGTCCTTGAGCTTGAATGTCCCTCGCGCCATCTCCTGCTCTCCTCTCAAAACTACTGTCTGGCTCAGTACCACCAGGGCATAAAAAATGGACGCTTTGCCCATCCACCTGAAAGTATACTGTCTGGTTCAGTAATTGTCAAGGATGTTTTTCCCTGTCCCCTCTATCGCTCAGCAACCATGGAAAATGTGAGGGCAATTTTGGTAAAAATCGGTTTGACATGAGGGGGCCGCTTGTGCTATTCTTCACAGTAGAGGGAATCCAATGCCCAGAAAGCTCCGCGCTGCGTCTTTGAAGCCCCGCGAGAACATCGTGGGCGACAACATCCGTTACCTCCTCAAAGAGAGGGGGAAGACGATCCTGAAAATGGCCAAGGAGATCGGCATCAGCCACAAAACGATCTACCACTGGACGCAGGGCCTGAGCACCCCCGACTCCGTCTCCCGCCAGAAGCTCTGCGGCTACTTCGGCCTCACCGAATCGCAGCTTTTCAGCAAGGGCCTGACCGTGGGCACCCAAGCCGTCGAGGAGCAGGCGATCCACAATCTGATCGTCAAGCTCGGCTTGGAGGGAGTGACCCCGGAGGACCTGGCGCGGCTCTCAGAGAGGGAGAAGGGGATCCTCAAGGAGCTCATCAAGGATTTCTCCGGCCGGCGCAGCCGGTCGGCAAAGCAACTGGCCGCGGGTTTGACCAAGCGCGGGGTCAAAACGATTCTGGTGATTGACGATGAGGCGCGCCTCTGCCGGGCGTTACAGGCCAAACTGGAAGAGCAGGGTTACCGGGTCGCTCTGGCTGCCGACGGTCTGGAAGGCTTTCGCCAGCTGGAGGAGAAAAAACCGGACCTGATCGTCCTGGATCTTCGGATGGGGGGGCTGGACGGGTTGGAGTTTCTGCGCAGGCTGCGTGAAGACAATCAGAAAACAAAGGTGATCGTTATCAGCGCCTTTACGGATGAGCTCGTCAACATCAATGCAGAGGGCCTCAAGATGGAGGGCTACTTTGAGAAGCCGTTCTCTCTGGAGGACCTCCTGGATAAGGTGGAACAGTCAATCGGAGGTGCGGCATGAGCCGCGCAAAAAAGACAAAGAAAACGAAGTCAAGCTACCGCGGAAAGGATCGGCGCACCACGTTCCGAAAGCAGGCGACCTTTCAGGCGGACATCTTCCGGGTCAATGAGATGAGCTTCAAGAAGAAGTGGGACCACGAGGTGGGGGTGAACATCGGGATGAGGGGCATGTGCCTGAGGTCCACCAAGCGCCTTCCTGAGAAGGCCAACGTCACCATCGCCATCCTGCTGCACAACGAGAACTCCGCCCTGGTGGAGGTGGATGCCAAGCTTGTCTGGACACACCAGCGGAAAGAGAACCGCCAGAGCCTTTACTACATGGGCCTGGAGTTCACCCGGCTGGATGCGGAGGTCCGGCAGAAGATTGAGCGCTTTGTGAATGAGGGGCGACCGTAACAGGATACCCGGCGAGAGCCGTTTCGGCCTTGAGACACCCGCTTCCCGCCTGGGCCCGAAATTTCACTTCACGGATGTCCCTGCCGAACTGCGCGAACGGATCATCGAAGAGCTGAAATCCCGCCCCGAGTTCAAAGAGGCTTGGGAGGCTGAATCCAAGGGCGCCGGAATCTCACTCTCCCTCAAGGCCCCCCAGCCGGTCGAGTTCTCCTACGACAGCCACCGCTTCACCGCCTTCGCCTGGATGGGCGAGATCCACGTCTGGGGTTCCCAAGAGCCTTTCGATCAGCAGTAAATCCAGAGTCGTATCTCATCTTGGCGGAGGAATTCTCAATGGCTGGCTACAGCAGGAAGGCTGCCGTGGGAGTCGTAGGCGGTGTTCTGACTAAAGGGACTTAGGGGATAAGCTCGAAGTCGACCGTGTTACTCTTTGCTTCTCCGAGCCAAACCTTAGTACCCTCGTAATCAGCCAACCGATTTTCGTAGACCGCATATAGGGAATACTTTCCTGGCGTATCTGGTAACGTATACCAACCCTTGCTCAGGCCGCGTTCAAACTCATGCGTCTCGCCAGGCGATAGCGTGATTGGCTCCCTTCCCGTTACTTTCTCATGCATAAGGACGTGTGGATCGAAGAGCCCTAAAGGCTGTCCTTTCTTGCCCAGGAAAAGCCTTACATCCATATAGAAGATTGGCCTAAGCGTTATTTGGGACGCGCCTGTGTTCTTCAGAGAACAGTGTAGCTCGATAGTATCTCCTACCCGATAAACCATCTTGTCCGATTTGATCATGAACTCTAGGTTCATAGTGGAACCTTGGAGAGGAGTATCCTCTCTACTCGTTGAGTCACCGTGTCCCGTCCCCACGATGAGTAAGCTACGCACCTCAGAAGAACTCAGCGCTTCTTGGAGCTGCCGGAGACACTTCGCATAAGCCTCGTTCAAAGCATCTTCCCAATGGGCACGTGGGGCTATGAGATGCGCCCGTGCGGCCGTACCGCGAAATATACGATCCCAGATTACCTCGCCAGTTGACGGACTGACCAGTGTCACCTCAAGCAACATTCGTGCTTCTACCCGCATCCCAAAAGCAGGGAGAATTTCCTGAAACTGCTCTACAGTCAAATCGCGGATGATGACATCAAGAATCCCCACGGTACTGCCTAAAGACATCTTGGTTGTTGCTCGATTCCGCGGGAGAACTACTGCCTCATACCCTGCTGCCCGAACTGCTGTTTCCAAGTGCTCATTGAACTTCTCAGAGAAAACCACTTCCTTGGCGAACTCAATCTTTCCGAAGGGAGCTCCATAGAATCCCGGCACTTTCCCGACAACCATTGGATCTGGACGGGCATCAACTACCCGGCGAATGCCCAGTTGCAGTTGGGGGAGGCGGGAAACGTCATTCACGCCACTCTGCATTGTGTTGCTGGCGCTTAAGGACGGATCCAAAAGTCTCACGTGATAGGTCATTACTGTCCCGCAACCCGCCAACGAGAAAACGGTAAGGAGCACTGCTGTGAGGAGCCGTGGAATAGACCTCATGTTGCGACTATATTACCATGGCATCGGCATCAAGGGCCGGACGGAGTCGTTGCATGTCATCTCCCCAAGGAAATCTCAGGGCTGGGTGATGTGGGAAGGTCACCTCCAAGGGCAACAGTCGTATCTCATCTTGCCGGAGGGGTCCTCAGATGCTGGCTGGGGAAGGAAGGCTGCCGTGGGAGTCGTAAGTGGTGGTCGGCAAACTCAGGGGGTAAATGGGCGGGCTGTGAGAACGGAGTATCCCCCCTTATTTCTTCTGTCGCGGCCTGCCCCAAACGAAGAACCCAACCACAATCCCGACAGTAATAAAGAGATAAGCCACAAGATCGGTTTGGAGCCATTTCGATGAAATTACCCCAAAAATCGCTCCTATCAAACCACAGAGTAATCCCTTTAGGACTGGCCCAAAATATTTCATGGGGACCTTCGCCCCTCTGAAGTAAAAATATTCTTCAGCCTTGTTATGATCTTGAACCATTTAGGCTACCATCGTCTTCAGTTTGTCTGTCCGTAGCAACCAGTCAAGCAGATTGAGAGCTATCGGCGTCGGTGGCTCTCTCCCTGGATCAGGATGAGGATTGGGGGTGAGTGGCGGGGTAAGCCAATTCCAAAGTAGATTAAATAGGATTTTCCCAATCCTCTGCCCAATGGGAACTGTACTGGGATTGTAATCGGGAACCCAATACTGGTTACCGTCTGGACCCATAACAACTTTTCCACCATTTTGATTAACTGAAAGTGCAGACCTCGCCTGCAGGGCTCGAGACACCTCGGCCCTAGAGCCTTCGATACCCATTGGCCGCATTACCCGGCGGCCTTGGCCTGAGAAAGAATTAGCAACATCCGCATCTCCTTCTGCTCCTGCTCCCACCTCGCCACGCATGATGTCAAAAGCTGCTTGGAGACTGGCGGAAGCGACCGCAAAAGATGCAGCTCCAATAGCTCCCAAGTAAGCTCCCTCTCCGGGATCTTGGTTTGCAACCGCGGCGCTGGCGGCGCCAGCTCCGGCAGCAGCAGCCACTAGGCCGATTGTTCCCAGCTTGAGCCCGGCAGCACCACCCATGATAGCACCGCCAACCGCCCCGGACAAAGCGCCGCGCCCGGGAGATCCTCCCAAAATAGCGGAGGTCGCTGCTCCTTGGGCGGCACCAGCCGCGGCACCTATGGCAGCCCCAGCCAAGCCACCGGCACCCCAGGCAAAGTAAGCCCCTGCGCCGGAAATTGCCCCTGCTGTGGCCGCAGCCCCTAAGGATCTACCGAATGAGGCGCCGTTGGCCATTCCGGTGAGGAAGGTGTTCGTGAAGGAAAAGGTAGCGGCTGCTGCAGCAAACCCAGCTTGGGGACCAGCAATCGGGGTTACGACGATAGCGACGGCTACGGCTACAACGGCACTGACGATCATCCGACCGATTTTTCCAAGAGCCTTGGCAATCTTGCGGAAGATTTTACTGAAGAAATGGCCGGTTGGGTCCACGAACTTGATGGGATTGTTGCGGCAGTAGGAATAACGGTTCAGTGATTGGGGATCCGACGGGGCTTGGACGATGGTGTCGGGTTGAGTGAAGCGGCCTAGCTCTGGATCGTAGTAGCGGGCATGGAAATAATAGAGGCCGGTGGTGGAGTCTAAACGCTGACCCGTGAAAGCAAAACCTGAGATTGCTTCGGTCGCTTCGCTCCCTCGCAATGACGAGTTGGCGGGGTCAGACCCCTCAATGCGGGAGGCAGCGCCAAAGGGAGAATATTCCTGCAGCTTGATTTGCTGGCCGAGGTCGTTGGTGATGACGTTGACTGAGCCTAAGTGGTCCCCGTGATAGAAACTCAGCGACATTCCGGAGGGGAGGGGTTCGGCGTAGGCGCGGCCTACGAAGAGTTCTTCGACGCCGCGGAAGAAACGTTTCACAGAAGCCAGGACAGTTCTAATAGGGGTCAGACCCCATGCGGGGTCAGACCCCTTGCGGGCCATGAGCATGGGGGTTTGAGAGAGGGTGGAGATGCGGGTGGGGCCTAAGAAGATGTGACTCTTTGAGGTGCCGCCGGGGATGACTTCATAGAGTTCGCCCACAAAGGTGGTGCGCTGGCCGCTGTCAGTCTCCAGGCGGACTCGGCCGCCGTCACCATCGTACGTAAAGGTTGTCGTGACCTGGGCGGTGGGAGTCGGGTACTCCCAGTCGAGGGCTTGGGTCATGTTGACCCAGAGGGCATCTCCGGGCTGGACCGTGTCGTAGACAGGTTCAAAGGATTGGTAATCGGGATTCCAGCGCATGACGTCGTAGTAATCCATCCCTTCGGTAAGGCCCTCCAGGGCTTGCTGGACGGTGGTCTCGGTAAAGCGGGGGGAGGAGATTAAGTTCCAGCCCTCGGTGAGAGAAAGAGTTCTGCGTGAGCCTGGGGCTGAGCCTGAGATGGTGATCTCTCGGGGCTCTGCGGTGGTTAGGTTGACCCAGAAGCCGCGGCCGAAGTTAAGAGCGGCGGTTTCATTGGCGTCGGGGTCGCCGACAAAGGATTGCCAGGGAGAGGTCCCCGCTTCCGCGGGGATGACAGAGGGAGTGAGGAGGGAGACTTGGTCGTAGTCGGTGCCGACGGCGAGGTCCGAGAGGACCGAGGTGATTGAGGAGTCAGCGAATTGGAAGGGAAAACCAACACAGTTCCAGCCGGGCTGGAGGGTGAGGGTGATCTCAGTGGATTGGCCGCCTGGGGTGGTGACCTGGGTTAGGCGATTTTGGAGATCATAGGTGTAAGTGGTAGTGCCAGTAGGGGTCAGACCCCCTTCGGGGTCAGACCCCGTTTTTTCAATGAGGTTGCCGTTGTCATCATAGGTGAGAGTGAGGTTGGTTGAGCCGTCGTTAAAGGTGGTGACAGCATGGGGCTTGGTGCCGTCCGGGGCGCCGTAGGTTAGGGTGGTGCTGGTCCCTTTTTCTAGGAGGTTGCCGGTGGCGTCAAAGCTGTAATAGAAGGAGCCGTAGGCTCCGGAGGCGGTGGTGAGGCGGTTGATCTCATCGTACTGGAATGTTTGAGAGGCGGTGTTCCAGTGGTCGGTGAGTGATGTGAGGTTGCCCACAGCATCAAAATCGTACGAGAGGTCCTGGAGCAGTTGGGCCGAGGGATTGGTGGTGCGGATCGAGTCGATGCGCAGGGTATTGGGGTCGTAGGTGTAGTCGGTGGTGGTGCCGTTACCGAAGTTAAGGGCCAGGGGCTCACCGGCGGCGTTGTAGGAGGCGTCGGTCAGGATGTCAAAGGTGGTGTAGCCGTCATCCAAGGAGCCTGTGACCCGGTTGATGCCTTGAGGGGAATAGTCATAGGAGACCTCAAGGCCGTCGGGATAGGTGAGGGTGGTCAAGCGGTTTAAGGGGTCGTAGGAGCGCGAGACCGTGAATGAGGAGCCGTCTATGGTCTTTGTGGTTTGGGTCTCGCGGCCCAAGAGATCGTAAAAGAACTCTGTGGAGCCGCTGGTGTCGTCTACACGGGAGAGGCGGCCGACACAGTTGGGTTTGGCTGGGGCGTCGTAGGTGTAGGCGGCGAGGGTAACAGGACCAGTAGGGGTCAGACCCCCTTCGGGGTCAGACCCCTTTTTCTCGATAAGGCGGTTGAGGTCGTCGTAGGTGAATTCCAGGAGCTGGCCCTTGGCGTCGGTCTGGGTGATGAGGTTGCCGGCCAAGTCATAGCTATAACTCCAGTGGCCCATGTCTGGGTCGGTCATGGTGAGCTTGCGGCCCAGGGAGTCGTAGGTCATCTGGTTTGTGTTGCCGTTGGCGTCAGTCACTTGGGTGAGGCGGCCGGCTGTGTCATAGGCGTAGGTGGTGATTGAGGCTGGGTGGTCGTCTGTGGCCGGTTCGGTGATCTGGGTGAGTCGCCCGTAGGCGTCGGACCGGCGGATAGTTGTATTGCCGTTGGGGTCTGTGAAGGTTACGGTCCAGTCGTCATAGGCGGTTTGAGTGACGGCGCCGTCAGGCTGGGTGACGCGGATGTTTCGGCCCATGGCGTCGTATTCATAGGTAGTTTTGGGCAGGGTGGGCGGAGGCAGGGCGCAGTAGTTGACGGCCGGGGCAAAGTACGGCAGGTACTGTGCGGCCACTTGGCCCCTTGCATTGAACGTTACGGTTCCGCTGATGATCTGTTGGGAGGGGTCATCGGCTTGGGTGCGGGTTTGGATGGTGCGGCCCATGCCGTCTACAAAGGTGTGGACGGTGTAGTAGGTGGGGGTTGGGCCGCCGTAAGTATCCTCGTAGGGATCCGAGTAGGGATCCGAGTAGGGATCGTCGTAAGTGTCCGCGTAGGGATCGTCGTAAGGATCATCGTAAGGGTCCGCATAAGGGTCCCCATAATCGTAGTCGGCAGCGTCATAGCCGTATTCGTCTACAGAGGCCTTGGTCTCTTTGGTGGTGCGGGTGGGGATGACAAAGGGGTCGTACTCATAGCGGACAGAAGGGTGCTCTTCGGTGTCCTCCGGGCCGATGACTGAGGTGAGACGTCCTAGGGCATCGTAGCGGTTTTGAGTGGTCTGATTGTTGGGGTCGGTGGTGGAGAGGATGCTGCCGGTGCCCGGGTCATAGGTGGTGGAAAGTGTGTGGCCTAAGATGTTGGTGACTGAGACCGGGAAGGTGTGGGTGCCTGGGTCGTAGGCGGTGGTTGTGGTGCGGCCCAGGGTGTCGGTGGAGGTGAGCTTGTTGCCATAGAGATCATAGGTGGATGAGGTCGTGGGGTTGGGCGGGCCGGTGGAAAGCCAGGCCTCGGATTGGGTGGCGAGCCCGCGGGTCGGGGGGTCGGTGTGAGAGGTGTTGTTGTCGTAGAAGATCCAGGACTCGGCTAGCTTGGCGCCGCCAGCGTCTGTGGTGAGGATGTGTGAGGGAAAGCCCATCAGCCACAGGGCGGGGTTTTCAGTGTATTCGATGGTGGTGGTGATGTCATCTTCGGTAATGGAGGTGTCGCCGTGCTGGATCTTCTTGACCACGTGGCCGCTGTCATCATAGGTAAAGCTGGCGCGCGTCTGCTTGGAGGTTTCGTCGCCATCAAAGAGGGTAGAGGTGGTCTCAGTCAAATGGCAGAAGTGGATGTGGCTGGGGGCGCCGGGGAAGAGGTCAGCGCAGGTCCAGCTGTTCTCCTTGCGCAGATAGAGGTTGCCCTGGGCATCCTTGGTCTCTGATTTGTAGGGGCGCCCCTTGGTGTGCAAGTCTTGGTGGAACCAAGTTTGAGCGGTGGAGCCTTCGGGGTCGGTCACGGTGGCATGGGCAAAGCCTAAGAACTCCCGCTCCTCTGGGTCAAAGGCGCCCCCTGCATAGGCGTACTGGGTGGCGGCTGACCAGCCGAATCCGTTGGAGATGGTTCTGGAGGTGACGGTTTGGGTGACAAAGGGCAGGTCCGGCTGGGAGTCTTGGCCTGTGTTGTCGTAATGGGTGGAGGGCAGATAGGTGAGGGTAGTGGTGCCGCCGATTCCGTTATCCACCACGCGCATGAGGTCCGGCGGGGTGGCCGGTGTTGTGTTGGCTTGGCTGGCCCAGAGATAACCCATCTGGATGCCGGTTTCTCGGCCGTAGGCCAGATCCGTCAAACCGTCCCCATTGATATCGGAGAATCGGGCTCCCCAGTCTAAGTTGCTGCTGGAGGTGAAGGGGTAAGGCGGGATAAAGCGGTTGTCGGTTGACCATCCGGTGCCGGTGTTCAGATGCACCTCAAAGGCGGAGCCCTCTTTGGCCTTGACGGCATCGGGCAGGCCGTCGCCGTTGACATCCACGAAGCGCCAACCGGTGTCTTTGCCGTCTGAGGTGACAAAGTCCACCCCAGAGAGAGGGCCTGAGTTGAAGGCGGTTTCCTGGCGCCAGCCGGAGCCGGTGTTGAGGTAAGCAGTGCGGGCTTCGGGCCCGGCGTAGATCAAGTCGGTGAGGCCGTCCCCGTTGAGGTCTGTCAGGCGGCAGCCGGCGTTCTTCCAATCCGTAGTGACAAAGGGATGTGGGGGTGCCCAGCGGTCATCCATCCTCCAGCCGTAGCCGGAGTTGCGCCAGCTTTTCATCGAGTTTCCCTGGCCGAGCAGAAGGTCTGTCTTGCCGTCACCGTTGAGATCGGCATAGCGCATGCCGCTGTCTTTGCTTTGGGTGTAGGTGAAGCGCACCCCACCCCAGCCCACGGCAGAGTTCCAGCTGTTGTTGCGTTGCCAGCCGGAGCCGGTGTTGATGTAGCCGGCCTCGCTGTCGCCGCTTGGATCTGCGGACCAGCCGTAATAGATGTCGGTGAGGCCGTCGCCGTTTAAGTCAGCGAACCGGGCGCCGGCATCTTCGTGCTGATTGACGACAAATGGTTTGGGAGGCGCCCAGCGGTTGTCCAGGGTCCAGCCGTTGTTGTTGCTCCAGCTGCGATAGGTGCCGTCTTTGGCCTGGAGGAGGTCGGTCTTGCCGTCGCCGGTAACCTCCACGAGCCTGAAGCCGGTGTCCCGATATTGAGTATCCAGGAAATTAAAGATACCGGTCTCCGGGGTGGTGCGCCAGGCGGGGGTGGCCATCCACTCCGAAAAGGTGTCGGTGTAGGTGAGGCGAATAGGGGGAAGGGAGGTGGCGCCGTCGGCGCCCACGGTAGTGACGGTGGCCAGCAGTGAGCGGTCGGTGATGGGGCTTGGTGTATAGGCGAACGTATAGCGGCGCACCAGGCTTGAGTTGGTATAGGCTTCGACGGCGCTTAGGCGCTGAGCGGTTGCGATCTTCTTCCCAAAGCGCATGTCCCACTCTATGTCCGGACGGCTCTCCCACAGGAAGCGGATCTCATGGGCAGGAGCGAGATTCGTTGCCGGGTGAGCGGTGTATTCAATGAGGTTGGGATAGATTTGACCGTTGTGGAATGTGTAGCTGACGGTGATGGTGTTGCCGTGGATGTCCTGAGCTTGGTTTAAGAGCCATCGCACAGTGCCGCGGGTGACGGTGAGCTGCGCTTGAGGGGTGCCTCCGAAGGTGGTGGTGGAGCCGTCTTTGGAGATGATCTGCCACTGGTTGGAGTCAAAGAGGATCTTGGTAAAGGGCTGGTCGTTCTTGGGGCGGAACTCTCCCGGGGAGATCTCTACCAGGTCGGAGGTGACCCCGCCGTACCTCAGGGAGAAGGTGTCGCTGGAATCGAAGCTGGGCAGGCCGAAGCGGGTGGAGCGCTCGATGACCCCAAGCTCTAAGTTCCAACCCACACCGATCGGGCCGTTCTTGGTTGAGGAGGAGTAGTTAAGCCCCAAGGCCGGCTGGACCCCGCGGCGCCCGGGAGGGACGGCGATGGGGATACCGAAGACAGCACGCCCGGTGGCAAGATCCGAGTGGAACGATTCCAGGATCGATTGGGCCGGGATGCCGGCGCTGGATGCGGCCGATTTTGGGGTGCTTGAGCCCTGGGAGGCAAATGCTTGGCCCTTAAGCGTTGTGACAGAGACAAAGGCGGCAATCAAGAAAAGTGAGCAGGTTCGCTGAAGCAGAGAATGAGGTTTCATCGGAGTCCCTTTTTCATGGGCTTGGCGGTTGATGAAAGATGAAGGCGCGTGATTCCTGAGAGACGGTTTCTGTGCCGTCGGTGACCTCCACAGCCAGGGTGTGCCAGCCGAAAGCAGCTTGAGTCGTGTCCCAGCAGGTCTCGGGGTAGTCGGACCAGTCCTGGAGGATTTGGCCGTCTGCCAGGAAGCGGTAAGTTAAGGGGTCGTCATTGGCGTCTGTGGCCTCGGCTGAAAGGGCGGTGCAGCTCCCTTCGTAGAATCGGCTTTTGTCCTCCGGGGTGAAGCTTGTGATTTGGGGTGCGATGTTGCCGGAGCTGGCAGGAGGGGGCGTGCCTATCGTCAGGATGATTCCCCCTCCGCTCATGCGCCCGCCCAGCGGCTCTCCCAAAGCTGCCCAGGTGATCTGCTCCCCCATGGAGGAGGTGTCCCCTCCACCTGAGACCATCTGATCCTGGTGGAGCTGAGCGGCGGCTGTTGAGGCAACCAGGAGAAGCAGGGCAGCGGTTGCGGTTGCATGCAAGAGTAGACGTTTCATTGGATGACCCGTCCCAGTTCAATGGGCTCTTCTTGAGCGTCAGCGCTCTGGTTGGTGTTGGGGCCGTCAAATCCCAAGAGTTTTTCTAAGCGCTCTACCCGCTCCTCTAAGGTAAGCTCTGCCGGGTTCTGGAGCTTGAGCTCGACTTTCTGGCGCTCGCGGAGGCGTTTCATCTGGACGGCAACCGGCAGATCTTGCTCGGTGCGGACTTCGCGGGCGGCAAAGGCCGGGGAGGGGGCGGCCAGAGTGAGTGCGAGGGCAAAAGCAAACAAGCCAGACCTAAAACCGGTACCAGGTACCAAACCCAGAGATCGGCACCAGGTACCAAAGGCGGAGAGCAAACCTAAAACCGGTACCGGGTACAAACGTGTACCCGGTACCCAAAAGCCAGACCTAAAACCGGTACCCGGTACCCAAAAGCCAAACCTAAAACCGGTACCAGGTACCAAAAGCGGATCCTCGCTTTCGCGAGGATGACATTTTTGGGTAGACTTATTCATCTTTGATGCTCCTTAAGATGTTGATCGGTTTGCCGCGCCCAAGCCGCCAGGCGACCAGGATGGCGCCGGTGTCATGGCCAAAGCTGTTGGGTTCGGCTTCCCCGATCAAGTCCAGAAAGTAATCAGCGCCGGTTTCGGTTTTCTCAATCCAGAGGTAGAAAGCGCCCTTTCCGATATGCGGTTTGTAGGCCGGCATTTGGTATTTCTGGCCATAAAGCCAGAAGCTCCCTCTATGGACCAGGAGCTTGCCCTTGCCCTGCTTGGTGATCTTTAAGTCAAACCAGACCCGTTCCTTATCGGAATATTGCTCATGGACCTGGAGGGCCAGGGCCTTGAGGGCCGGAGCCGTCAAAAGAAATGTTGCCAACAGTGCAAAGGTTGCGCGTCTCATTGTTTTACTCCTGTCCTATGACAACCCAGTAGCCGGTGACGGTCTCGTTGGGACAGCTTCCATCGACCCGGATCGTCATGCCGCTAGGGTTTAGTTGACTGATGTACCAGTTGCCTGTGTTGTCACCCGTCACAAAGGCGACATGGACCCTTTTAAAGGCGGTACCAAAGGGTACCCCTGTGGCTTCCCCGCCTCCGGAGCTCATGGTGTGGGTGACCTGTCCGATCTCCATGCGCCAGACGCCCCGGTCGAAGCGGTTGGCCCACTGCTGGACGCCGATGGCCTCCTTGTAGCAGCTGATCCGCGCAAACTCGTCGTTCATGTTGCGGTGGAAGGCAAAGGGCATCATCCCCTCCATCAGGCCGGCTCCATCAAAGGTGGTGGTGCCGGGGTAGAAGGCCTCTGATTTGAGGGTGACGGCCAGTTGGTAGGAAGTTTCATCCAGGGTGTGGGTGACCGAGAGGAGCTGCCAGGTGCCGTCTCCCGGGTGGAAGTCAGAAGTTGAAACTCCCCTGCCGTCATTGATCTCCATGGAAACGGTTTCCGGCATGTCGGTCTTGGCCCATACCGAGGCGGTGACGATTTTTCCCCGGTATTGCGTGTTTTTGGTGGCAGAGATCGTCAGCACCGTTTGCGAGATGGAGGCCGCATTGGTGGGCAGATTCATCAAATCGAGGGCTGCCTTGCCCATCCGGACCTCCGAGCTGTTCTTGGTAACCGTCGCTCCGATTCCGGAGAGGGACCACGCTTCGGGTGCCGCGGATTCACCGCTTCCCCAGCTTTCAAAGGAGCCGTTCTTAAGGAGATTGCCGGACTGGACGGTTTGGGAGTTGTAGAGCTTCTCGGCCCGGTCCGAAAGGTAAGCGTTGGGGACTGAGGCCACCTGGTGGCGCGGGGCAAGCTCTGAGCTGCCGTCCACTGAGACGCCAAGCCAGCAGTTGAAGTCAAACCCCAAGGTAAGCGGGGTATTTTGGCCCAGCAGCACGCTGAAGGCCCCCTGATTGACAGGGATCTCCCACTGGGTTTCCTCCCACATGAGCGAGCCGCCGGCTTCATCGTCATAGAAGCGGAAGGTTAAGGTATGTTCGCCGTCTAAGGGGATTCCCTCGGTGTCGGTGAGGGTTCCTTGGTAGCGGACGAGCTGAGGGATCTGGGCTTGTGCAGGCAGGGGCAGCGTAAAGGGAAGGGCCCAGATGAGCAGTGCAATGGTGATGCGGTAGATCGGGTTGACGGTTTTCATCGGTTGAGATTCCTCCGTGATTTCGGCATACCGAGGTAGCGTGGGTAAGTGATGAGCGTGGTGATGAGGCCTAAGCTTGCCTGGCGGACCAGGGCAGGGGCGGCGTCGGAACTGCGGCGCCAACCGACCAGATCGGGGAGTGTCTGTGTCGAATCAGCCATGATTTTCTTAAGTTTCTCTTTCAGCAAATTACTTGCATTGTGAAGTGTACCCGGTGGGTGGGGGGTTTGTCAAGGGAAAAAACAAATATTTTTTAGGATAAGCAAACAGGCTAAAATCGAGAGGAGGATCAGATCAGGGTCAAGCTGGATAGATTGTCAAACCAATTTACAATATATCCAAGTTGCGGTTATCTTGTGTTAAAGCAGAGGTGAGGGGCGGCCGAGAGGAAATGCTGATTAACAGGAGAGCGGCGGTGCGTTATGGGCTGCTTCTTGCTCATTGAGAACCATCATGTGAGTGTGTAGTGGAGATTGCGGCCGCGGCCGCGGGATTGTATGACTTTGGCGTGGATCAGCTTGGCCAGTTCTTTTAATGCGGCTTGCCGCGACACCTTGAGCATGGTCCTTAACTCCTTGTTGCTGATCCGGCCGTTGGCATGGAGGAACTCCACAATCCTCATCTGTCGTTCCGTCAGAGCGATTTGACCAGCTTGCGTGCGCTTGCGGCGGTTTCGACTCAAGGTGAGGACTCGTTGCTTGACCTGTTCGACTGACACGGCAACCCCTTCCGCAAAATACTCCAACCACGAAGTGAGATCCTGGGTCTTTGGGTCAATGCTTTTTAAGGCTGAGTAGTAAGCTGGCCGGTCACTGTCGTAGTAGTCATCCAGGGCGAAAAACTGCTTGGTATCGAATCCTCGTTTGTAGAGAATCAGAGTTGCCAACACCCGAGCTGTTCTGCCGTTGCCATCCACAAAGGGATGGATTCTCACAAATTCATAGTGGGCAATCCCGGCCTCAAGAACAGGGTCCAGTAAGGAGCTCTCCTTGTTCTTGATCCACGCAAGAAATGCCCCCATAAGGCGAGGAACCTCTTTTGCTTCCGGAGGTCGGAAAACCACTTCTCCGGTCAATCGGTTTCCGACAACGACCCGAACATTTCTGTAAACGCCCACATGCCTCGGATTATCCAGCGCTTTTTTAGTCAGCCATCGGTGGATGGTGAGAACCTGGTTTTGTGTGATGACCTTACCAGGAGAGAGTTCGGAAAGATGTTCCAGGGTGGTCAGATAGTTCAAGACCTCTTGCTTGGCTCGGCGGCTCGCCATCACTTGCCGTCCTTCAGCCAAGTCGCTGACCTGCTGGAGAGACAAGGGATTGCCTTCGATGCTGGTGGAGGCATGAGCTTGTCGGATGAGCGCTTCCCGGCGCAGGGAGATTTCCCACTTTGGAACAAGCCGGGCGTTACGGATGACCTCTCGCGCTCTGGCGATTTGCGTCAGACGGTTGACTATCTTGTGTGTGATGGAATAGCGCGGTTTGAACACAAGGCCATTGTACCGGAAGATCTGCTAATTGACAACCTAATTGACAACCTAATTGACAACCTAATTGACAACCCAAACAGACTTTCTCTGGATGCTGAAGGGAATAGTGATTAACGAAAGAATGGAGGTGCGTTATGGCTGCCTCCGAGATGTGCGGGTGTGAGTGTTTCTAGGTCTGTGCTATACTCAAGCCGCTGTGAATGACGCAGGTTCCGATAAGAAGGATCTCAGCGCCCTAAGCTCCGGGGTAGAGGCCCTGGAGGTGCTGGAGGCGGCCCGCGACACCAAGTGGGCAAGCCCAAGCTTTGCGGCACAGCTCTTCCTGGGGCGCCTCAAAACACCCCTCATCTTCCCCTTTGCCACTCAATCCGAAGAAGACCGTAAGGTCGGAGACCAATTCCTCCAAAAGCTAGAAACCTTCCTTAAAGCCAACGTCGACCCCGACGCCATCGACCGAGAGGGTGAGGTGCCGGCAGAGGTCATTCGAGGCTTGGCCGAGCTCGGCTGCTTTGGGATGAAGATCCCCAAGGAGTATGGAGGCCTGGGTCTTTCTCAAACCAACTACAATCGTGTCATTGTCTTGATCGGCAGCTACTGTGGTTCTACCTCAGTGTGGCTCTCTGCCCACCAGTCGATCGGTGTTCCCCAGCCCTTAAAAATGTTTGGGACCGATGCGCAGAAAAAGAAGTACCTGCCGCGTTTGGCCAAGGGGGCGGTCTCTGCCTTTGCTTTGACCGAACCGGATGTGGGATCCGACCCGGCCAAGATGGCCACCACCGCCACCCCGGTGGATGATGGGGCAGCGTATCTAATCAACGGGGAGAAGCTCTGGTGCACCAACGGTCCGGATGCCGATGTGATGGTGGTGATGGCCAGGACCCCGGATCGTGTGATTCGAGGCAAGTCCCGCAAGCAGATCACCGCTCTTATTGTGGAGCGCGGGATGCCCGGGGTCGAGACCGCGCACCACTGCCGCTTCATGGGGATCCGCGGAATCTCCAACGGGCTCTTACGCTTTACCAATGTGCGCGTGCCCAAGGAAAACATCATCTGGGGGTTGGGGCGGGGTTTGAAGCTGGCGTTGATGACCCTCAATACCGGAAGGCTCACCTTGCCGGCAGGCTGTGTGGGGGCAGGTAAGCGGTGTCTGCAGATTGCCCGGGAGTGGGTCAACGAGCGCAACCAGTGGGGCAAGCCCATCGGCCAGCATGAAGCGATTGCCGACAAGATTGGCTGGATCGCTTCGCACCTGTTTGCCATGGAGTCGGTGGTGGAGCTTGTCTCGGCCTGGGCGGATCGCGGGGACATAGACATCCGGATCGAAGCAGCCATGGCCAAGCTCTTTGGTTCTGAGGTGGTGTGCAAGATTGCGGATGAGACCCTGCAGATTCGGGGCGGGCGCGGCTATGAGACGGCAGATTCCTTGAAGGAGCGAGGGGAAAAGCCCATTGCCATGGAGCGGATCTACCGGGATCTTCGGATCAACCGAATCATTGAAGGGACCAGCGAGATTATGCATCTGTTCTTGGCGCGCGAGGCGCTGGATCCACACCTGCAGATTGCCTTTGATATGATTCTTCCTAAGACGGCGCTGCCTAAGCGGATGAAGGCAGCGGTTCAGGCGGCTGGATTTTACAGCCTTTGGTATCCCTCTTTGTGGCTGCCGCGGTTCTCGGCATCCCCGGTTGGGTTACCGGGCAAGCTTAAAGGGCACTGGACCTTTGTGGGGCGTAAGTCCCAGGTGTTGGCACGCTGTTTGTTTCATCAGATGGCCAGGCACCAGCAGAAGCTGGAGAAGCACCAGATGATTCTTGCCCGGGTGGTGGATGTGGGGGTGGATCTCTTTGCCATGTCTACCACACTCTCCCGGGCGGCCAGTTTGGCCGAGCAGGAGGGGACTCAGAATGCAGTGGAGTTGGCGGACCTCTTTTGCGCCTATGCCAAGCGGAGGATTCGCAGGACCTTGTCACACCTGAGATTGCCTGAAGATGCCAAGGGTTATGAGGTTTCTCAGGAGGTGCTTAAAGGGAGTTATCCATGGCTGGAGGAGGGGATGGTTCGATGAATGCAGCAGGGATGAGCGTTTTTAAGGCGGTGGGGCAGGGGTTTAAGTTTCTTCCGCGGCTTTGGATGGCTTTTTTGGTGATCTTGGTGATGAATGCTGTGGCCGGGGCGTTGGCTACGGTTGCCCTCCCTTTTGAAGTGGTGGATGGCCAGCTTCGGGTGCCGCCGGTCACCACACCGGAGGAGGCGGCTGCACGCTTCTTCCCGGCGCTGGGGCTTTACCTCTTTGCCTTGGGTTATTCTCTCTTTTTGTTGGGAGGGGTTTTCAGTGGTTTGAGCCGCTTGATCAAGGGATCCCCTCTCTCTGTTGCGGTCTACTTCCAGTCTGCTGCGCGCTGGTTCTTCCCGATGGTTCGTTGGGGGTTGGCCTTTATGGGGGTGACCGTCGGCTCCGGAATTGCTGCTTCCCTGCTGGTGGGCTTGCTCTGGGGGGTGACCGGTCGGACCGAGGCGATGCAGGCCTTGATTCAGCCTGCCTTCTCCATGACCCTCTTTGTGGTGGGGTTGGTGCTGGTATTCTCCCCGGTGATCTTTGTGGACCGGTTCTTAGGGGTAGGCAAGAGCTTTTCAGAGTCGTACAAGTTCTTAAAGGTCCACAAGGGGGCAACGCTCGGGCTGCTTCTGTTGGTTGGTTTTATCGGGGCTTTGGCGTGGACCGGGGGGTTGATTTTAGCCGGTATTGTCAATGGGATCCGGGATTCCTTTGGAATTGCTCAGTTTGCCCCGGGCTGGCCGGTATTCTTCTTTAGCTTAATCCTGGGGTTGCCCCAGGCCTTTGTGACCGTTTTCTTCCCCACGGTTCTCTACAGCTACTACACCGGCAAGAGCTACACCTAAAGTTGTACGTAGGGGTCAGACCCCTACGTACCGATCCTTTGGTGTCGCGCAGGAGTGTCCCAAAATGGACCGTCCCCCTTAGGTTCGTCCCCCTTAGGTTCAGATTTCTAACGCAACACCTTTAAGATTAAACTGGTTGAACAAAAG
>CAZQXN010000020.1:0-32553 GCA_964597545.1 uncultured Planctomycetia bacterium | reverse complement strand
TGGCAATCACCGCAAGCTGGACAGACTCACCTACTTGGGGGGCAGCCAAACCTACTCCATCCCGCTTGAGCATGGTCTCTGTCAAATCCCGGATAAGAGACTGGATTTTGGGGCTCGTTATCTGCTTGACAGTCAGGGGCTTGGCCTTCTGGCGCAGAATCGGATTTCCTAAGCGTGCAATCTCAAGAACCATGCAGACAGGATACCACAGCTAATACTTGACTAAAAAGTCATATTTCGGGTAATCTAGAGGTATGAAGATCACAGCACAAGAAGAGTACGGCTTGCGCTGTCTGCTGCAGTTGGCGCGTGCCGATAAGGCAAAGGGGCTGACCGTTAGGGCAATCGCTGTTGCGGAGGGACTCTCTCCGGCCTACGTTGAGAAGCTGCTGCGCCTGCTGGGCAAGGCAGAACTGATTTATTCGGTACGCGGGGTTAAGGGGGGGTATCTCTTGAGCAAAAAGCCCAATACCATTCGTTTGGGCGCTGTAGTGCGGGCCCTGGGCACTGTCCCTTCCCCGAAGGAGATCTGCAAGCGCTACCCAGGCAAGCGGCAGACCTGTATCCACATCGACAACTGCTGCATACGAGCAGCCTGGACAACGCTCACTCAAACCCTCGAAGAGTTCTTAGATCGAACCCGACTCTCTGACCTGCTCACCTCACGAGAGGCCGGAACGCACAGGCACTTAGAGAAAATGGCTCAGGCCCCTTTCTCAGTTTGAACCATTAGGAGTAACCGCCATGCCAACACCGCTCTTAGAAATTCAAGACCTGCACGTGCAGATTGAGGGTAAGGAAATCCTAAAAGGGATTTCCCTTACGATTAAGAAGGGTCAACTGCATGCCATCATGGGCCCCAATGGATCCGGGAAATCCACGCTGTCGAACGTCCTGATGGGGCACCCCCAGTATGAAATCACGCAAGGGAAGATCCTTTATGAGGGGAAGGACTTAAGCACCCTTAAAACCGACGCCAGAGCCCGCGCCGGAATCTTCTTGGCCTTTCAATACCCGACCGCGATACCGGGTGTTTCGGTTGCCAACTTCCTTCGGACCGCCATGAAATCCCGCTTTGGGGATCAATTTAACCCCAAGGAGTTCCGTAGACAGTTTAAGGCAGCCATGGCGGACCTGGGTATCTCTGAGAGCTTTGCGACCCGCCACATCAACGAGGGTTTTTCGGGCGGAGAGAAAAAACGTCATGAGATCCTTCAGATGACTTTGCTTGAACCCAAGCTCGCCATCCTGGATGAGACCGACTCCGGTCTCGATATCGATGCCCTCAAAACCGTGGCCGAGGGGATCAATCGCCTGCGCACTCCGGAACTGGGAACCCTGCTTATCACTCACTATCAGAGGCTGCTCAATTACGTTACCCCAGAGGTGGTTCATGTCTTTGTCGGAGGACAAATTGTGCGCACCGGCGGCAAGGAGCTCGCGCTGGAGCTGGAGGCCAAGGGATATGTGCCGTACGGCGTCGTTGAGCAAGCAGGACCGCAGGAGAAGACCGCTTCATGACAAAGCGTGATATTGAGAATACCCGCAAGGACTACGCCGAACAGTACGGCTTCCGCGACCCGGAACAGTATGTCTTTAAGGCCCAAAAGGGCCTCTCCAAGCGCCAGATCGATGAACTTTCCTCGATGAAGCAGGAACCGGACTGGATGCGGCAATATCGGCTTAAAGCCTATCAGCACTTTCTGACCAAACCTCTGCCAGCCTGGGCTGCTCGCCCTACCCTGTCTCAAATCCGATACAACGACCTCTACTACTACCTAAAACCGACCGAGAAGGAAGAGCGCAAGTGGGAGGATGTTCCAGAGGAGATCAAAAACACCTTTGAGAAGCTGGGAGTCCCCGAGGCTGAACGGAAGTTCTTGGCCGGGGTCAGCAGCCAGTACGAAAGCGAAGTTGTTTATCACTCCCTGCACAAGGACCTAGAGGAGCAGGGGGTTATTTTCCTCAGCATGGATGAGGGACTCAAGCAACACCCGGAGTTGGTTAAGAAGTACTTCGGTACGGTCATTCCCTTTTCAGACAACAAGTTTTCTGCGCTCAACTCCTCGGTCTGGTCCGGAGGAAGTTTTATCTATGTGCCCAAGAACACGCAGGTCAAGATCCCGCTGCAGGCTTACTTTCGGATCAATGCCGAGAACATGGGGCAGTTCGAACGCACCCTGATCATTGCGGATGAAGGCTCCTCCGTGCATTACATTGAAGGATGTACCGCGCCTGTTTACTCTTCCGATAGCCTCCACGCCGCGGTGGTGGAACTGGTGGCCCTGCCCCACGCTCACATCCGCTACACCACCATCCAAAACTGGTCCAACAATGTGCTCAATCTCGTCACCAAGCGAGCCGTTGCTCACGAAAACGCCATCGTGGAATGGCTTGACGGAAACTTAGGTTCCAAGTTGACCATGAAATATCCCGGTATTATCCTCAAAGGTCGCAAAGCCCGGGGGGAGGTGCTCTCGGTCGCCTTCGCAGGCAATGGCCAACATCAGGATGCTGGCGCCAAGATGATCCACTTGGCCCCCGAGACCAGCTCGACCATTCTTTCCAAATCGATCTCTAAGGATGGCGGGCGAACCAGTTACCGGGGTCTGGTTAAGGTCCATCCTAAGGCCGAGCATGCGAAATGCTCGGTGCGCTGTGACGCCCTGCTTTTGGATGAACATTCCCGCTCAGACACTTATCCCACGATGGAGATCGATGCCAAGCAGGTGAATGTAGGTCATGAGGCGACGGTCAGCAAGGTGGGAGAGGAACAGCTCTTTTACTTGATGAGCCGCGGCCTCAAGGAGCAAGAGGCCACCACTATGATCGTTAACGGCTTCTTTGAGGCCTTTGCCAAGGAGCTCCCCTTAGAGTATGCCGTTGAGCTCAACCGACTGGTTCAATTGGAAATGGAGGGATCTGTTGGCTGATCAATCCAAGGCAATTCGGAAAACCGCCCTGGAGGAGTTTGAAGCGCTGCCGTGGCCCACTCAAAGAGAGGAGGAGTGGCGCAGGAGTGATCCCAGCCGCTTCAAGCCGAGCAGCCTGCCGTCATTCGGAGTAGACGCACTTCAGGTGGAAACCTCTGCCCTGCCCGAAGAGGCAGTGCGCCAAGGGGTGATCCTATCGACCTTGAGCGAGGCTGCAAAACACCGTCCAGAGCTGGTGGAAAACTATCTCTTTTCCAGCGGAAAACCAAAGAGGCTGGCCAAGTTTGCCTTACTCCATCAGGCCCTAGCACACGAGGGGCTCTTCTGTTTTGTACCCCAAGGGGTCCCCGTGGCCCTTCCCGTGGAGACTTCAATTGTCTGCACGGGTAAAGGAGCACCGGCCTTCCCGCATGTCATCGTAGCACTCGAGCAAGGAGCCTCCCTAACGTTGATCGATGAGCGCCGGTCTGCCGTAAGCGGCAACGGAGCGGAGGCACTCCCCAACGAAATGGTCGAGATCTTCTTAGCACCTCAGGCATCTCTCACCTATGTCCGCCTGCAGCATTGGTCTGAGCAGGTTCGAGAGATTTTTCATCAGCGGGCCTTGCTGGAGCAGGACGCACGACTGCTGAATGTCACCGTTGGCATGGGCAGCGCCATCTCTAAAGGCAATGTTGAAACCGTGCTCCAGGGCCCAGGGGCACATGCGGAGCTCTTAGGGGTATTCTTTGGTCATGGAGCACAGCACTTTGACTATCGCACCCTTCAAGATCACCGGGTCCCCAATACCACTACAGATCTTCTCTATAAAACAGCTCTCAAGGACCACTCTAAGGCGGTCTACACGGGGCTTATCCGCATCGACAAGGAAGCTCAGAAGACAGATGCCTTTCAAACCAACCGCAACCTGCTCTTGAGCCAAGGGACCAAGGCCGACTCGCTGCCGATGCTCGAGATCCTAGCCGATGATGTCCATTGCTCCCATGCAGCAGCAACAGGTCCGGTGGATGAAAACCATCTTTTCTATCTGATGAGCCGAGGCCTGCCGCGAAGAGAAGCGCAGCGCCTTGTGGTGGAGGGATTTTTCAATCAGGTCATCGACCGCATTCCTGTGGAGCGGGTTCGGCAACAACTCATACAGGAAGCAACCAAACGCCTTCAGGAGGAAGAGGAATGATTACATTGACAGACAAAGCAGCAGAGAAGGTTAAATTTTTGCAGCAACAGGACAGCAAGGAGGGTTTTGCCCTGCGCCTGAGAGTTGTCGGAGGGGGCTGTTCAGGATATTCCTACAGCCTGGACTTCGACGATCAAGCGCTGGAAGGAGACACCGCCTTTGAGGACCGTGGTGTTACGATCGTGATTGATCCAAGGTCCTTAGGCATGATCGATGGCAGCCAAGTGGATTGGATCGAGCGAATGACCGGAGCTGGCTTTACCATTCAGAATCCGAACGCTCAGGGAACATGCGGCTGCGGACAATCATTCACGGTATAGCTGGGAGCACCCTAAGGCATGCTGGACACCGCTAGAATCCGTCGCGACTTTCCGATTCTGGACCGCAAGGTCCGCGGCAAGCCCTTGGTCTATCTGGACAATGCCGCCACTTCTCAAAAACCTAAGGCGGTCGTAGAGGCGCTCACGCAGTACTACCTCCAGGGCAACGCCAACATCCACCGCGGCATTCATACCCTGAGCGAAGAGGCAACCGCCCGTTTCGAAGCCGTGCGCATGCAGACCGCACGTTTCATCGGGGCAACAAAACCTGAAACCATTGTCTTTACCCGGGGGACCACCGAGTCCATTAACTTGGTGGCGCACGCCTGGGGGATGAAGCACATTGGGCGCGGGGATGAGATCGTATTGACTGAGATGGAGCACCATTCCAATCTCGTGCCGTGGCAGCTCCTCGCTCAAAGAAAGGGGGCGCATTTAAAGTTCATCCCGGTCACCCCTGAGGGGCTGTTAGACCTCAAGGCCTTCCCTGCCCTGTTGACCAAGCACACCAAGCTGGTCGCGGTAACCTTCATGTCCAATGTCCTGGGAACCATCAACCCAATCCGCGAGATTGTGCAAAGCGCCCATGCCAAAGGGATCTCGGTCCTGGTGGATGGCGCACAGGGGGTACCCCACCTGCCGGTCAATGTGCTGGATTTAAACTGCGACTTCTTGGCATTTTCGTCGCATAAGATGCTCGGTCCCACCGGAGTGGGCGTCCTCTACGCCAAAGAGGCCCTGCTGGAGGATATGGATCCCTTCATGGGTGGCGGGGATATGATCCGAGATGTGTGGCTTACACGCTCAACATGGAACGACCTGCCTTGGAAATTCGAGGCAGGCACCCCCAACATCGCAGGGGTGATTGCCTTGGGGGCTGCCCTGGATTACTTAAACGCCTTAGGGATGGAGGAGATTCGCTCCCACGAAGAAACACTGACCCATTATGCCATTGAACGCCTCAAGTCAGTGCAAGGCATCACCCTTTACGGTCCCCTGCCTCCGGTTCCCCGGGGCGGAGCAGTCTCTTTTGACTTTTCAGGGGTGCATCCGCATGATTTGGGGCAGATTCTGGATGATCAAGGGGTCGCCATACGGGCAGGCCACCACTGCTGTAAACCACTCATGCGCAAACTCAACGTCACTGCCACTGCCCGAGCCAGCTTCTACCTGTATAATACTCAAGAAGAAGTGGATGTCCTGATTCAAGCACTCATCAAAGCCAAGGAGGTTTTCTCCGGTGTCCCTCGCCGATGACCTTTACCGGGATATCATCCTGGAGCACTTCAAGAACCCCAGAAACCAAGGAGCGGTTGAGCACCCCACCTTCACCGCTCAAGGGACCAATCCCTTCTGCGGTGATGAGATGACCCTCTCGGCGGCCCTGAAGGAGGGAAGGATCCAACAACTGCGCTTTGATGCCCAGGGCTGCTCCATCTCGCAAGCCTCTACCTCCATGATGTCAGAGATTCTCGAGGGCAAATCCGTAGAAGAGGCCGAGGCCCTTATTGCAAAGTTCAAGGCGGCGATGCTTGAAGACGGACCTTTTGACTTTCCCGAAGAGGCCGAAGATCTCAGTGCTTTAGAGGGGGTCAAGAAATATCCTGTTCGGATTAAGTGCGCGCTGCTCAGCTGGAATACCCTGCTTGAAGGGATCCAGGCCCATCGAAAGGGTAAAAGAAAGGCGAGCCATGTAGAGGGCGAAGAGGGAGAAAAGGTGGAGTTGGCAAACGTACAGAATCCTCCGCCCGAAGAGGTGGAGGCCTCCTCTAAGAAAGAAGAGGCCCGGGAAACCCTTAAGCAAGTGATGGACCCGGAGTTGAATTTGAGTATCGTGGATTTAGGCTTAATCTACAAGATCAAGGTCCAGGGCAGTCATGTCGCAGTGGACTATACCCTCACCTCTCCGGGCTGCCCGCTGGCACCGGTCATCAAAGAACAGATGACCTCAGCACTGCAGCGCCTGCCCTGGGTGAAGGATGTCGATACTCAGTTGGTCTGGCAGCCCCCCTGGGACCCACGCACCATGGCTTCGGACGAAGTGAAGACAGAGCTGGGGATTTGGTAAGGGAATGACAAATCAACACCGAGAGCTACAGCTCTCTCAAGAGGAGCGGCAGCGGTACGGCCGGCATCTGGTGATGCCAGAGATTGGCGCGCAGGGTCAACAGAAACTTAAAAACGCCTCTGTCCTCCAGGTTGGAACTGGAGGCTTGGGCTCAGCCATTACACCGTACCTGGCCGCAGCCGGAATCGGCCGAATAGGGCTGGTAGATTCTGATGCAGTTGACGTTTCCAATCTTCAGCGGCAAGTCCTTTATGCTCAAGCTGACGTAGGAAAACCCAAACTGGAAGCGGCCCGGGCGCGGCTGTCTGCCATGAATCCGGCCCTTGTCATCGAAACCTACCCGAAACGGCTGGACCCTACTTGTGCCATGGAGACCCTGAAGGAGTTCGATGTTATTGTCGATGGCACCGACAATTACCCTTCACGGTATCTGATCAATGACGCCTGCGCCCTGCTGGGCAAGCCTTATGTTTATGGTGCCGTTTTCCGCTTTCAGGGCCAGGCCTCGGTCTTCGATGCATCAAAGGGGCCCTGCTACCGGTGCCTCTATCCTGAGCCTCCTCCAAAAGAACTGATCCTCCCCCCTGAGCAAGGAGGTGTGATTGGGGTCTTGCCGGGAATCATCGGAACTATTCAGGCCGCAGAAACCATCAAGCTCATCCTCGAAAAACCCGACACCCTGATCGGCCGTCTCTTGGACCTGGATGCCCTGAAGATGCGCTTTCGAGAACTTAGGCTCAGCAAACGTCCCGACTGCCCCTTGTGCGGATTGAAGCGCACCATCCATACCTTGAGTCAAAGTGAGACCTGCCATGCCAGAGCTTAAAACTTCTTTGGAATTACTTCGGGAAGGGGGCGGTATCTTTGAAGCCTTCAATCGTTTCTTTCTGGCTGTTCGGGGACCAGACCGCGTCTCTTTCTTGAACAAACTCATGACAGCCGACATTCAACGCGGCGATCAAAAACAATCACGCCTCGCCTGCCTGTTGAGCCAAGAGGGAAAAATACTTTTCTCGACCTTAGCCCACCTGCTGCCCGATGAGATCCTTCTGGAGATGGAACCGATCTTTGCCGAACGCGCTCAGGAACAGCTCAATCGTTACCGAATTTCAGAGGCTGTGGAGATCGTGCCGGTCGAGGAGCGCTATCAGATTCTACCTTTCCATGGACCCCGAATCCCAGAGCTGCTGCGCAATGCCTGGCCCAACTGGAAGCTGCCCGAAGCACCCCTGGAGCGCGCGCCAGGGCCTGAGGGGTCTGGCATCTTCTGGGCCCTTCGGTGGGACCTCTTTGGAATGCCGGGTATTCACCTTGCCCTTGAGCCGGCTCATGAGACGCCCCTGCGCGAGCGGCTGATCACCGCCGGCGCCTCCGCTAGAATTCAAAGGAGTAATTCTATCTCCTTTGAGATCCTTCGCGTTGAATCCGGGGTCCCCTGGCCTGGCAAGGAGATCACCGAGGGAACCTTTCCCAATGAGTTGGGGGATGACGGGAGCCGATTCGTCAACTACCAGAAGGGCTGTTTTGTTGGCCAAGAGCGCATCGCACACATCAAAAACCGGTCGCATCCGCCTCGCCTCTTGACCGGCGTGGTCGTCAAAGAACGGTTTGTTCCCCCGGTACCCTGCCCCATTCGTTCAGGCAAAACCCAGGTGGTGGGAAAGCTGACCTCCTGCTACTTCTCCCCCAGCCAGGACCAAGTCATTGGTCTGGGTTTCTTGATGTTTGGCGCACCCACCCTAGCACTTCAGATCGACGGCCCCAACGGCCCCCTCCCCATCACCCCAACACCCCTCCCCTTTTAACCTAACCCCGGTACCGGGTACAATGTACCCGGTACAATGTACCCGGTACCGATTTTAGGGTTTAGCGAGAGCGGACCACCCCCCGCCTTGAGCAGCGCGGCCCAATCGGGCAGCGGCTGCACCAGGGAGAGATCGGGTGACATATCGCCTGCCCCAGAGAAACCAGCAACAGATTGATTTTCATCCAGTGTTTACGGGGCAATTTTCTGCGCAGTGCCATCTCGGTTTCTAAGGGGGTAGCAGTGCGGACATACCCCAAGCGGTTGGAGATCCGATGCACATGGGTATCAACGCAGATGCCGGGCTTCTTAAAACCCACAGTCAGCACCAGATTGGCGGTTTTGCGTCCCACCCCAGGCAAAATCAAAAGTGCAGACATCGCGCTGGGAACCTTCCCCTCGAAGCGCTCAATAAGCTGGCGGCAAATCCTATGGATATTCTTGGCCTTGGTGCGGTAAAAACCTGCAGGGTAGATCAACTTTCGGATGACTGCCTCGGGCAACCGCAACAGGGTTCGGGGGGTCTTGGCGCGGGAGAAAAGGCGCTGGGTTGCTGGCCCGGTTACCGTATCCTGGGTTCTCAGCGACAATATACAGGAAATCAGCACCCTAAAGGGATCACGGGTTTGGATGCCAACCGCTTCGGTTGCTGGAACCTTCCAGCGGCGGCTGCTCAAGGTGAGCTGTCTGACGACAGCGTCAATCTCGGAATTCCGCATGGCTTGAGGGGAGACTATTCCCCTATGATTTGGAAGATCAGCTTGCGCAGGCGGGAACGGCTATCAAAATCGCACAGGACAATCTGCTGCCAGGTCCCCAGCGTCATCTGGCCCTTAACAATTGGAACAGTCACGGAGGGTCCAGTGAGCGCCGCTCTTAGATGCGCATGGCCGTTGTCGTCGCCCGCGCCCCGATTGTGCGCGTAAACCTTGCCCTCGGGGAAAAGGGCCTCAAAGGTTGCCTGGAGATCCTTGATGAGCCCCGGCTCATATTCAATGGTGGTTACCGCAGCGGTGGAGCCAGGGGTAAAAACCGTTACGGTCCCGTCCAACACCCCCGACTCTTGAATCGCCTGAAAAACGTGCGGGGTGATGTCCACGATTTCGGTCTTACCATAGGTCTTAATGGAAAATTTTGTCGTGTAAACCATAGATACTATGAATCTACGTCTGTCGCAGATCCAGAATCCTCCTGGGGCATGGAGAGCAACTGCTCCCTAAAAGAGGGGATGGAAGTCCCTGCCACTGTAAAATAGATCCCCTCGGCAGGCTGACGAACCCTCAAAGGCTCATCGGCATCGCCAAGTTTAGATTCCTCCAGCGTCAGGGTAGATCCATCTGTCCGTTTTAATGTCCAGCGCCAGAGCGGCTTAAAGGCTTCGGCTTGCGCGTCTGGATCCAGGATGGAGCCCGCCCGCAAGGCGGTCAAGCTCTGCAAGAGATTCTGCGACTCCTGATCCATCGCAGCGGCAACCTTTGCTCGAGTCACCCACCCTTGCTTGTCATTGAACCACTCCGCGATCTCCAACTCCTCCAGTGCCTCGGCGCGCACTGGGAAGAGACGCAGATCCACCCAGCGCTCAGAGGTCATCTGCACCGAAGAAACCGCTCCCCAGAAACCAGCCTTTGCCAAGAGATCCTGATCTACAGCGTAAATCACCTCTTGGTTGGGAACGCGCACAAAATTGTCAAAGGAATTGCTGGCGCTGCGCCCAATAAGAAGCTCTGCTGTCCGCTTGCCAGACTCAATCAGGCGCACAAAGAAGGCGTTCTCGCCAAGACCAAAATCATCAAACCACTTCGCACCCCGTGCTCGCTCCTCACCGGAAAGCCCTTGAAGCGCTCCCATGAAACGCTCCAATCGGCGCGCGTCAGCGGGCGCATCATAGGCTGTTTTTACGCGCCACCTGCCGGAAGCATCCTTTTGGATTCGGACTTGAGGTTCTTCCTGCTGGCCAACGCCCATCTCAACGGCATCTGTGCTCTCTAAGACAAAGTTTCGTGATACCAACAGAACCGCTTCCTGACTTGTTGAGCGTGACTGCTCCCGTCCGCGCAGCCAGAGACCGGCCCCCAGCAAAACACCCAGCAGAGCCAC
Organism: uncultured Planctomycetia bacterium; assembly: GCA_964597545.1. Taxonomy (GTDB): domain Bacteria; phylum Omnitrophota; class Gorgyraeia; order 1-14-0-20-64-10; family 1-14-0-20-64-10; genus CAZQXN01. Next base: position 22,154 of record CAZQXN010000020.1, on the reverse strand, counting down.
CAGGAGAACCAGTCGACGTCCGGTCATAACCTACAACGCTCCATAAGCTTCACGCAGACGACGCCTCCAAGCGGCATGGACAACGCAAACCACAATAATAATGATCGGCATCAACCCCAACGTCAAAAAGCGCAACCAAGCCTTCTTTGCCGCGGTGGGTGCCGGAAAGGTGCGCAAGTTTTGCTGCTTGTTTCGGATGCCCACCAACTTCCCACCGGAGATCAGGGTATCCATGGCATTTAAGAAGAAAGCCAGCTGCCCCCCGGACTCAATGTAATTCTTCTTGAACATCTCGTCGCAGCCCACCAAGATCAACTGACCCGGCTTAGGTTCCATGGGAACGATCGGGCTGCCGGCCTCGGGCTCATCTGCTGCCTCCTTCGCCACGGCGCCAGCTTCCGGCTCTGGTTTCGGCCAGGCAGGTATCGGCTTTCCGGCATAAAGATCAGTGAATGTGCCACTGACCAATACACCTAAGGGCAGCTCTCCCTCGCCAGATTGGGCAAAACCGCCCTCTACAGAGAGGGGCCGGCGTACCGCATAAGGGACCGTCCAGCTGCGGCGGCTTGAATGCATCAGGGTGACGACGGTCAACCCCGCCCCGGTTAAGCGCTCTTCATGGATGACAAGGGGGCTGCCCCACAAGTAGAAGATGGGAGGGATGCTGCTCGTAATTCCAAGCTCTGCATTCATCTGCTCCTGTCCAATCTCAACGTGAATGGGTGCCTTAACGGGCATGGAGAGGGAGAAAGGACCAAAGTGGGCTCCACTAGAAACAGAGATCACGCGCGAGAGCTCATCCAAGAGAATGTCTTGATCCACCTCAGCGCCCCAATGGGCAAGGAGGGGATCCAGGCCGATGGGCTGGGCTTGGGGCATCGGCACAATGCCTCCACGCTCTCGAATGTAATCATACCGGTAGCGCTGCGCAGCCACGAAGAGGGCCCCGCCCTCGACCAAATAGCGGCTGACCTCATAGCGCTGCCGATCGTTCATCTGCCCGGGTTCGGCAATCACCAGCGCATGGATACCGGACGGAATGGGATCCTCTTCGGTTAAACGGATTCGGCGAACCCGGTATCCCTCATACTGCAGGATCCCAGGTAGATAGCGATAGTCATCTTTCCTGCCCTGCCGCTCGGAATCCAACCCCAGCTGCTGCATGAGGGCTGCCATCTTCGGATCCAAAGACTTCTGCTCATGAGGGGTCATAACCGCCACCTGAAGCTCTTCATCCAAAGTCAGGCGGTAAATCTTAGAGATCAGCAGATACTCCCACCGGTCCAGCAGATTGGGCACCAGCTGAGGGATCACTTCTTCCGGACGATCCTTGTAGGCAATGGCAGCGGCAGCATAGACCAGGCGAACCCCAACCTCATCTGCCTCAATGGACTGAACCTGGAAAGGTCGAATCCCCTTTCGCCCCAGTTTCTCCTCTAAGGAGACCTCCTCCTGATTGGACTGCGGCTCCACCATGGCTGCGGTGGCCTCCATGTGCAACACTTCATACTGAAGCTTTCCGCCGGAAACCAATCGAAGTTCTTCTAAAGCATCGCGCAGGTCACGCTCCATCGTTCGCATGGCGGTAGGCATCTTTTCAGCCGGCGAGAGGTACAGCTTGACGGTCACAGGAACCTCTAATCCGGTTAGGATCTCGCGCGTAGCGGGGGAAACCGTGTAGATGCGGTTTTCGGTCCAATCAAAACGGCCCAAGGGCAAATACTGGAAGACTGCCTGTGCTGCCATGGCAATCCCTACGCAGAGGGCGCAAGCCGTAGCAAAGGCAATGCGCGCCCGAGGCTTTAAACGGCCCTCCATCCAGATGCCGTTCAGTGTGAGGAAGGCTGCAATCAACAGGAGGAAATATGCCGCATCCCGACCATCCACCACCCCCTTCTCAAAACCGGAAAAGTGCCGGGCAATCCCCAGGTACTCCTGCAAGAACCCTCCTAAACCAGGCCACCACCCATCCACCGTTGAAGCAATGAAATCATTGCCAATGAGAAACAGGCCCAAGCAGGCGAAAAGCCCCAGGATAAAAGCCACGATCTGGTCGCGGCACAACCCAGAGATAAACTGACCAACAGCCAAGAAAAGTGCGCCCAGCAGTAAAGCGCCCAGATAGCCGCTCACGATGGGGCCAAAGTCCGGCCGGCCCAGCAGCATCAACATCAAGGGAATCATCCAGGTGGATGCCAGCAGAAGCAGTAAGAACGTCACAGCAGATAAGAATTTGCCCAGCACAAGAGCGGCAGGGCGAATCGGTAGGCTCAAAAGCAGTTCCAGGGTGTTAAGCTGTCGGTCCTCTGCCCAGAGACGCATGCTGACCGCCGGAAGCACAATCGCCAAAATAAACGGCAACAGCGCGAAAAAGGCGCGCATGTCCAAGAGCTTCACGAGGAAGAACTGGCTCATGAAGAGCCCACCGCTTAAGAGCAGGAAGGCGATGATTACAATGGTGGCAATGGGGGAGAGGAGATAGCCCTTCACCTCACGCTTGAAGAGGGTCAGTGTCGCCTTCATTGAATCTGCCCTTTCAGACGCTCGATGAATGCAGCTTCAAGATTCGCATAGCCCTGCGTAAGCGCCGCCAGCGACCCCTCTGCGACGATCCGCCCGGCATGAATGATCACGATTCGGTGCGCCAGGGCCTCCACCTCCTGCAGGATGTGCGTTGAAAAGAGAATGGCCTTGTCTTGGGCAATGCCTTTAAGCAGTTGGCGAATTTCAATGATCTGCAGGGGATCCAAACCTGTGGTGGGCTCATCCAGGATCAAAACAGCCGGGTCATGGATCAGCGCCTGCGCTAAGCCTACGCGCTGGCGGAATCCGCGGGAAAGCTCCTGGATCAGCTTCTTCCAAACCGCTTTGACCCCGCACCGATTCGCCACCCACTCCAAACGCTCTTTTAAGGCCGCCCCATGCAGCCCCCGTGCCTGGCCTACGAAGCTGAGGTAGTCATTCACCTGCATGCCGGTATAGAGCGGTACCTGCTCCGGCAAATACCCCATCATCCGGCGAGCAGCAATGGAATCAGTTTGGACGTCGTGACCACCAAGCGCCGCGGTTCCCTCTGTGGGGAAGATCACTGTGGTAAGAATCTTCATGGCGGTGGTTTTACCTGCGCCGTTGGGGCCGAGAAATCCTAAGATCTCACCCCGGCGCACCTCAAAGGAAACCTTGGAGAGCGCCTGGGTTGCCCCATAGCTCATGGAGAGGTCTTTGACTTCAACCAAAGGGGAATTATCTGTTGTTGTCATAGGCAGCACACTCACTTGCATTCTATTGTATGCAAATCATGGAAAAAGTGAAGAGGCGTGATGGTGGGTGGGATTAAAACTTTCGGAAGAGGCCCACGACTTTTCCCAGGATGCGGGTCGATTGCTCCTTCGGATGGATGAAGAGCGGCTCCAGCGTGGGATTATCCGGCTGCAGGCGAATGCGCCCGCCTCGCTCTCGGTAGAACCGCTTGACCGTGGCCTCCCCTTCAATGAGGACTGCCACCACCTCGCCGTTGTGCGCTTCTGCCTGAGGACGGATTACAACGTAATCTCCATTCTCAATGCCGGCGCCGGTCATGCTCTCACCGTGAATCCGTAAGGCAAAGCATCCTGGCCCAGGCACCCAACGGAGATCTACTGCCAGATGTTCTTCGATATGCTCCTCTGCCAGAAGCGGAGCCCCTGCAGCAATGCGCCCGACCACCGGAAGAAGGGTCGGAACAGGGGTGGGCTTGGAAGCCCGGCCCCTTTGAGGATCCAGCAGGCGGATGCCCCTGGCCTGCCGCGAACGGGAGATGTATCCCTTGCGGACCAAAGCATCCAGGTGGATGGTCACCCCGCGAAGTGATTTCAATTTTAGGCCCTCCCTGAGTTCTCGGACCGTGGGGGGAGCCCCCTGGGAAGCCAGGGCCGAGTGGATCATGGTAAGCACTTGTCGTTGTCGATGGGTAAGGGTTTTGTTCTCCATAGCAGACATTAGTCTATGTCCTGCAACCTGTCCTGTCAATAGAAAAGATGCTGCTGCGGTAGATTAAAAAGAGGCCTGCAGTGAACCTTCAACCTGATCAACGTCATCTCGGTGGATGAGGTCCACATGGCGCCAGCCTGCCCTCAAGGAAAGGTGCTGAATCGGAAGGGGAATTTTGATGCCGGCTGCCACCTCATTGCGCACCCCCTCACCTTTTGATAAATCCACGCTGTATTCATTAAGCAGATACAAAGCGACCGGCTTGGAGCGCACCTGGAGAGGTTTGATCGGAAGCGTCAGAACCGCTCGGATCTCCCACTCGGGGTGATCGTCCCCTGGCTCCAGCCAAGCCTGATGAAACCCATGTCCGAGATAGAACCAAGAGAACAACCGCTTCCCAAACTCAGCCCCCAGCTCCACCCGGGACCAGACATCCAGCTCAACATCTTGTCGAGCTTCAAAGAGTGGGCCCAGTGTCCACCCACCTTTAAAAGACCATCTGAGGTCCCCTCGGCCCATAACCTCAGACCGAATCTGAGCCTTGCTGCGCAGATTGACCCGACCCCCCTGCGTCCACTCAAAATTGGGTGTGCTGGCCCAGACCGAATCGAGCCCGCCAGTCACCATGAGGCCCAAACCAAACCCCAAACAAAGAATCCACCGAGGCCTCATTGAGTAAGCCCTAAGGACTTGAGCGTATGCCCTCGAGCCTGAAGAATTCGTTCGATGGCATCCCCTACCACCCGGTTGGGCGTAGAAGCACCCGCTGTCACCGCCACCGTGATGCGGCCCTGAGGCAGCCAATCCCGGGTCACCATCGGTTGCCGGGCGCCAACCGGCTTGTGGCGAATCTGATCGGCTGAGAGGATGCAGGAGGCATCATCGATGTGATATGCCTTGGCATGCTGAGCGGCAATCTCGCACAGGTGCCCAGTATTGCTGGAGTTAAAACCGCCGATTACAATCACCACATCTACCGGGTCTTGGACCAGGCTTAAGATGGCATCTTGTCGGTCTTGCGTGGCACTGCAGATCGTATCGAAATTGCGAAAGTGCTGGTCAAGCGCCTCTGCACCATACCGCTTGACCATGGCGCTCTCCAGCATCTCGGCAATCTCCAGAGATTCGCTGGAGAGCATGGTGGTCTGGTTGGCGACCCCAACGCGCTGAAGATCCTCATCCGGATCAAAACCAGAAGAGCACTTCCGGCTGAAGTGGGCCATAAATCTCTTTGCATCGCGGCCGGATCGGATGTAATCGCACACCTGCCTTGCCTCTGCCTTGTCCCATACCACCAGGTACCGTCCGCGGGGAAATTGTGCGGCCCTGGAAACAGTGGCTCGGGTCTCTTCGTGGAGGTAATTGCCGTGGACGATCGCAGTAAACCCATCCTGAGCATATTGCTCAACCCGCTTCCAGACCAAGACCACGGAACCGCAGGTGGCGTCCACCAGGATGGAACCCCTCTGTTTTAGAACCTCCATCTCTTCGACCCGGGTGCCGAAAGCCGCGATGATAACCACATCTTGGGGACTCAGTTCTTGAATGGGTTTGTCGTGGGGTCCTGTGCCGTTTAAGAAACCGATCCCCATGCCCTGCAGGCAGCTGTTGACGCGGGGATTGTGGATAAGCTCCGTGGTCAAATAGATGGAGCGGTCTGGAAAGCGCTGGTGGGTCTCATAGGCATAATCGACCGCCCGCTCCACCCCATAGCAAAAACCAAACTCTTTGGCCAGGCGGATCGTCAGCTCCCCGGCTGTCAGGGAATTGCCTTGAGCCCTGAGGGCATCGATGAGCTGGGAATGATAGTCCTGCCTCAGATCCCCTTGGACTTTGTCTTTAAGCCCGAATCCTCGTCGGTAGATTTGGTTGGGCTGAGGCGTTTCCATTACATCCACCATGGGCGCATCAGGCGAAGAGGCGCCTGTGCTGCCGCAGTAAGAAGATGACCCAAAACAGATGCGCTCCAACGGCCAACGCCAACAAGAGTGGCAACCGCCAATCCAGCAACAGGATCACCAATACCAAAATGGAAAAGTTCTCGTTGGTCAAATTCACGCGAAGCCAGCGAACCCAACCTGCACCGGAACCCTCCAGGGGCTGCCGGGCAGGATCAGAGTAAACCGACGGCCCAAAACCTCTCAATTTGGCCCACCAGGTCACTCCGAAATCGATCGCTAACCCCAAAGCTGCGATCCAGCCCACCGTGCTGACCCAAAGTTCAGCCCCCCGGGCCATCAGGCCTGCCGCCAATCCCAGGGGCAAAGCGACTTGAATGATGGCATCAACAATCAAGTCCCACCAACTGCCCCACCAGGAGCTCATACCTTTCATGCGCGCCACTTCCCCATCCCAGAAATCCACCATATAGAACAACTGAAACAGGAGCCCTCCAATCCATCCCTGCCGGACAGACCCCTCTGCCATGCAGATAACACCCGCTAACCCCAAGATCAGACTCACCGCAGTCCACGCGTTAGGGGTCAAGGGAAGCCTCACCACCCAAGGCAGGAACAGAAGGGAGATGAAGCGATTGATGCAGGGGCGGCGCTTCCAGCGGGGGAAAACCTCCTCCCGGGCCCGCTGTAAATCCTCAGGGGTGTCGATCTCTATCCAGGCGAGCCCCTGCATGGACTCAAAACCAACGTCCACCCGCTCAAAAAGCTTGGGGTAACAGCTCTCATGCTCCACCTGGGTTGTGCCAGCATCCACTGTCTGCACCAAAATGTCACCCAGAGTCTTTGCCCCTTCAGCAGAAAGCCTCAGGAAACCCACCGACTCCCCAAAGCAGGTCATCCCCTGCTGCAGGGCCTGAGCGGGTACCTTGGTGATTTCAAGGGCCCGGCCCCCCTTGCCCAAAACCATCATCTCCTCCCCGGTCTGCTTTGAGGCGCTGTCCACCAGAAGGCAGTTCCGATGCGATGAGCCCAGCAACCGCTCCAATGCAGCCGGCGGAAAGAAAACATCCGCATCCATGATGATCAGCTCTCGATCCAGGTAATCGCGGGCAGTCCAAAGGGAGAGAATGGCCCCTTCGGTGTAACGGCTGTTCTCTAAAACCGTCAGGTGGATGTCCAGGGTGTGGCGGCGCGCCTCATCGACCACGGCTTGACTCCGGTGGCCAACAACGAGCACCACCTCCCAAATTCCAACTGAACGCAATGCATCCAGGGTGCGCTGCAGCAGGGATTTGGTACCGATCTTCAGCAAGCACTTGGGGCCTGCCCCTGATCCCATCCGTTGTCCGATGCCGGCGGCGAGTATGATGGCTGTCATGGGGAAAAGTTAAGTGGAAACCGGATGCGACGCCTGTCGCTGATCCTTCTGGGCCTGCTCCACCACCACCTTGAGTCCGGCAGCCAATGCTTGGGCAGAAACGCGAATGGCCCCCATGAGCGCCGAGAAATCATTCCAGCGGCCCGGCTGAGCGGCGAGCTTGAGGGCTTGCAGCCAGGAACTGACCGGAACAGCCATCTCCATGGGATCTAAGATCGTGCGAACCGAAACCCAAGGGATCTTATGTCGTTCGGCTGCCTCGGCCACTGCAGCGGTTTCGAGATCAACGGCAATGGCGCCGTACTTTGCCCCGAGCGCCTCCTTGGTTTTGGAGTCGCTGACCAATGTCTGCTCTGTGACCAGCGGCCCCACGGAAGCGACGCCATTTAAACCAAAGAGGGAGCGCTCCGGCTGGTGGCGCTGTCGGGAGGATGCGTCCACCACCTCTGAGGCCACCACCAAATCTCCCACCTGGAATCCCGGGCGCGTCCCACCGGCAAAACCGGCGCTTACCACCAAACAGACATCCCCTCGGGAGAGTGCCTTGTCCAAAGCGCGAGAAGCCGCCTCACGCCCCATACCGGTAATGAGGGCCTCGACCTTAGTGCCGTTGTTGTCACGAGGAGCAGCCGATTCGGCCCGGTAACCCTCCAGGAAGGGGAACAACTCCTGCTTGACCGCAGCAACCAGAAGAATTGTCTTGTAGCGAATCACCCCTTGCCCTCCTGGACATACCCGTTGGCCCGAAACCACCCCACCGCCTTCGCGCAGGCCTCTTCTATCGGTGTTTGAGGCAATCCCAACTCCTCAACTGCCTTGGCGGCATCAAAGAACATCTTCTTTCGCGCCATCCGAACTGCTTCAATCGGTATCCGAGGAGGCCGCTTACTGAACCAAGCAACACCGCTGCTTAATCCTCCCAAAATCATTGCGACTGGACGCGGCAGGCGCACTTTCGGGGCGGGAAGTCCGGTCAACTCGGCCAAGATCTGCAAAACCTCTTTAAAGGTCAGATTCCTGTTGCCCAGAATGTAGCGCTCCCCGATTCGCCCCTTCTCCATAGCCAGCAAATGTCCCTCGGCCACATCTTCAACATCCACCAGATTCAAGCCGGTCTCGACATAGGCAGGCATCCGGCGGTTTAAGAACTCCACAAAGATCTGCCCGGTGGGTGTGGGTTTGATGTCGCCGGTGCCAATCGGCGTGGAGGGGTTGACCACAACGATCGGAAGCCCCGCCTTGGCAAATGCCAGCGCCTCTTTCTCTGCCAGGAACTTAGAGCGCTTGTAGTGGCCAATCATGTCATGGAGGCTGACTGGCGTCTCCTCGTTGGCCGGCGTACCGTTGGCAGTGAAGCCCAGTGCCCCAACGGTCGAGGTGTATACGATTCGCTCCACCCCGGCCCCCTTGGCCGCCTCCAGCAGATTGCGCGTGCCTTCGACATTGTTGCGGTAGAGCTCCTTCGGATCCGCAACCCATAAGCGGTAATCCGCTGCAACATGATAGACCCGCTTGCAGCCCGCAAGGGCAACCCGAAGCGAGGCTGAATCGGTCAGATCACCAATGACGCGCTCTGCCGTCAACCCTGCGAGAAGCTTTCCGCTGCTCTGTGAGCGCGTTAATACCCGGACACGCTCTCCGCGCTCAACCAATTTGCGCGCCACATGACTGCCGACAAAACCGGTGGCTCCGGTCACCAGGGTGATGCTCATGGCCGACTCACCGCCTCCGCCCAAACTCTGCCAGCCCCAAGCCCACCCAGGTCAGCTCTCGGGCCCGCCGGGTCAAGGCAAGGGCCAAACCCGGTACCGCCCCCAGCCCCAGACCGCTGCAGATGAACAGAATGATCCCTTCGCTGGCCCCAATGGTGGCGGGAATCATAAAGGCGCCGGATCTGAGCAGAAGCCACAAGGCCTCAATGGAGCAGGCGGTTGCAAAGGAGACAGGGATCTGAAGAAACCACAGGATGAGATACGCCTCCACTGCTCCGGCCACCCCCCCCAGGAAATGAAACCATGTAGACCAAATCAGAGCGCGGGGCGAGCTTCGGTAGAAGGAGGTGATCGCCTCATCCCACTGGTGCACCTTGGATTCGAGCTGGGAAAACCAGTGGGGAGAAACCTTGTTCATCCAGCGTGACCCCCGCCGAAAAGGCTGAAAAAATTGGACCAGCAGAAAGATGACCATTAACCCCAAGAGAAAGGGCAGTACCACCCAAACCCATTTGAGCACCGCCGGGGAGATCGGCTGTGTCCAGAGGGTCACAAGCAGCCCCAGCGCAATAAAGAGAAGCATCGATAGGGCAAAGGTGGTTTTGGCAACCACAACAGAAGCCATCCCATCCACCATCGGGATGCCGTATCGCTCAGCCAGGAGTGCTGCCTTGACCGGTTCCCCGCCCACCCATGCGGTGGGTGTCACATAGTTGACCGCCTCACCCGCCAGGCGCGCACGGAAAAGTCGATCCCAACGGATCTTCGCCTGCGTATGCGGCCGGAGCGCATACCGCCACCCCAGGGTATCCAACCCGAAGATCACAATGTAGAAGAGCAGCACCATCCCAAACCGCCAATGGAGCGCAGTGAGAGTCTGCCAGACAGCGGGCAGATCGGCGGTACTGAGGATCCAGGAAAAAAGCCCCATCCCGACCGCTAACCCTATCCAGCGCCAACGACTCACGCCCAACCTCCTTAGCGGCTTAAGACCTGCTCGAGAACCTTGAGGAAATCCTTGAGATCCCCGCTCGCCACTTGGCCCATGTGGGCCACACGGAAAATCTTGCCCTTGAGCTCGCTCTGTCCGGCATAAATGATAAAGCCGGCCTTTTTCAGAGTGTTGTGCAGCGTAGCGTAAGGCGTCTGCCCGGGCAGCCGCAGGGCGGTCAGGGAATTGGAAAGCTCCTTTTCGGGAACAATAAGCTCCAACCCCAGCTTCTTGAAACCGGTCCTCAGCAGCGTTGCCCGCTCCTTGTAATGCGCAATCCGGCCGGCGAGCCCCTCTTTGGCCAATTCATCCAGGGCTGCATTCAGGGCAGCGACCAACGGAACCGGCGGAGTAAAGGGCGGCTCTGAATTCTCTTGGCTGCGCAGTTGAAGCCCCAGGTCCAGGTAGAGACAGGATCCCTTGAGCTTCATGATGCGGGTCGCCTCCTCCTGCGAAAGGAGCACAAAGGATAACCCCGGTGAACCGTGCAGCGCCTTTCCGGCGGAGCCGACGCACAAACCGATGCGATGCCGGCCCAGCTCCAGTTTCTGGGCACCCAGACTGCTGATGGCATCCACCAAGAAGCGCTTGCGGAATTTCCGGGCCAAACCCCCAACCGCCTCAACGGGATTGAGCATGCCGGTGGAGGTTTCATGGTGCACCATCGCTACGCACGAGATCTTGGTCTCCCGTTTGAGAGCAGCTGCCACGCGATCTAGGTTCGGGCGCTCCATCAGGGGGGAGCGAATCTCCACCAACCCCAACCCATGCAGGCGGGCAATCTGCGCAATCCGAGAACCGTAGACGCCATTGTTCACCACCAACAGCTTCTTGTTCGGCTCCACAGCCGCTAAAATCGCCGCCTCTAAAGCAGCGGTGCCAGAACCACCGATGAGGACTGCTGTATAGCGTTCCCCCAACCCTAAAGCATGGACGAGTTTTACCCGCGCAGTCTGCATTAAATCGGAGAATTCCGGCTCCCGATGGCACAGATCCGGTCCGCCCAGAGCATTCTTGACGTGTGCCGTGGTGTTGACTGGCCCCGGACAGAGAAGGAGTTGGCGCTTGGGCGCTGCTCGGTGAGGGGCTGCCTCTGCGCGGCCTTCCTTGCGTTTCAGATCCGCGGCCTGCGGCTCCTTGGGAGCGGTTTCCTGTTTAGGCGGAACCACTCCCTTACGGACAACGGGTCGACGAATGCGTGAGATCCGCTTTTTCTGTGCTGCCTTCTTGCGCGCAGGCCCCTTCTTCTTGGGGCGTGCAGCCTTGCGCGCCAATTTGGCACGACCTGTAGTACGCTTGCGATGCGACGAACTCTTCCGTGCCGCCTGCTTAGGCTTACGCCGTAATAACCGTTTCTTCATTTGCCTTCCCCATAAATCGTTCTGTTAAAGCATCCGGTGCCAGCCGAACGCGCGGCGGCACTGCCTCGGTATCTGCCTGACACTTCACCAAAAGAAAAGCCGGACCTTCGCCGGCTCGAACCTCGTTCCAGCTCGAAATTAACCCAGAGCAATCTTCGACTCGGCGCACCGCACGATACCCCGCAGCACGAGCCAACCCATCTAAAGCAACCGCGCGAGAACCGGTCGGCTGCCCGCCGGTAGAGGCGTACATTTCGTTGTCGAGTACCACGTGAAAAAAGTTCTTGGGCGCAGCTGCACCCACCATGGTCAACCCCCCCAACCCCATCAGAACCGACCCATCCCCGTCCAAGACCACCATCGGCCGATCCGGACAAGCCATCGCTGTACCCAAACCCAGCGCTGCGGCAATTCCCATGGAGCCAATCATGTAGAAATTTCCTGGGCGGTCGGCAGCGGCCTGCATCTGGCGACAGGTGTATCCGGTGGTGCAGACCACCAACTCCTTCTTGAGGAGCGGCGCAAGGGCTTTGATCGCTTCATGCGCTGTCATTTGGAAAAGAGCCCCTTGCGTATCAGTATGGCGGTGGGCAGCTGGGACTTCTGCATGGCGGCCTGAGCCTCTCGAACCGCCTCCTCCCACTGCCCAGGTTCAGGGATCCACACCCGGATACCGACCTCCCTTAAGATCGCCTCGCAGTGTTGGCCCATCACCCAATGCTCCGGGGCATCCGTACCCCCGAACCCGCGGAAACCTACCACCAACAAGAGTGGAATCTTGTAGATCAAATTCAAAGAGGTCAAGGCATTCAAGCAATAACCAAGCCCTGAATTCTGCATGAGAACCGCTGGGCGGCGCCCACCCAAGAAAGCGCCGGAAGCCACCCCCACGGCAAGATCCTCCCGGGGCGCAGCCAGGTACCCCGCCGAACTGCGTTCAAGCTCATCGATCAACGGCGCCAACAGGGAATCGGCCACACCACTGAAGAAATCAAACCCTTGCTCCTCAAGAACCTTTGCATACCAATTTTCGCTTTTGGACCCTGGTACCGATTTCATCCCCGGCTCGATCCTCACTTTCGTGAGGACGGATCTTTGGTACCTGGTACCGATTTTGGGTTCTGGCGTCATCATCTCCGTGAGGAAACCGCCTCCAGCGGCGCCGACTCTTCCGCAGAAACCGCACCCTGCTCCCGGGCACCCGAGGTCCGCCGATTGCTCAATCGAACCTCCTCAAACATCTTGCTGAGGGACTGCGTTGCATCGGCAACTGCGCTCGGCTCATAACCGCAATGCACCATGCACTCTGCACAGCGCGGATCCCGGCCGGTTCCATAGCGCTCCCATGGGGTCTCTTCCAGCAGCCCTTGGTAACTGGAAGTATGGCCGTCGCTCATCATGTAGCAGGGTTTCTGCCACCCTAAGACATTTCGGGTTGGGTTGCCCCAAGCCGTGCAGTCATAACTGCGCTTGCCCTGCAGGAACTCCAAATAAAAAGCAGAGTGGTTGAAGTGCCAGCGGGGATTGGCATTGCCTAGGATCTTCCGAAAGAGGGCCTTGATCTGCTTGCGCTTTAAGAAATGATCCTGGTCCGGAGCCTTCTCGTAAGGATAGCCGGGTGAAATCATCATTCCGTCAACACCCAGATCCATCAGAAAATCAAAAAATCTTCTGACCTCGGCAGGGTCGGCACCCAGATAGATCGTCGTGTTGGTCGATACCTGGAAACCGACTTTCTTGGCCGCCTTGATCCCCTCAACTGCCTCCCGGAAAACACCCTTTCGGCAAACAGCCCGGTCGTGCACCTCCTCCAAACCATCGAGGTGGACACTCAAGCACAGGTACGGAGAGGGCTTGAACTGTTCGAGTCGGCGGCGCAGCAGGAGCGCATTGGTGCACAGGTACACAAACTTCTTGCGCGCAACCAAACGCGCCACAATCTCTGCGATCTCCGGATGGATCAAGGGCTCTCCACCGGCAATCGAAACAACGGGTGCGCCGCACTCCAGGGCCGCCGCTTCACACGCCTGGGGATCCAGGCGCTGATTGAGGATCTCATCGGGGTACTGGATCTTGCCGCAGCCAAAGCACTCGAGGTTACAGCGAAACAAGGGCTCCAGCATCAGGACCAAGGCGTATTTCTCTGTCCGCCTCATCCGCTGCCGAAAGATGTGAGAGGCAACCGTCAGCCCCTGCTGCCATGCAATCCCCATAGCCGCCTTTACCGAAACAGTGTCCGAGCTTCGGTCAACGCCAGCAAGGGGAAGTAGGTGCGATACAAGTGATACCTCAAATAGAAAACACGCGGGAAACCAGTCCCAGTAAAGGGCTCCTCTGACCAATCCCCGTCCGCCTGCTGGGTATGCAGAAGAAAGTCCAACCCTCTTCGGAAAGCAGGCACAGCCACCACGCCTAAACTCATCAACGCCATCAGCGCCCAAGCGGTTTGTGAGGCCGTAGAGGCCCCCTGCCCCTTGGTTGAGGGATCATCGTAGGAGCGGCAGCTCTCTCCCCATCCGCCGTCCGGATTCTGGCGGCCGATCAGCCAGCGACCGGCCTGCTGATATCTGACGCTTTCCATCGGCTCCCCTGCCGCCTTGAGCCCCCGCAACGCCAGCCATGTTCCATAGATGTAGTTGACCCCCCACCGTCCATACCAGGTACCGTCCAACTCCTGCTGCTGCCTCAAGAAATGGATTCCCCGCTGAAAAGCCGAGTGAGACCGCGCCACGCCGGCCCGGGCAAGCATCTCCAAAACACGGCCTGTGATGTCATTGGCTGAGGGATCCAACATCGCGTTGTGATCGGCAAAGGGGAAGTGGTTAAGGCAGGCCCGGTTGTTGTCTTTGTCAAAGGCACTCCAACCACCATCCTGATTCTGCATGCTGAGGACCCAACTCAATCCCCGTTGATAGGGCTCCAGGATTTGACTCTCCGGCTCACCCAACTGCCCCCAGAGAGAAAGCAGCGCCTGTGCGGTATCATCCACATCCGGATAATAGGGATTTCGGTATTGGAAAGCCCATCCCCCGGGATGAGCGTGAGGATTCTTGACCTTCCAATCTCCCAGAATTCGAACCTCGTTGGACTTGAGCCACTGGGTTGCGCGCTGGAGCGCTTCCGGGACGCCAGCACCTCCGGTTTTTTCCAAGGCATACATGGCCAGCGCCGTATCCCACACCGGGGAGAAACAGGGCTGAACCTTGAGATCCTCTCCATCCGGAATGTCCAACCGCGCCAGCTCCTCGATGGAGCGCTCCAAGAGGGAGTCTGTATCCCGGTACCCCAAGCCCTTCAAAGCAATCACCATATTCACCATGGCCGGATAGATCGCGCCCAAACCGTCGGCATCCTTCATCCGCTCGCGCAGCCAGCGGTCTGCCACATGCAGCGCCCGGGCGCGCAGCGGTTTATAGGAGAGGCGCTCCAGGAATTTGAGGAGGCGGTCGGCAACGAGGAAAAAGGCTCTCCAGAAGAAACCGCCCTTTTGGAAATTGGTAATTTCAGCCCGCTTCCTGCCGGGATGAACCCACAGTTCCTCCAAGGTCAGATCGCAACGGTTGAGCTTTGGGCGTGTCGCGTAAATGACCGAGAGGGGCACCAAAATCGTCCGGGACCAATAGGCAACCTCATAGAGGTTAAAAAAGAACCACTTGGGCAAGAGGATCAGTTCAGGCGGCAGAGCCGGCACCTGATCCCAGGGATAACAGTCCAACAGCGCCAGGTGGGTTTTTTCAAAGGAATTGGCCCGCTCCAATCCCCCCATGCGCAAGACCGCCTCTCGCGCCTGAACCAGCGCAGGATCCTGAGCAGACCTGCCCGCCAAACGAAGGGCAACATAGGCTTTAACGGTGGCGTTAAGCTCTGAGGGGCCGCCTCGGTAGATCGGCCATCCTCCTGAGGGGAGCTGCTGCTTGACCAAAGAACGGATGAGTTTTTCTTGCCGCTCAACATCCACCTTGCCCAGCAGATGCATAAGCTTGATGGTGTCGGACTCGAGGCTGGTATCCCCTTCCAGCCGGCTGCACCAGTAGCCCTCTTGAGTCTGCTGGGACAGCAGCAGCTGTGCGGCCCGCTCAGTGGCAAGATCCAAAGATTGGGTCAGGGTATCCGCGGAGTCCAGTGACAACCCCGCGCCCCCTGAAGGCTTCAGGGGGTTATTGAGATGAATCGATGTTGTGCGCTCCTCTTGCATTGCCTGTTCTCCTAGACGTTCCGAGTCAGAATAAAGCGGGCCAAGGCCACCAGGGGCTCTGCCCGTTTGCCCAGGGGGCGAACTTGAGCCGCAGCAGAATGGGTAAGTCGTTCGGCCTGCGCTCGAACACGCTTGGCACCATAAAGGCGAGCCGCTCCATCTCGATCCAACAGATCATCCACCAGCTGAAAAACCAATCCGACCTTCTCTCCATACCGAGACAGAGCGCGATAGCTTGAAGGGGTCGCACCTCCCAGCAGGGCCCCCACCCGGGTAGAGGCCGCTATCAAGGCACCGGTCTTCTTGTTGTGGATCTTAACCATGGCCTGAGCGCTCAGACGGCCCCGAACGGTCACATCGGCCACCTGCCCGCCAATCATCCCATCAGTGCCGATCGCTTGCGCCACTTGACGAACCACCTTAAGATGCACAGTTGGAGGGTGGTTTTTAGTGGTTAACAGCTCGAAGGCAAAGGTCAGCAGGGCATCCCCGGTCAAGACACCCATCGCCTCACCGAACTTCTTGTGGCAAGAGGGCTTACCGCGCCGGAAGTCATCGTCATCCATCGCCGGAAGATCATCATGGACCAGGGAGTAGGCGTGGATAAGCTCTAGGGCGCAGGCAGCGTGCAGCGCCTGGGAAACCTGACCGCCTACAGCCTCACAGGCAGCCAAGGTCAGGATCGGTCGAATGCGCTTGCCCTTACCCAGCACAGAGTAACGCATCGCCTGGTGGGCAAGCCCTGGATAGCGCCGACCCTTAGGCAGATAACGAGATAGGGCCCGGTTAATGAGGATTTGACGTTGTCTCAGGTAGGAATTAAGCTTCATGACCAACCGGCATATTGTACCGGGCAGAAGGTGTGGAGGCAAGCCATTTGAAAACCTCCCGAGCAGACCATCCGCCGCTCACCACAGCCGATTCAATGGTGGCCGGCAACCCAGTTGCCACCCAATCCCCAGCCAGAAAGAAGTTCTCCACCCTGGAGATGACTCCGGGCCTTGCGCGATCCAACCCAGGGGTCAAGGAAACGGTCGCATCCCGCTCCCGAACCACCTGAGACCGGATCACCTTTACACCCTGGGCATCAGGAAAACAGTGCTTGAGATCCTCCAGGGCCGCTGCCACCAAATCCTCGTTGGACTGATCAATGTAATCATGGGCTGCACTCATGACCAAGGAGAGATACTTGGTTGCAATGCCGGCCGGCGCAAAGAGGGCCGGCTTGTTGAAGAGCCAGTGGAACCGGGTACCCACCAACCCCACAAAACGCTCGCCGGTCACAGGCCGATCCAGCCAAAGGTTGACCGAAAGGATCGGGGAGGTGCGGTATTGTGCCAGCGCTGCAGGACCCGTTGGCCCTCCCAGCGAGATCGTCGGAAAAATCTTGTGGAGCGCACCGGGCGGGACGGCGCTGATGACCGCATCGGCCCGAACAGAGGAGCCATCGGCCAAATGAACTTCGGAAACCATCCAATCCTTAAGGGTGATACCGGTCACGATGCAATTGATACGAACCTCGCCGCCGCGCTCTTCAATGATCTTTCGGGCTGCGTCGACGTACAGATCACTTAAACCCACTGACGGCATCCCAAGTCGAGCATGGGGCCAGGGTTTACCCATCATCCCCCGCATCACCGAGAGCAATCCCATGGCTGAGGCTCGGGTCGGATCTTCATTTAAGGTGGCAATCGCCAGCGGATACCAGAAGCGCCTCCTGGCCGCTCGCCCTTGGCCCATCCGGGTCAACCACTTCTCGACGGTCTCCCCTTCTCGTGTTTCAGGGGAATGCTCCACCTCCCAGGCCACCCGCCAGAGGTTGAGCTTGTCCAAAAAGCTCAATCCCGAGAAACGGATCAAACCCATCACCAGATGCCACGGCTCAGAGAACCTCGGGCAGTTGAGCACGCGCTGCTTTCCCCTGGCCTCGGCAAAGGCCACCCGGAGATCCTCTTGAAAAACCAGGTGCTGGGCAGTCCCCAGGCGAGTCAAGAAGCGCATGGTTTCAGTGTATCCGGCCAAGAAGAGATGTTGACCGTTGTCCACAACCTCTCCGGTTGCCGGATCTCGGAAGGAGCGCGCTCGCCCACCCAAAGCATTTTTAGACTCCAGCAGGGTGACAGGAATGCCGGCATCGGCCAAATCCACGGCAGCTCGCAAACCCGCAAAACCGCCGCCGATGACAATGACACTCGGAACCGTTCGCTCAAGCGGCATGGTTCGCAAACCCCCTAGTTCGCACCGACCCATACCCGAGCGGCAATCCACAGCTGCCGGGGGCGAGTCACTGTCACGCGCGATGAGAAGACATCGTAATGCAGATCCTCAATGCGCGCGAGAATCTGCCGGTATACCCCCGCCATGATCTGCGCAGAAATCAGCCTCCGGCGCTGAGGAGTCTGACGAAAGGCGGCCTCTGCTTCAGAGAAATAGGTGCGAGCCCGGTCACAAGTAAATGCCAAAAGCCTCTCCAATCCTTCGGAGCGCCGCCCGGCCAACAGGGCATCCTCAGAGCAGCCAAAACGCACCAGATCCTCCTGGGGCAGATACACCCTGCCCTGAACAGCATCCTGCTGAATATCCCGCAGGATATTGGTCAGCTGCAAAGCAATCCCTAAGCTTGTGGCATACCGTTCTGCCGTCGGATGCGAACAGCCGAAGATGCGCACAGAGATCAGCCCCACCGCTGCAGCCACATGCTCGCAATAGCGCTTGAGTTCCCCGAACGTGGCATAGCGGTGCTGGCTCAAGTCCATCTCGACACCGGAAATCAGCTTCTCAAGGAGGCCAAGAGGAATTTGGTAGCGGCTGATCACAGGTGTGAGAGCCACCGCAATGGGATGGGTGGCTGCCCCGGCAGCACAGTGCGCAAGCTCCCGCCGCCACCGGTTAAGCTCCTCCTGTGCCCGTTCAACCGTTCCCCCCTCCCGATCCACCACATCATCTACAGCGCGGCAGAAGGCATAAACGGCCTCCATCGCCTGACGCTGCTCAAGGGAAAGAAGACGGAAACTTGCAGTGAAATTACTGTGGGCCCTGCGCATCAGCCAGCGGCAGTACCGCTGTGCCCCGCGCTGGACTGCGCCCGCGGGATCGTCAGGCGAGCATCGCACGGGTCAAAAGCCTCGCCTTGGTCCAACCGGAGAGGACCGGACGGCGTTGGAGTGTTTCGTAGTTCATGGCCTCGATCTGGCGCAGAATTTGGCGTCCCCCCAACAGCGTGAGTTTCAACTCAACGCGCAAGCGGCCGGATACCGCCTGGAGAAGGGGTGTACCGGCATCAAACAAAGCGCGGGTGCGGCCAATCAGTGTAATCATCAAAGAACGGAACTTCTCCTCTGGACACTCCTTGGGCCCCCCGAGCAGTTCTGAGACGCTCAAGCCATGCTGTTCCAGCAGGGTCTCGGGAACATACAGCATGCCCCGAGCCGTATCCACACTCAAATCCTGCCAGTGGTTGGCCAGCTGCAGACCGGTGCAGATGGAATCGGAAAGCTGGTGCAGCTTGGGGTCGCGAATGCCGAACAACAGCAGAACCAATCGCCCCACCGGATTGGCTGAATACCGGCAGTAGGTCATCAACTCTTCCCAATTGGCATAACGACGCTTGGTCACATCCATCGTAAATGCAGTCAGCAAATCCCCCAACAGCTCAACCGGCAAATCGCACTTGCCGAGCGTATCAGCCAGCGCAATAAAGATCGGGTGGCGAGGCAAGGTGCCGGCGCCATTGCCAGAGCAAGCCATCAACTCCCTGCGCCATTCCTCGAGGAGCTCAAGGGAGCACCCCTGATATTTGGCTTCATCCGCGAAATCGTCCGCAGTCCTGGCGAAAGCGTAAATCGCTGCGACGTGCGGCCGAACCTTCTTCGGAAGCAGCCAGGACCCCACAGGAAAGTTCTCGTAGTGGTTCTTGTTGATCCAGCTGCAGTACCGATAGGCCCGCTCCAGTTCGGTGCGTTCGGTACCGAGTTCAGTACCGGGTACACTTTTCAACAGTGTACCCGGTACTGATTTTGGGTTCTTATCTATAGGTGCTGGGCTCATTCCCCGGTTTCCATTTCACGTTGCAGCCGATACTCGGTTTTTGATCCGAGCTTACCGCTTGGCCTGCCAGCACAGCATCCAGGGCTGCCCGGATGTCCCGGCCGTCCAAAGGCTTGCCGTTCTCCGGCCGGCTGTCATCCAGCTGGCCCCGGTAAACCAGCTTGCGTTCCTGATTGAAGATGAAGAAATCAGGTGTGCAGGCAGCGGTGTAGGCCTTAGCAACCTCTTGGGATTCATCGAAGCACACCGGAAAGGAAAAACCCTCTCGGTTGGCCATCTTCTTTAAGTTCTCAGGAGAATCATCCGGGAAATTGGCCACATCATTGGAGCTGATGGCGACGATCCCTGCCTCTGTATTGGCGTAATCGCGGCCTAACCTCGCCAGCTCCTTTTTGATGTGCTGCACATAGGGGCAGTGCTTGGAGATGAAGATGACCAGCAGGGCCTTCTTGCCCGAGAAGCTGCCCAAACCTATGGTTTCCCCTGAGATCACATCCGGCAGGCTGAAATCTGGGGCCGGGGTGCCCAATGCCAGCATCGTGGAGGGGGTAAGTACCATTTATGTATCTCCTTTATTCGCAAGGGGATAGATCTAAAGAATCACTTGGGAAGGCTTACTCCATTGCGGGATATTGTAGCACTTCTAACCAGCTGTGGTCAACCTGTCAACCTGGGGACGGTCCATTTTGGGACACACCAGCTGGACTGTCCCAAAATGGACCGTCCCCTCATTTGCGCTAGAGGCCCTTACCTTGCGCGATGGTCCAAAGGGTCCTGGTCAAGATCCCCATGTCATAAAACCATCGCTTCCTCGGCCCTAAGATGCGGCAGGTTGCAATGTATTCGTTGTCCAGATCGCAATCGGTCTTACCGGGATGATTCCCCTTGCGGCTTTGGAACAGCCCCGTGAGGCCCGCCCGGATTAACTTCTTTCTTAATCGACCGAGTCTCAAGTCATACTTGTAATCGCTCAACGGAAATGGGCGGGGTCCCACCCAGCTCAAATCGCCGCGCAGGATACTGAAAAGCTGAGGCAGTTCATCGAGATACCACCGCTTGAGCACCCCTCCAACTGCGGTACAGTACTCATCCTGCTCCAACACCTTAGAGCGGCCTATCGAACGAATCTCCTTCTCGGCATTGAGAATCTCTTGTCGGATAAAACGAAACTTGTAAAGCCGGAAGGCGCGGCCGTCGCTGATGCGGATCTCGCTTCGAAAAACCGGGCCACGATCCTCCGGGCGAAACAACCCGGAGAGCTTAATGAGAGCGGCGATCAAAAGAAAAAGCGGCAGGGCCACCAAAAGCATGGCTCCTGCCAAAAGGATGTCGGTGATCCGCTTGGATCGCGGACAGGGGACACTCTGCGTCATGCGGGAAAGCCTGCCCTACCGGTAAACTCCCTCCAAACTCTCCCGTTCCCGCCCCTCCCCTTCATCGACACCAAAGAGGCGCTCCAAGAGGGTTGAGCCCTCATCTACCTCGACCTTGTTGGGATCGCGCTCAAGCGCTCCCTCCCATTCCTTCTGCTGTTGGGCCGGAGTCAGCCCACCGATACGCTCGGCTTCGGGCGTTTGGTATTTTTCGATTCTCTCCATCTCCTTCTCGGTCAGCTTGCGCCCCCCAACAAACCATTCCTTCGACTTCTTGGAATCCCCGCGCTTGGGCCCTACGATAATGGCATCTCCCACATCACCCGTTCTCATCTCCTCAAGAGAAACATCTGGCAGGTTCATCATGTTGGAATCTGGAAACTCTTCTTCTTTGGCGTCCGCAATCCATACAACACAACCGATCCAAAGCACTGCAATGAGGTTAACGGAATTGTCTAGCCGCATCTTAGTCCACCTCCATTGGAATGGGGTCAGGAAAAACTTTTCTTTCTAGAAAAGTGACGATTGCCGAACTTGCCTGTTGGGCCTTGCGTTCCAGGGCCTGTGCTGTATTGAATGCATTATGCGGGGTAAGCAGGACATTGTCGAGTTCCTGCATCGCAAGCAGCGCCCTGCCACTTTCAGATGCAACATTTTTCTTAGCGCGCAAGGCATCGGCCAGGATACCTTCGTCTTCATAAACATCCAGTCCCACCCCGCCGAGGATGCCCTGCTCTAAAGCGTCCTTCAACTCCTGTATAGGTGAGATCTCACCTCGCGCGATGTTGACAAAGATCACCCCGGCCTTGGCGCGGCGCCACAGGGAGGTACTCAACATCCCCTGGGTCAATCGCGTCAGCGGCAAGGCGCAGACAATAAAATCCGCGGTGCGAACGCCCTCCCCCAAGCTCACATACTCCAAAGAAGGACTCCGCTTAACCAAATCTACCCCTTGGACCTTCATGCCAATGCCCTGGGCCAAACGGACAATCTCGCTGCCGATTCGCCCCACACCCACCACCAAGAGGGTTCGTCCAACACACTCAGAACCGGTCAGCCCGTCCCGGTTGAATGTATTGAAACTCTGGGTCTGTTCTTTGAGTTTGCGCGCCAGCGCCAGCATCATTAAGAGGGCCTGTTCCGCCACCGCCTCTTTGCAGTATGAAGGCAGGTAACCGCACGCCACCTTGCCGGCTGACTGCTCACGAACCGTCAGTAGATGATCATAGC
>CAZQXN010000019.1:0-37181 GCA_964597545.1 uncultured Planctomycetia bacterium | reverse complement strand
TTTTCGCATTGACGGAGCGCTTCAGGAAGTCAACCCTCCGTCAGCACATCTGATGCCGGCCATCATCTCTCGCATTAAGATCATGTCCAAGATGGACATTGCCGAGAAGCGCCTTCCTCAAGACGGCGGCTTTACCGTCAAGCTGGGCGAGCGACAGGTCGACCTGCGCGTCTCTACCATTCCTGTGGTGTATGGGGAGAAGGTTGTCATTCGACTGCTGGACAAAAGCACCCTTGTGACGGATTTTGCCGCCTTGGGGATAGCGGGCAAAGCGCTTCAAGACGTCGAGAAAGGAATTCGCACGCCTCATGGCCTCATCTTTGTTACGGGCCCCACCGGAAGCGGAAAATCGACCACCCTGTATGCCCTCTTAAGCAAGCTCAAGGATCCGTCCAAAAATCTTCTCAGCATCGAAGACCCTGTGGAATACAAGGTTGACGGCGTCAGCCAGGTGCAGGCTAAGCCGCAGATTGGCTTAACCTTCGCTGCGGGCTTACGCGCTTTCCTGAGGCAGGATCCTGATATCATCATGGTGGGGGAGGTTCGAGATTTAGAGACCGCCGAGATTTGTGTACGAGCAGCTCTAACAGGCCACCTGGTCCTTTCTACCTTACACACCAATGATGCCCCATCTGCCGTAACCCGCTTGATCGACCTCGGGATTGAACCCTTTCTGCTCTCCCCTTCCATCGCCATAGTCATTGCCCAGCGACTGATTCGAAAGCTCTGTCCGAAGTGCAAAGAACCCGTCCCTGAGGCTGAGCTGCCCAAGGAGAGGGGGATCCTCCCCCCAGGTCAATACTTTAAGCCTAAGGGATGCAAAACCTGCCGAAAGATCGGTTTCAAGGGCCGGATTGGAATCTACGAAGTCATTCCCGTTAATCAGACCATTCGAGACTTAATCAACCGTCGGGCCCCAGTCACTGAAATCAGGGACGTGGCCCAGAAGCTCGGCTCCAAAACGCTCTCTGAGAGCGGATTGGATAAAGCGGCTCAAGGGGTCACATCACTCGAAGAGGTCTGGAGCATTACCGTAGGAGAATAGCGCAAGCGATGGCTCAATACGCTTATATTGCCAGAACACGTACCGGCCGCTCTGAAAAAGGCACAGTTGATGCACAGACCAAGGAGGAGGCCGTCTCAATTCTGCAAGGGCGGGATCTCATTGTCGTCTCGGTTGACGCAAAGGCAGCCGGCCCCCTGCGGCTGGGGCGGGGAACCGGAAAGATGCACCGCGGCGTCAGATCGACGGACCTTATTGTCTTTGCCCGGTCCCTGGCAGCCATGACCGAAGCAGGGCTTCCGCTGCTGCGCTCCTTAGAAACCGTCGGCGCCCAGATCAAATCCCAGCGCCTTTACAACGCCATTCACGAGATGACAGAGGAGATTCGCGGGGGGGCCACCTTTCGGGACGCCATCTCCAAACACCCGACCATCTTCACACAGTTCTGGATAAGCCTCATTGAAACCGGAGAAGCTTCCGGACAGCTCACCAAGGCCCTTGAGCAGATCTCGATCCACCTGGAAAAATCTGGCGCCATTCAGCGCAAGGTGGTCTCTGCGCTGGTCTATCCGGGAATTCTTTTGACCGTGGCCATAGGTGCGATCTTCGTCTTCACCATCTTTGTCATCCCCACCTTCGCCAAGCTGTTTGAGAGCTTCGGGGCAAAACTGCCGGGGTTGACCTTGATGGTCATGAACATGTCCATCTTGATACGCAAGTACGTGGTTCTGTTCATTGGCTGCGCAATCGGATTATCGTTTCTATTCCGCAATTACATCAAAACCAAGGCGGGGCGCTGGCGATTTGATAAGGTGAAACTCCAGACCCCTGTCTTTGGTCCGGTCTTCCAGGGGGTGGCGGCGGAACAATTTGCTTCCAACCTGGGCACCCTGCTCAAGGCCGGAGTCCCCATCCTGCACGCCTTGGAGATCGTGATCACCACCTGCGACAACAAGGTGGTCGCCTCAGTCATTGAGCACATGCGCACCAGTGTCCGCGAGGGCCGTGCCCTGGCCGAACCCTTGGGGCAAACCGATATTTTCCCGCCGATGGTCGCTCAGATGATTGCCGTCGGCGAACAAACCGGGCGTCTGCCCGCCATGATGGAGGAAATTTCGCAATACTACGAAGAACAGGTCTCGACTGCGGTCGAGCGCATGACAGCCCTCTTAGAACCCATTATGTTGGTCGGGATGGGGCTTGTCATCGGAACGCTGGTCATCTCCATGTATCTGCCTGTCTTCCAGCTGACGCAAACCATTAGGTAGCTTAGGCGGTGCATTGGCGCAAAAACGCAGATGGGCATGGAGAGTGGTGCTGGAAGAAATAGGGGCAAGTTCGGGTTAATATCAGCGGAGGGAAGGGCAGCAAGACCGGATTGACACCCCCTTCTCGACAATGATATACTTCGTCAACGTACCAAGAACTACGACAGGATAAAGGAGGAGCGTTAACATGTTTATTCGATCTCGAAAGTCCGGTTTCACGCTGCTGGAACTTTTGGTGGTTGTCATCGTGGTCGGTATTCTAGCCGCCGTGGCCCTGCCGAAATTCAGCGGCATGTTTGCTAAGGCGCGATCCGCAGAAGGGCTGAACACGGTCGGTGCCATCATGACGGCTGAGTATGTGCATTTTCAGGAGTTCAATAACTTTACGACTGACGGAACTGAACTGCTGGTAGACATCCCGGCTGACGGGGATACCCTGTTCAACTATACCTTCGCGAGTGCAGACTCGACGGCGTCAGTCAGCATTACAGCAAGCGGAATAGACCAAGCAGACAGTGTCACGATCCTCGGAACGATTTATGAGGGCGGAACCCGGGAAATCACCACAAGCATCGACTAATTAAAACTTCGTTCGGTAAGCACGCCTGTGAAGATTGCAAGGGGCGGGTTGGTCTTTTCGGAAAATTGCCGAGGCGTGCTGTAGGGACCACAATGATGAAGGGATGTCTTTCTGCTGGGAGGACCAAGGGAGGGGGCTTTTCCCTTCTTGAGCTTATTGTCACAATTATTGTGATAGGCATCCTAGCCTCCATTGCAATGCCGGGTTTTACGCGTGCCATCGAGCGGGCCAGGGTGCAGGACGTTGAAGCGACCTTGGCCGCTGCTTTCCAGGCTGAGCGGCTTCACCTGCTGGACAATACCGACTTCGGCACCTGGGCCGAGCTTATTGCCCGCAATTACATCACCGATCCTGATGGCGGCAATTCCAACACGGAGTGGAATTTCGCCAGCGCGAACGTAACCGGCACCACCTTCACCCTCACGGCAACCCGAACCGGGGGCCGTTGGAATAACACGACGGTTGAGGTCACGCAGGCTTTTAACGGAGTGACCTATGGAGGAGACCATCCGTTACGGTAACCTCTCGGCCTTCTGAATGACCACCATCAACGAACTCCTCCGGACCGCTGTTCAGCGCGGCGCGTCTGATCTGCACCTGACGGTAGGCCTGCCTCCGCAGCTTCGTATTGACGGCACTCTGCGCCCCCTCCCCCTGGAGCCCCTTACTGCTGAACTCACCAAGGACCTCAGTTATCAAATGTTGAGTGAGCATCAAAAGCAAACCTTTGAGCAGAAAAAGGAGCTGGACACTTCATACAGCATCAGGGGTCTTTCCCGTTTTCGTGTTAATCTCTTCAGGCAGCGCGGTTCAATCGCCGGCGCCATTCGCCGGATCCCCTTCGAGATTCCCTCCATCCAATCGCTGAACCTGCCGCGCACCATGGAGGATTTCTCCAACAACCTCCATGGGCTTTTCGTCATCAGCGGTCCCACCGGCTGCGGAAAATCCACCACTTTGGCCGCCATGGTGGACCACATCAACACCATGCGCAATTGCCACATCATCTCCATAGAAGATCCGATCGAGTATCTCCACCGCCACAAGAAGGCCACCATCAACCAGAGGGAGATCGGAACCGATACCACCTCCTTTGGTGAAGCGCTGCGCCACGTGGTGCGCGAAGATCCCAACGTCATCATGATCGGAGAGATGAGGGATTTGGAAACCATGGCCGCTGCCTTAACGCTGGCCGAGACCGGCCACCTGATTCTGGCCACCCTACACACCTCAGATGTCATCCACGCCATCCACCGCATCATTGATGTCTTCCCCCCGTACCAGCAGGAGCAGATTCGGGTCCAGCTTTCTTTGGTTCTCGTGGGCATTGTCGTCCAGCAGCTGATTCCCAAGGCTACAGGTCAGGGACGGGTGCCGGCCTGCGAAGTGATGACCTGCCCGCCTTCTGTCGGAAACCTGATTCGAGAAACCGAACTGCACCAATTGCGCTCCATGCTTCAAACCGGCAAGCGTTATGGGATGTGCACCATGAATCAGTCTTTGGCGGATCTCTTTGCGCAGGGGCTGGTTGCCTGGGAGGAGATCTCACGCAGATCGACCGATCCAGCAGAGCTGTCCAACCTCGTCAAATCCTCTGTGAAGCGTTAGCGGTTTCAGCAGCAAGGGGCAGCATCGTCAACCGAAACCATACCTCCATGGGCCGGTAGCTCAGTTGGGAGAGCGCGTGAATCGCACTCACGAGGTCGGGGGTTCAACTCCCCTCCGGTCCATATGCTCCTGGGGGAGTTGAACCCATAATGCCACTCAACACCCAAATCCTCCGCTGGGAACGCCTGGCCCCTCTTGTAATCGTTGCGGCGGGGCTTCTATATTACTGCAACAGTTTGAGCGGTCAGCTCTTCTTCGATGACTTCCCGCATCTGTCCGATACACCAAGACTGCACCACCTGCTACCCATCTGGAAATATCTGGCCCATACCTCTCGGCCGGTGGTAGATCTCTCCTTGGCCCTGAACTTCGCCTTAGGGGGGCTGGAGGTGGCAGGGTATCATCTGGTCAATCTCATCATCCATATTGGAGCGGGGCTTGTGCTCTTCGGCATCATCCGCCGCACACTGCTGGGATCGGCTTTACGGCAGCGGTACGGCGCTTCCGCCGCCTTCATCGCCCTAGTCGCTGCACTCCTCTGGCTGGTGCACCCCCTTCAAACACAGAGCGTCACCTACATCATTCAGCGGGCTGAATCCATGATGGGGCTGTTCTACCTATTAACCCTCTATGCGGCCATCCGCTGGATTGAGGAACCTAAGCTGCGTCATTGGAGGGCAGGGTCGATCCTCTTCTGTATCTTGGGGATGGGGTGCAAACCGGTCATGGCAACCGCCCCTGTGATGATATTGCTGTATGATCGAATCTTTCAAGGGGGGTCATTCCGGCAGGCCCTGCGACAACGCCAAGGATTCTATGCCGGCTTGGCAGTAAGCTGGGTGGTGCTGGGGCTTTTGTTGGCCGGCAAGGGAGATGACTATCAAGTGGGTGCGGGATTTGGGATTCAGCAGATGGACGCCCTTTCCTACGCTGCCATGCAGCCCAAAGTCATCTTGTATTACCTTCGGCTTACCTTCTGGCCGCACCCCTTGATCCTGGACTATGGTTGGCCGGTTGCCAATACGTTGCGCGAGGTCCTGCCTTCCATGCTGGGCGCAGGGGGACTCATTCTGGCTGTCCTGTGGGGTTTAAAGCGCAATCTGAAATCCAGCTTCCTGGGAGGGTGGTTCTTCCTGATCTTGGCTCCCAGTTCCAGCGTTATCCCCTTGGCAGATCTGATCTTTGAGCACCGCATGTACCTGCCGCTGGCTGCAGTTACACTGGGGGTGGTACTGCTGGTACATGGGATAGGTCAACGAATGACGGGTTGGCCCATCCGCCTCAAGCAGGGCATGGCCGTTGGATTGGCGTTGGGGGTAGTGACAGCGCTTGGGGTGAAAACATACTTGAGGAATGAGGATTACCGGGATCCGGTTGTATTGTTGCGGGATAATGCGGCCAGGAGACCTGAT
Source organism: uncultured Planctomycetia bacterium (assembly GCA_964597545.1). Taxonomy (GTDB): domain Bacteria; phylum Omnitrophota; class Gorgyraeia; order 1-14-0-20-64-10; family 1-14-0-20-64-10; genus CAZQXN01. The sequence goes on along the minus strand of CAZQXN010000019.1, from coordinate 31,310 downwards.
AATCTTCGGGTACGAAACAACCTGGGAGGAGAGCTGCTCCGTCAGAACAAGTTAGAGGAAGCTGAGGTGCAACTTCGCCAAGCCATTAAGGGCAATCCTCGCGACGCTCCAGCACACAAAAACCTAGGCTTCACCTTGATTCACCAAGGAAGAACTCGAGAAGGGATCCAGCACCTTATAAAAGCCACGGAACTGGGATTCTTGAATAGTGACATGCAGCGCCGCCTGGGAAGATTCTTTGCGCAAGAAGGAGACTTGGAGCGTGCCGAAGAGGCGTACCGGCAAGTCATTCGGTTGGAACCCCATCGATCCGACGCACATTACCACCTTGGTTTGCTGCTTGCCGGGCAAGGCAAACTTGAGGCTGCGGCAGTATGTTACCGGGAGGCGATCCGCTTAAACCCCAAGGCCTTCTACGCCTATACCAACTTGGGCAACGTGTTGGCACACCTGGGTAACCAAAAGGCTGCCATTGCAGCGTATGATAAAGCGCTCGAGATTGATCCGATGTCGGCCATCGCAAACCACAACAGGAACGCGGTGTTGAAGGGTACCTTCCGACGCGACCAACGCATTGCACCCCGCATCTCGTCTCAACCCCCAGAGATGGAAGAAAGCGCGCCATGACCCGCTGGGAACGCCTGGCCCCTCTTGTAATCGTTGCGGCGGGGCTTCTATATTACTGCAACAGTTTGAGCGGTCAGCTCTTCTTCGATGACTTCCCGCATCTGTCCGATACACCAAGACTGCACCACCTGCTACCCATCTGGAAATATCTGGCCCATACCTCTCGGCCGGTGGTAGATCTCTCCTTGGCCCTGAACTTCGCCTTAGGGGGGCTGGAGGTGGCAGGGTATCATCTGGTCAATCTCATCATCCATATTGGAGCGGGGCTTGTGCTCTTCGGCATCATCCGCCGCACACTGCTGGGATCGGCTTTACGGCAGCGGTACGGCGCTTCCGCCGCCTTCATCGCCCTAGTCGCTGCACTCCTCTGGCTGGTGCACCCCCTTCAAACACAGAGCGTCACCTACATCATTCAGCGGGCTGAATCCATGATGGGGCTGTTCTACCTATTAACCCTCTATGCGGCCATCCGCTGGATTGAGGAACCTAAGCTGCGTCATTGGAGGGCAGGGTCGATCCTCTTCTGTATCTTGGGGATGGGGTGCAAACCGGTCATGGCAACCGCCCCTGTGATGATATTGCTGTATGATCGAATCTTTCAAGGGGGGTCATTCCGGCAGGCCCTGCGACAACGCCAAGGATTCTATGCCGGCTTGGCAGTAAGCTGGGTGGTGCTGGGGCTTTTGTTGGCCGGCAAGGGAGATGACTATCAAGTGGGTGCGGGATTTGGGATTCAGCAGATGGACGCCCTTTCCTACGCTGCCATGCAGCCCAAAGTCATCTTGTATTACCTTCGGCTTACCTTCTGGCCGCACCCCTTGATCCTGGACTATGGTTGGCCGGTTGCCAATACGTTGCGCGAGGTCCTGCCTTCCATGCTGGGCGCAGGGGGACTCATTCTGGCTGTCCTGTGGGGTTTAAAGCGCAATCTGAAATCCAGCTTCCTGGGAGGGTGGTTCTTCCTGATCTTGGCTCCCAGTTCCAGCGTTATCCCCTTGGCAGATCTGATCTTTGAGCACCGCATGTACCTGCCGCTGGCTGCAGTTACACTGGGGGTGGTACTGCTGGTACATGGGATAGGTCAACGAATGACGGGTTGGCCCATCCGCCTCAAGCAGGGCATGGCCGTTGGATTGGCGTTGGGGGTAGTGACAGCGCTTGGGGTGAAAACATACTTGAGGAATGAGGATTACCGGGATCCGGTTACCCTATGGCAAAAGAACGCAGCGCTGCGGCTTGAGAATGCACGGGCGCATAATAATCTCGGCAGAGCCCTCGCCGATCAAGGGCGCCTGCATGAAGCAACTCTCAGTTTCCGGCAAGCCATACGACTCCAACCCGCTTTCGCCCTTGCATACAACAACCTAAGTGTCGCCCTGCAGCGACAAGGCAAAATCCATGAAGCGCAGCCTTACATGGCTATGGCCATCCATCTCAAGGCTAAGCAGTTTAGCGCGCAATTCGCTCTGGGACAAACCCATGCCAGATGGGGGCAGGACGAACTGGCTATAAAACACTTGCGCGCAGCCTTACAGTTGAATCCCGCATCCTATGGTGTGCATAACGAATTGGGCATCGTGCTCAGCCGGTTGGGAAAGTTTGAGGAAGCCATCCGACACTATCGAGAGGCAGTTTGGCTCAATCCAAGATACGCCCGAGGATACAACAATCTGGGCAATGCACTGGCACGCGTCGGAAAAGAAACAGAGGCACTTGCTGCCTACGACAAAGCAATTGAGCTTCAACCGGGATGGATCCAAGTGGAGCGCAACCGGGCTGAAGTGTTGCGAGCAGTGCAGTCATCCCCTGATACATGCGTTTCATCCGATCAGGATTCTTGACAAGCATCACCCTGCATGATACGTTACGGTCGTTTTACCCGAGCACCGAGAATAAAAACGGTATAAAAAAAGGAGTTCCGCCCTATGCCGCAAGGCGTCGTGAAGTGGTTCAGCAATCAGAAGGGTTATGGGTTTATCACGCAAGATGACGGCAAGGACATCTTTGTCCACTACACCGCCGTCAAGGAAGAGGGATTCAAAACGCTCGAAGAGGGCCAGCGTGTTGAGTATGAGGTCACACAGGGCCCCAAGGGAGAACAGGCCACCAACGTTACGAAGGCCTAACGACTCCGCGACCCTTCTCTTCCCGTCTTTCCACGCTTCTTACCCGCCGTTCTCGTCGGGATAATCCCTGCCGGGGCGTATGCCATTTTTGCCTGACGCAACCCCGGAAGTTGGCTGTCTCCCATCGCATTGATAAAGCGATAGGGTTGAAGCTGTTCGCAGAACTCTCGAAATAGCCACTGAGACAACCCCGCAACGGCAGGATCTGCCACCTCCAGGAATACGCAGAACAGCTCGGGGGAGACCTCTGCGCCAAAGGTATAGCCTCGAATCACTCCTTCATGCTCTACCACCCGCCCCGTAAGATTCAACGCCTCGCGATCAACCAGCAGGCGTCGGTGAAAGAACAGGGCATCCCGCATGAGGGCACGCGACGTGGGCGTGGCGGTTTTCATCTGCTTGCCCACACTCCACTGCATGCAAAGCTTCAAACATGCAGCGAGATCGCCCTGTGTAAAAAGGCGCAGTAAGAATGAACCTTGCCGCTTACAGCGATTGATGGCTCCCCGTTGGGAACGATACCGATCCCCCCGAAGATTTACCAGAGCATCGCGCCGATAGTAATATTCACCCTCCCCCTCCTGGAGGCTGAAACCTTCAGCGGTAAAGGGGCCTGCTTCGGCCCATTCAATCCCCTCGATCCGGCTCACCCCAGCACCCTGGTTGGCCTGGCAGAGGATTTCCCAACAGCGGGCAGCAGCCTGAGGAGAAAAGTCTTTGCCCAAGGGGGGCAGCGGCATGAAGAGTCCGCCGGCCTGCTCTGCGAAAATACAAAAAGCACCCTCCATTTCCGCCCACCAGAAATGGATCAGATCCATCCATCCCAACAGACCCGCTGCGGTATAACCTGAGTAATGATAGGGGCGCTGCCGCAGCGCTTGATTGAGGCGCGGCACCTCCTGCAAAGTCAGGGGACGCAGGCTGGAGTGGGGTGGGACAGGTAAAGGTTGAAGTGCCGCGCTCATCTGCGGCAGAGCCGCACAGGAGATGAACTCCGGCCAAAAGGAGCTGACCGCCGCGGGGTTACTCTGAAGATAGCGTCCCCCCATGGGGCTTTCCAAGTAATCTGCCAACTGCATGGCATAGCTCAGGATCTCCCGATCCTCACCGTGCGCCTGCAGATAAGGACATTTCATGTCCATGGCCAAGAGTACTTTGGTCCCAGCCGAATCGCGCCCCAGGGCAAAGGGGTAAAGCCTGCAATCCAGAGGGCGCATGGGATGGATGGTGCAGCGGTTTGACGATGGGTCGTAAACAGGGCAACGGTACCCCTGTTCGCACGCCTTAAGCTGAACCTGAAGGGAAGGGGTGCTGGGCGCAGGATCAAACGGGTGCGAATCCCCACTGGCGCCCTGGACCCAATCCGCTTCCAGGGGACTCCAAGATGGGGCCTGAACTCCTTGGGCATCCGGGAAACGGCAGCACACTCGGCAGGAGGCGCACCAGCGTTCCGGAACAATCTGTGGCAACTCCTCGATCCACGCTGTCATCCTCTGGAATTTGGGGTGCTGTTCCATTAAGAACTCTCCATCGGTTGACCTCGCAAGACCCTTCTCGTTACCGGCGGGGTTTACACTGCAGCAGACGCATGTTATAGTGTACCAAGTTTACCGCATCACAAGGAGACGAGATGAGTATTCCGCGTAAACGAAAATCACGTCGACGACGCAAGCGGATGTCGGGCAAAGCCCACCGCTCCAAGAAGAGGAAGTAGGTATGGATTTTCAGGGTACTGAACGACGTTTACGAACTCGCTATCGAGTCCGCGTTCCCTTTGTGTTGAAGGGTGCACAAGAGGAGTCTCACGGCATTACTCGGAATATCTCTCTTTTGGGGATTTCCGCATACGCCGATTCTCCTATCTCGCAAGTTCAACCGGTGCAGTGTGTTCTGAAGGTCCCGGAGGTCAAGCATCCCCTCCTGGTCCAAGGCACTGTCATTCGCTGCGAAGCGCTCCCCCAAGCCCATCCAGACGGTCCCTATGAAGTGGGGGTCTTCTTTAAGGAATTCCCCGGGACCACTGAAACTGAATTGACTCGGTTCTTAAACCGCATTGCACAGGAAGAGCATTCAGCCATTCAAGCCGGCTACAAAGTGCTCAAGCAGCGGATCGCTGCCCGAAAGCGCCGCAAGCGAACCGAGGAACTTCAGAAAAAGAAGCGCAAAGCAGAACGACTCAGAAAACGCCGACTCCGATTGGCCAAGGAGCGGCGCCGGGCTGCACAGCGTGAGCGCAAGCGAGCACTGCGCAAGGCGAAAACCTCCTCGTCAAAGCGAAGCACCACCGCCCAGCGACGTAAGCGCAGCTCTTGAATTGACCGCCCCCCAGAAGCGCTATACGCTTGAAGCAAGCCATCCGCAACCATTAAAAATTCCATACGAAAAGGAGCTTAACCCCGAACAGCTCCGTGCGGTCACCTCCAGCGAGGGACCCACCCTGGTTTTGGCCGGCCCAGGCAGCGGGAAAACCCGAACCCTCACATACCGGGTGGCCTATCTCTTAGAATCCGGGGTAGACCCCAAGCAGATCCTGCTGGTCACCTTTACCGTCAAGGCCGCTCGAGAAATGCTCAGCCGCGTCGAGCAAATTCTAAAATACAAACCTGACGGCTTGTGGGGAGGCACCTTCCATCACATCGGCAACATGCTGCTGCGCCGCCATGCCGAAGCCATCCAGCGCACCCCAACCTTTGGAATCCTCGATGAAGAGGACTCCAGGGATCTGATCGGCGCCTGTGTCCAAGGCAACAAAACTTTCTACACCCATACTCGCCTGCCTCAAGCCAATGTCTTTGCCTCCATCCTGAGCATGGCGGTGAATACCTGTAGATCCCTAGAGGAGGTCGTAGATGAGCGCTATCCTCAATTCTCAGAGCTCATCCCCCTGATGCACAAGGTCCAAGAGGCCTACCGCCGACGCAAACAGCAGGGTAATCTCATGGATTACGATGACCTGCTCACCGGGTGGCTGACACTCTTTAAGAAGCACCCCGAGATCCGGCAGCGCTATGGCAAGCAGTTTCGGTATGTCCTGGTGGATGAATACCAGGACACCAACCGACTCCAGTTTGAACTGATCCAAGCCTTAAGCAGCGGTCACAACAACATTCTTGTGGTGGGAGACGATGCGCAGTCCATCTACGCTTTCCGCGGAGCCGATGTCCGCAATCTCCTGGAGTTCCCGAATGTCTTCACCGACACCACCATCCACCGCCTGGAAACCAACTATCGTTCCACACCGGAAATCCTGGAGCTGGCCAACGCCTCCATTCGGCAAAATGAACGGCAATTTCCCAAAGCGCTCAAGAGCCTACAGGAATCTGGTCCAGCACCTGCCGTGGTCCCCTTAGCGGATGCCCGCCAGCAAGCAGCCTTCATAGCACAGCGCGTGCTGGAGCTTAGGGAGGAGGGAACTTCGTTGGCACAGATTGCGGTGCTCTTCAGGGCACGCTTTCAGGCAGCCGAGATGGAGTTGGAGCTGGCCAAGCGGAATATCCCTTATGTTGTCCGGGGTGGAGTGCGTTTCTTCGAGCAGGCGCACATGAAAGACGTTTTGGCGCACTTGAGAATCCTTGCCAACCCTTATGATGAGTTGGCCTGGGAACGGATACTGCGCCTTCAGGAGGGTATCGGCACTGCTTATGCCAGGCGAATCTGGGAGAAGCTTTCCTCAACACCAAACCCAGTTGAGGCAGTCCTGGCAGGCAAGGGAACCGATGGCCTGCCGCCCAGATCCGCCCCCGCACTCAAGCGGCTTCAGCGTACCCTGCAGGAGCTGAGCCGAAAAACCATGGTGAACCGGCCCGCCGAAATGATCCTCTCAATCCTGCACTCCGGCTACGAAGAATACTTAAAGACCCACTTTGAAGATGCTAGAGATCGACGGGAAGATCTGGAACAGTTGGTGAATTTGGCCTCTGGTTATCAAGGGATCGAGAATTTTGTCGAGGATCTGAGCCTTCGGGAGCCGTTTCGGGGGGAGACCATTCAAGGATGGGAAGAACCGGATGAAACCCTGATCCTCTCCACCATCCACCAAGCCAAGGGGCTCGAGTGGCGAGCGGTATTTCTGTTGGGTTTGTCAGAGGGGCAATTCCCGCATCCGAAATCGATCGAAGACCCTGATGCCCTGGAGGAGGAGCGCCGCCTCTTCTACGTGGCGGTCACGCGAACGCAAAGGGAACTGTACTTGACCTATCCTTTAACCCGCTACAACTATCAGCGGGGAGAGGTACTGATGCGGCCGTCGCAATTCATTCAAGAGCTTCCGGAGACCCTCTTTGAGCTCTGGCGGGTTGGGGAGGAAGAGAACTCTTTGGAACTGGAATTCCCTTAAAACCTCAAAAACAGCCGAAGCCTGATCCTCCACCACCTGACCTGAACCGCCTCCTGCGACGACCCCCTACAGTCGTCTGAACGCAAACCTTCCCTCTGCCGTGACGATAAACGCGGTCATCATCAGGATTGGCCCCACTCGCAGTGTGCACATCGGTCTCAAAGATCAAAACCGCATCCGCGTTGGCTGGATTCAACAGCACCGCCAAGGGCGCCCCTGAAAAGGCCGCGTTGATCTCGTAGGAAGTCCCACCGGTAGGCCGGCCGCTTTGGGCATCGAAACCGGTCGGAGGGGTCGCGTCAGAGGGGCAGGTAATCGTTTCGAGATTCTGGTCGTAATACCGGGGAGGCAGGTGGTTCTGGGCAAAAGCTTGAGACTGCCCCAACAGCATGGCACCGGTCTCCTTGAGGAAGGCCAGCGCTGTATAGGGCTTCCTGCCGGTGGTCACCATGGCATAGGCCCGGTGCAGGTGTTGGGGCTTCAGCTCAGTCAGGGAACCGGGTAGGGCACCCGTGTCATAGGCAAAGAGCTTGACCGCTGTCTGCTGAATTTCTTGGTTGGTCTCACAGATCATTATGTGCACGCGGTCTCGGTACCCCTGGTAGCCCACCATGGCCACTGAGGCCAAGATCACCACCACAACCGCGCAGATAATCAGCTCCAGTATGGTAAAAGCTCGAAGCTTGCGAAGCCATCGGCGTTTCAGAAAAGCCATCTCGCAATCCTCCTAATCGTGTGGGGTCCCAGTAATGCCAATCTCCATGGAACTGCCCCCCTGGTGACGAGCCGCAACCGTGGCGCCATTGGCAACATCAGATTCAATGACCAGCGCAGCCCCTGAATTGGCCGGATCCAGCATCCAAGCCAACTCCCCCCCGGGATGGGCAGCAGCAGCAGCCAACGTAGTGGGATCGATTGCATAAGAAACTCCGGCTGGGGGAGGGGTCGCATCTTCAGGGCAGGTGATCAGGGTCAAATCATTGTTCAGGTCGGGGAGCAGCGCTGCAACAGTGCGGGGCAGGCGTCCATGGATGCGCGTAAACATCTTTGCAGCAACCTGAATAGCTTTGAGATTCGTCGCGTCCTGCGCCATTGCCGTTCGGTCACGGTAGTTTCCATAGAATGTCATTGCCCCGGTAGCCAAAATGGCTACCGTAAGGACCACAATGAGCAACTCCATAATGGTAAACCCTGGTGTCGGTTTCCTCATAACTTCGCATTCTCCCGTAGCAATCTTATCAAACGATACCCCTTACGACACCTGCTGTCAAGTTTTTGACGCCGCAAGGCAAGATATGATAAGCTTCCTACTATGAGGCAGTTAGGGAAAAACGACCACCCCATTCGCCTAGGATTCATTGGGGTGTTTCTGACCTTAAGTTACCTCGCCATCCTGGTCCCCTGGGGCTTCCTGGAGGGGGCCCGTTTGCATTCGTACGATACCTACTGCCGCTGGCGCAACGCCATCCAGGTTCCACCCACCCAGCTCAACAACCTCCTTTTGGTCACCATCGACGAGGAGTCCCAGAAGCACCTCGGGAGAAAGTGGCCTTGGGATCGATCCCTCTTTGCACAATTGATCAACCAGTTGGGGGCATCCGATCCAAAGTTGATCATGATGGACTTGGTTCTCTCAGGGGAATCAGAGCCCATCCACGATCAAGCATTGGCCCAAGCCATACGAGAGGGTCCCCCAACCCTTCTGGCTTCCTATCTGGACCGCAACGGCAATCCTGTACTGCCCTTGCCCCTCTTTACTGAGGCCGGAGCATCAACGGGCCTGATCAACAAACCTCGGGACGTTGACCTGACGGTGCGCCGCCTCTGGGCTGCGATGCGGATGCCCATGCGCAGCAATCCCCTCTATGCCATCGAGGTCCATTCCACCGCCATCCTTCATGATATCCCGGCCGAGGAGATCAAGCTCGGAAGATCCCTGCGCATTGGATCGCGCCAGGTCCCCCTGGAACCACCGGGTGCCATGAACATCAACTATCTCGCCTCCCCCGAACAGATTCCCACCGTCTCCTTCTGGCAGATCATTCAGAACCAAGTCGCCGATGCGCAAATCCGAGATCGGGTCGTTCTGGTGGGCTCAGCGACTGAGATCACACATGACATCTATCCCACCTCTCTGGGATTGATGCCTGGAGTCGCCATCAGCGCTAACGGCCTGCTCACACTCTTTACAGAACGCTATCCCCAAGCCATTCCATTCCCGCTGGTGCTCTTGCTGGGGTTTGCCTTCTCCTATGGCATCTTGATGATCACCTATCGCCTGACACTGGGCCGCGGCTTGGCTACCGCACTCGGTATCTTAGCCTTTGGGGTGGCGTTGGGATTCGCGCTGGTTCTCTTCCTGGATCTTAAGGTGGAATCGCTGAGCATCTTCATCCTCTGTTCATCCGCTTGGTTGGTTGGGGCCCTTTACAAATACGGACTCCTGATGGCCGCTACTGTTCGGCTCCATCGGCAGGTGGCCACCGAACCGACCTCCGGCGCATTCACCTCCCGGTATTTCCGGCTCCGCATGGAAGACCTCTGGCCCACTGAAAAACGAAGACCCCAAAGCCTGTTGATCGTCAGAACAGAGCGCGTCTCAGACCTGGTCCAAAAAATCCCTTGGGAGGAAGCTCAGGATAAACTTCAGAACTTTGTCAGCACCATTGAACGGCTCAAACCGCGGGGAGCGCAAGTGGGGCAGTTGGTGGATGGCCAATACGGTGTCTTCCTGCCCAACATGCGGTTTAAGGCTGCCATGCGCTGGGGAGAGCGCCTTCGCGGGGAACTGCCGCCCATCAGTGATCAAATCGCCATGGGGCTGGCCTCAACCGATCAAGCTCCCATTGGCTCTTCCAAGGAGCTGATACGCTGTGCTGAAGCAGCCATGACGCGCTCTGGAATTAAGGGGGCAAACACACTGGAACCCTTTAGCCCTGAGCTGGATAAAGTTTCCTTGGGAGGTCCGACCAAAGACGCCCACCAGAAAGAGGGGAGCCAACTGGACTACATCGCCTCGGAGCTTGAGGAGCGCAATCGCGCACTGGAGAAAGCACTGGTGGATCTGAGAGAAACACACAAGGAGATGGCCAATCACTTCCTGGAGGTCACTAAATCCCTGGTCCTGGCACTCGAAACCAAGGATGAGTACACCACGGGACACCTTGAGCGTGTCTCCCGCTATGCAACGCGCTTGGCCGAAGTACTTCAACTGCCTGCAGAGGAGGTGGAGGCGGTTCGAGAGGCTGCCCTGCTTCATGACATTGGAAAAATCAGCATCCCAGATGAAACCCTTCATAAGGTCGGGGCCTTGACCGACCAGGAAAAGGAGGACATCAAGAAACACTTTGCCATCGGCGCCAAGATCTTGGAACCCATGAAGTTCTTCAAGCCCATTACCACCATCATCTATCACCACCATGAGCGCTTCGACGGCAAGGGCTATCCCCACGGGTTGACCGGGGAGTTCATTCCCCCTGGAGCCCAAATCATTTCTGTGGTCGACTCCTTTGACGCGATGACCACCAACCGGGGTTACAACAAACCCCTCTCGGTCAAGGAGGCGCTGGAGGAGCTTAAGAAGTGCGCAGGAACACAATTCAATCCGGTCTTTGTTGAGAAGTTCGCCCATATTATCGAGAAGGAAGGTCCTCAGCTCGCCGGCCATCAAGCGCCCCCATAAGGGTCTGACTCTTTTTGTACGTAGGGGTCAGACCCTTTCGTACAAAAAGTGCCTGACCCTTGTTGATGTATTGATACGATGACCCTCACCCAAGCCATCAAACAACAAGCACTACGCCTCGGCTTCCAAGCTGCAGGAATCGCTCCCGCCTCGGCCCTGCACAAGAGGGAAGGGGAACTGCGCCAGTGGTTGGTCCAAGGGTATGCCGGGGGCCTCAAGTACATGGAGAACTTTTTTGACCGGCAAGCCCGCTACTTAGAGCGCCTCCCGGAATTGAGATCCTTTATTGTCCTAACCGCCCCCTACTCCTCCTGTACCAAAGGGTCAGACCCTTTGGTACAGCAGCCCATCTCTCGCCAGTACAAAATGGTCAGACCCTTGGGGCGCGTTGCCCGGTATGGCTGGGGCCAGGATTACCATGATGTCCTTAAAAAGCGCCTCAAGCCGCTGGTCAGCTGGATCCAATCGCAAACAACCGATTCGGTACCGGGTACAGGCCTGTGCCCGGTACCGCTTGTGAGCACCGCCGTAGACACCTCCCCCCTTCAAGAGCGTGCTCTTGCCGAAGCAGCAGGATTAGGGTTCATTGGGAAGAACACCTGCCTGATCCGCCCCAAGGCCGGTTCTTTTTTCTTCCTAGCTATCTTAGCAACCGATTTAGACCTTCAACCGGATGCTCCAATCCGCCGGGATTGCGGCAATTGCACCCTCTGCATCGAAGCATGCCCCACAGGCGCCCTGCATGAGGCTTATCAACTGGACGCCGGCCGATGTATCTCCTGCCTCACCATTGAGAACAAAGGAGAAATCCCTGAAGCGCTACGCCCCCTGTTAGGTAATCGGCTTTTTGGATGCGACATCTGCCAGGAGGTCTGCCCCCACAACCGCCAACCCATGATGGGTACCGGGTACCGCCATGGTACCCGGTACCCTAAACAGGCCTCCTGGCCGGAATTCGCCCCCTCTACCGGGGCAGGGGAGGCGCTCCCCCTTCAAGAGGTGCTCTCAATTCGCACAGAGGAGGTTTTCCAAACCCGCTTCGCTGGCACTCCACTCCTTAGAGCCAAGCGGGAGGGTCTCCTCGGAAACGCCTCTGTTGTGGCCGGAAACAGCCGCAACCCAGCCCTTATCCCAACCCTGACCAGCACAGCCCAAGATGACCCTTCTCCCCTCATCAGAGAACACGCCTCCTGGGCTTTGGACGTCATTGCAAACTCTGCGCAAACAGGGTAAGGCCGTCTAGTTAATAGTGATACAATCTAGAAATGACCTTGACATTTTGCCCACCCATTGGGTAAACTTACTATTACAATAGAGCTCCCGATGAATAAGACCTTTTTTTATCAACGAACTTTGGCGCTTTTCATAAGCCTGGGCCTAGGCCTGCCCAATCCCGCCCTCCTAGGCAGCCAAGCACTGGCTGCGGAGCATGGTGCGGCCTCCTTCAGTCGCAGCCATCACCTGCGCATGCTCGAACGTGCCGAGAACGCCTCCGGTCTCGAGGAATTAAAGGATAGCTTGCGCGCCGGCCAGGAGGGGGGTCCGAGAGTTAGCCGAGGGTTGGCGCTGATACCTAGAAATCGACAGATGATTGCCAACAACATTATCATCACCGGTATCCCTGGGGGAGCTAACAGCGGGCAGGGCGGAATTTCAAGTTTTGTTCGTGGCGCCAATCTGTTCAGATTCCCATGGTTTGACTCCGCCGTATGGCTCGACGCAGTTCATCGCGCCTATCACCTAAGAGCCGCGGACGTGATGGAAGATCGCTTTGAGAGACCCCCAAGTTTAAATTTGCTTGGAGCAGAGCTGGTGCTCCAATTTGATGAAGCGCTGAATCGCCCAGAGGTCAAGGAGGTCGTGACAGGCCGTCTGCAGCAAGCAAAGGATGAAAACGATTCTAGCTTGGCAACGCGAATTTTGGCCCTTGCGATGGCAGGTGAGGATGCGGAGGTCATCGAGACGCTCGCTCCAACAAAAACCCTTGCCGGCCAGGAGGAGGGAGTCACGCTAGATCGCACACAACGCCTTGATGATCTTGAAGCGCTCCTTGCCCAGCTGGCCAAAGCATTCCCAGATGTCGATGCCTTTAAGCCGGGAGGCGATTGGCTTGGTCTCTTAAGCGGCGTCCTGGTGCAGCCTGAAAGCAGGACGGTCGAGCTAACACAAGCTAATGTCCTTGACAGTGAAGCGCCCATCTTTGCGGCTGATGAAACAGGCGGCCATGAGAGCATTGAGACTCTTCTAACCCAAGGGGCCGGCCTGGAGGAGGAGCCAAATCTGGTTGAAGGCAACATCCAACCTGGGCAGATCTCGCGCGATCTCTGGGTGCGCCTGACGAGCGCCGATAACTTGTCTGAGGCGGCCGATGAGTGGCGAATGGTAACCGGCGGCCTTGGAGGCATAATCCTTGAAGAAATCGCCGAATTGGGTGGACAAACCGCTGAGATGCCCTACCTCCCCTATGAGTTCTATCGGGATCGCAACCCGAGAACCATCCCAGTTGCTACAGCAGGAGCGCTGCTTAGGGCACAGGTTCCTACTGGTAACGTGCAATACCTCCTGGCGTTCGATCCAGCAGGGCCGGTACTGCTCACCAACGCGTTTACTGAGCAAGCCGACCAAGAGGCTTGGCTTGCCCTTGCTGACCCCGACAAGCGTGTTGTCCGATCCGACGAAGACCTGCGCAAGCGAGCCGGCTTGCCCCCCGCCGGCTTGGAGGAGGTGGTTCCGGGGCAAAGTGAGACTTCCAGCTGGAAAGCAGCCCAGCGCTGGGTCAACGATACGTTGAATACTCCGAAAGTTATTCCGTTCAGCAAGTATTTGGCGACAGTATCTCAGCGAGATTGGAATCAACTCGACGCGGAGGCAGCCATTCGCGCCTTGAAATACGCCCTGATAGACAACCATGACGGACCAGAAATGCAAGGGGCTCCAGGTCTCGCCTGGGTCAAGAAGACCGGCCTTGAGGAGGGGCAGGGTAGCGCAGATGAGCGCGCCGCGCAGGCGCGACGTATCGCTCAAGGCTTGAATGATCTTGGCATCACAGCATATCCCCTCTCGCCTGGGCCAGGCCTTCATATTTCCCGAGACAGCCGCATAGGCGTGGTTTCGCTGGAGACCGCCGAGCAAATTCATAGCAAGCTCCAGGAGGCATCTGGTGAGGATAGCAATCCAAGTGGCCTTACCCCTGTCGGCGCCTCTAACCTGGACGTAGCGCGTGAAGAAGCGCTGGTGCGCCATACCTCTCAGCCAGGGACACCTCTTTCTAGGATTTGGACTCGCCACAGAGCGCCGTTGCTTGAGGTGGCTGACTCCCTTCGCGCCCTTGCCAATGAACAAGGCGGCGTCCAGGCATTGGCCAGCGCTGCCAACGCCCAGATCAGCGCCGAGGCAACCCAGCGAGCCAGCCTGGCAGAGGACTTGCCTCAAGCAGTCCTCCGGGCGGTTGCGCAGGATCTGCTGGCGCATGTTGCCGATGAACTGGCCTTTAACCGCACTGTCAAATCTTGGCGGTGGTCTCAAGTGACACGCCCCTGGCTGCGCAGATCACTCCGAGCAGTCGCTGCTGCCACCGCCGAAGAAATGGAAGAGCTGATTTTGACTAGAACGCTAGCTGGGGATCAGGTCGGTATTGGCGCTCGAAGCGATGGGCCCTGGAGATGGCATCCGGTGGCAAGGCACAACGAAGGAGCGTATTGGAATACATTTCATCCGGAGCAATTTGCAGGAATCATTCACCTCTTCGCCGACCGGATGGAGAACCGCATTCGCCGTGCTGGGTTGGATCCCTCCTATGCTGAAAATGTCCCCGCCGGGCAGGAGGAAGCATCTGTGGCCAATTTGATCCAAGAGGCCTTTGCAGACGGCACTCAACTTTCTCTGCCCCTGCAAGTCGCCACAGAAAACTTACCGAACATCCTGCAAGGGATAAGCGGTGCAAATTCTGGGCCGTACCATCTGTTATTGAGGGCATGGTTCGATCTCGATCAGAAAACCGATTCTTTGGTTGGGGCCAGCATCAGCAGAACAGACGGGCAGGTGCTCACACCGGCTGAGAGGGCAGTTATGGCCCAATATGAATTCAGCATCTCTGGTTTCCCGGGCCTACCTGAATCGCCTGAATGGGCAACACTCTCTGGAAGCGAGGCAAAGACGTTTGTTCACCCGGTTACTCCTGACAGTGCCAGGACGCCACCCTTTCGCATTCCGCCAAATGCCTCCATGGAAACTGATCTGACAGTCGTCTTGCCACAGGAAATTGCTGCTGAAGTAGCGACCTCTTTGGACGGGCAGGGGACGGATTACGCTGTAACCATTCACGTCAGGCCAAAGGTGCCCGCTGTTACGCTCCCCGCCGGCCTGGAGGAGATACAGCGTTTTGACGGCCTAACCAACGCTGCGACAGGGGAGATCGCCCCAGATGCCCTCCTTGCACACCTTAAACCCGGTGCCCGGACCATCTTAATCCCAGCCCAAGCCTTCCCAGGGGCCGGCCAGGAGGAGCCTTCAGCCTTCTGGCTCCAACCAGGCCTTACTCTCCAGGCCGCCCTGGTTGCAGGGATAGCTGTTAAGACCCTTTCAGACCGCATCGCCCAGGCAGAACAAGCCCTTAAAGAAGAGGCCTCCCCCAACCAGGTCGCCTTCTTAAACCTCTTAAGCGGCATGCCAGAGGGCAGGGAGGCTTGGGACAGCCTGCTTGGAGCCTTTAACATCGTCTACCTTAAGATCCAGCCCGGAGCAGAGCAGGGGATTACCCCCCAGAATATCCCCACCCTAATAGCAGTCGCCCGCGCCCAAGGCGGCTCCCTGGAGATCACCCTCATCACCTCAGTAGAGATCGAAGGCAAGCGCCACATCCTGATCTTCGTGTAATCCACCCCTAAAACCGGTACCGGGTACCAAAGCAGAAATCGGTACCCGGTACCATCCAATATGCAATGTCTGATAATGATTCTTATGTTAATATAAGCATGGCGTAGAAATAGGATATAACCTGTTTATTTATAAGGAGTTACAGCGGACTACGGAAAAGCTGTGGATAACGTGCTAGCGGGCGTTTCCCTGCTCAGGATTAGGCTCAAATTGGCGCTGTGCGGGGGTTCCCCGCATGGCTCTGGGAATCGGCAATCCGAAGGCTTCAAGGACCGTAGGAGCCACATTTAGGGGCCCCATAGACCCCTGTAGCTGGCTTTCTTTGGGAATGCCTGGCCCCACGACCAACCAAGGGATCGAAAGCACAGCCCAGAGGGCCTGGCGATGGCTATAACCAACCCCTCCGTGGTCTGAGGTCACAATCAGCAAACACCCCCCATCCAACCCTTCTTGTTCCAGGGTGCGCCACACCGACCCCAGGAGTTGATCAGCCCTGGAGACGGCCCTCATGTACCGCCTGGACATCCAACCATACCTGTGGCCGACAGCGTCGGGCTCAGCCAGGTGTAGTAGACAAAAGTCCCACCGGCTCTTGGGGTCAAGCAGATCCTGGATCAGCCGGCCAACCGCCTGGTCCGACCTGCCGCTTTGGAAGATCACATACCGATTCACCGCATCAGGCCGGGCCAGAAGGCGCAAGACGCCCTTGGAAGCATAGAGGCCTGTGGTCTTGCCGGCCTGCTGTAATAGCTCAAACAAGGACCCCCGGACATAGGTCCCCTCCGGATAGTCGCCGATACCGTTTCGGACAAAACCATGCTGGGATGAGGACTGTCCGGTAACCATGGAAACGTGGTTGGGAACGGTTCTGGTGGGAACAGCACACTGGGCTGTTTGGCTGGAAGCGCCCTGCCCCATGAGGTTATGTAAAACAGGGGTGGCTTCCGAAGAAGCCGCATCGCTGCGCAAGCCATCGATCGAAACCACGATGACCCGCTCGACCTGCCTTGCCCCGGCAGCAGGGGTAAGGACCCCTGCCCCAAAGAGCAGCAAGACAGCCCACAACATCACCTTCTTAAGCCAGCCAGCGCGCCTCATACCCAGCACTAGGATGACACAGACTGAGACACACGTCAATGAGTTAGCGGTGATGCAATCTTACTGTATACCTTGATTCCGATGATGCTTTTGGGGTAAACTGAATTGTACAACGCCATGCTTACAATGAAGCCTTCCATCCAAATAATCTTCTTGGTCTGCTTGGGTTTCGCGCTGCCCGCTCCAGCCGCTGCCTTTCGGGCAGAAACGCCCGAAGAGGCTTCGGGCCTTGAGGAGCTTGCAGGCGCCCTCCAAGTCACCCCCTCCCCTTCTCCTGCCGGAGGAATGGAAGAACAAGGGATTCAGACACTCCTTATTGTTGAAGACACTCCGTCGATACGAGAGAGAATCGTTCAGATCGTCCAAGCCTGGCGACCCGGCATCAACCTACTTGTGGCAGAAGACCTTGCTCGCGCATTCGAGCTGTTGTATGGACACTGGGGAAAAATTGATGCCATCTTAGTCGACTACAGTCTGATTTCGCGTGACAAGAAGGACCACAGGGTCTCGAAAGAGCTCATGGAACGCGTCCAAGAACTGCGCGGAGGTAGCTTGCCCATGGCGCTCTTCACAGACATGATCCCTCTGCTCAAGGAAGAGGGCTGGCTGGCTGAGGCCGTGGCTGACGTTGATCATCCCCTGGTGGATTACAGACAAAAACCTCTGTCTCTCGATAACTATGATCGGCCAGTTCTAGAGCTGCTTGAGACGCTGGATCAAGCTGTGGCCGGGGGCTTGGAAGAAAGCGCAACAGATCCGGCTCAAACCATGCCGGCTGATGCGCAGATGAGAGAAGTGCTCCATGCGTTGGAGCAAAGAGATAGCTCAGCCCTTGAAACCTTCAGGGGATGGATTGAGATCCCTTCTGCAGAAATGCCGCGGCTTCCTTCCACGCTGGCAACTGAGGCAATCCACCAGCAATTGGCCGCTATGGCACAAATGGATGGGATGCTCAACCAAGCAGAGCTCGCCTTTGCGCGAGCCGAGCGCCTGCTGGATCTGGCAGATCAGGAGGGCATTCGACTTTCAGAGATGGAGTGGGTACAGCAGGCAGTCCGCCAAGCTTGGCAGAGGCCCTATGGCTCACTCGGCATGGGAACCATGCGTATCTTTGAGAACGCAATCATCACGAACCTAGCCGCTCTCAGGAGCCCTCCTGCAGTAGGGGGAACATTTGTTGACGCTAAGATGGCCGCGGGAACCATCCCACACAGGAAAGCGCTCCAAGCCAAGAAAGAGGCTCTGGATCAACGGGTGTTCCAACTGTTCGACCGTTTCGGCCTTGCTTCCCCCCTGACACCCCCCCAAGCTGTCGGGGACCAGGCGGTACCAGCAGGACAGGAAGAACCGCAAGTGGTAATGCCGGAGGCGTTCGACGAAGAATCCCCTGCCCTGGCGGCTCGGATGCGAGCAGATGGAGTGGCTCGGGCGCTTCTGATTCCACTCCAGGTCCCGGGTGAGGGCTTAAGCCCATCAGCGATTACCCTTTATGCGCAACCTTCGGTCATGCCGGCAGCGCTGGGACTGCTGCCTGACGGTGCTGCGGTCCGTGATCTTGTGCCGATTCCGGTTGATGACCCTGCGGGAGCAAATCAGCGACTGGAAGAAGCCGCGGCTGGGCTAGAAGAAGGCGCCAAAGCGATTATCGCACTGGCGCCGGGCGCATTGGCTGCCCTCCGCCTCCCCGAACGGCACCCCATGGTCTGGCTGCTTAACCCCGACACCTGGCACAAAATCAGCCGGGGAGCGCTGACCAGCCTCCTGCACCATGCGAACAAGCTCGCCAACTTTATCCTGGACTTGAGCCGAGGAACGATCTATCGGGCCAAGCTCAGGGGTCGGGAATACCTCGCCATTTACCTCTATCTCTAAACTCCAGCCAAGGTTTCCGCTGCTCGCACAACGAAAGATTTCCTCCTCTGGAGAAACCTTAAGCGTATACTGGGAAACGGACTGATTTGCACAAATCCTTAGAAAAGCACTTTACGAAAAAGGAGGTTTTCGGACAATGTGGAATTCCTGGAAGATCCGAACGCTTACCCTCTTCATCGCAGGCGGCCTCCTGGCCGGACTGGCCTGGGGAGAAACGATTGAATTCATCACCTATTACCCTGCCGCCTTCGACTTGGACAACATCAATGAGGACGTCAACATCACGGGGGATCTGACCGTCTTTGGTCGGGTGGGAATTAACACAGACCATCCTGTGGGCCCGCTTCACGTATTGGGCGAAGAGGATGCCAACAGTGTCATCGCTCTGATGCCAAACCTGGGGGGCGCAGGCACAGGAACCCTTCGCGTGGGAATCGGGACCGAAGCGCCAACCCAAGCGTTGGGGGTGTTCGGCAATATCCTGGCCGCTTCCGATGGAACAACCCTTTTGATGGCTGAACGAGGCGGCACCAACTCGTTCAACGGACTCCAACTTCTGACCAATGGGACGGTCCAGTGGACGCTGGGCGCCCGTGACGACGGTAGCGAGAACCTTCACCTGTTTGACGACGCCCATGGGGTCACACGCCTCTTCATTGAGCAAGCTTTAGGAAACGTCGGCATCGGGACCCTCGCTCCGGAAAACCGGCTTCATGTGGCAGGGGTGGGGGATACTGCCAATGACACCCCGCTGCTCCTGGAGCGCCAGACAGACTTGACCAATGCCGGAGTGGGAACCTTGATTCATCGGTCGGTGACATCGGGCGACATGGCCACTGGGTTTGGAGCCGGCCTTTCCTTTGAAATTGAAGATGGCGCGGCGGGCCCCAACACCATCGCCCGCATCGCCGCCACCCGGGGCGGAACCGATGACCAAGGAATCTTAACGCTGGAGAGCGTGAACGGGGCGACAAACCACCGGATGGTCCTCGACAGCAACGGAGACGTCGGCATCGGCCAGGCCTTTGCGCCAACCACACCCATCCCCAATCCCCGAACCACCGGAAACCTGGATGCGAATGACGTCTTCCTCCGGTCCGCTGGAGAGAGCGGGAATTGGGCCAGTCAGCTGGCAGATAACGCCGGAAGCGGGGTAGTTGCCGGAACCTTCGTGGGAGCCCAAACCATCGACGTTGGTTTCCAGCCTGCGGGGGTTATGCTGATGTCTGTTCAGGAGTCCGAGGCAAACGGAGGACCTGCTCCAATCTCAGAGGCTGGGACACCCTCATACGTATATGCGTTCCACCGCCTTTGGGTTCTTTCTCCGAGAACCGACGAGATGGTTCACGAGTATGCTTACATGCCCCCGGGACCCTTCGGAACACGGCTGGATGAGGGAGGTGAGAGTGACTCGTCGGACGTTACGATCAACTCAGCAGGCTTTTCAACCAGCGGACACTTATTCTCAGAAGGGGACACCTTCCACTACTTTGCTTGGCAATGAAAAACCACAAAACGGAAACTCCGGGGCGTTGAGCATGCTCGGGCCATTCAGGATACGGGTGATCGGAATCTTGCTGGGGATCGGACTGGCAAGCTGGGCCTTTGGGGAGACAGTTGAAACGACATCCTACTATCCCGCCTCAGCAGGTCCACGAAACATCAATGAGGACGTCAACATCACGGGGGATCTGACCGTCTTTGGTCGGGTGGGAATTAACACAGACCATCCTGTGGGCCCGCTTCACGTATTGGGCGAAGAGGATGCCAACAGTGTCATCGCTCTGATGCCAAACCTGGGGGGCGCAGGCACAGGAACCCTTCGCGTGGGAATCGGGACCGAAGCGCCAACCCAAGCGTTGGGGGTGTTCGGCAATATCCTGGCCGCTTCCGATGGAACAACCCTTTTGATGGCTGAACGAGGCGGCACCAACTCGTTCAACGGACTCCAACTTCTGACCAATGGGACGGTCCAGTGGACGCTGGGCGCCCGTGACGACGGTAGCGAGAACCTTCACCTGTTTGACGACGCCCATGGGGTCACACGCCTCTTCATTGAGCAAGCTTTAGGAAACGTCGGCATCGGGACCCTCGCTCCGGAAAACCGGCTTCATGTGGCAGGGGTGGGGGATACTGCCAATGACACCCCGCTGCTCCTGGAGCGCCAGACAGACTTGACCAATGCCGGAGTGGGAACCTTGATTCATCGGTCGGTGACATCGGGCGACATGGCCACTGGGTTTGGAGCCGGCCTTTCCTTTGAAATTGAAGATGGCGCGGCGGGCCCCAACACCATCGCCCGCATCGCCGCCACCCGGGGCGGAACCGATGACCAAGGAATCTTAACGCTGGAGAGCGTGAACGGGGCGACAAACCACCGGATGGTCCTCGACAGCAACGGAGACGTCGGCATCGGCCAGGCCTTTGCGCCAACCACACCCATCCCCAATCCCCGAACCACCGGAAACCTGGATGCGAATGACGTCTTCCTCCGGTCCGCTGGAGCGGGGGGGATGTGGCTGAGCCAAATCGGTGGAGGCAACAGCGGGCTGGCCTCTGGAACTTTTCCTTGGCCCGGAACGGAAGAGACAGGGATTGAGGTTGGTTTCCGCCCATCGGGGGTCATGATCACGGTGTTTTCCGCGCTCCCCGGCGATTCTGGTGGCCGCTTCCTCTGCCGCTTTTTCTTTTTTGATCTCCAACCGGCACCGTTCCGGGAAGTTGATTACATCCTATCCGACGGCACTGCTGTAGGCGGGTTTTGGTTAATCTCGGGTCTTCTCTCCAGCGACACCCTCGTGCAGATGACCTCCGAAGGCTTCACCATTCGAAGCGGGGCGCCCTGGCCCAATGCTACCGCTCACTACTTCGCCTGGGAATGAGGAGCCGGGAAGGAATCCCCTGCCCCATCAAAGAGAATTCTTAGCGATTCTGGGCACAACAAACCCCTGGAGCCCTTCAGCTTGATTTAAGCGGGATCGCAACCCGCCTGAGACTCCAGCTGGATCCTGCTCACCTCCCGCAGCGGGCATCGGCGGCAGAGGGGTCGACGCTTACGGCAGAACTCCTTGCCAACCGCAACAAAGAGAGCGTGGTATTCGTTGTAAAGGGGCACCCTGGCTGGAAGATGCTTGGAGAAAAGAGCCTGGATCTGATCGTACGAGGCCTCCCAAGGAATAAAGCTGTGTCGGGCTAAGACACGCCGGGTGTAGGCATCCACCACAAAGACAGGCTTATCCAGAGCATAGAGCAGGATGGAGTCGGCAGTCTCTGGGCCGATTCCAGATAGCCCCAGCAACCCCTCCCGAAGCGCCAGGAATTCCCTGCTTCTCATCCTCTCCATCCTTCCGGAATGGCGGCTGCAGAGGAAACCGATGAAGCTTTTAAGCTTCTTCGCCTTTTGATTGAAGTACCCTGAAGAACGGATGAGCGGGGCGAGCTGCCTGGAGGATAACTCATGAAGGCGAGGAGCATGCATTAAACTTTTGCTCCTAAGTACAGCAACTGCCCGGGCCGCATTAGACCAAGCGGTATTCTGTGTCAAGATCGCCCCCACCGCAATCTCCAGGCGGCGAGCTTCGTCAGTTCGAGCCTGGGCAGGCCACCAATGTTGTGGCCCAAAAAAGCGCTTCAGACGCCGGTAAATGGTTTGAAGGGTCTGCCCTTCGACACGCTCAGGACGAACGGACATGAATCAACCCTTTGCTCGCGCATGCTTGGCGCCAACCCAAGCGAGAAGCTCTTCTGCGGTCATGGTGTTGAGTAAATCCCCCGGCCCCAACCAAGCGCGCCGGGCCTGGGCAAAACCCAGCTCGATGTCATCAAGCTGCTCCAGCACATGGGTATCAGTGGCCAAAACAAGCTTCACGCCCGCCTCCTTGGCCTGCTTGGCCTGAATGGAATTTAGATCCAGGCGCAGGGTGTGACAATTGATCTCCAATGCAGTGCCTGTCTGGGCAGCGACCGAATAAGTCTTTTCCAAATTGACGGCATACGGCTCCCGCTCTCCGTATAATTTTCCGGTAGGGTGAGCCAAGATGTTGACGTAAGGATTCTCTAAGGCCTTGATGATGCGGTGGGTCATCACTGCCTCAGGCTGTTTAAAAGCCGTATGAACGGCTGCAATCACCACATCCAACTCCTTTAAAATGCGATCCGGATAATCCAGGCGGCCATCAGAGAGGATGTCGACTTCGGAACCGGTAAGAATACGAAAGGGCTTGAGTTTCTTGTTGAGGCGCTTGACCTCAGAGATCTGCTTTAAGAGCTTGTCCTCGCTTAAGCCCCTAGCAATGATAAGTGACTTGGAGTGATCGGACAAGAGCATGTAGCGGTAGCCTTGGCGTTTGATGGCTTGAGCTACCTTCTCGATGGCCAGGGTGCCATCGGACCAGTCTGAATGGTTATGAAAGGAGCCGATCAGATCCTTGCGGATAACCAGCTTGGGTAAACAACCCTTTCGGGCAGCCTCTACCTCTCCCAGGTCTTCTCTAAGCTCTGGAGGAATCCAACTTAAGCCCAGCGCTTGATACACTTGGCTCTCCTCCCTGCCCGCCACCCGCTTGCCGCTCTTGGCCCAAAAGATCCCATACTCGTTGATGGTTAACCCCAAGCGCTGAGCTAAGGAGCGAATTTTGATGTTGTGGGCCTTGGACCCTGTGAAATAGATCAGGGCCGCTCCAAAGGCATCGCGCTCAACCACCCTTAAATCGATCTGAATCCCCTGCTGGGTCCGGATGCTGGATTTGGTCTGACCATGCGCCTGAACGCGGGCAGCCAACGGCAGCGCCACAAAGCGCTCCATCACTCTCCGGGGCGCCCTGGAGGTCGCCAGAAGGTCGATGTCCCCTACCGTCTCTTGGCGCCGGCGCAAGGAGCCGGCCAACTCAATGCGCTGGACCGAGGTTCCCTTAAGCCCTTCAAGCAGATCCTCCCCTAATGCCAAGGCTGCCCCCAGCGGCAGCCGCTTCTGTCCGGCCTTGACCAAAGCAATGCCTCGGAGAATATTCTCCTCTTTCTTCTCCTTAAAACCTGGCAGGATACGAAGCTTCCCGGACTTAACAAGGGATTCCAGCTGTTTGAGGGACTTAATCTTGAAGCGGTCGTACAGGAGTTTGGCAGTTTTGGGACCGATGCCGGGGATGCCCTTGAGGGTTAGGAGGATTGCTGGAACTTCTTTTCGGAGTTTCTCGAGATAGCTTAAGCGGCCGGTAGCAACAATTTCTTCAATCTTCTCGGCCAGATCCTTGCCCACACCGGGAAGCTGCTGGAGGGTTCCGGCCTTGACCCTGCTCTCCAGTTCCTCGGCTAAGTTCCGTAAGGTCAGCGCAGCGCGCTCATAGGCCCGGATCCTAAAGAGGTTCGCCCCTTTAAGCTCCAGAAGCTCTGCAATTTCATCAAAGATATCAGCTGCTTCGAGCTGTTGCATGCCAAGCAGGGATGCAGGATCGAAGGCCGATTACCGCTGCGTTAGGACGTTGAGGCCTTCCGGTCGCGTTTGAACATACTCCGGAGCACAAACTCTGCGATGCGGCGCCGGTCCTCCTGCTTGAGATCCGAGAAGAAGATGGCGGTAAGATACGCCTGGCCATCGGCCTTCTCCTGCCTGACAACTATCCCTAAGCATTGGATCGAATCGGCAGAGTGCTCCTGATCAGCTGCCGGCAAGGCCAGATTGATCTTGAGCTTTGTCAGGGGAGGAACCTCGTGCGAGAGGCGGCACAGGGCACCACCGCAACTGATATTGCGGGTCTCAGCCTTGAAAATGCGCGGGCCTACCGCCACATCGCAAGCAACAGACTCTTGAACTCTCGGATACTTACGCTTTTCACTGAAGCCCATTGTTCATCACCTCCAATACTTTCTGTGTGTAGATTGCCTTGTCAAAATAAAAGGATGCGCCATGCTCTGCCCCATCCACCAGATAAAGCTGCTTAGGCTCTTGCGCTGCCTGGAAAAGGCTTTCTGCGTGGCGCGGGGGGATGCCAGCATCTGCCTTGCCGTGGATCAACAACAGGGGGCGCGGAGCAATTTTCTCAACCACGCCAATAGGGCTTAAGCTCTGCAGGCGACAACCCAACCTGAGCTCAGAGCCCCACAACACAACCTGCCCAAAGGGCATCCTAGGCAGACGATACAGGAGAGCGTGGTTCTGAAGAATGGCCTCATCCAGATGAGCATAGGCCGAATCTGTAACCACTGCCCGAATCTGGGGAAACTGTGCCGCTGCCAGCAATGCAATCGCACCCCCCATGGAAAGCCCGAAGATGCCGATAGGTAAATCCTTAAGCTTAGGGTCCGTCGAGCAATGCTTTAAGGCCGTCTCAACGTCTAAGACCTCCTTCTTTCCGAAGGTAATGCTGCTGCCTCCAGATACCCCATGGCCCCGCAGATCCATCATAAAAAGATGGTAGCTGCCTTGGGCATTCAGGGGCTGGGCAAGATCCAAAAGATCTGCCCGGCAAGCCCCAAAACCATGGAGCATGATGAGGATGCCCTTGGGCTCTGCATGCGGGATCAACCAAGACTCCAGCGCCATCCCATCAGCAGCAGTCAGTTGAACTGCTTCCCAGGGCAAATTAACGTCTGAGGGAGTCAGGGGGGATTGAAAACGGACTTGGCGGGTAACGCGAGCTGACCCTAACACACCCCACGTCACGCAGGCCGCCAAACCCACCAATACCACCTCAGAGAAAGCATGCATCCAAAATCCCTTCCGCCCGCTGCGGCTCATTCAATCAGAGGGCGATACCCGTCAGGAAGTCTGCTTGACCCGGCCTAACCAGCGGGAGTAGACAAAATCCAACAGACGCGCCAAATCCAGCGGTTTGATGGAGAGAAACTTCAATCCTGCCTCAACATTCTCCTGCGGCTTGGAACGGCCCGACCAGGAAACCTCTGCCGTGGCAAAGATCGGTACGTTATCCCCCGGAACCTTCATGGTCAAATCCACGTGCTCCCCTTCATTGACCGAGTCCGCGAAGGAAACTCCCAGTCCCTGGCGGGAAAAATCGCGAATCTGGCAGCCCCCAGAGGTCATGGAGGGGCCCTTGGCCCAATACTCGGCCTTGAGCTCCGTGTCGATCCGCATGAACTTTCTTCGTTCTTTTACACCCATGACAATCCCCCTTTATCCTAGCATTTGCGCTTCTTCAACCGACCTATTGAGAATAAAGCCTTTGCGATACGCGCGAACGAATGCTCCTACGATCAGTGGATCAAATTGAGTTCCTGAACATGCTTCCAGTTCCTTGAGCGCTTTTTCTTCGGACAGCCGCCTTCGGTAAGGGCGATCCGTGGCCATGGAATCAAAGGCATCGGCCACCGCAATGATCCGAGTGAGCATTGAAATCTCAGTCGCCTGCAGCCCATCCGGGTACCCCTTGCCATCGTACCGTTCATGGTGCCCCTTGACCGCCTTGGCCACCTCCTCCATCCCCTTAATCGGCTGCAGGATGATCGCGCCAATGACCGAGTGCTCCTGCATTTTCTTAAACTCCCTCGGAGTCAATTTGGTTCGCTTTCTGAGGATTTCATCCGAGATGCCAATCTTGCCGATGTCGTGCAGAAGAGAAGCGATGGTGACAGTTTCCTTGAAATGCTCCAAGGAGGCAATCTCCGGATGGGGACCCAACTCATCCACGATGGCCAGAGCATAAGCGGTGGTCCGCTCGGTATGACCGTGGGTATAGGGATCCCGCGCGTCCACGGCAGCAGCCAAGGCAATGGCGGTATGAATAAAGAGGTGGTGCTCCCGCTGATACAGCGTTTCAATCTGGTTCATCCGCTCATAGAGCTGCTCATAGAGCTGGGCATTCTCCAGTGCCACGGCCCCTTCGTTGGCCAGGGTAACCAAAACATCCAAATCCTCTTGAGAGTAAGGGTCCCCCGAGAGCTTCTCTCCCAACACCATGAATCCCAGCATCTTCTCCTTGCTGAAAGCAGGCACACACACCTCTGCCGCCAGGGCGCGCATCTCAGAGAGGACCTCCTCCAGCGTCCTGCGAATCACGGTCCGGTGCGGAAAGAGCTTTTCACTGCGCAGCCAATTGCGAACCTCTTCAAGGGTTAGGACCTCCTTCTTTTCTTCAAGCCAGGCGACCAGCGGATTATCCCTTTCAACCGACAGGTTCGACGCCCGCTTGTCCCGGCCCCGGCTGACCTTCATGGCATAGCACTTGTCGGTGCGCGTTAAGATCCCCACGTGGCTTACCCGGACCCGCATCCCAATAAAATGGGCCATGAGCTTTAAGAGGTGCTCAACCGAGGTCACCTTTGCCATCCCCTTGGAGGCCTCTTTGAGGGTCTTCTGCCACTCGAACTTCCGCTGGAAGAGGAGTCGATCGGTCAACTTTCTCAAACCCGAATCTAAGGGACGAACCACCGCCGTCACAATGGAAAGGGCCACAACGCACATCCAGAGAACTCGCCGGTCCAACGCCTCAGGCCCATAGAAAAACAGCTGACCCAAAAAGACCACCATCACCACAAACAGCCCCACCATGACCGAATAGAGGCTGGTATAAATCAAGGTGTTCTTGATGACAATGGAGATGTCCATCAACCGCCAGCGCACAACGGCATAGCTGATCAGCGCGTAAAAGACCAGCAGCCCCTGCCCCATCGGAGGCAGTGGTACGCCCAATGCCAGGGGAATCATCGACAAGAAGGAGCTCAAGCCAATGACAGTCGCTAAGATCACATACCGGAGTTGATTCCGCTTGTAGCCAATCTGGGCCCGGTAACCTTTCAGAAGAATCCAGAGAGCCGCTAAGAAAGAGCCGAAAAACCACAGGGAAAAGAGGCCGTAAAATGGGCCGGCAACCGGATAGAAGCGGAAGGCAAACTCGCTCTGGAGCGAACGAACCATGAGCGGTGTCAAACCCAGAACCGCAAAGAGGCCTGCCGCACGGAGTGTCCAGCGCAGGAATCGCTCATAGCGGCCCCGCTCATCCAAAAGAACCAAGATGAAGTGCAGGAAGAAGGCAGGGATCAAGCTAAAGGCCGCCTGAGCCACCCGAGCCAGTCCAAAGGCCATGCCCATCCCCTGCGCATTGGCCATCAACCCCGTGGCAAGCGCCCAGAGGCTTGTTGCACCGCAAAGCCGAAGCCAGGCTCGATTCAGCGGAGCCTGGTCGTTGCGCTTGTAGACAAACCCACCCAGCACCAAGCTGGTCAGCGCCGTAGCGAACAACCCCCAGGTTCCGGGGCTCAGCGAAAGCACGTTAACCCTTTCCCTCTATCTTTGTCATCTTTCAGCAGGGGGGCTCCCTTCAGCAAGGAGCTTGTTGGCTATGGCTGCCTTGCGAACGGTCCCTGCCAACCGCACCAAACCGGCCCGCGTGAAGCTTTCATTTTGAACCACCTTGACACCCAGGCGGCTTAAGTCCGTCACCTTGGCATCCTGACTCGAAGCCAGCACCGACCCTGAGCCGTGAAGAATCAGCTCCTTGGGCTTAAAATCAGAAGCCATGATCTCGGCCGCCAGGTCGCTGGCCTTACCCAAAATCGACAGATCCACCAACAGAATGTCGCAGCCTTTGGCCTTGAGCTCCCCGACCGCCTCCTCCAGGGAATAGCTCACGCGGACTTCATACTCTCCGCCGCACCGCTCAGAGTCGGTAAAGAAGACCTCTTTGAGTTGGTAGGTATACTCAGCGGGCTCCACAAAGAGAAGGCGCGCTTTGGGAATCGGCCCTCCCGGCTGAAGCTTATCGGGTACTACCAGCTTGGCTACCGGCTTGCCGGCCAAAACATACTCCACGGTCTTGGTAAGGGCTTGGATCCCAAAGGGCTTGATCAGGAAGCCATCCACACCCATCTGCTCCACCATTTCCTGGAATTGAACGTCGTAGGCGGTGACGACAATCACCTTGGCGTTGGGTGTTTCAGCATGGATGAACTTGAGGACTTCAACACCGTTGACACCAGGCATCTTCATGTCCAACAAGACCAGGTCGATCGGATGCTGCTTTAAAAGCTTCATCGCCTGAAGACCGTCTAAAGCTGTCAGCATCTCATACCCCTTGCCCAGAAAGAAGGCTTGGAGGGCAAAGGTCACTTCGGGTTCGTCGTCGACGACAAGAACTCTTTTACCACTCATTTAAACACCCAAAATAAAAACGTCTACGGAAAGCCCGTAGACGTTTAAGTTGTCGCTTGCTCGGGGAGGTGCTAAGCGCTCCCAACAGCAAATTGCGTCATTTTTGTCTCGGAAAGCCATCCGCTGGTGCGAATCGCTCCCCTTCCCCAATCGCGCCATAAAGAACACCAGAAGGGGATAAGATCCTCTAACCTGTTTGGTTTCAACTTGATCGGGGAGTACATTAAATGACTATAGCGGGAGAATTGGGTTTGGTCAACCGTTATTATTTGGATTTAAAGAGAATTACGCGAATCGTAACGGTACCGGGTATTGCATTAGGTACCAGGTACCGATTTCTGCTATTGGTACCTGGTACCGATTTGAGGTTCTAGGAGGGATTACGCAGCAAACAGGTGAGCCAGGGCGGCGAATGCCTCGTCATCAAACTGATCCAGCTCTTCTTCGGGAAAGAAAGCCGAGAGGATCAGCTTGATTGCGGCGCCGATCGGCTGAAAGCGGACCGTCATGGAGGGGGGAAGCTCCTTCTTAAGCTTCTTGGCAAGGGTGCCGGACTTCTCCAGCACGGTGATCCGGTCTGCCTTGTCCATGCCCCAGAGCATGGCGACCAATCCTAAGAAGTCCTCCTCTGGGATCACTGCGACGCCGGCGCTGTCAAGCTGCTTGCGCAGTGCAACGGCAACAGCGCCATAGACGATCATCCGCTTGGCGAACTCCCGGTGGAGGGCCAGGCGGATTAAGTGGGGGTGCTCTTCCAAACCGGCGCCGGGGATGACCAGGGCGCCGGGGTGGGGTGCTGCGGCTTGGGCAAAAGGCTCCAGGGCGGCATGGATGCGTTCTTCCTGGCCGGCGGCCAAAGTCTCTACGCTCTCCACCTCAACCCCATAACCCCCGCCGTCTTCATCCCAAACATCCGGAATCTGAGGCGGTTGGAAAAATTCGCGGCTACCACCCCCCTCATCCGACAATCTGCGCACCAGAACTGCTTCACAAACATCTCCGTAGGTTTCGAGGTAATCGCGAGCGAAACGCAACCCATCAAGTTCTGTACCGCCAAGCTGCAATCCAAAATCTGCCAAGATAGGGTAGCGGTCCATAAGCTGTTCTAGATTGTGCAGTCCATCCTCCTCCCACAGCTTCAGCGGATGGTCGACAACAGAGACCATCTGATACGGACCGTTAAGATGTTTCACTAAATCATGTAGGCGGGACCGGTGCCTACTATACCCATCGCTGCTGGTCAGGCCTCCTTTGACAAGTAGCCCATAGCTAAGCCAGGAGGTAACCAGAATCCTTGCAGAGGGGTTCTGGTCCAAGAATTGACCCAGGCAATGGACCATCGTATCTTGATACAACTCAGAGTGGTCTAGGCCTCTCTCCATCTGCTCAGGTCCATACAGAACAATCCTCACGCGATCTCGGATCCGACTCAGCTCATTGCGAATTCTAGAAACATCCTGAAGGAGCGGGGGATCGGGATCCTCTATCTCTTTAGGCCCTGCGCCTAGGCCACCTAAGTCGCTGAGCGCTGCTAACAGAGTTTTGGAAGGCTCTTCCCCATCCAGGAAACGCGTAAGGTCACCTTCAAGTTTCGGGGAGAGGGCGAGCCCGAAGTGCGTCAGAGGTGCCTCCTCCAGCTGGCTTAACTGCTCAACGTCTTGCGCGAGGTACGCTAACACCTCTGGGCTGGTTTCGCCCAGGTAGGTGTTCAACCCAATCAAGCGCACCCCGCCTTCCAAATACCGAGCCAAAAGCTCCCCCGGAGGGGCTCCCTTTGTCCGGATCCTCTCATACAGAGATGCCATCTGCTGATCGGTGAGGTTTGTTCTCGCTTGCTCAACCTGCTTATCGATCTGTTGCAGCGCGTCGTCAGCCTCTATCGCGTCAAGCGCGCCAAGGTAACGGAGTATGTATCGAGATTCGACGCGCACCCGGGGATCCTCATGTGAATTGAGGAGTTGTCCAAGAAGCTCGAGCCATGGCTCCCTTCGAAGGACATCCGGTTCCAACAACAGGCCCTGAGCAGGAGGGTCGAAGTAGGCTGACGGCATCACCATGTTCGCCAGGAGCCGAAGGGCATATCTGACGGCAAGAGCGGCTTTCTCATCCTGGCGCACTCTCAAAAGGTAATTCCGCAGCAGCTGCGGAAGATCCATCCGGCGAATCTCTTGTTCAAAGTGACATATCACTCCATGGTGCAGGTGGTAATCCATCCCCCGAAGCGCCAACGCAACCACGGAAGGATCCGTCGAGCGCTGTTGGAGCGCTGCTAAGAAGAGCTCCCTTACCTCTTGACGTGACAAAGCCACATGCACGAGGAGCTCCAACAGCTTGCCCTGAAGCAGGGTATCCCCGGCTTCTTGGGCAAGCTGTAATTGTTCTAAGGCGATATCGGTAAGCCTATCGATACCCGTAACGGTGTCGAGAGCTCTTTTGATCAATCCAGTGTTAAGCACATCGACCGCATCCGCTTTGGCATCCGGACTTCCTGTTCGGAGGCGATGGAGGTAATACATCATCTCCGGCCACTCCTCCTGGCCGGCAGAGAGGACTTTCTGTAGTTGGGGACGGAAGTCGAATATCTCTTCGGGC
>CAZQXN010000018.1:17962-40100 GCA_964597545.1 uncultured Planctomycetia bacterium | reverse complement strand
ACCGGACATTTTAACTTTGCTGAAAACCGGACATTTTAATTTTGCTTGCACACAGCGTGGCTGACCCCTTTACGAACCCCCCCATTCGCGGTATCTTAGATGATCACCCAGATACCGGTCTCAATGGCCATCCCTTCGAGCAGCTGCTCAGGGCGCCCCAGGAGTCAGGGGGCTGCTGCGGGTAACTTCCTTTGAAGCAATCGGTTTAATGTGATCATTCAAAAAGGAGCGAATTCCATGAAATTTCAGGTGGTGACAGGTCGAGTCGCAGCACCCAAAGTGCCTTGCCTCGTGTGGGTGGTGGAAGGCGGCTCCGGTTTGGATGGCGCTTCCGGCGGAGCAAGCTTGAAGCAAGCAGCGGGGCGTTTAGTCAAGGAGGGGCGGTTCAAGGGAAAGCTCCGAGAGACATTTCTCCTGCCTTTGGATTCCAAGTGGTTTCTTCTGGTGGGACTGGGAAAGAAGAAGGATTTGACCCTGGATCATCTCCGCCATGCTGCCGCCACCGGTGTTCTCTGCGCGGTCGGGGCAGGGATGGAGGCGCTTTCAGTCGCGCTACCGGCTGCTTTCAGCGATAAACCTGAGGTTGCAGCCCAAGCGATCACCGAAGGGATGGTGCTGGGAGGATACCGGTTCCAGGAGTGTAAGGCCAAGTCCCTTTCCAGCGACGACCGACGCACCATCAAGACCATTACCTGGGTTGCAGACAAGGCGAGTCAGAAAAAAGCTGTGGAGGCCGGCATCAAGACCGGCCAAACGATTGCCGAGGCGGTGTGCTGGGCACGTGATTTAGGCAATCGACCTGCCAACAGTCTGACCCCCACCAAGCTGGCTGAAGAGGCCAAGGCAACCGGCAAGCGCTTTGGTTTTCAGGTTCAAGCGCTGGATCCTCAGCAGATGAAAAGCAAGGGGATGAATGCAGTTTTGGCGGTTGCGCAGGGCTCCAGGGAGCCGGCCCGCTTTCTCATTGCGGAGTATTCCGGTACGAAACCCTCTGCCAAGCCGCTGGTTTTGATCGGCAAGGGGATCACCTTTGATTCCGGAGGGATCTCCATCAAGCCCTCCTCCAAGATGGAGGAGATGAAGTTTGACATGTGCGGCGCAGCAGCGGTCCTGGGCGCTGTGCGGGCGATTGCAGCACTCAAGCTGCCCTTGCGTGTGGTGGGGCTGGTGCCGGCCACCGAGAATCTTCCCGGCGGTTCTGCCCAAAGGCCAGGGGATGTGATCCGGGCCCACAGCGGAAAGACCATCGAGGTCATCAACACCGACGCAGAGGGGCGTTTGGTTCTGGCCGATGCCTTGAGCTTTGCCGACCAGTATAAACCGGCGGCGATCATCGATCTAGCTACGCTGACCGGCGCCTGCGTTGTGGCGCTGGGAGTGCATGCCGCGGGTTTAATGGGCAACCACGCTTCGCTTGCTAAAGAGCTTAAGACGGCCGGGGAGCGCTCGGGAGAGCGCACATGGGAACTTCCCTTGTGGCCCGAATATTCAGAGGCGATTCGCTCGACCGTTGCCGATATCAAGAATACCGGCGACGGTAAGGCGGGAACCATTACCGGTGGCGCTTTCTTGAAGGAATTTGTTAAGGAGGGTACCCCTTGGGTGCACCTGGATATCGCCGGAGTGGCCTGGGCCGATGGAACCAAAGGGTATCTCACCAAAGGGGGTACCGGGACTGGGGTGCGGTTGCTGGTGGAGTTTGCCCGGAACTGGAAACCCACAACGTCATCCTCATGAAAGTGAGGATCTGATCCCCGATCAAGTCGGGGATGACAGGGAATGCGCATGGATGTACAGGAAATCTTAGAACGCCAATCTCAATCCGGTATCGCCTCGCTCGTTCGCGAACTGCTGACTCAGCTGGGCGAGGATCCGGATCGCGAGGGTCTTAGGGCCACGCCCGACCGGGTGGAACGGTCGATGAAATTTTTAACCCAGGGCTACAGCCAGAAGGTGGAGGCCCTTTTTGAGGGGACACAATTTGCAGAGCCGTACGATGAGATGGTGCTGGTCAAGGACATCGACGTCTTCAGCCTCTGCGAGCATCACCTGCTGCCCTTCGTTGGCAAATGCCATGTGGCCTACATCCCGGATGGAAAAATCTTGGGGCTTTCCAAGATTCCGCGCCTGGTGGACGTCTTCTCAAGGCGCCTCCAGGTGCAGGAGCGGCTCACCTGCCAAATTGCCGATACCCTTCAAGAGCATCTCAAGCCAAAAGGGGTAGCGGTGGTGATGGAAGCAAAGCACCTGTGCACCGTGATGCGGGGGGTCCAAAAGCAAAATGCCTCCATGACGACCAGCTCCATGCTGGGGATCTTCCGCAAAGACCCCAAGACTCGAATGGAGTTTCTGTCATTGATTCGGGAGCGCCAAAGTGTCTGAGCCAAACGGCAACGCCACGCAGATGCATGCGGCACGCTCAGGTGTCATCACCCAGGCGATGCGTCATGTTGCGCAAAAGGAGCGCCTGGATCCTGAAATGGTCCGCCAGGAAGTGGCCAAGGGGACCCTGATCATCCCGGCCAATGTTCGTCATCGTGAGCTTACACCTGTTGGGATCGGTCTGGCGGTGACCTGCAAGATCAATGCCAACTTAGGCAACTCCGCGGTGACTTCCAACGTAGAGGTAGAGCTTCAGAAGCTTAATGTCTGCTTAAAGCACGGGGCAGACATGGCGATGGATCTTTCCACCGGAGGGGACATCCACGGTATTCGGGAAGCAATCCTGCGGGCAAGCCCGATTCCGATCGGGACGGTTCCGATCTATGAAGCGGTGGAGCGGGCCGGCGGGGTGGACAACCTCACCGAGGAGCTGCTCTTTGAAGTCATTGAGGAGCAGGCAGCCCAAGGGGTTGATTTTATGACCATCCATGCCGGCATCCTGAGGCAGCATCTGCCTTTGGTCAAAGGCCGGTTGACCGGAATTGTCAGCCGGGGCGGCTCTTTGCTGGCGCAGTGGATGTGCGCCCACAACCAAGAAAATCCCCTCTATACCGGTTTTGAGCGGCTCTGCGAAATCTTCAAGCGCTACGACGTTGCCTTCAGTCTCGGTGACAGCTTGCGGCCGGGGTCCCTTGCCGATGCTTCGGATGCAGCCCAGTTTGCGGAGCTCAAGACGCTCGGAGAGCTTACCCTCAAGGCCTGGGAGCATGATGTGCAGGTGATGATCGAGGGGCCCGGACACATTCCGATGGACCAACTGGAGATGAACGTTAAAAAACAACAGGAACTCTGCCACGGGGCCCCCTTCTATACCCTTGGCCCCATCGTGACCGACATTGCTCCAGGCTATGACCACATCACCTCAGCCATCGGGGCAGCGATGGTGGGTTGGTATGGATCGAGCCTGCTCTGCTATGTGACCCCCAAGGAGCACCTGGGATTGCCAGGGCCTGAGGATGTGCGGCAGGGCATCATTGCGTATAAGATTGCCGCGCATGCAGCCGATGTGGCACGTCACCGTCCCGGTGCGCGCGATCGGGATGACGAGCTCTCCCGCGCCCGCTTTGCCTTTGACTGGGAGAAGCAATTCGCCTTGAGCTTGGATCCGGAGCGGGCACGCGAATACCACGATGAGACCTTGCCCAACAAAGCCGATAAAGCGGCCACCTACTGCTCGATGTGCGGACCGAAATTCTGCTCCATGAACCTCTATCAGTCCAACGAGGCCGTTCTGAAACCCACGGTTTTGAAATCTGCGGTGCAGACCCCATGAGCCTGGGACCGACCTTTTCAAAGGATGAGCTTTGGGGGGCGGTCAAACGCAAGGACTCGGTTGCGCCCAAGCAGATGATGGAGTTGGTCAAGTCCCTTAAGGTTCAGCGCAAGGCAGCGATCTTAGTCCACAACTATGTGGAGGGTCCCGTCCAGGAGGCGGCCGACTATGTGGGGGATTCGCTGAAGCTGGCCCAATACGCGCTCACCTTGAAGGAGCCGGTGATCCTCTTCTGCGGCGTCCACTTTATGGCAGAGACCGCTGCCATGCTTTGTCCGGATAAGCAGGTGATTGTCCCAGACCCGGAGGCCGGCTGCGCCTTGGCCGATACCGTGGTCGCTTCTCAAATCCGTCACTGGAAAGCTGCGCACCCGGATGGGGTGGTGCTGGCCTACATCAATACCTCGGCTGCAGTTAAGGCAGAGTGCGACTACTGCTGCACCTCTGCCAACGGAGAGCAGATTGTTGCGGCGATCCCTGAGGATCGCGAGATTCTCTTTATTCCGGATTACTATCTGGGGACGTACTTAAAGCGCAAGACCGGCCGCAAGATTCACATCTGGCGGGGATACTGCCCGGCCCATGCGGCGATTGACCCTGAGGGCATCGAGCGTCTTCAAGAGGCCAACCCCGAAGCAGAGTTTTTGATGCATCCGGAGTGCGGGTGTCTGACAAAGCAGATGCATCTGGCAGACAAAATCCTCTCAACCGACGGGATGATCCGCTATGCCCATGAGTCCGAAGCCCGATCCTTTATCGTGGCGACAGAGAACGGCCTTCTCTACCGGATGCGCAAGGAGAACCCCAGCAAGACCTTCCTGCCGGCCGCCGAGCTTGCCGGCTGCGCCTTCATGGAGCGCACCACCTTGGAGAAGGTGGCCCGCTCTCTGGCCACAATGCAGCACCCGGTCACTGTGGATCCTGCGCTGGCCGAGCGAGCACTCCTGCCGCTGAAGCGCATGCTGGAGATCACCCGGAAGGCACAACAGACCGCGCAGCCGCCGGCTGACGATGATGAAACGCTTACTGCCGGAACCATTGCCCTGTGGGATGATCCGGTTCTGGAAGTTGCCAATGATATCCGTTAACCCCGCGGGGTTTTCGAGGCTTGGGTAATTCAAATCCTTTCGGTGTTCTGGGCCCACTAGAAACCAAAGCAGGTGCTGTCCAATACGCCTCCCTTCGCCGGTTATCCGATCAAGGGATCGGCGCGGTTGAGCAGCTGCCGGTTTCCATCAAGATTCTGCTCGAGTCCCTTCTGCGCAGTGTCGATGGGGCCACCATCACCGAGACCGATGTAAAACGCCTAGCCAACTGGGACCCCAAGCAGACTGCAACGGAAGAGATTCCCTTCAAGCCTGCCCGGGTGGTGCTCCAGGACTTTACCGGTGTGCCGGCACTGGTGGATCTGGCGGCCTTGAGATCCGCCCTGGCACGGGCAGGGGGAGACCCGGCCAAGATCAATCCCCTCATCCCCTGCGACTTGATCATCGACCACTCCCTCTCTGTGGATGCTTTCGGCACCCCCGATGCCCTTCGCCAGAATGAAAAGCGCGAGTTTGAGCGCAACCGGGAGCGGTACGAATTCTTGCGCTGGGGGAGTCAGACATTCGCTAATTTCCGCTTGGTTCCGCCGACCACCGGCATCATCCACCAGGTCAATTTGGAATTCCTAGCCTGCATTGTGATGACCCAGAAACGCAATGGCGGCACCATCGCTTTTCCCGACACCTTGGTGGGAACCGACAGCCATACCACCATGATCAACGGCTTGGGTGTTTTGGGTTGGGGGGTAGGCGGCATCGAGGCCGAGGCGGTCATGCTGGGTCAGCCGATCGTGCTGCTGCCGCCTCCGGTCATCGGTTTTAGGCTCACTGGCGTCCTGCCAGAGAGAGCAACCGCAACCGACCTGGTGCTGACCATCACCCAGATCCTTCGCACGCACGGGGTCGTGGGTAAATTTGTGGAGTTCTTTGGTGCGGGTCTGTCCACACTACCCCTTCCGGACCGGGCCACGATCTCCAACATGTGCCCAGAGTATGGGGCAACCGCCGCACTATTCCCCGTGGATGCCGAGACCTTAAGCTACCTTGCACTCACCGGGCGCAGCGATTTGATGGATTTGGTGGAGCGATATACCAAGGAGCAGGGTCTCTTCCGGACAGACCAGACGCCCGACCCCAACTTTACTGAGACCTTGACGTTGGATTTAGGGAGTGTGGAGCCGAGCTTGGCTGGTCCCAAGCGCCCACAGGACCGGGTCGCCCTCGCTCAAGCCAAAACAGGTTTTCAAAAGGCCCTCTCCGGGATGCTCTCCAAAAGGCTTGTTCACGAGCCGGTTGCCGTGACCCTGCCTTCAGGCAAATCCACCCTGGATCACGGCTCGGTGGTGATCGCGGCGATCACCAGTTGTACCAACACCTCTAATCCTTCGGTTATGGTGGGAGCAGGGCTGTTGGCCAAGAAGGCGGTGGAGCGCGGTCTTTCTGTGGCGCCCCATGTTAAGACCAGCTTGGCGCCGGGCTCCCAAGTGGTCAGCGAATATCTGGACAGGGCAGGGCTTACTCCACATCTTGAGGCATTGGGTTTTCACACCGTGGGGTATGGCTGCACCACTTGCATCGGCCAAAGCGGTCCGCTGCCTGAAGCAGTCTCTGAAGCTGTGGCCCAACATGACTTGGTAGCTGTCTCAGTCTTAAGCGGCAACCGAAACTTCGAAGGCCGGGTCCATTCCCAGGTTCGGGCCAATTACCTGGCCAGCCCTCTGTTGGTGGTGGCCTATGCCTTGGCCGGACGAATGGATTTGGATTTGACCACCGAGCCCCTGGGCACAGACGCCAACGGTAAGCCGGTGTACTTGAAGGAGATTTGGCCCACCCAAAAGGAGATTGCCGATACAGTCTTGCGCGCGGTCACGGCCGAGGTTTTCAAGAAGCGGTACGCCCAAGTCTTTGAAGGAACCAAGGAGTGGAAGGCCCTGTCTACACCCAGCGGCCAGTTGTATGATTGGAAACCTAAGAGCACCTATGTTCAGCAGCCCCCCTTCTTCATTGATTTTCCGAAGGAGCCGGCTCCCATTAAGCCCATTGAGAATGCCCGTGTGCTGATTAAGGTGGCCGACTCTGTAACCACCGACCACATCTCCCCAGCCGGAGCCATTCCCAAGGCCTCTCCTGCTGGCCAATACCTTATCGATCAGGGTGTGGAGCCCGCTCAGTTCAACAGCTATGGTTCGCGCCGGGGCAATGACCGGGTGATGGCCCGGGGAACCTTTGCCAATGTGCGTATTCGAAATGAGATTGCCCCTGGTACCGAGGGATGGCGGACCATCCATCTGCCCACAGGGGAGAAGATGTCGATCTTTGACGCCGCCCAGGCTTATCGGAAAGCAGGGATTCCCTTGCTGGTGTTGGCCGGCAAGGAATATGGTTCCGGCTCCTCCAGGGATTGGGCAGCCAAGGGGCCGGCTCTCTTAGGAATCCGCGCCGTGATTGCCGAGAGCTTTGAAAGAATCCACCGCAGCAACTTAATCGGCATGGGGATCTTGCCCCTTGAGTTTCAAGCAGGGGAATCTGCCGGCTCCCTCGAGCTTACCGGCCGGGAGACCTTCTCGATTCAAGGGTTAAGCGACAACCTCAAGCCTGGCCAAGCCATTACCGTCAAGATGGTTGATGATGCAGGCGAGACGAAGACGATCACCGTCAAGCTGCGCATCGACACCCCGGTAGAGATCGACTATTACAAAAACGGCGGCATCCTCGCCTACGTGCTCAGAAAGCTCTTGAAGGCAGGTTAAACCTCCTCTCATGGATCCCCTCTGGCTTCGCTTCATCCTTTCAGCGGCCGGGGTTATCTTTGCCGGCAGCTTCATTGGCCGGGTCAGCGGTGAAATCGGCGACCGAATGCACTTGGGGCGGGCCTGGGCCGGAGCGGTGCTGATCGCCATCGCGACCTCACTGCCGGAAGTGGTGGCCGTGGCAACCATCGCCTTACTGGGAAAATTCGCCATGGCGGTAGGAGCCATCTTAGGCTCAATCACCCTCAACCTGACCATCCTTGTCTTCGTGGATTTTGTCGGTTCGGAATCGATCTACCGCCGCGCCTCCCGCAATCACCTGGCCACCGGTTTCTTAGGGTGTGCTCTGCTGGGTTTGCTGATTGCGGGGCTGGCTTTTCGGCAGAGCGAGTGGAGCTATACGCATGCCTTTGAACTGGGGCACGTCGGACTTTTTACCATCGCCATTGGCCTGTTGTACTGGTTTGGCCAACATTTCCTCTTTGCGCTCTCGCGAAAGAACTATCACGACACCGGCCAAATGGAACTGGAAACAGGCCTTTCTCACTGGCCCAACGTGAAGATTTTCTTTGGCTACCTCTTCCTGGTAGTCGCGATCTTTGTGGCTTCCTATAATCTCGGGGTTTCAGCTGATCAACTGACTGTGCGATACGGCTGGGGAGCGACCTTTGCCGGGGCAACGCTGGTTGGGGTGATCACCTCGCTTCCAGAGATGACCAACGGCCTTGTCTGCGCCGTCCGCAAGGAATATGATCTGGCGCTCGGCGATATTCTAGGATCCAACGCCTTTGTCTTTATCGTGTTGGTCTTGGTTGATGTGGTGACGGTCAGGGGCCCTGTTCTTGGGTTGATCAGCTCGAAAGACGCCACCGCTTCGATGATCATGGCGGCCCTGGCGATTGTCATGCAGGGGGTGGTTTTGGTGGCCTTGGCGATGCGCTCGGTCCACCGGATTTGGCGGGTAAGCGTGGCTTCACTGCTTCTGTTTGCCCTCTATGCCGCAAACCTTGTTATTGCTTACCGGTTTGGCATCTCTCATTAGCAGGGTTTGACCTTTTCGTACGCGATTACTTTATGTGCGCTGTACGAAAGGGTCTGACCCTTTTGTACAAGGGTACCTGGTACCGATTTTCATAACACGGAGTGATACAATAACGCCATGGCAAAACAATCGTTTCGGATCGAGAAAGACAGCATGGGTAAGGTTAAGGTTCCCGCCAGCGCCCTCTACGGTGCCCAAACCCAGCGGGCGGTGGAGAACTTTCCCATAAGCGGACTGACATTTTCCCGACGCTTCCTTGAGGCTCTCGGCACCATCAAGGGAGCTGCTGCCGAGGCCAATCAGGAGCTGGGGCTGCTGCCTTCCGGTGTAGCGCGCGCTATTGTGAGTGCTGCGCGAGAGGTTCAAGCCGGCCGGCGCGACAATCAATTTCCGATCGACATCTTTCAGACCGGCTCTGGCACCAGCACCAACATGAATGCCAATGAGGTGATTGCCCGCCTGGCTTCTCGACGAGCCGGCCGGAAGATCCATCCCAACGACCACGTCAACATGAGCCAGTCCAGCAACGACGTGATTCCTACCGCCATTCATGTGAGCGCCGCCTGCGCCGTCACCGAGGATCTTTTGCCGGCGGTCCGCCACTTGGAGCGCACAATTCGCAAGAAGGCTTCCCAGAGCCGCCGGGTCGTTAAGACCGGCCGGACCCATTTAATGGATGCAATGCCGGTTCGCCTCGAGCAAGAGCTTTCCGGCTGGGTTTCACAGGTCGCCCATGGCAGAGAGCGGATCGAGGGCGCTCTGCCCAGACTTCGCGCTCTGGCGCTGGGCGGCACTGCGGTAGGGACCGGGATTAATGCGCACCCCCGCTTTGGCGCCAAAGTAGCAGATCGGCTCTCAAAGAGAACCGGAATCCGCTTTGCAACCAGCAAGAATTACTTTGAGAACTTGAGCAGCCAGGATGCCGCGGTCGAGCTCTCAGGCCAGCTCAAAACCTTAGCTGTGAGTCTTAGCAAGATTGCCAACGATCTTCGCTGGATGAACAGCGGACCCCACGCAGGCCTCGGAGACATCGCACTTCCGGCCCTGCAGCCGGGCTCGAGCATCATGCCGGGCAAGGTCAACCCCGTCATTCCAGAGGCGGTGCTGATGGCCTCAGCCCAGGTGATCGGCAATGACGTCACCATCACCTTGGCAGGAGCATCAGGCAACTTTCAGTTGAATGTCATGCTTCCGGTGATTGCTCATAACCTGCTGGAAAGCATCCTGCTATTGGCCAATGCCTCTCGGGTATTGGCCGATAAAGCGATTCTGGGATTCAAGGTCAACACCGCCCGGATCTCTGATGCCCTAGAGAAGAACCCGATCTTAGTGACGGCTCTCAATCCCTTGATCGGCTATGAGCTGGGGGCCAAGATTGCCAAGACTGCCTATGCCCAGGGCCGAAAGCTTAAAGAGGTAGCAGCCGAGATGACAGATTTGCCGCCTGCCAAGCTGAAAGCGGCGCTCGACCCCAAAGGGCTCACCCGGGGCGGCATCCAAAAATAACCCCCAGCCCCGGTACCGGGTACATATGTACCCGGTACCGAGTACAGCAACTAGGGAGGTAAGCCATGCGATTGTGGTTATTGATTGTCGGAGGGTACTTCGTCTTCGCCGGAGCTGCCCTGGTGTTGGCTCCGCACGGGTTCAAGAGGTTCTACGCTCGCCATGTGCAGAATAAGCCCTTCCGAAAATGGGCGGTGATCTCCTTGGCTTTCGGTCTTTTGCTCCTCTGGGCTTTGCCGGCCAGCCAAGCCCCTATGCTCATCTGGATCTTAGCGGGGATGAGTCTAGCGAAGGCGGTCTATCTCTTCCTGGCCTCCCGGGCGCACCTCAATCGTGTGGTTGAGTGGTGGCTGAAGCTGCCCCTTATCAGATTGCGGTTGTGGGGATTGGTGGCCCTCGTCATGGGAGCGGCTGTCCTGGCCACCACAGTGCGTTAGTATTAATTATATCTAGTTAATTTTCCTGCACAACCCTGCCTCAGCAGGTATACTTGTAGCAACACCCAATATTATGAAAAAGAGGCGATTTTTCCATAGAAGCTTAGCTCTTTTACTAAGCGTGGCGTTGGGCTTGCCGAACTCTGCCTGCGCTGCTGCTGTACCCGATAGAGGCACCCTTCGCCCCATCACAGACCAAGCAGGCTTGGAGGAGGCGTTCGCCGAGGCGAGCGCTGCCACAGCCCAGCCGAAGG
The DNA here is from genome assembly GCA_964597545.1 of uncultured Planctomycetia bacterium. Taxonomy (GTDB): domain Bacteria; phylum Omnitrophota; class Gorgyraeia; order 1-14-0-20-64-10; family 1-14-0-20-64-10; genus CAZQXN01. Next base: position 29,350 of record CAZQXN010000018.1, on the reverse strand, counting down.
AGCCGATTCTTCTCCAGCATCCCGACGGCCTTGGGGCCAGCCAAGTCCATGCCGCAGCTTTCCATCCGCAGGCCCCTGTCCTTGCCCTGGGGAGAGCGAATGGAACGGTGATCCTTTGGGATGTCGAAACGCCCCAACTCAGGGCTACGCTAAAGGGCCCCCTAGAGGCGTATCATCGCGACTCCCCCCTCGATGCTCCTATCGGAGATGTGGCTTTCACTCAAGATGGCAGGCTTCTGGTGGCGCGCGCAGGGCGCTCCATCTTTGTGTGGGAATGGGAAACGATGCAGCGATGGGGTCACTACCGGATGGAGCCAGGTGAGGCTTTTGCCATGACCGTTCACCCCAGCGGCAAGAAAGTTGCGCTGGGCCTTCAAGGAGCAGTCAGGCATGTGGGGATCGAGAAGCTCCTCAAGCAGTGGGTTCCAGAAGCTGACGACGCTCGTCCTCCGCGGCGGAAGCTATACGATGATCCACGCATGCAACACATCGCTCCGGGGGCCGTTCTATCGGAGCGCGCTCTTTGGGCCGATGAGAGTGTCGGTGAGCCGGTTGAAGCCCTGGCGTATGAGCCGGGCGGGAAAGTTCTTGCTGCGGGCATTGCCAATCGGCTTGTGCTGATGAGGGATTCCGACGGAAAGCTCCTGACAGACAAGGCGGGCCTCCCGGAAGGTCACCACAGAAGAATCTTAGACCTTGCCTTCAGCCCTGACGGGAAGGTGCTGGCTTCGGCGAGCCAAGACGCCACCGTCCGGCTGTGGCGGGTGCAAGAAGGCGGATCCTTTTCGCGGCTGGCCCGAGAGGCGACGCTTTCAGTTGCCCCTTCTGATCCGGCGGTCTTGCCGCATCCTTTCGGTGTTGAGACGGTTGCCTTCGGGCCCAAGGGAAAGGTGCTGCTTTCCCTTGACCGGAAGGGCAGGGTCCGGGTCTGGAATGTTGCAACAGGTAGATTAACGACCCATTTCCAGGACGATACCAAAACGATCGCAGAGGGAATGGCCTGCAGCCAACAGGGATGGCTCGCCGTAGGGAACTTTAGGCGCGCCCTCCTGTGGTCTCCGGCTACGGTTCAAGGGTTATCCAAAGGCGGCACTCTGAAGGCGGTTGCCAAGAGAGGCCGGCGGGGAACCCACGGATACGATTCCGGAGTGCTCTTCGGCAGGCTGCTGCTGGCCGTTGCTTCGGACAAATCCTTCGCAAGCCCCCTTCAACTTAGCATAAGAGGCGTTGCCCGACTGCTTAAGGGACAGCCGCTGGATAACACGCTGTATCAGAATCGGGAGCTTTCCTTAGGGCTTGCCCGGGTCTGCAGGCGCGCTTTTCAAGACGAGCCGCTGCATCTGGATGAGCCCGAGTATGAGCCCCTGCTCAGGGCCGGCCATGCCGTCCGCCAAGCTTGGAATCTGCGCCCCTCATTCCCTCAAGACCCCGAGAATCTGGAGGCACTTCAGGTCGTCATCCAGGCTTTAGCAGGCGCTGGAGTCTCCAGTGTCGAGATCGCGCTGCCTCCCTCATGGGAAACCGCCGGCCAGGAAGAACTCAGTTCGGCAGAGGTGTTTGACCGGAGGGCCGATGCACTTGGTTGGCTATTCTCAGAGATGCTGCTTGCCGGCATCTCGCATGAAACCGATGCCCTGCCGCTGCCGCAGGAGTTTAGAAGGTTACTCCAAGACGATAGTTGGATCAGAGAGCTTCTTGAGGCCAGTCGACTCACAGAGGACCTTTTCTTCCAACTCATTCGAGTCGCTCCAGGCTCTGTGATTTTCCCAATCCGAAGTTTACACTATCTCGCTCGCTGGGATGATGTGATGGAGATGCTGCATCAAAGGTACATGAATGGCGATACCGATTTTTCAGACTCAGAACTCCTTGAGGACCTCATCCCGTATCAAGAAGGAACTGTTCTACCCGCTCGTGCATTTCTTTTGTCGCGCATGGAAGAAGATGGAGAGCCTGCAAGGCCAGATTTTGTAGCATACATCAACTCCCCAGAGAGTCGATGGCGTCATGCAGAGGTCCCCGAAGCCTTAGAGTTTATTCGCCAGGCAAGGCTGCTGGTTGAAACACCCTCCGACGGCCCTACACAACTTTCTTCGGATCCCATCGGCGCCGGCCAGGAGGAGGGCGGCTCGGCAGAGGTGTTTAGGGAGAGAGCCCGCGCCATCGACTGGGTATTTTCAGAGATGTCGTTTATCGCCATGGAGGATCGATTTGACGCCCAGACCCTCCCGCAGCAGTTCAGGGGCCTGCTTAGGCGTGACGCGGTGACCGCGCAGCTCCTTCAAGAGAGCAGATTGACAGAAGAGCTTTTCTTCCAACTCATTCTGCTCTCTCCAGGGGCTCTAATCTTTCCACGCGAGAGCCTCGCACTCCTTATTCGTTGGAATGATCTGTTTGGGGCGTTGCATGATAGATATGAAGAGGGCGAGACCGATTTTGAAGATACACAGATTTTGAAGGATCTCATTGCGTTCCGGGACGAAGGCAACTCTGACGATCTTTGGGCACTGGTTCGTGCAGCTCAGGTAGACGGGAAGGTCGCAAATCCTGTATTTACTGGGTTGATCGGATCCCCGGCAATTTCATGGAGCCCCCTACCCGCCTCAGAGGCATTGGAATTGATCCATATGGCCAGGCAATTGGTTGAAAGGCCCGATGAAGAACCTCCGCCGTTTTCCCGGGGTCGCTTCAGTGCCGGCGTGGAGGAGAGGACCCCTATTGTACTGGAGGGGCGTCTGGCTGATCGGACGCGAGCACTGGCAGGAGCGATCGCTGATCAACTCTCATCGTGGGGACATTGGTTTGGAGATCCGGATTATGTAGACCCCGCTGATCCTCATGTGGCAGCGATTCCCAAGTTTCAATACCTGGCCGAACAGGAACGGCTGTGGCGCGTAGGGTGTTGGGGACCTTTGACGATTTATGAAGCTTCATTACCGCACGAGCAGGGATTCTTCATAAAGCCTTGGTTTGTTCTCGAAGGAGAGGGGGTTGTGGATCCGAGAAAAGCGGCAGAATGTTTTCCCGGCGTTACCGAAGAGGGATGGGAGATAGGTGAAAGGCCTGCGATTGTGGACGGCGAAACGAATGCCCAGATCATCCAGATTCATGGCTTGGACAGAGCACTTCCTGGTCTGGCCGATATACTCGAGCCATCGATGAAGATCACAATTTTCGTCGAACGTTCCGAAACTCCCTCCGGCATGCCTCTTGTTCTTTTGGATCACTTCATGGTTTACGGCGCATCAAGTAAACCTAAGCAGCATGCCGCACAAGTTCTGGCGCTGGGCTCTGCTGTGGTTTCCCAGATTGTTGCCGATGACATCCCCCTGACCACATCCGGCCTAGAAGAGATAAGCCGGCGGCAGTTCCTGAGGCGCACCGGAGCCGCCGCTGCCGCAGCATACCTCTTTACTCCAGCGCTGGCCGCTCAGGACGGGCCTTCTTTTAAGGAGCTGGTGCGGCAGAAACGGAAGGTTTTCCTCGAGTACGCTTTCCAGCAGGGCATCCGGCCATGCCGGTATCAGCCTTTTGATGCCGAGCGAGCAGAGCCCATTCTCTCAGCCATTGAGCGCTTTCGAGACGGATGGGAGCAGATCGATCAGAGGGACGGGCGGCACCCTACTGCCGAGACCACAGAGATGCGCCGCGCCCTCCACAGGGATTTCTTCAATGTGATCCAGGCCGAAATGGGCATTCAGCCCCCCTTGCCCTATTCTCAAAATACCTTTGACCAGCTGGTCCTGGGTCAGCTGGAAACGCATTTGGCCTCTGCGGGTATTTTTAGTCATGGCTATGAGTCGGTGCTTATCCCTTCAAGACAGCCGGAGGATCCTCTCCTGGCGGCCTATTTCCTTAAAGATTTTTACCGCGTTGTCCGGATTGATGAGGCGCAAACCCCCGTGCTTCAGCGCGGCGCACAGCACTACTCAAGGCTTACCATTGAGCCCCTGGATCGGGCGCTTTGGCTCAACACGGTTAACCAGCGCACCACCGGACCGGAGATAGCAAGTCGGGGCAATGTCGCTGTTGTTGAGGAGTTGGCAGCAAGCTTTGGAGCGGATTACGAGCATTTCTTCCAGTTGCTGCACGGCTCGCTGCGCCAGCGCGGTGATTTCTGGGGTTTTGTTGAGCGCAACCACGAAGCCATCACTGGTTTTAGCGAGGCTAAGCGCACCGATCTTGCCGTCAACTACGCTTTCTACAGTCTTTTGACCGCAGGTCCTCATGACGCAGAGAGGTTGACAGAAGAGTTCATTCGCAGCCTTGCTGCTCACGGGGCTCAGCATGTGGCGGATGATGCAGATGCAGCCACCGACCCTGTTTTTGAGGCGCACAAGCGCCGACACCTTCTAGACGATCCATCTGCCCAAGAGCTGACCGAGCGGCGCGCCTATGCCAGCCAACTCTTTGAAGAACCGCGCATCACACTCATCGATCTGCTGAGTGATTATAAGGTGGCGGAAGCAGAAGCAAGAGACAAGGGCACACACGAGACGGCCGTGGACAACCTCCGACGGGCCGTCATCGCTGAGATGAAAAGGAATCCCGATCGGTACGGCGTTGAACTTCGCCCCGAGCATCCCATGGAGCTGGAACTGCAGGTCGTCGGACAGATGTATCTTCTGAGCGAAGATCCAGCGCGCATCGAGCGACTCCGAGAGGCGCTGATGCCCTCCCTGGAACTCGCCAGGCCTGGCGGATGGCGCTGGTGGCATTATGTGCTGCTTGGCGGCGGCGCGGGTCTGGGCGGCTTGGTTGCCAGGCGTCTCATGCGCTCAGGGCCCGCTGCCCCCGCACCTTCGGATGAGCCGCCTGCCAGCGGGCAGGAGGAGATCGCGTTGTCTCCCCATGTGTCAGCTGCCAGCTGGGTGGTTCTTACCCCTGCGACAGCAGGCGCATTGCCTTACTTAGCGCAGATGGGCCGGGGAGGAGCGCCGCCTCAGATTGCCCTCATTGTGGCGGATGATCTTCAAGAGGCCCAGGTGCGGGCAGGGCTGGAGGAGGCCGGCAGCGCCATAACGCTGGTGGGGATCATCAATCTCTCCGGCGCAAGGAAAAACTTAGGCGAGGCGATCGTGACCTTCCAAATGAAGGCTTGGGCTGAGGCGATCAAGGTCTTTGTGGTTGAGAAGTACGAACAGCTTCGGGGGCTCGGCAGATTCCTCAAGATCCCCAGCGTTTCCTTCCGCTCTTGGTGGCAGCGGACCCAGCGCTACTTGGAGCTGGCCGCGTAGGATCAACACCTCAAGTCGGTACCAGGTACCAAAAGCAGGCACAACCCTAAAACCGGTACCGGGTACACTTTTCAACAGCCCTTGTTCATAACTGTACCCGGTACCGATCTGTGGTGGTACCGATCTGTGGTGATCTCGTGGTATTCTGGCTGCATGAAAATTATTGCCCACCGAGGGGCCAAGACCGAAAAACCAGAGAATACCCTCGCTGCCTTTGAGCAGGCCCTTAAGATTGGTGTCGATGGGATTGAAGCTGATTTGCTGATGACGCGTGATCAGCGCGTAATCGTCAGGCACGATGATTTGATCCAAACCCCAGAGGGACAGCGCCCGGTCAAGGAGCTTACCTTAAAAGAGTTGCAGCAGATTGACCTTGGGGGCGGGGAGCGCATTCCCACGTTGGAGGAGTTCCTCAAGCGTTTTCTGGGACGCTCTCCGATTACCCTGGATTTGAAAGCAGCCGGGATGGTACCGATCCTGCTGCCTCTGTTAAGTCAGCTGGGGGCGCTGGACAAGGTGCACATGACCTCTTTTCTGCATGCCGACATCCTCCAGATTGGCCAGGAGATTCCTGAGAGCATCCGCTCCATCGTCTTTGCCGCTGTCCCCATTAACTATGAGCCGATCGTCAAAGAGGCCGCGGTTCGACAGGTCTCTCTGTTCCGAGGGTATCTGACCGAGGAGACCGTGCGCCAGCTGGGGGCCAAGGGCATACGGGTTTGGGTCTATCCGGTCAACGTGGCCTCAGAGGCGAAACGGTTTGCTCGGTGGGGTGTAGATGCCATCTTTACCGACGATCCGCGCGCCATGCTGGGTTTAAGGGGGTCGGGCAACTCATGATTCTTGCCATCGATCAGGGGACCACCGGCACCACGGTTTTGATCGTCAACCGTCGTGCAGAGGTGGTTTCCCGCGCTTACGCGGAATTCACCCAGCATTACCCCAAACCGGGTTGGGTAGAGCATAACCCTCAAGAGATTCTGGCCACCACAGCCCGCGTGATTCGCAAGGCCCTCTCTGCCGGAGGTATCCGGTCAGCCCGGATTGAGGGGATTGGAATCACCAATCAGCGGGAGACCACAGTGGTGTGGGACCGAAAAACCGGAAAACCGGTCACCCGCGCTATTGTCTGGCAGTGCCGCAGGACAGCACCCCTGTGCGATCGGTTAAAGGCCCGGGGGCTGACCCGGAAATTTCAGAAAAAGACCGGGCTTGTTTTGGACGCCTATTTCTCAGGCACCAAGATTCGCTGGATTTTGGATCACGTTCCGGGTGCGCGCAAGCGGGCGGCAGCCGGGAAGCTTGCCTTTGGCACCATCGACAGCTGGCTCCTCTGGAATTTAACCGGAGGCAAGGTTCACGCCACCGATGCCACCAATGCCTCCAGGACCCTTCTTTACAACATTCGCACCCACCGGTGGGACCCGGAGCTCTTAAAGCTATTGGGGATACCGCGCTCACTCTTGCCGCGGGTTTGTCCCCCCAGCGCTCTTTTCGGCAAGACGGCAGGCGGGGTGCTTCCGGCTGGGATTCCTATTGCCGGAATGGCAGGGGATCAACAGGCCTCGATGGTGGGGCACGGGTGCGTGACACCCGGGACTGCCAAGAATACCTATGGGACCGGCTGTTTTCTGTTGGTGCATACCGGAGACCGTTTTGCATCAAGCCGCTCTGGGCTGGTCACCACTCTGGTCTATGGCAAAAGGGCCAAGCCCGCGTATGCCCTGGAAGGGTCGATCTTCATTGCCGGGGCGGCGGTTCAGTGGCTTCGGGATGAGCTTCGAGTCATCCGAACTGCTGCTGAAACCGAGAAGATCGCTAGATCCATCCCCGATACCGACGGGGTTTATGTGGTGCCGGCCTTTGTGGGGCTGGGGGCGCCGTACTGGGACATGAGTGCCCGAGGTGCAGTGGTAGGGCTGACCCGCGGTTCCAACCGGGCGGTTCTGGTGCGAGCCACCCTAGAATCTTTGGCTTATCAGACGCGGGATGTGGTCGAGGCCATGAAACGGGATAGCGGTGTGAGGCTGCGGTCCCTTCGAGTGGACGGCGGGGCAGCGCAGAACGATTGGCTCATGCAGTTTCAGGCGGATCTCTTAGGGATTCCGGTGGAACGGCCTCCCATGGTGGCCAACACCGGCAAGGGGGCGGCCCTGCTGGCTGGGATTACGCTGGGTTGGTGGAAGCCTGGCGAGTTCGCGCGCTTCACCGGTCGCGCCGGGCGGATCTTCAAGCCGCGGATGAACACCCGAGAGAGAACACGCAAGATTCAAGGTTGGCAGGAGGCTGTTGCGCGTGTTAGAACACAGTAGCCCATGAGACGAACCGAACAGATCCATCAACTGGAGAAGGGAAAGTTCGACCTTCTTATTGTAGGCGGCGGCATCGTTGGCGCCGGCATTGCCCGAGATGCTGCTTTAAGAGGTCTTGAGGTGGCACTTGTTGAGCAGGGGGATTTTGCTAGCGGGACCAGCTCCAAAACCTCAAAGCTCATCCACGGGGGATTGCGTTACTTAGCGCATGGGCGCGTTCCCTTAGTCACAGAGAGCTTAAAAGAGCGAGACATCCTCTACCGGACCGCCTCCAGCGTTGTTCAGCCCCTTCCGCTGCTCCTTCCGGTCTATAAGGGGGATGCTCGTCCCTACTGGAAGATTCATGGAGGACTGCTCCTCTACGGGACGCTGGCCGGGATCTCTCCCCTGGGATTTCCTAAGAGCCTCTCGGCGGATGAAGCAGCCACCCTGGAACCCTCCCTGCAGCAGGAGGGGCTTCAGGCTGCAGGCTTTTACCGGGATTGCCAGATGGATGATGCCAGGCTCTGCCTTGCCAATATCCTGCAGGCGGTGGATTTCAGCGCGGTCTGCTGCAACTACGTGCGCCTGCGTTCCTTTCTGAAGACCAAGGGGAAGGTGGCGGGCGGGGTGGTGGAGGATCGCTTAACCGGCCGGTACATGGAGGTAGAGGCCCGGGCGGTGGTCAATGCAACCGGACCCTGGGCCGATCATGTGAGACGCATCAGCCAGACGGGTGCTCCCAACCGGTTGAATCCCATCAAGGGGATCCACCTGGTCCTGCCGCACGTAACGCGGCACGGCATCTTTTTCCAGGCAAAGTCCGACGGCAGGATGCTCTTCCTGGTGCCCTGGGGGGATTGCACACTGCTGGGAACCACCGAGTCCCCGGCCGGAGAGGTGCCAGAGACCCTTCGTGCCGAGGGGAATGAAGTGGGTTATCTTCTCGAAGAGGTCAATCGCGTTTTGACTCACATTCAGGTGGCCGAACGTGATGTGCTGGCGAGCTTTGCAGGGGCTCGGCCGCTCCTTGCCTTCTCAGGCTCGCCCACCACTGCTTCTCGGGAGCACCGGATCGAAGCCGATAACATGGGTTTGGTCAGTGTCTTGGGCGGCAAGTACACCACCTACCGGAAGATGGCGGCCGAAGCGGTGGATTTTCTCTGTAAGCGCAACCGCTGGAAGGCAAAACCCTGCCAGACCGATCAGCTCCCCTTGGCAGAGCGGGTCGACCTTGAGGATCTGGCTTTCTTAAAAGAGGTGATCGAGCCCTTGGGGCCGGCGCTGGTGAGCCAGCTCTTCAACCGCTACGGCACTCAGGTTGTCAAGGTGCTCCAGTTGATTGACCAAGATCGGCCTTTGGTGGCTCGCGTTTGTCCGCACCATGCCGTGCTGCGCGCAGAGATTGTGCATGCCATCCAGAATGAGCTGGCCTGTTCGATTACGGATTTATTGGCCCGGCGCACGCGGATCGCGTGGAGCCACTGCCACGGTTTGGACTTCCTCCCACAGCTTAAGGAACTCTTGGAGCATTACGGACAGCTCTCTCAAGCTCAAATCGATCAGCAGGCCGAAGAATATCAGCGTTTTCTGACCGAGGGCTTAGCCTTTCGGTCGCATGCAGGCAAGGTGTCGCAATGAGGGCGAAGCGTCCTCTCTTGTTGCTTCTCGCAGCCGGAATGGTGATTACCGGTTGCGGCTCCACGCGATTTTGGTCCCAAAGAAGAGATCAGATGCGCATCATGTATCAGCTGGGGCAGTTTGAGGAGGGGGAGACCTACGCCGAGGAGACCCTTCGAGAAGCCCAAGAGAAGTTTGGCCATAACCACACCATAGTTGGTTTTGCCCTGTTCCACGTCGCTCAATTCTACCAAGTGCAGGGGAAATTCATTCAGGCAGAGCCCCTCTACCTGCGCGCGTTGGATCTCTTTAAGAAACGTTCCTACATGGACCTGGATCGTTTCGGAGCGGCCATAGTCATGAACGCTTTGGGGATGCTCTACCAGTCCCAGGGTAAATATACCAAGGCAGAGGCCCTGTATCAGGAATCTCTGGAGATTGTGGAATACATCTTGGGCTCAGACCATCCAGAGGCTGCAGCGATTCTAGTGAACATCGCTTCCCTCCATCGCCGTCAAGGCAATCATGTTGAGGCAGGGCGGTTCTACAAAGAGGCTCTGCGTAAGGCAGAAGCCGATCACGAGTTTCATCCTGCTGTCGCCAGCTCTTTGACAGGGTTGGCCCAACTGTCTCGAATTCATGGCGAGCTTGAGGAGTCGGTTGTCTATTACCAGCGTGCGCTGGACATCACCCAGAAGACCACAGGTTTCAGCCATCCCAACACCGTGACCTATTTGGCTGATCTGGCAGATCTGTTCTTCTCTTTGGGCCGCTGGGATCGGGCAGCGGCTTTGTACCAGCAGGCCATCGAGACCACCGAAGCGGTCTTTGGGGCCGAGCACATCCAGTTGGCCGAATACCGGACAGCGCTGGGGAATGTGTATGCCGCGCAGGGCAGGGCCAATGATGCTGAGGCGCAGTACAAGCAGGCTGTGGCCATCTACGAGATCAATCTCGGGCCTCGGCACATCAGGATGGTCAACACCCTGGAGTACTTGGCTGCGCTGTATGCGCAGTATGACAAATCTCAAGATGCAGAGCGGTTGTATCAGATGATTCTTGAGATTGTAGAAAAGGCCCATGGGCCGGAGTACGCCGACCTGATTTCTCCCCTGGAGAGCTTGGCAGAACTGTATCAAAACAGCGGACGTCCCGACGAAGCCCAGCGCACCCAGAAACGAATCAAGACCCTCCGGTCAAAGTACCCCTCTCATCCCCCTCCGCCCCCTAGGCAATAGCGGGCTAGTTTGGCCGTTATTTCGAGGGCATTAGCCCGAGAAATCTCACCTTTGAAACCGAGATTTCTCCTCCCCCGCGACAAGCTTGGGGTCGTCGAAAGGACCCGTCACTCTCTAGGCATTCCCCTGCGGCGCATCCGCTTGTCTGTGATACAATAATCGCCTCTGTAGGCGTTCTAAATCCCGGGAATCGCGTTCCGATCCCATTACCCATTCAACAGATAGGATTACAAACCCATGTCTATTCGCACCACTGTTGTCGGCAGTTATCCCAAGGTCATTGAAGACAATTCAGACAATCTCCCCAGCGCCATTGACCGCTGGCAGCGCCAGTTGATCGATGACAAAGCGCTCAACCAAGAGGTGGAGAAGGTCATCCGCCGGGTGATCCAAGAGCATGATCAAGCAGGGCTGGATCTCGTCACCGACGGACAAGTTCGCTGGGAAGATATGCCGCATGCCTTGGCGCGCAGTGCCCACGGCGTAAAGCGCGGGGCGCTGAGGCGCCTCTTTGACAACAATGTCTATTACCGGCGCTTGGAGGTGGGGGATAAGGTGAGCTGGAAGGGTTCCGAGGCCCTCAAGGAGTTTCAATTCGCCTCCAAGGCAACCTCGAAGCTGGTCAAGGTGGCCTTGCCAGGGCCCCTGACCCTGGTGATCTCAACAGAGCTTGCCAAGGGACAGACCCCCGAACAGCTCCTTTCCCTGTACGCTGATCTCTTGCGTCAGGAGGTCGCGGCCCTAGTGGATTCCGGAGTCAAGGAGATCCAGTTGGATGAGCCGGCGCTGACGGCCGCAGAGCCCCTCTTGCCTCAAGCGCTTGAAGCGATCAGCAAGATCTTTGCGGGGGTCAAGGCTCGCCGGTGGCTGGCCCTGTATTTCCAGGATGTTTCCGAGGTTCTGCCCAAACTCTCGGGCTTGACCGAGGTCGATGTGCTAAGCCTCGATTTGATCTCAGCGCGTACCAAGAATCCGGAGCTTCTGAATAAGGTTACCCAGCAG
>CAZQXN010000018.1:14551-17952 GCA_964597545.1 uncultured Planctomycetia bacterium | reverse complement strand
GTCCGGAGAGGTGGCGCTCGGCCTGGTCGATGCCCGCAATACCAAGCTGGAATCAGCTCGCCAGATCCAATCCGAACTGGCCGGCTTCTTAAAGGCGGTCCCGGCAGAGCGGTTGTGGCTGAGTGCCAACTGCGGTTTAGAATTTTTGCCGCATGAGGCAGCTCAGAAGAAACTGCAGCTGCTTAAAGCCGCAGCCAACGACGCTTGAATGGTTTCTCCCGCAGAGAAGCTCCTTCGGCTTAAAGCGATTCTGCGCCGGATGGGTTCGGTGTTGGTGACCTTCTCCGGCGGGGTCGATTCCACCTACTTGGCCAAAATGGCCAAGGATGTTTTGGGCGAGAAGGCTATGGTTCTGACTGCGGTTTCACCCAGCCTGCCGGCGGATGAACTTGAGGAGTGCAAGCGCTTGGCGCGGGCCATCGGCATTGAGCACCGGACGGTCTTCTCCAAAGAGCTGGAGGACCCACGCTACGGAACCAACCCGGTCAACCGCTGCTACTTCTGCAAGTCAGAGCTCTTTTCGCTGGCTGCCGCCGCGGCCAAGGCTCACAATCTGAATGTTGTGGTGGACGGGGCGCAAGAGAGCGATCTGGCTGATGATCGCCCGGGCCGTCAGGCCGCCAAAGAGTGGCAGGTTCGTTCCCCCTTGGCTGAGGCGGGCTTGACCAAGAATGAGATTCGCGTCCAGAGCCTGGAATTGGGCCTTCCCACGTGGGATAAGCCGGAGATGGCCTGCTTGGCTTCGCGGCTGCCCACCGGCGTTCACGTGACGGCCGATCGCCTGCGCCAGGTTGAAACCTGCGAGAAGCGCTTAAGGGCGTCCGGCTTTACGCAGCTTAGAGCTCGCTATCACGGTGAGTCGGTTCGAATTGAGCTTGAGCCCGACCGCCTTGCGTCGTTGGCTGAGCCCGCGCTGCAGTCCGATGTGACCCAGGCTTGTCGTGAGGCGGGATTTGGCCGGGTATGGATTGATCTGGCAGGATACCGACGGCCGTCGTGAGTGTAGCTGCAAAGAAGCGGTGCCAGGTACCTCGTAACCACCGCAGTAGTCAGCAGTTACAACGAAGATCGGTACCTGGTACCGATTTGCCCCGGCTGGGGGCCCACATGTCGGTGGCCGGCGGCTTTGAACGAGCCATTGAGAGGGGCGAACAGGTCGGTTGTCAGACGATACAGATCTTTACCAAATCAAATAACCAATGGGCTGCACCCCCCATTACCGAGGAACAAAAGCAGCTTTTCCGGCAAGCGGCGAGCTCAAGTGGTGTGAGCCCGATTTTTTCTCACTGTGCGTATCTCATCAACGCGGGTTCTCCTGTGCCGGAGATCTACAAGAAGTCCAAGCAGGGGCTGCTTGTGGAGATGGAGCGGGCAACCGCCCTGGGGTTGGCTTTCTTGGTGCTGCACCCGGGTGCCCACATGGACAGCACGGAGCGCAACTGTCTCAGGCAGATTGCTGATACGGTTGCCTGGGTGATCAAAAAGACCCCTCGCTCCTCTGTTAAGCTCCTGTATGAAAATTCAGCAGGGCAGGGGACGATGGTGGGACACAGCTTTGAGCAGCTTAAAACACTGCTTAAGGCTACTGGAGAGCCCAAGCGCACTGGCATCTGCCTCGATACCTGCCATCTCTTTGCGGCCGGCTACGATTTAAGGACAAGGGCCGCTTATCAGAGGACGATGGCAGAGTTAGACCGGATTGTGGGGCTCAGTCGCGTCGAGGCCATTCACCTCAACGACTCGAAGCGGGAATTGGGCTCTCGTGTGGATCGGCACGAGCATGTGGGGCGCGGGCAGATCGGCTTGATGGGATTTCGGTGTTTGATGAATGACCGAAGGTTGCGCCAGATCCCCATGGTGCTCGAGACCCCGAAGAATGAGGCGGGTACCGAGGACAAGATGAACCTCAGCATCTTAAGAGGTCTGGTCAAATCATGAAAGAAGGATTTTGTACGAAAGGGTCTGACCCCTACGTACAAGGGCTCAACCGCAAAGGGGTAGCGATGATCTCCGGGGGGCTGGATTCCACCCTGGCGGTCAAGATCCTCCAAGCGCAGGGGATTACACTGACCGGCCTGCACTTTTCTCTACCCTGGGGTTGCTGCGATGAAACCCGGGCCCTTAAGACCGCCAAGGCGCTGGGGATTGAGTTTGTGATGCGCAACATGATCACACCCGATTACCTGAAGCTCCTTCGGAAGCCTCGGTATGGCTATGGTGCCGGCATGAACCCCTGCGTGGACTGTCGGATTTATATGTTTGAAGAGGCTAAAGCACTCATGGAAGAGATCGGCGCCTCTTTCTTGGTAACCGGCGAAGTGTTGGGTCAGCGGCCGATGTCCCAGATGAGCCGTTCCATTGCCCTGATCGAGGAGCGTTCGGGGCTGGCGGGGTTGATTGTTCGGCCCCTCTCGGCCAAGAAGTTGGCACCCACACTCCCAGAAAAGGCTGGGGTGATTGATCGAGAGGCACTCTGCGGAATCGTTGGGCGCTCCCGGAGAGATCAAATCAAGCTGGCTGCGCAGTACGGCATCAACGATTATCCCAATGCTGCCGGCGGATGCCTGCTGACCGATCAACACTATGGCGGCCGGCTCAAGGACCTCTTCGGCCATCAGCAGGAGGTGACCGTTGGAGATATGGAGCTGCTGCGGATTGGGCGCCACTTCCGAGTGAACGATGAGACCAAGCTGATTGTTGGCCGCAACGAGAAGGAAAATGGACTGTTGGCTGCGTACCTGGCGCCAGGGCGCATGCTTCTTGAGCCGCACGGATTTTCCGGACCCTCAGCGCTTTTGGAGGGTCCAATCAGCGATGCTGCCAGGCAGTTGGCGGTTCGGGCCATCGCGAAGTACACCCCGACGGAGAAATTGACACCGGAAGCAGTCGTGAACTGCCGGACCGGTATGTCGTGCAGTGCGTCACCCCATCAGGCTTTGCCCTTGGAAGAGGGAATTGGACAACAAGAATTGGACCGGATGAGAATCGAATAAAGAAGAAAGGATCGGTTTTTCAAAATGCTTACAACTACAACCGTTGGCTCTTTTCCTAAATCAGAGGAACTTAAAGCAGCTCGCGCCCAAGTGCGGCGCGGACAGCTGGATCCGAAAAAGCTGCACGAGATGGAGCAAGCAGCAACGCGCGAGTGGATCCAGATCCAGGAGGAGATCGGCCTGGACATCCTCGTCGATGGAGAGCAGTATCGCGGGGACATGGCAACCTATTTTGCTGAAGCCCTGGATGGTTTTACCATCAGCTCCCGAGTCCGCTCCTACGGCAACCGCTACTATCGCAAGCCCATTGCCACCTCCCCCATTCGCTGGAAGGGGCCGATCACGGTGGAGTGGTTTAAATTTGCCCAGGGCCTGACTCAAAAACCAGTCAAGGGGATGCTGACAGGC
>CAZQXN010000018.1:0-14541 GCA_964597545.1 uncultured Planctomycetia bacterium | reverse complement strand
TGGATTGGTCCTTTGATGAGCATTATCCGAATCGCCGCCAGTTCACTCTGGCATTGGCCGAGGCCATTCATGAAGAGGTCAAGGCGCTGGAGGCAGCGGGGGCCCAGTTCATCCAAATTGATGAGCCGGCCGTCTCCACCCGCGTTGAGGAGATTGCCCTGGCGGTCGAGGCCATGAAGATCGTGACCCAGGGCATTCGCGTGCGGACCGGAACCCACATCTGCTATGGTGACTTTGAGCGGGTCTATCCCCAGATTCTGGATCTGGCGGTGGATCAGATCGATCTGGAGTTTGCCAACTCCAATTTCAACCTGCTGGAGCTGATCCGCAAGGTCCCCTTCACCAAGGAGGTGGCCTTCGGTGTGATCGATGTCCACTCTCATAAGGCCGAATCGGTGGAAGAGATCAAGGCAGCCATTCGAAAGGCCCTTACAGTTTTTAAGCCGGAGCAGCTGTTTATTGATCCGGACTGCGGCCTCAAGACCCGGCTCAAGGAAGAGACCATCCAGATGTTGACCCACATGGTCACTGCCGTGCGTGAGATCAAGAAGGAGATGGGTTTTTCCACTGCTTGCTCTGAAGGCCCAAGTTGCTGCAGCCAAAAGAGTTGACAAAGGTAAGCGAGCTTTATAACATCCCAGTACCCTTTAAAAGGCCATTTGGCCCCTTCGTCTAGTGGCCTAGGACGCGTGCTTCTCAGGCACGAGACAGGGGTTCGATTCCCCTAGGGGCTACCAACTTCTGGAAGGGAAGCCACCTCTCTGAGGGTGGTTTTTAAGTTGCATTCAGAGAGGATCTTCCTATAATAGTCACAACTTACTGCGTGTGGCTACGACCCGCAAAAGCAGACCTTTCGCCCAAGTAAACCAATAAGAGGAG
The DNA here is from genome assembly GCA_964597545.1 of uncultured Planctomycetia bacterium. Lineage (GTDB taxonomy): Bacteria > Omnitrophota > Gorgyraeia > 1-14-0-20-64-10 > 1-14-0-20-64-10 > CAZQXN01. The sequence goes on along the minus strand of CAZQXN010000018.1, from coordinate 13,662 downwards.
TTCTCTAACATGAGCGTTTCCTGGCCCAAGACCAACGATGCATTAGGCACCGTCAACCGCGGTAATCCTTGCGAGTCTGGTTTGTGCACCCTGTGCCGGGCAGACTGCAAGGGGAAGTGTGAGGTATGGTTGGCCAGCCTCAAGGGCAGGAAGCTGCTCTATCCCCGGGATTTCGGTATTGTGACCGCCGGCAGCGCCAATACCACCCATGTGGGGGTTTCCTACAACTCGCTGCGCATCAATGGGTACAACTATGGCGCCAAAGGGCTTGCGCAGGGCCTCTCCAACTCAGAGGATGACTGCATCTTCCCGAATGTCAACACCGAGACCGTATTCGGGGGCAAGGTCAAGACCAAGTCCCGCGTGCCGATGATGACCGGCGCCTTGGGTTCGACCTTCATCGCCGAGCGGTACTGGAAATCCTTTGCGGTGGGAGCCGCCCTGGTGGGCTACCCCATCGTCGTCGGCGAGAATGTAGTCGGCGTCGACCGCAAGGCCGAGATCAAGAATGGCAAGATTACCAAGGCCCCGGAGCTTGAGCGGCGCATCGAGACGTACCTGAGGTACTTCGATGGGTATGGGGCGATTATCGTTCAGCTCAACGTCGAGGATACCCGAAACGGCGTGGCCGAGTATGTCATTGAGAAGTACGGTGACAAGGTCATCATTGAGCTCAAATGGGGGCAGGGGGCCAAGGACATCGGAGGGGAGATTCAGGTGACCAGCCTCGACTATGCGCTCTTCTTGAAGGAGCGCGGTTACGTGGTCGATCCGGATCCTGCCTCACCCCAAGCCCAGGAGGCCTTTAAGGCGGGTGCCATCACCTCCTTTGCACGGCACAGCCGCCTCGGATACACCTCGCTTAAGTCATCCGATGAGGTGGAGCGCGCCTTCATGGAGTCGGTCAACTATCTGCGCAAGCTCGGGTACAAGCGGATTTCCTTGAAGACCGGTTCCTACGGGATGGAGGCGCTGGCGATGTCCGTGAAGTTCTCCTCCAAGGCCAATCTGGACCTGCTGACCATAGATGGTTCTGGCGGCGGAACCGGCATGAGCCCCTGGAACATGATGGAGTCGTGGGGCGTGCCTTCCATCCTGCTGCATGCCAAGGCGTATCAATATGCCAAGATGCTGCAGGATAAGGGAGAGCATGTTGTGGATATGGCCTTTGCCGGAGGCTTGGCCAAGGAAGACCAGATCTTCAAGGCCTTGGCCTTGGGCGCCCCCTTCACCAAGCTGATTTGCATGGGGCGCTCCCTGATGATTCCGGGCTATCTCGGCTCGAACATCGAAGGGGTGCTGCACCCGACCCGGAAAGCAGCCCTGCGCGGTCATTGGGATGCCCTTCCGCCTTCGGTGAAGGAGTTTGGCTTGAAGCCCGAGGAGATCTTTGCCGGCTACTATGATGTCCAGAAGAAGGTTGGCAAGGATGAGATCAAGAACATTCCGTTCGGCGCGATCGCATCCTGGACCTTGGCCGATAAGCTGACAGCAGGTCTTCAGCAGTTGATGGCCGGGGCACGAAGGTTCTCCCTGCCTGCCATCGCCCGGGAGGACCTCTTTGCTGCCAATCGGGAGACTGCAAAGGAGACCGGCGTCCCCTACATCACCGAAGTCCAGGATGAGAAGGCCAAGGCCATCTTGACAAACGGAGTAGGTGCGCCGGCACTCCGTTAGTGGTACAATAAAAGTTAGGTGGAAGAGATTCTATGATCTGCATCTATTGTCAGCGGGAGTTTGAGCCTTCCAAGTACCGCAAAACCAAACAGCGGGCTTGCGGGGATCCCCTGTGCCAGAAAAAGCGCCAGCGGGACAATCTCACAGCCTGGCAGGAGCGCAATCCCCTCTACTACCGGATTAAGCGGATCGATCCGATCTGGCGCTCCAAGGCTCGCTTGCGGGCTAAGCGGTGGCGCGTCAACCATAGAGACCGGATTCAGGCTTATCGGTCATCCACCATGGATCAGTATCGGATCTACATGCGGGAGTACATGCGCCGTTACCGAGCAGCGAGCAAGGCCAAGCTGCTTGAGACCAACTAAAAGGGGGCGTCATGAGAAAGGGTTTTAAGCTGCTTCGGATTTTCTCCGTAACCTTTAAGGTCTTGGCCTGCTTGACCTTGGTATTGATGCTGATTGGCGTCATGGGTGCTTTGGTCGGGGTTGAAGATCGAACCCCCATGACCGGGACACTCATACTCAACATGGCCTTCAGCGGGCTGCTCGGGTTTCTGGTGCTGTATGCCTTGGGTGAGATCATCCGGGTGCTCCTGCTCATTGAGGCGCAGACGCGCAAGCCCTAAGCCTGTTTTACCCTAAAAAGGTCTTAGATTACCCCATACCGTCTCACTGTTTCCTCCTCCAGAAGGGTACCGTATCATCACTCTGCTCCTTGAAACAGTGAGTGTAAATTTCGCACCTTGACTTATTGCACTGTATCAGGTAATCTTGCAGTAACGTGAGACGGTCATTGCCCCTCCTCTGGTGCATTACCAGCGGGCTCCTCCTGACCTGCGGTGCGGAATTCTGCCTGGCTTTTGCTTCCACTAATAAAACCACGATTACCAATATCAAACTTCACCCCAGCCTCGAGGGGGACCTCATCGAGGTGACTGCCGATCAGCCTTTTGATTTTGTGACCTATACCCTGACCGAGCCCAGCCGCCTGATCATCGATCCGGTTGAGGTCGATATCGTCAGCGCCCTTCCCAAAAGCAAGGTGCTTGATGGAGGCGTGGTTAAGGGCTGGCAGTTTCGCCACCCAGCCGGAGAGCTGAGTTCCCAGAAGGTGGATTACTTAAGCTTCGATCTCTCGGAGCCCTCTGAACACCTCTTAGAATCAGCGGATCCCTCCCTAAGAATCCGGGTACGCTCCAAGCATCAGAGGGTCTTGATGCCGCTTACCAATGATACTGCCTTGGCCGCCCTGCGTCCTACTGCCCAGGCAGCGACTCAGCCGGTTACCCCGGGTAGTTTGCTGCCTGCCACAGGGGATTCCATTCTTCCAGCCCTGGGTGAGGTTTGGGATCTGGGGCAGTCGCTGGTCTTTGGTTTGGGGCGCCATCGCCCGGTTCGGATTTCCCAGAAGGAGGTAGATTTGGCCCAGCAAAAGGTCCGCGAGGCCCGGCGGGCCTTGTATCCGGCCGCCACCCTGAAGGCCAGCTGGACCGATGGTGTGGCTTCGGATGTTGACTTCCGGGAGTACACCACTGGTTTGCAGATGGAGGTTCCCCTTTACTACTCCGGCCGGCTCATGGAGACCTACCGCCAGTCCCTTGTCAACCTTCAGGTATCCCAGAAGCGCCGGACCAAGGTGGAGGCCGACTTTTCCATGGAGCTGGCTGAATCTTATTTCCAGCTGGTGGGCGCTAAGGCTGGGTTGGCCGCCCAGGAAGGGCTGGTGACCGAGGCAGAGGATTTCGAGCAGGATGTTCGCGCTCGTTTTGACCAAGAACTGCTTACGCGTCTCGAAATCCTCAACGTTCAATCCCAAGTCAATCAGGCCCGATTCCAGCGGACCAATGCTGAGAATGATGTTGTATTGGCCCGCATCAAATTCCTCCAGAGGCTCAAGCTTGACCATAATGCTTTGGTGGAGGTGCCGGACAGTTTTTCTCCCATTGAGACCGAGTCGGTTGATTTGGAGGAGGCGCTCAGACTCGCAGCGCAGTATCGGCCGGATATCCAGATCAACACGCTGCTGGTCAAGTTCCATGAGTATGAGGAGCGGATTTCCAAAGCCAAAGGCAAGCTCAAGGTGGATCTTTCCGGGTTCATCGGCTCCTCTGCGTCTGCTTATGATACAGAGGACTTGAACACCGGGGATGATTACTTTGTCGGGATCAAGGCCACGCGCGCTTGGGGCGGCGGCAACAGCGCCAACCTCTCTGTCACCGAGACCAAAACCTCTCCGCGCTTGGGTCAGACGACCCGGACCGACACCACTGTTTACTCTGCGGAGTTCGGAATTTTGGATGCCATGCAGGGGATATCAGAGATTAAGCAGGCGCAGGTCAATCTGGAGAAGGCCCACCGGGATTTGGAGGAGGCCAAGGCGTCGATTTTTCAAGAGGTGCAGGAGGCCTACCTCAGCTTCCATAAGGCTCGCTTGCAGCTGGAGTATGCCAGGCAGAAGATCACCTTTCGCCAAGAACAGGTGAAGATCTTAAAGGCCCAAGCCTCCTTGAATGAAGCGCTGCCCTCCCAGGTGCTCGAGTCGATCATCAAGTTAACCGAAGAGAGGGTGGGTGAATCCCAAGCCCTCTCCAACTACCACGTGGCACTGGCAAAGCTGAATAAAGCCATTGGCCTACCGCGATACTATGAGTGAAATGAGCCCAAAATCTAAAATCGGTACCGGGTACACTTATTCACAGCAGTGCCGGATTGTTGAAAAGTGTACCCGGTACCGGAAGAGGTACCGGAAGAGGAGATGAAATCATGTTTAAACATCTAAGGGCATTGGTCATTTTCCTTGTTATTTTGATGGGCGGAGTGGCGGTCATCAGCTGGTGGCTTCCCAATCTTTTGCAGGGCCCCAAGGTCACGCGTCTGCCCCCAGGGGTGCAGCCCCCCGGCGAAACCATTCCAGAGGAGGCGCTGCCGGTCCCGGTGCGCACCTTTAAAGCGGCCCGGATCGAGTTCACGGATATGCTGCCCACTTTGGGGACGGTTCGGGGCCAGACCGAGGTTGAGCTGAAATTTGAAGTCAGCGGCATCCTCAGGGAGCTCACCTTTCGAGAGGGGGATATGATCCGCAGGGGTCAGGTTTTGGCTCGGTTGGACGACAGCGAAGGGCGCCTGCGCCTGGAGTATGCCCAATCCAAGCTGGATACCTCGCAAGCTCAGTTAAAGCTGGCCAAGAAGCGCCTCTCCATTAACGAACGGCTTTACCGCTTGGGTGCCATTATCCGGCCTAAGATGGAGGAGTCTCAGATTGAGGTGGAGCAGGCCGAGACGCAGGTCAAAACTGCCCAAAAGGAGGCAGATTTAGCCCGCAATGAGCTGACCAAGGGGGTTCTGCGCGCCCCTCAGGATGGTGTCATGGGAACGCGCGAAGTAGAGTCCGGGGAGTATGTCTCTCCGCAGACGGTGGTTGCCACGCTGATGGATGTCAACGCCGTCTTTGTGGAGCTGGGGATCATCGAGCGGGACATCGAGCGGATTCGCCTGGGTCAGCTGGTTAAGGTCACGGTGGATTCACTGCCCAATACGCCTTTCGAGGGAAGGATCGACAACCTCGCCCCCTTAATCGAGGGGAAATCCCGCACCCTGACGGCCAAGGTGAAGGTGGAAAATACCCAGGGGCAGCTGCTCCCGGGGATGTTTGCCCGGGCAGAGGTGGCGGTGTTCGAGAAGCCGGATGCCTTGGTGGTGCCCACATCGGCGTTGAAGGATCAGGATGGGGATGGAACCTTTGAGTCGGTTTTTGTGGTCCAGGACGATATGGCAACGACCAAACCGATTGTCTTGGGGTATCTCACCACCGACTACGCCGAGATCCAAGAGGGCATCATAGAGGGGGAGCAGGTGATCACCGAAGCGCGCGGGAACCTCAAAGAGGGTTCTCGGGTAACGCTGCTGGAAGCGGAAGAAGCTGCTTTTGAGCGGGCGGAACCGGAGATTGGAAGCAAGGGGCAGCGATGACAAATCAAAAACGCCCACTTTTTTTCTTGGTGGTGCCGTGAGACTCAATGCCTAACTTTTATCATCTTTTCATGGTCTTAATACAATTTAAAATCGGTACCGGGCACATTGTACCGGGTACAATGTACCCGGTACCTAGGGGGGTGCGGAGAGCCTTCCCGCTTTCTCTGTTTGCCGGCCGGTCACCACGGTCATGGCCTATCTGGGGATCGCCCTCTTGGGTGTGATTGCCTGGACCCGTCTGCCGCAAGAGCTCTACCCCCCCATCACCTATCCGCAGCTGACCGTTGTCACCAAATACAAGGATGCAGCCCCCGAAGAAATCGAGCTTTTGGTCACCAAACTCATTGAGGAGGTGACTGGGACCGTTTCGGGCCTAAGGCGGGTCAGCTCCATTTCCAAAGAGGAGCTCTCTTTGGTCATTGCCGAGTTTAACTGGGGTACCAACATGGATTTTGCCGCCCTGGGGGTTCGGGAGAAGCTGGACCTCATTAAGGAGCGGCTGCCCCGAACCGCAGAAGAGCCGGTGGTGATCAAGTACAATCCCTTTGAATTGCCGGTCGTGGTGCTTAACCTCTCCGGCAAGCGGGCGCCCCACGATCTACTGACTGTCGCGCGAAAACAGGTCAAGAGTGAAGTTGAGAAACTGGAAGGAGTTGCGGCAGTGAACCTCTCCGGAGGGCTTGAGCGGGAAATCTTGGTGGAGGTGGACCAGGGGCGTCTTCAGGGGGCGGGCTTGCCGATTACCCATGTGGCGGATGCCCTCTCCCGCGCGAATATGAACTATCCTGCCGGCACCATCAAGGAGGCCTTCTACGAATACTTGATTCGCACCATCGGCGAGTTTGACGTGGTTCCGGAGATGCAGGGGATTGCCGTCGGGGTCGATGAGGAAGAGGAGTCTCCCCAGGAGAAACTTGAGCGCGAGAGCCAGAAGGGTCCCCTCAGGCGCGAGAAAGGCTTGGCGCCCCGCCAGCGGCTGATTCTGCTCAAGGACATCGCTAAGGTCAAGGATACCTTCAAGGATAAGGACTCGATCTCCCGGTTCAACGGGCAGGACAACGTCTCCATCGCCATTCAGAAACAGGCCGGAGCCAACACCCTGCAGCTGGCTGACCGAGTCAAGGAGTCTGTGGAGCAACTTCGCCTTTCCCTGCCGAAGGACCTGACAATCACTGTGGCCTATGATCAGTCTTTGGCAATCCGCAGCGCCATTGCCGGGGTGCAATCGGCAGCGATCTTGGGCGGCGTCCTGGCTTTCCTGGTGCTGTTCCTCTTCTTGGGCAACGTCTGGGCGGCCATGAATGTTGCTTTTGCCATCCCCATTTCGATCTTAGCGACTGTGGCGCTGATGTACTTTAGCGGCACCACCATCAACATCATTTCGCTCGGCGGATTGGCGCTGGGGATAGGGCTCTTGGTCGATGCGGGAATTGTTGTGGTGGAGAACGTTACCCGCCACCGAGAACAGGGATCGACCGCTGCCGATGCCGCGGTTCTGGGGACCAACGAGGTTGCCAGCGCCATTTTGGCTTCGGTTTTGACCACCATTGTGGTCTTCCTGCCGATGGTCTTTGTGGTGGGCATTGCCGGTCAGCTCTTTAAGGAGTTGGCCTACACCGTGACCTTCGCCCTCCTGGCCTCCTTGGCGGTCTCTCTGACGCTGACTGCACTCTTTGCCTCTCGGATCCGGTCCGTGGCGAGCAGCTCCCCCATCGAGCCGGTCATCGAGTTTTTCCGCCGCCTTTTTTTGTCGCTCACTCAGTGGTTTCTTAGGTTTCCGGTCTTCGGCATCGGGATCGTTATTCTCCTCTTTGCAGGGTCTGTGATGTCGTTGGGCACTCTGGACCGGGAAATGCTGCCCCGGGTGGACCAGGGACAGTTCATCCTGCAGGCTAACCTTCCTCCGGGGAGCCGTCTGGAGGTGACCGACCGCATCGCCGGCCGTATTGAGCGGGTGCTCCAGGCACTGCCTGAGGTTCGGGACGTCACGGTGACGATCGGCTCTTCCAAAGAGAAGCGGGCAGAGGAACTGCTTGAGACCCTCGGCTCCCACCAGGCACAGCTCATGGTGAACTTAAGGCCCCGCTACCGAGGCTGGGGGGATCCCCCCGTGGAGGGGTTCCGGACCCGAAGCACTGCCGCCATTGTCCAGGAACTGCGCAAGACGTTAGGGTACGAGGCCCTTGAGGGGGCAGAGATCGACTACCTCCTTCAAGAGTCGGTTTTCAAGTCGGCCTTTGTTTCCGGGACTCCGGTTGTGGTGGAGGTGAAGGGACCGGAGCTGCACCACATTGAGCGGATGGCTGCCCAAGTGAAGAAGAAGCTGGAGAAGGTTCCCGGCCTCTACGGCGTACAGACTTCACTCATCCCTCCCTCCCCGGAGACGAAGGTCAATATCATGAAGGATCGGGCGGCAACCTACCACCTTTCAGTCAGCGACATCGCCCTGACTGCTCAAACCGCTCTCAAAGGCTTCATCGCAACCAAATACAAGGAATCGGGTAAAGAGATTGATGTTCGGGTGCGCCTGAGAGAGCAGGACAGACGAGATTTTAACGGCATCCGGCGCCTCATGGTGCACTCGCCGCTGGATATCGATATACCGCTGGCCGAGGTGGCCTATTTTGCGATAGGCAAGGGCCCCACCGAAATCCGCCGCCTGGACCAGCAGAGAACCGTCTTAATCTCAGCGCAGCTTTTCCGACGCGCTCTGGGTGAGACCTTGGACGAGGTGACCGAGGTGCTCAAGGAGATTCGGGTCCCCCACGAATACACTGTGGAGCTTACCGGCGAGAGCGAGCAGATGCAGGAGTCCTTCCATTCACTGGCCTTTGCGCTCTTGCTTTCGATTCTCTTGGTTTATATGGTGATGGCTTCCGAGTTTGAGTCCCTCTGGCAGCCCTTCTTGATTATGGGAACGATCCCGATGGCCCTGATCGGCGTGGTGATCGCTTTAGGGGCTACCGGGACCCCCATCAGCGTTATGGCTGCTTTAGGCTTTATTGTGTTGGGAGGAATCGTTGTCAACAATGGGATTGTTTTAATCGACTATGTGAATCTCCTGCGCGCGCAGGGGATGTCACTGGAGGAGGCGGTGCTCAATGCCTCCCAGGCGCGCCTAAGGCCCATTATCATGACTGCCGCCACCACGATTCTGGGTCTTCTGCCCTTGGCGCTGGCTTTGCAGGAGGGAGTGGAGCTTCAGGTCCCTATGGCGATCACCGTTATGGGAGGTCTTTTTGCCGGAACCTTCTTGACGCTCATCTTCCTGCCGACCATTTACGTCATTGGAGCCCGGTTCTTCGGAAAATTCCGCTTGTTAGCACTTCCGGTTTTTGAGCAGGGTCCGCCTCCGGGCAAAGCCGGACCGGGGCTGCCTCCGGAGGGGCCTCCTCCAGAGGAACCTCCATCGGGTGGTTTGCCCCCAGAACCACTTTTACCGGAACCGCCGGTTGAAGAGGGGGATGAGCCCCTTCCAGAGCCTGAGTTGCCCGAACCTTCCTTGGCTGCCGAACCCCCTGCCCCTGAGTTGCCAGGGGGTGGTGAGGAGGAGGCTAAACCGTATCAGCTGGAGTCCTCTCCAGGGGAGGAGCCACCTACTGAGGGGGAACTGCCTGCCGAAGGGGAGCCGCCTGCCGAAGAACCCGTTAAGGAACTGCCTGCCGAGGGGGAGCCGCCCCAGGGTGACCCTTCTGCCTATGGACTGACCTCGTTAGGTTCGCCTCCCGAGGAAGAAACCCCTTCTGAGGAGCCGGCCCCGCAAGGACCCCCACCAGAGGTTCCTGAAATCCCTAAGGACTTTGGCTCAGAAGAGGCGGTTCCTGAACAGGAGGATCTTTCCGGCATTGCGCCGGCCGGGTCCATTGGAGAACCCGAGGACGGAGAAGCAGAACCTGAAGCTAAGCAGCCCCCAGAGGAACCCAGGGAGGAGGAGTCCTCAGGGGAGCCGGACCAGGAGGCGCCTTCAGAGTCCACGGAGGAGCGGACTGTGGTTGCTCCGGAGCCCGAAGCTCCTGCGGAACCGCCGATCGATCTCAACCCAAGACAGGAGAAGCTGATCAAGCACCTCAAACGCCGTGGCCGCGCCACCCGCCAGCAGTACGTCAAGCTTGCCCGCACCTCTGTGCCGACGGCTGCCCGGGATCTCAAAGATTTGGTTGACCGCGGACTGATCCGCGGAAAAGGCCCGTTGGCCAAGGGCCGATATTATGTCCTGGTTTAAATCCGGCAAGAGCCAAAAGGGGTCAGACCCCTGCAAGCCAGGGGTCAGACCCCTCAAGAACCAAAAGGGGTCAGACCCCTTCTGGGCAGGGGTCTGACCCCATGTCCTTACCTGATTTTTCGATCCGCCGCCCCATCACCATTGCCATGCTCTGTCTGGGAATGGCGCTCTTAGGAGGGATTGCCCTTACCCGTCTGCCCATTGAGCTTTACCCCAACTTCAGCTTCGGAGACATCTCCATCATCATCAACATCCGGGGCGGCATGCCGCCGGTGGAGGTAGAGAACCGCGTCACTCAACCGATCGAGGATACGGTTGGAGACGTCTCACACCTTAAAGACATCATCTCTATTTCCGAGGAGGGCAGGGCTCGGGTGGTCTTGACCTTTGAGCCGGGGACCGACATGGATTTCGCTGCCCTGGAGGTGCGAGAGAAATTCTCCAAGGTGCGGTCCAAATTGCCCCGGGAGATCGAGAAGCCGATCATTGCCAAGTTCGAGCAGGAGGATGTCCCGATCTTGATCGTTGCGGTAACCGCCATCCACTATACCCCCGAGATGCTTCGGCGCTTGGTCGATGAGCAGATCAAAGACCGTATCATGCGGGTCGAGGGTGTGGCCAACGTGGATGTGGGCGGAGGGCGCGAGCGCAAGATCCTCGTTGAGATTGATCTGGAAAAACTGCAGTCCTTCCGCCTGCCGATCGAACGCGTGACGCGACTCCTCAATGCCAGTAACCTCAACCTCCTGGCAGGGGAGGTGGACCGCAAGCGCAACAAATACCTCATTCGGGCGATGGGGGAGTTTGAATCGATCGAGGAGATTGAGTCCCTGGGGATTGCGGTGACCCCGACCCGCTCCATCATCCGAATCAAGGATGTTGCCAGCGTCAAGGATTCCTTCCTGGAGGCGACCAGCTTCGCCCGGGTGAACACCCTGCCGGTGGTCTCCCTCTACATCCAGAAGGAAACCACCGCCAACACCGTTGCGGTGGTCAGCAAGGCCCAAAAGGCTTTGGATGCGATGAAAACAGACCCCAGGCTCCCCGAGAACCTCACCTTCATTGTTACCTACGATCAGTCGGTTCAGATCAAGCGGGCCATTGAGGTGGTCGGATCCGCCCTGATCAGCGGGGCGGTCATGGCGATTCTGGTATTGGGGGCTTTTCTTTCGACCCACTGGTTTCCAAGGATCATCTGCCTGCCGGTCCTATTTGGCGTCACCGCCCTGTCTGTTATCACTTACCGTTACGGAACGATTCCGGTGGCCACCACCACGATGATCATGAACAGCATGCTTCTGGTGCTGCTGGCGTTGGCCTTTTTCTGGCGGCACCTGCGCCTGACCCTGATTGCCGCCATTGCCATTCCGATTGCCACTATCCTCACCTTTGGTTTCATGTTCTTTATGAACTTGCTGGCGAAGGATCTGGACATGTCGCTCAACGTCATGACACTGGGCGGGTTGGCGCTTGGGATCGGGATGCTGGTCGACAACTCCATTGTGGTGCTTGATAACGTCATCAAGCACCGGGCTAGGGGAGAGGCATCCCGGTTGGCTTCCGGAGGGGGCGCTTCGGAGATGCTGCTGGCGATCTTAGCGGCCACCATCACCACGATTGTGGTTTTGCTGCCTATCGTTTTTGTCAACAAAGAGATCAGAATCCTCTATACCGGTTTCTCTCTCACCATCTGTTTCGCCTTACTGGCCTCTTTGCTGGTGGCTTTGTCGGTGGTGCCGCTGTTGGCCTCTCGACTCTCCTTTCCGGTGAGGGTGATCCCGCGCACGCGGCTGGCCGTCCGGACAATCTACCGCAGTTTTCTCTCGACCGTACTGCGCTGGCGCTGGACCGTGGGGATCGTCGCCGTTTTCATCGGGATTGCCGCTTTTCAGATCTTCCAAACGATTCCTAAGGAGTTCATTGGGGCGGCGGAGGCTGAGGACTTCACGATCTTTGTGGAACTCCCCAGCGGAGCCAAGCTCGAAATTTCAGATGAGGCAGTGGGCGGGATTGAGAAGATATTGGGAGATGTTCCGGAGATCAAATCGGTCTCAGCGCGCGTGGAGCGGTGGTCCTCCAAGGTTTACGTCAAGCTCGTACCCTTGGCCGAACGCTCTCGATCCACCAAGGACATCATCGATTCCCTGCGCCCCCAAGTGGAGGAGGTCGAGCGCAACTTCAAAGAGGCCTTTGTCTACTTTGAAGAGCCTCATGAGGTTGAGACCAACGAGGTGATCCTCGAGATCTACGGCTGGGACTATGAGGTCCTCAACCAGCTGGCCGTGGAGATGCTCAAGAGGATGCAGGCGGTCCCGGGGTTGACGGACCTGAAGATCCGCTGGCGGCGCGGCCGTCCGGAGTGGCTGGTCCGTATCAGCAAGGTTGCCGCAGCCCAGTACGGCCTTTCGGTTGAGGACATTGCCCAGACCCTCCATGCGCAGATGCGGGGACTCCGGGCCACCCTGTACCACACCGAAGGCAAGGAGGTTGAAGTGGTGACCCGTTTGGAAGAGGCAGACCGGGCCACCTTGGACAAGTTGAAGCGCATCACCTTTACCCTGCCTAACCGTGATACGGTTTACTTAGAGCAGATTGCCAAGCTGGAGCCGGCAATCGGCCCCTCCAAGATCTGGCGCAAGAACAAGCAGCGCATGATTCAGGTCAGCGCCAACCGCGGGCGGTATGCATTTGGTGAGGCAGCGCAGCGGGTCTATGAGGCGGTCAAGGAGGTGCCATACCCCGAAGATTACTATTGGCGCTTCGGCTCCAACTATTGGAAGTTGATGCGCAATCAACAAGAGCTCTCCTTTGCCCTGGGGCTGTCGTTGATCCTTATCTTCCTGGTTTTGGCCTCTCTTTTTGAGTCGGTTCTGCAGCCCTTTATCATCATGGTCACAGCCCCCTTGGCTTCGATCGGGGCGGTGATTGCGCTTAAACTCGCTGATCAGGCGGTCAATGTCGGGGCCCTCATGGGGACGATCTTGCTGGGGGGCATTGTGGTCAATAACGCCATTATTCTGGTGGACGAGGTCAACCGCCAACGCAGAAGCGGTTTCCGACCCAGGCGGGCCGTGGTCTCAGCGGCCCTCAGCCGCGTTCGCCCCATTGCCATGACCTCCTTTACCACCATCCTGGGATTGCTTCCCCTGGCCATGAGCCGTACCGAGGAATCCAGCTTGTGGGCCCCGATGGCGTTGGTGGCGATAGGGGGGCTTTCCTCAGCCACCATCTTAACCCCCATTGTGGTGCCGAGCCTGTATCTCATTTTGGAGGATGTTACCCGGGCATTTTCGAGAATCCTCGCTCCCTTCAAGAAATTGCTTCCGGGCTCCTAGGTCCGACGACCTAACCGTATCACACACAGCGGCCCTCTTCTGCCGAGTTTTTTAACCGTATCATCCCACCAGAGATTCTCTAGGCCTTATTTTGTCGTGAAATTGTCACGACGATCCCTTGGGTGAACCGTATCATGGGCGAGGGGAAGGCAGAGGCTGTTTAGCGTCTGCCTAAAGTGTGTCGGGTCACTTTCCGCCCCTTTTCCAGGGGATTCGAGCTCTCCGATGCGGCTCTTCTGTGATCCGGAGAGCTGTTTCAGCCTGCCAGAGCGCCCTATGGGAGCGGGTGGGTTTGGGCAGGGCGTGCTGCGCCAGGCTTCCTTGAGCTTCATCTTTGACTTTCAGAAACTTTCATCCCCCTTTGAGCGTGCGGAATCCAGGCTAGGCGTATGGAGCGGGGGACTTAGGTTCAGATTTCTAACGCAACACCTTTAAGATTAAACTGGTTGAACAAAAG